>NZ_JANODA010000016.1:0-14714 GCF_031412435.1 Brevundimonas sp.
GCTGCTTGAATTACATCTAATCGTTACTGATGGAACGATGGATAACAAAAATGATGCGGGAAGAATACGAAGCGCAGACGACGTACAGGTTGTAGATAGTTCCACAAATGAGATATTACACCAGCCGCCACCCTACAAGGAACTTGAACAAAGATTATCTTCTATGTTTGATTTCGCTAATCAAAATATTGACGGGCAGAACTGGATACACCCGCTAAATAAAGCGATCATTCTGCACTTTATGCTAGCTTACGAACATCCATTTGTGGATGGAAATGGCCGTGTTTCCCGCGCTTTATTTTATTGGTATGCCTGCAAAGCAGGATACTGGCTTATCGAATATGTATCTATATCTAGTGTCATAGCGGAAGCAAAAATAGAATATGGCAGGTCATTTTTGTTTGTAGAAACTGACAACAGTGATGTTACATATTTCCTCTGCAATCAACTTCAAACATTAAAAAAAGCGGTTGACCGACTTCATGCTTATGTCGAAAGAAGAAAGGCAGAGGTAGAGACTTTTAATGAAAAACTTCTTGATCGGAAGGGAGCAGATGCCTTAAACGCAAGGCAGGCTTACCTATTGAATGAGTTTGTAAGACAACGTGCAAGCCGTATTACAATTAGTGAGCACGAGGACAGACATAGCGTTAGTTATTTGACGGCTCGGAGTGATTTAGAAAATTTGACAGAAAGAGGTTATCTTAGAAAAACTAAGATGGGCCGCGTATCCATCTACAGACCGGTTCAAAACATATTTGAACGCATGACGGCTGACTAGCCGCGCTGTGGGATGCTGCTGTAATTATGCGGTACACGTACAGATTCTAACCGTCATTACTACCGCCTCTACGCCTCGCGCGCGCCATGCCGGATCGTCAGAATTTCGACCACACCGTTCTGCAGGCGGTACTGAATGAGATAAGGGGCCACGATCGCAAGGTCCCTGATCCCGCTGCTGACGGGTCGCCCGCGCATCGGATATGCACTCAGGCTCTCACCGGTTGTCACAAGCAGTAGGGCGAAGCGACGGGCCGCCAAGGGCGAAAGCTGGCTGATGTATTTGCGGATGTGTTCGACATGCTGTCGCGCACCAAGCGTCCAGATAACCCTTGGCAAGCCGTCAGTCGCCCACTTGCGGCGGCGGCAACTCGTCAGGCGTGCCCCAGGATAACAGCCAGGCTTTCATCGCCTCATGGCTGATCACCCGACCCGCCGCCACGTCAGCCAGACCCTCTGCCAGGCGGCGTGCGTCGTGCGCCGCGTCCGGCATATCGAAGATGGATAGTTCAAGCTTCATCCCGCCCAACCTACCACGCGCGCACAGCCCCAAAAAGGCGAAGGCCCGCTGGTTTCCCGGCGGGCCTCCATGGTGGAGCTTAGCGGAGTCGAACCGCTGACCTATTGCATGCCATGCAATCGCTCTACCAGCTGAGCTAAAGCCCCGAGAGTTCGGGCCTTCCTGAAAAGGGCTGGCCTCTCAGGAAGGCGCGGAACCTATTCAAAGCGTCCCCTGCGATCAAGCCCGTATGTCAGGCTTTTTTTGTCGCAGTCCCGGACGCCCCCTTGTGATCAGCGGTCGTCGTCGCCGTCGGGAAGGCCCTCGATCTCGGATTCGTCGAAGTCGTCTTCGTCCTCGTCCTCGAGGAACGGCACGTCGGCGTCGTCCTCGACTTCCTCCTCGTCGGTGAACTCGCCCAGGTCTTCGGAGACGGCGGCGGGTTCGGCGGCGTCGTCATCGTCGTCGGTGTCGCCGGCCAGGGTCGGGTCGTTGACGACCTCATCCAGCTCGGGCGTGACGGCGCCTTCTTCCTCTTCCTCGTCGTCGTCGGTTTCCTTCTCGACGACCTGATCCTCGGCCTCCTCGGCTTCGGGCACGATGGTGCGGGCGCGGACGCGGCGGTTGCGGACGGCCTCGTCGGGATCGAAATCATGGGCGCATTTGGGACAGTGCGCGGGGCGTTTGCTCAGGTCGTAGAACTTGGCCTGACAGTTCGGGCAGATTTGCTTGGTGCCCAGTTCGGGATTTGCCAAAGGCGGCGACCCTCTAAAAATGTGTGTGGTTTGCCCGGAAAGGCGGCGTCCCTTGCCACGCGCGAAGGCGGCTGTCAAAGCATCCCGGCTCGGCTTTTCCCCTTTCCCGGAGGCGTTTTTCGCAGATGACGGCGGCCCACCTGACCGCCAGGCGTGCGGGTCCCCTGAAGGGGACCGTCCGGACGCCGGGGGATAAATCCATCAGCCACCGCGCGCTCATCCTGGGCGCGCTGGCCACCGGCGTGACCGAGATCGAGGGTCTGCTGGAGGGCGACGACATCAAACGGACGGCGGCCGCCATGGCCGCGTTCGGCGCCGGCGTGGAGCGTCTGGGTGAGGGCAAATGGCGGGTCGAAGGCCGGGGCGGCTTTTCCGAACCGGCTGATGTCATCGACTGCGGCAACGCCGGCACCGGGGTCAGGCTGATCATGGGGGCGGCGGCGGGGTTCGACATGGCCGTCACCTTCACCGGCGACGCGTCCCTGCGCGGGCGGCCGATGAACCGGGTGCTGAAGCCCTTGGGCCAGATGGGCGCGACGTGGCTCTGCCGGGCGGGCGGAACGTTGCCGCTGACGCTGAAGGGCGGGAACCTGAACCACATCGCCTATCGGCTGCCGGAGCCGTCGGCCCAGGTGAAATCAGCGGTGCTGCTGGCCGGCCTGCATGCGGCGGGCGGCGCCGAGGTGATCGAGCCGGAAGCCACCCGCGATCACACCGAGCGCATGCTGCGCGCCTTCGGCGCCGAAGTTGAGGTGCGCGAGGAGGACGGTGGCCGGCGCATCATATTAGGCCCTGGCCAGAGGCTGACGGGGACCAAGATCCATGTGCCGGGCGATCCGTCTTCGGCGGCGTTTCTGCTGGTCGCCGCCCTGGTGACGCCGGGGTCGGAGGTGACGGTGCAGGGGATGCTGCTGAACCCCTTGCGCATCGGGCTGCTGGATACGCTGGGCGAGATGGGCGCCGACCTGTCGGTGACCAATGTGCGCGACGAGGGCGGCGAGACGGTGGCCGACATCACTGCGCGCCATTCCGAACTGGAGGGCGTCGAGGTGCCGCCCGAGCGGGCGCCCTCGATGATCGACGAATATCCGATCCTGGCGGTGGCGGCGGCCTTCGCTAAGGGTCGCACAGTGATGCGTGGGCTGGACGAATTGTTCGTCAAGGAGAGCGACCGCTACGCGCTAATGCTCAGGGGCCTGCGCGCCTGCGGCGTCGCGGTCGAGGACGATCGCACAGCGGCCATGATGACCGTCGTGGGGACCGCTCGCGCGAACCACCCGGTGGCCGGCGGCGCGGCCGTCACCACCCACGGCGACCACCGCATCGCCATGAGCCACCTTGTCCTGGGTCTGGCCGCAGAGCAGCCGGTGCGGGTCGACGAGCCCGGCATGATCGCCACCAGTTTTCCGGGGTTTGTGGACCTGATGCGGGGACTGGGCGCGGAGATTGGGGAGGCGTGAGCGGACACCACCAGATCCTCCACCAGCGCGAAGCGCGATCAGGGGGAGGTGGATCGGCGCGCAGCGTCGAGACGGAGGGGGTTTCACCTAGTGTGGATGACCATTTGGGCTGTAGCCCCCTCAGTCGCTTCGCGACAGCTCCCCCTGGGGGGGAGCATCTAGGCGTCTCGCCATGACCCGCCCCTTCATCATCGCCGTGGATGGCCCGGCTGCGTCCGGCAAGGGCACTGTGGCCACGCGGCTGGGGCGTGAGCTTGGCCTGCCTGTCCTGGACACCGGGCTGTTGTATCGGGCTGTTGGCGTCCTGACCGAGCGCGCGGGCGAAGATCCGGATGATCCCGCCGCCGCAACCGCCGTGGCCTCCGCCCTTTCGCCCGATCAACTGGACGACCCCGGCCTGCGGACCCGGGCTGCGGGCGAACTGGCCAGCCGGGTGGCGGTGCACGCCGGCGTCCGGGCCGCCCTGCTGGCGTTCCAGCGCACGTTCGCCAGCCAGGACGGCGGCGCGGTGCTGGATGGGCGCGACATCGGCACGGTGATCTGTCCAGAGGCGCCGGCCAAGCTTTACGTCACCGCCACGGCCGAGGTCCGCGCTGAGCGCCGCTGGAAGCAGTTGAAGGGCCAGGGCGAGACGGTCGCCTTTGACGATGTTCTGGCCGATATCATCAAGCGCGACGCCCGCGACGGCGGCCGCGACACCGCCCCCATGCAGGCCGCCCCCGACGCCGTCTTGCTCGACACCACTGAAATGTCTATAGAGCAGGCCGCCGATGCGGCCCGCCGTATCGTCGAGGCGGCGCGCGCCCTCTGGGAGAGATCCCGATAGGGCAATCCAACCGCGCCTTTCCCTCGCACGTCCGCGGGCAAATTTCACGGTCGGGAGCTTCGGTTCCGGACTTTTCGGTTGCAACCCTTAACCCGACGCCGGGAAACCGTCCGACCGCAGGTGCGGTGCGGGCCCGACGTCCATTGAAGATGAAAGACCCTATGGCTGACGACATGAGCCTCTCTCCCTCGCGCGATGATTTCGCCGCGCTGCTCGACGAGTCCCTTGGCGGACGTGACTTCATGGAAGGCCAGGTGGTCCACGGACTGGTGGTGGCCATCGAAAAGGACTTCGCGATCATCGACGTCGGTCTGAAGACCGAAGGCCGTGTCTCGCTGAAGGAATTCGGCATCGGCGAAGGCGAGAGCAAGGATCCGCCCAAGGTCGGCGACAGCGTCGAGGTGTTCCTTGAGCGCGTCGAGAACGCCATGGGCGAGGCGGTCATCAGCCGCGAGAAGGCCCGCCGCGAAGAAGCGTGGACGCGCCTTGAGGTCGTCTACGAAAAGAACGAGCCGGTGATGGGCGCCATCGTCGGCCGCGTGAAGGGCGGCTTCACCGTCGACCTGGGCGGTGCCTCGGCGTTCCTGCCGGGTTCGCAAGTGGACATCCGTCCGGTCCGCGACGTCGGCCCGCTGATGGGCAAGGAACAGCCGTTCGCGATCCTGAAGATGGACCGCCCCCGGGGCAACATCGTGGTGTCGCGCCGCGCGATCCTGGAAGAAGCCCGCGCCGAACAGCGCACCGAACTTGTCGGCCAGCTGCAGGAAGGCGAAGTCCGCGAGGGCGTGGTCAAGAACATCACCGACTACGGCGCCTTCGTGGACCTGGGCGGCATCGACGGCCTGCTGCACGTCACCGACATGAGCTGGAAGCGCGTCAACCACCCGAGCCAGGTGCTGGCGGTGGGCGACACGGTCAAGGTGCAGATCGTCAAGATCAACCCCGACACCCAGCGCATCTCGCTGGGCATGAAGCAGCTGCAGTCCGACCCCTGGGACGGCGTGGAAGCCAAGTACCCGATGGGCGCGAAGTTCACCGGCCGCATCACCAACATCACCGACTACGGCGCCTTCGTGGAGCTGGAAGCCGGTGTCGAGGGCTTGGTGCACGTCTCGGAAATGTCCTGGACCAAGAAGAACGTCCACCCCGGCAAGATCGTCTCGACCTCGCAGGAAGTCGACGTCGTGGTTCTGGATGTCGACGCCTCCAAGCGCCGCATCTCGCTGGGTCTGAAGCAGGCCCAGGACAATCCGTGGGACGCCTTCGTCGCCGCCAACCCGATCGGCTCGACCGTCGAGGGCGAGGTCAAGAACGCCACCGAGTTCGGCCTGTTCATCGGCCTGGACAACGACATCGACGGCATGGTGCACCTGTCCGACCTCGACTGGTCGGTCTCGGGCGAAGAAGCCATCCAGCGCTACCGCAAGGGCGAGATGGTCAAGGCCAAGGTCCTGGACGTCGACGTCGAGAAGGAACGCGTCTCGCTCGGCATCAAGCAGCTGGGCGGCGATCCTGTCGGCGACGGCGAAACCTACAAGAAGGGCCAGACTGTCACCCTGACCGTCACGTCCATCGAGTCGGGCGGCATCGAAGTGAAGTTCGGCGAAGACGACGCGCCGGTCACCTCCTTCGTGCGCAAGTCGGACATCAGCCGCGACCGCAACGAGCAGCGCCCCGAGCGTTACGCCGTCGGCGACCGCGTCGACGCCCAGATCACCGGCATCGACAAGGCCACGCGCCGCGTCTCGGTCTCGATCAAGGCTCTGGAAATGGCCGACGAGAAGGAAGCCATCGATCAGTTCGGGTCCTCGGACTCGGGCGCCTCGCTGGGCGACATCCTCGGCGCGGCCCTGCGTGAGAAGGCCGGCAAGGAGTAGTTCTCCTTCCGATCTGACAACAATGTGAGGGGCGGCCGGAGAGATCCGGCCGCCCTTTTCATTGCCCGGTTCCGGGCCGGAACCGGCGTGTCCGGCTGACGGCACGTCGGTCGGCGATCGTCGATCCGTGTACGGTTACGGACATTTAACGCTCTTCCCTGACGGAAACTGACGATCAGGTCTTTTTCGCTCGCCGGGCGAAGGCTAGGGTGCCCTCGTAATCCGATTGAAGTTGCACCCGTATTTGCTCCGAGCGAGCAGGAAAGGGCCGGGGGCCTGGCTATGATAAAGTCTGAGCTCATCGAGAAGCTTGCGGCCGAGAACACGCACCTGACCCATGCGGAGGTCGAGCGCGTGGTCAATGTCGTGCTGGGGCGGATGACCGAGGCGATGGCCGAGGGCGGCCGCGTCGAGCTGCGCGGTTTCGGGGCGTTCTCGGTTCGAGCGCGGCCTGCCCGGGCCGGACGCAACCCGCGCACCGGCGAGACCGTGGACGTACCCGCCAAGTCGGTGCCGTTCTTCAAAAGCGGCAAGGAGCTGCGCGAGCGGCTCAATGCATCCGGCGACGCCTGAACCCGTCAAGTCCGGATGCCTGACGCCAGGACACTGAAGGGGAAGCCGTGAGCCTGCTCAGCGAGTTCAAGGAGTTCGCCGCGCGCGGCAATGTCGTCGACCTGGCGGTCGGCGTCATCATCGGCGCGTCCTTCGGCAAGATCGTCACCAGCCTGGTCGAACAGGTGGTGATGCCGCCGATCGGCCTCGTGCTGGGTCGGGTCGACTTCTCCGAGCTGAAATGGGTCCTGTCGCCTGAGGATCCGACGACGGAGGCGATCGAGGAGGTCGCCATCCAGTACGGCGCCTTCATCAACACCCTGATCCAGTTCGTGATCGTGGCCTTCGTGGTCTTCCTGATGGTCAAGGGCATCAACCGCCTGCGCCGCGACCAGGCTGCGGCCCCGGCGCCTGAAGTTCCGCCCGCCCCGACCCCGACCGAGGCCCTGCTGGCCGAAATCCGCGACGAGCTGAAGGCCCGGCCCTAGGCGAGGCAGTGGGGCTTAGGCAGTGGGCAGTAGCGAGGTGGTCGGCTTTGGAGACGGTCGACAGCTATAGGGATCTCAAGGTCTGGCAGCGGGCCATAGATCTCGCTGTCATGGCATACGACCTGACCCGAGCTTTCCCCAAGGATCAGCAATTCGGGCTGACATCTCAGGCGAGGCGGGCTGCTACATCCATCGCCGCAAACATCGCCGAGGATTATGGGCGCTCCAGCAAAGGCTCCTATCTACGGTTCCCCAGAATCGCGCAGGGCTCGCTCAAAGAAGTCGAGACGCATGTGATCCTGGCGGCGCGCGTCAAAATCTGTGCCGAGGCCGTGACTGCTCCGATCCTCGCCGAAGCTGATGAACTCGGCCGTATGCTTCGAGCGCTGATAGTGCGCCTGGAACAGCATTCCGCCAGATAGACCTACTGCCTACTGCCTCTTCAGGCCGCCCGGCGATGCTCCGCCGCCACCGGCACTGGCCTTAGACAGATCCCGTAGTCGCCGTCGAACGGCGTTGGTGACCAGGTCTCGACGCCCGGCGTCTCGGGGTCGAACTTCACATGACAGTGGCCCCAGCCCCCTTCGCGTCGGGCGGTATCCGCCAGGGGACCCATTCGACGGAGCAGGGTCGGGCTGACCGTCTGTATACGGAGCTTCGCTGCGCCGAGCCGACGGGCGTTGGCCAGCAGGGCGTGTATCAGGGCCGGGATCGCGCGCGGTTCGTCTTCCAGCGCCACCAGATCGACGATTTCCAGCATCGGCGGCTCGATCGGATTGCCCTTGGACATCATCGCCATCGCATATCCCCCGATCGTCGCGCCGCGGTTGAAGGCCAGCATAAGTGGCCGCAGCGTCAGGTCGGGATCGGCCAGTCGCCAGCGCAGCATGGCCGGACTGCGGTCGGCGATCAGACGGCCCTCGGCCTTCAACGTCTCCCAGAAGTCCGCGTATCGAGACCCGTCGGCGAGATCGGTCAGCACGGTCACCTCCTCTGGCAGGTCCAGCCTGTCGGGGTCGTGCAGGCGCGGGTTCAGCAACCGCTCGCTTCGCGCCTGCGTCAGGCGCGGGGCGTGGCGATCGATCTCGCGCCACAACCGTCCGCCGGCGCAGGCGAAGGGATCGATCCGCCAGGACAGCTTCACATCATGGGTTTCCGGCGGCCAGGCGACCAGGCCGTGGCGTTTGTAGAGCGGGCTCGAGGCCGGATTGGCGTTGAAGGTGTAAAGGGCGAACAGGTCCGTCTGTTTCGTGAAGGTGGTCAGCAGTTTGACGCTGCGTCCCCGCGCGCGTGGCGTGACGATGATGGAGAAGCCCGTCGCGCCATGGAGCATCCCGCCGCCGTGATGGAAGCGCTGGACGAAGTTGCCGGTGAGGCCGCAAGGCTCGCCATCTTCGGCCTCCAGCAGCCAGCCGGCGGGCGCCTTCGTTTCCAGTCGCGCCGGATTGCCCGCCAGCCAGTCCCAGCCCGTCAGCGATCGGGTGGGCCAGCCGACGGAGCGGTGCAGGGCGTTGATCGCGCCATGGTCGTTCGCATCGATGGGTCGAACTGAAAAACTCATCCGTCAGGTTCCAAAGCGATACAGCGTCGCCCCTCCGCCGCGCCTCCCTGCATGAGGCAGGCCAGAAGAAACCCGCATAGGTAGAAGTTATGGAATTTCCTCTAGGCGGAACGATTCCGGTTTGACTCCCGCGGCTCCGGAACAAATAATGAACATGGAGCCTTCCCCCGCCATGTCCATCCATCCATCACCCGTCCTCGAAGCCGTCCCGCCGCCCCTTTCTCCCTTGTCGGAAGGGCTGGAGGAGGTGTGCGCGGACAGCGTCCGCGACATGGCGGCGGCCTTCGCCTTCGCCCTCGGTCGGGCGTCTCTGGACGCGGGGCGGGGCGTGGTGATGAGTGCGACCCAGGCCTGGCTTCATGAGAATGGTCGCCCCTACGGTCCCGGCCTTCAAGCCTTTCAGGCGAGCGGCGGCTTCGTCCTGGTCGAGACGCGGACCGAGGCCCTGGCGCTGTGGGCGATGGAACAGGCGCTGCGGTCCGGCGGCGCGGCACTGGTGATCGGCACGGTGGACGGGGCCGAACTGGCCCAGACCCGGCGGCTGGAATTCGCAGCCCGCGACGGCGGCTGTTCGGGCCTCCTGCTGCGCGCCCGGTCCGGGGATCTCAGCGCGGCGCGACGGCGTTGGCGCATCACAACTATTGCGAGTGGCGACGCCGCCTTCGACGAACGCGCGCCGGGTCGGATGACGATCCGTGCCGAAATGACCCGCAGCCGGACGGAGCGGCCGGGCGTCTGGATGCTGGAGCAGGATGATGAGACGCATCGTCTCCGTCTGGCTGATCGACTGGCCGGTGACGGTCTGGGCCCGATCAGCCGGCCCCAATACGCCTGAAGTCCTCCCGCCGGACCTCTTTGCAGCCGATGCCGGTCCCCTGGCCCTGATCCTGCGCACCGCGCGGGGCGCGGTCATCCATGCCCTGAACCCCGCCGCCCGCGCCCTGAACCTGTCGCGCGGCCAGACCCAGGCTGACGCTCTGGCCATGATCCCGCATCTGGCCTGTCATCCCGCCGCCCCGGCCGCCGATCTGCGCGCTCTTGAAGCCCTGGCTGTCTGGAGCGAGCGGTGGTCCCCGGCGGTCACGGTCGATCCGTCCGAGGGCGGGCTGGAGGGGCTGTTCATTGACCTGACCGGCGCGACCCATCTGTTCGGCGGCGAGGAAAGGGCGATCACCCGCATCAAGGCGCGGCTGGCCGAGGCCGGCATCCGCGCCCGCGCCGCCATGGCCCCGTCGCCCGGCGCCGCCTGGGCCCTGGCGCGCTACGGGACCGCCATGGGGATCGCCACCGACGTCGATGTGCGTGAGGCCCTGGCCCCCCTGCCGGTCGAATCCCTGCGCATTGACGACGCCGCCCTGAAACAGGCCCGGCGGTTCGGGCTGAAGCGGATCGGCGACCTCTACCCCATGCCGCGCGCCGGCCTCGCCCGCCGCTTCCGCGACGGCGCCGGGGTCGGTCTGGTTCGTCGGCTCGACCAGGCTCTTGGCCTGACGGCGGAGGCCCTGATCCCCACCCGCGCCCCGCCCTGCTATCGTGGCTGGGAGGCCTACGCCGATCCCCTGACGGACACGGCCGGGATCGAGGCGCGCCTGCCCGGCCTCGCCGATACTCTTGCCCGAACGATGGAGAGCGACGGCAAGGGGGCGCGCGCCCTGACCCTGACCGCCTTCCGCGTCGACGGCCGGACCAGCGCGGTGTCCGTCCGCATGGGCCGCCCCCTGCGCGACGTTTCCATCTGGATGAGGCTGTTCCGCGAGACCGGGATCGAACGGATCGACCCCGGCTTCGGCATCGACGCCCTGATGCTGACCGCCGACCTCGCCGAGCCCATGGTCGCCCGGCAGGTCGCCATGGGCGAGGAACAACAGTCGCGCCACGCCGAAGGTCTGGCCGCCCTGATCGACCGCCTGTCCGCCCGGCTCGGCGAGGCCTCGGTCCGGGTCGCCGAGCCGGGCGGCAGCTGGATTCCCGAACGCGCCGAACGCTGGCGGCCCGCCCTGGCCCCCCGTCCGAACAGGGCGCCGCCCCCGGTCGAAGGCCCGTCGGACCTGCAAAGGACGCGACCCCTGCTTCTGCTCGACCCGCCTGAGCCGGTGGAGGCCACCGCCGACCTGCCCGACGGAACTCCGGCCCAGTTCATCTGGCGACGGGTGCTGCGGAAGGTGTCACGCGCCGACGGCCCCGAACGGCTGTCGCCGGAATGGTGGAGGCCTCGCCCCGACGACCGGCTGGCCCGCACCCGCGATTACTACCGGATCGAGGACGATCAGGGCCTGCGCTACTGGCTGTTCCGCGAAGGTCTCTACGGCGCGGAATACGCAGGTGCGAAGGACGAGCGCCCCCCGTCCTGGTGGATGCACGGGATGTTCCCGTGAGCGGCTGGCCCCACCCCGACTGGAACGGCGAGTACGCCGAGCTCGGCGCCCCGACCAACTTCAGCTTTCTGGAGGGCGCGTCCCATCCCGGCGAGATGATGATGCAGGCGAAAGCCCTGGGCCTCGCCGCCGTCGGTGTCGCCGACCGCAACACCCTGGCGGGGATGGTCCGGGCCCTGATGGGGGCGGAGGATTTTGACATTCGTCTGGTCGTCGGGGTTCGGCTGGGCTTCCTCGACGGGACCGAGCTGATCGTCTTCCCCCGCGACCGCGCCGCCTACGGCCGCCTGTGCCGCCTGCTGACCCTGGGCAAGAGCGAGATCCTCGACGACGCGCCGCCGCCGTCTGATCCTGAGCCTTCTCCCCATCCTCACCTTCGTCTGGTCGCGCCCACCCGCCCGGACGACGACGACGACCAACCCGACCGGATCACCAAGGGCGAGACCCGCCTGACCTTCGAACAGGCGGTGGCCCACGGCCACGGCATGATCGCCCTCGCCATCGCGCCCGAGGTCCCCGACGCCGCCTTCGAGGCCCGCCTCCTCGCCTGGCGCAAGGCCTGGCCGGACATGCTGTACCTGGCCGCCCAGCCCCTGTGGCGCGGCGACGACCGGTCCCGTCTGAACCGCCTCGCGGCCATGGCCGCCCGGACCGGCGCCCCGATGATCGCCACCAATGCGGCCCTGTACCACCACCCCGACCGCCGCTCGCTGCAGGACGTCCTGACCTGCATTCGCGAGGGTGTGACCATCGACAAGGCGGGCCTGCGCCTTCAGGCCAACGGCGAGCGCTATCTCAAGTCCGCCCGGGAAATGGCGCGCCTGTTCAAGGGTCATGAGGCGGCGCTGGATCGGACCATGGAGGTGGTGCGGGCCTGCACCTTCTCCCTGCGAGAACTCAGCTATCAGTACCCGGACGAACCGGTGCCTGGCGGCTGGACGCCGCAGGGCTGGCTGATCCGCCTGACGTGTCGCGGCGCGCGGGACAAATGGCCCCGGGAAAAGGGGCCGGTCCCGACCCAGGTCGTCAAAACCATCCGCAAGGAACTGCGGCTCGTCCGCGAACGGAACTACGCGGCCTACTTCCTGACCGTGCACGACATCGTCGCCTGGGCGCGCCATCCGGACCGGAACATCCTGTGCCAGGGCCGCGGCTCGGCGGCCAATTCCGTGATCTGTTTCTGCCTGAAGATCACCAATGTCGATCCGACCCGGCAGGACATGCTGATCGAGCGGTTCATCTCGTCAGAACGGTCCGAGCCGCCCGACATCGACGTCGATTTCGAGCACGAGCGGCGCGAACTGGTCATGCAGTATGTCTATGGCCGCTATGGTCGCGATCGGGCCGGGATCGTGGCGACCATCATCCACTATCGGCCGCGCTCGGCCATTCGCGACGTCGGCAAGGCCCTGGGCCTGACCGAGGACGTCACGGCCCGTCTGGCCGACACCGTCTGGGGCTCCTACGGCTCGGAGGTGAAGAACGAGCACGTCGACCATACCGGGGTCAGCCGCGACGACGCCCGTATGAAGCTGGCGCTCGACCTGACCGCCGAGCTGATCCAGTTCCCCCGCCATCTCAGCCAGCACGTCGGCGGCTTTGTCCTCAGCCAGGGGCCGCTGTGCGAGATCGTGCCCATCGGCAACGCAGCGATGAAGGACCGCACCTTCATCGAATGGGACAAGGACGACATCGATCACCTGAAGCTGATGAAGGTCGATGTCCTGGCCCTGGGCATGCTGACGGCGCTGAAGCGCGCCTTCGGCATGATCGAGCAGAGCTACGGGCGATCCCTGGACCTCGACACGGTGCCGAGGGAGGATCCCGATGTCTACGAGATGCTCTGCAAGGCGGATTCCCTCGGCGTCTTCCAGGTCGAGAGCCGCGCCCAGATGGCGATGCTGCCAAGGCTTCAACCCCGCGTCTTCTACGACCTGGTGGTCCAGGTCGCGATCGTCCGGCCCGGCCCGATCCAGGGCGGTATGGTCCACCCCTACCTCAAGCGGCGAACCGAACGCCGGGCGGTCGAGGCCAAAGGCGAGGTCTATGATTTCGAGATGCCCGGTCCTGCGGGCGGCGATCCGGACGAACTGAGGAACGTCCTTCGCAAGACCCTGGGCGTGCCCCTGTTTCAGGAGCAGGCGATGAAGATCGCCATGGTCGCGGCCGAGTTCAGCGGCGGGGAGGCCAACGGCCTGCGCCGCGCCATGGCCACCTTCCGCCACATGGGCACGATCGGTCACTACGAAGAGATGATGGTCGGTCGCATGATCGCGCGCGGCTATGAGCCCGAGTTCGCCCGGCGCTGCTTCGATCAGATCAAGGGCTTCGGCGAGTACGGCTTTCCTGAAAGCCACGCCTGCTCCTTCGCCTTCCTGGTCTACATCTCGGCCTGGGTGAAATGCGTCTACCCGGAGGTCTTCGCGGCCTGTCTGCTGAACAGCCAGCCCATGGGTTTCTACGCTCCGGCACAGCTTGTTCGGGACGCCCGCGAACACGGGGTCGAGGTGCGCCACCCTGACGTCAATGCGAGCGGCTGGGACGCGTCCCTCGAGGCAAGGGACCAGGGCGAAGCCTGCGCCATGCGTCTCGGTTTCCGCTCCATCGACGGGTTCAAGGAAGTCTGGGCGGAGACGATCACGAAGGAGCGCGCCCTGGCCCCCTTCCGCGATCTGGAAGACCTTCGCGTCCGCGCCGACCTGCCGCCTTCCGCCCTCGACCGGCTGGCCGAGGCGGACGCCTATGGGTCACTGGACCTGTCGCGGCGTCAGGGGATGTGGGTCGCCAGGGGGGCGGCGCCAGCGTCCTCGGCGCCCCTGTTCGCGGCCATGGGTCTGGACGAGGCGGACGGGGCGCCGCCGGCGGCCCTGCCACGCCTGACCGAGGCGGAAGAAGTGGTCGGCGACTATCAGACCCTCCGCCTGTCGCTGAAGGGCCATCCCGTCGCCTTCCTGCGCGAGCGGCTGACGAAGGCCGGCGCCGTGACGGCCGAGGCTTACAGGTCGGTGAAGGAGAATCGCCGGGTCCGGGTCGGCGGGGTCGTTCTGGTCCGTCAGCGACCCGGGTCGGCCAAGGGGGTGGTGTTCCTGACCATCGAGGACGAGACGGCGGTGGCGAACCTCGTGGTCTGGCCCGACGTGTTCGAGCGGCTGCGCCCCGTGGCCATGGGCGCGCGCATGGTCCTGGTCACCGGCAAGGTCCAGCGGGCCGAAGGGGTGACCCATCTGGTGGTCGAGGACATGGTCGACTGGACCCCGATGCTGGGCCATCTGTCCACGGACCAGACGGCGGGATCGGGCCACGCCCCGGCCCGGGGACGACATCCGAGGGATGTCCGAATCCTGCCGGGGTCCAGGGATTTCCACTAGAACTCCCTCTCCCGCCGGGAGAGGGTTCAGCACCCCAGACCCATCAACACATCCCCCCAGGACCTCAACGATTTCAACGCCCGGAGTTATTTAGAGCCTTTATGTGCGCCCCCTCTCACGGCGGCCTTACACTGTGTCCGTCCCGCAGCATGGGGAAGGCGTCCTGGGCCCAG
>NZ_JANODA010000017.1:0-2272 GCF_031412435.1 Brevundimonas sp.
TGCGCCAGTCCCGCCACCAGGCGACGAACCGGCCCAACCCCTCGGCCAGGGCGACCCTGGGCGCATAGCCGGTCAGGGCATTGAGCTTGGAGACATCGGCATAGGTGGCGGTGACATCGCCGGCCTGCATCGGCCGCATGACCTTAACCGCCTCGCGCCCGAGCGCCGCCTCCAGCGTGGAGATCATGTCCATCAGGCCGACCGGACTGGAGTCGCCGATATTGTAGACCTCGTGCCCTCCCCGGGCCGGCGGGTGGTCCAGCACGCCGACCACCCCGTCGACGATATCGTCCACGAAGGTGAAGTCCCGCGCCATCTTCCCCTCGCCGTAGACCTCGATCGGGTCGCCCCGCATGATCTTCTCGGTGAAGCTGAAATAGGCCATGTCGGGCCGGCCCATCGGCCCATAGACGGTGAAGAACCGCAGGCCGGACTGGGGGAAGCCGTAGAGCGAGGCGTAGCTCTGGCTCAGCAGTTCGCAGGAGCGTTTGGTCGCGGCGTAGAGGGAGACCGGGGTAACCGTCGGATCGTCCTCGCGGAAACCCTGCCCGGCCAACGGTCGGTCGCCGTAGACCGAGCTGGAAGAGGCGTAGACCAGATGCTCGACGCCGTTGTGGCGACAGGCCTCGAGGATCGACAGATGTCCCTGGAGGTTGGAGCGCTGGTAGGCGAAGGGGTTTTCGATCGAGTAGCGGACCCCGGCCTGGGCGGCGAGGTGGACGACGCGCCTGGCGCCCGATGACCGGACCAGTTCGGCCATCGCCTCGGCATCGGCGATGTCGGCGCGGACCATGCGAAAGGCCGGATACGCGGCCAGTCGAGCCGCCCGCAGATCCTTCAGGGCCACATCGTAGTAGGCGTTGAAGTCATCGACGCCGATCACCGTCTCGCCGCGCTGAAGCAGGCGTTCCGCGACATGCATGCCGACGAAGCCGGCGGCGCCGGTGACGATGACGGTCACGGGGCTCACCCCCGGCCGATGCTGGTGTAGGCGAAGCCGCGGGCGCGCATTTCCGCCGGGCGATAGACGTTCCTCAGATCGACGATAACCGGTGCGCGGGCCAGGAGCTTGATGCGGTCCAGATCGAGAGCGCGGAACTGGTCCCACTCGGTCAGGATGACGACGGCATCGGCGTCCTCGATCGCGCTGTAGGCGTCCTCGCGATAGTCGACATCAGGCAGAAGCTTCTGCGCCTCGTGCATGCTCTCGGGATCATAGGCCTGCACCTTCACGCCGGCGGCGATCAGGGCGGGGATGATGTCCAGGCTCGGCGCATCGCGCATGTCGTCGGTATTGGGCTTGAAGGCCAGGCCCAGGATGCCGACCGTCTTGCCCGCGCCGAAGCCGCCCAAGGCCGCGAGGACCCGGTCGGCCATGGCCTTCTTGCGGGCGTCGTTGACCTCGACGGTCGTCTCCACCAGCCGGACCGGCGTGCCGTACTGCTGGGCCGTGCGGACCAGTGCGACGGTATCCTTGGGGAAGCAGGAGCCGCCGTAGCCGGGGCCGGCGTTGAGGAATTTCGAGCCGATCCGGCCGTCCAGGCCGATGCCCTTGGCGACCTGCTGCACGTCGGCGCCGACCTGTTCGCACAGGTCCGCGATCTCGTTGATGAAGGTGATCTTCAGGGCCAGGAAGGCGTTACCTGCGTATTTGATCAGCTCCGACGTCCGGCGCGACGTGTAGATGACGGGGAAGTCGTTGAGGCTGAGCGGGCGATAGACCTCGGCCATCACGGCCTTGGCGCGGTCGTCGTCGGTGCCGACCACGACGCGATCCGGGCGTTTGAAGTCCTCGATCGCGGCGCCTTCGCGCAGGAACTCGGGATTGGAGACCACGGCGAAGTCGGCGTCCGGATTGACGCGGCGGATGATGGCCTCGACCTCGTCGCCGGTGCCGACCGGAACGGTGGACTTGTTGACCACGACCGTGAAGCCCTGGACCAGTCCGGCGATCTCTTCGGCGGCCGAATAGACGTAGGACAGGTCGGCGTGACCGTCGCCGCGACGTGTCGGGGTGCCCACCGCGATGAAGATGACGTCAGCCGAACGGATGGCCTCGGCGCCGTCGAGGGTGAACTCCAGACGGCCGGCCTTGACGTTGTCAGCCACCAGCTGGTCCAGGCCCGGTTCGAAGATCGGGATTTCGCCCCGGTTCAGCCGCTCGATCTTGGAGGGATCCTTGTCGACGCAGACGACCGTGTGGCCGAAGTCGGCGAAACAGGCGCCGGACACCAGACCGACATAGCCGGTGCCAATCATCGTCACGCGCATC
>NZ_JANODA010000018.1:0-61728 GCF_031412435.1 Brevundimonas sp.
CCAGGTCGAAGGCCGCGAGGAGGGCGCGGGCGGAGGCAGGGAGGCGCGCCCAGCCACGGGCGCTCTCCTCGGTCATGCGCGCCGAGACCAGGGCCATGCGCGCCCCGCGCTCGTTGGCGCCCAGCACCAGGTTCGGCCAGATCTCGCTTTCGGCGAAGATCGCCAGGTCCGGCCGCCAGTGGTCGAGGAAGCCACGCACGGCCCCCGGCGCGTCCACCGGCGCGAACTGGTGGATCACGCCGTCCGGCAGGCGGGCGGCGAGCAGCTCCGCCGAAGTGACCGTGCCGGACGTGACCAGGACCCCGAGATCGGGCCGCCGCGAGCGCAGGGCCGAGACCAGCGGCAGCAGCGAGGTCGTCTCGCCGACGCTGACGCCGTGCAGCCAGATCAGATCGCTGTCCGGGCGGGCGACGCCTGCGACGCCGAGGCGTTCATCGACGCGGACTGGATCCTCCTTGCCCTGTTTGACGCGGGCGTCCAGCAGACGCGGAGTCAGGGGCTCGATCGCGCGCGTGATCAGACGGTAGGCGAGGAGGGGGAGGGTCACAGGCGTTCCAGCCCGGTGATCGCATCGGCGCGCGCTTCCACGGCGGTGAGCCTGTCCGCCCAGAGGTCAGCGACCTCTGCCAGTTCCGGGCCCTCGGGATAGCGAACCAGGTCATACACCACCGCACCGCGGCCGAAGGGCAGGGGCAGGATGGCCCTGTCCCAGCTGTTGAGGCGGATGGCCGGATTGCAGCTCATGCCGATGATCAGGACCGGGGCGTCGGACATCCGGGCCATCAGCGGCAGGCCTTCGCCCATGACGCGCGCCGGCCCACGCGGGCCGTCAGGGGTGATGGCCAGACCGCCGATCTTCAGCTGTTTGAGACCGTCCCTGAGCGCCCGCGATCCGCCCTTGGCGGCGTCGGCCTTGTCCTTGTTGGCCGAGGAACCCCGCACGGCGGGGAAGCCGATAAGGGCCAGGGCGCGGGCGATGAATTGACCATCGGTGCTGAGCGAAACCAATGCCTTGGTCGGCTGACCTCGTTTCAGATCCCAACACGCTGGGCACAGGGCGATGCGAGAATGCCAGAAGGTGCAGATGACCCCGCCTCCATCGTCCCACACCTGTTCGACGTGTTCGCGCCCTTCGTAGGTCCAGCGGCTGGTGGCCACGCAGAACTGCATCCAGCCTGCGAGCACATGCGACAGGACGGTCTGAACCAGCGGATTGCGGAGCGGCCGCACGTCAGGCGACCGTGGCGACGGCGGGCGTTCCGTCCAGCGACTGCTGCTTCGCCAGCCGGCTGTAGAGTCCGCCCTTGCGGACCAGCTGCGCGTGACTGCCGCTCTCGACGATGCATCCGGCCTCCAGCACCACGATGCGCGTCGCATGCCGGACGGTGGACAACCTGTGGGCGATCATCAACGTTGATCGCCCGGCCATCAAACGCTCCAGCGCGGCCTGAACCATGGCTTCGCTCTCGGTATCGAGGGCCGAGGTGGCCTCGTCGAGCAGCAGGATGGGCGCGTCCTTCAGGAAGGCTCGGGCGATGGCGATGCGCTGACGCTGGCCGCCCGACAGACGCATGCCGCCCTCGCCGGCGCGGGTCTGATAGCCTTCGGGCAGGGCGGTGATGAAGTCGTGGGCGGCGGCCGACCGGGCGGCCTCGGCGATCTGCTCCGGAGTGGCGCCCGGGCGGGCGTAGGCGATGTTGGCGGCGATCGTGTCGTCGAACAGGAACGGCTCCTGGGTCACCAGGGCGATGCGGGCGCGCAGGTCCGACAGGCTGAGCTCGCGCAGGTCGACGCCGTTGATGGTCACCTTGCCCGAGGTCACGTCATAGAAGCGCGGCAGGAGGCTGAGCAGGGTCGACTTGCCGCCGCCTGACGGGCCGACGAGGGCCACAGTCTCTCCGGGCGCAACGGTCAGGGAGACGTCCGAGATGGTGGGGGCCGCTGCGCCATAGGCGAACGACACGTTATCGAAAACGATCGTGGCCGGGCCGGCCCGGAGGGCCTGTGGCGCGGCCGTCTCGCGGATCTCCGGTGCGATATCGAGCGCGCCGAACAGGCGGCGGGCGGCGGTCAGGCCCTCGGCCATCGTCGTCTGCAGATTGGTGACCTGACGCAGCGACTGGCCCGCCGACATCAGCAGGGCGACATAGGCGGTGAAGGCGCCGATGGTCATCTGGTCGTTGCGCGCCTGCCAGCCGGCATAGGCCATGACGGCCGCGACGATCAGCATGGCGACGAGATTGGAGAAGGGCCCGGCGAAGGCTCTGGAGTCGGCGGACTTGATGACGTGACGCTGGCGGCGGCCAATGACCTCGGCGACGCGCGCCTGCTCGGCCGCCTCGCGGTTCTCGATCTTGATCAGGCGGACGCCGTCGAGGTTTTCCATCAGGGCGGTGGAGAGGTTTTCGGTCTCGACCATAGCCCCGGTCGTGGCCTTTCTCATCCGTTTGCCGAAACGGCGGATGACGAAGGCGATGATCGGCGCGCCGAGCAGGACGATCATGGTCAGCCGCCAGTCCGACCACGCCATGTAGAGGATGACCGCGATCAGGGTCAGGCCATGCTGGGTGTAGCCGACGAGGCCGTTAGTGAAGGCCTCGCGCACGAGGTTGGCGTCGAACAGGACGCTGGAGACAAAGGCGCCGGAATGCTGGCTGCGCAGGCGGGCGAGGTCGGCGCGGATCATGGCGCCGAACAGCCGCACCTGGATGTCGCCGACGATGCCGTGGCCGATCCGGTTGACCAGGGCAGCCTGTCCCAGCGCCGCGATAGTCCAGATCAGGCCGACGCCGACGATGACGGCGGGAATGGTGACCAGAGCCTGCTCCGGTGGAACGAGGAACAGGCCCGTGAGCTTGACGGGCTTGCCGAGGAACATGCCGTCGACGGCCGCCTGGAGCAGTTGCAGTATGGTGGCGTTGCTGATGCCGGCGACAGCCGCGCACACCAGCGACACGATAAGGGCCGCCTTCCTGTGGGACAGGTAGTCGCGCCAGATGCGGCCGACCAAGGGGCGCGAGGCTGCGTCCTCCTGCGAGGCTGGCGGGGCGGGCGAAGTCATCCGCCCGAGGTCGGACGCTCCGCCCCGCAAGTCAAGGGATCACTCGGCCAACCTTCACTCGGAGGGGGGCGGGATGTCGGCGTCGGTGATCACCACGGATCCCTCGGCCCCGACCAGCGGCTCGTCGGACGGGAAGCGGGGATAGGTCGTGCCGTCGAACGAGACCCTGGCCTCATAGGCGGGCGGTCCGCCGCCGCCCGAGACGGTCACGCCGATGTCGGGAAGCCCGTTGGTCGAGGTGGTCAGAAGCCGCACGGGATTGCTGACGCGCGAGACATTGCCGACCTGTTCCCAGCCGGCCGGGCCGGGCCGGAGGATCAGCAGGTTGCAGCCGCCAGACCCGCACCAGTTCATACCCACCAGATAGACGAGGGCGATGCGGCCCGGGCCTTCGCCGACGATGCGGACGACGCTGCGGGTGTTTTCGGCGTCATCGCCGAGGACTGTCGCAATGGCGGTTCCGAGGGCCGGATCGCTGGTCTGGGCGGCCGGGACCGCCGGCGCCGCAGGAGCGACAGAAGCCGCGACCTCGGCCGGGGCTGAGGCCGGCTCCTCGGCCGCGGAACAGGCCGCCATGGCGAGGGGAGCGAGGACCAGGGCGAGAGGGATCAGGCGCATCAGGAGACTCCACAATGACACAGCATCGGTCGCTGCGATCCTGCACGGGATGACGGCGGCTGGCGACCCCACTATGTCTGACGTGATGGCGCGATTTGATGTGAGCACGGAGGCCGGTCGCAAGGCGGCGGAACGGGACTTCTTCTGGAAAGACCACGCCTTCCTGCGTCTGGCGTTCTCGAACGCCCACTGGCTGGGCCCGGATCTCGTGCGGACCAACCAGCCGTCGCCGCGTCAGCTCGACGGCTGGGCGAAGCGGGGCATCAAGACCGTCATCAACCTGCGCGGCGAGCGGGACGAGGGCTATTACTGGCTGGAAAAGGCGGCGTGCGAGCGACTGGGCCTGACGTTGATCGACGCCCCGCTCGATTCGCGCGATCCGCCGGGCAAGGACCGGGTGCGCCGCGCGCGGGACCTGTTCCAGTCGATCGAATATCCTGTGCTGATCCACTGCAAGTCGGGGGCGGACCGGGCCGGGCTGATGGCGGTCTTCTACCGCCACTTCCATCTCGGCGAGCCGATCTCGAAGGCGATGAGCGAGTTGTCGAAGAAATACCTGCACAGCCGCGAGGGGCTCACGGGGGTCCTCGACCACTTCCTCGAGACCTATGTCAACGAGGTTGAGCCGACAGGAGTTGGGTTCATGCAGTGGGTCGAGTCGGACGCCTACGATCCGCAAGCGATGCGCAAGGAGTTTCGCGCCAACTGGTGGGGGACCCTGCTGACCGAGAAGCTGCTGAAGCGGGAGTAGGCTTCAGCCCCAGGGACCGGTCGGGTCGCGTTTCTGTTCCGGGGTGACGCCGGTCTCGGCCTCGAGGCGCGCCTTGCGATCGGCCTCCCATTGCCGGAACCATTTCGCATAGCCGCGCTCGCGACCCAGAACGATCAGCCACAGGGCGAGCGTGGCCAGCAGGCCGACGAGACCTGCGATCTGGGCGCCGTCGAGGGTTGTGCCGAACAGGTTCACGATGGGCGCTCCACAGGAATGGCGTCGGTCGGGATCGGATCGATGCTCACCGCTGGCGTCAGCACCGGGGCATTGGCGAAGGGATCGGCCTCGACCGGGGCGGTGTTGGCCGGGGTGACCGGGTCGTTCCAGGCGGTGTCCTGGTCGACGACAACGTCCTGTCGGGTCTCGGTACGACGGGTGGCGAAGGCGACGATACCGACACCCAGCGCCAGCAGGCCCAGAACGATCAGGGTCGGGATCATGTGAGCGCTCCTCAGTTGACGACAGACTAGACTGATAGAGCGCCTGCGTCGCGGCCGGGGTTCCGCGTGCGACGATCAGGCCTCGCCGCGCGGATCGATCATGCGGTGGGCGTGAAGGATGAAGAAGCGCATGTGGGCGTTGTCGACGGTGGCCTGGGCGCGAGCCTTCCAGGCGGCCTTGGCCTCGGCATAGTTGGGGAAGGCGCCGACGAACTCGACCTTGGACAGGTCGCGGAAGACCGGGGCGTCGAGATGGCGCAGCTCACCGCCGATCACGAGGTGAAGCAACTGGGGATCGGAGGCGTTCGGGGCGTCGGTCATGGAGCGGGTCCGCAGATGGGGGATCAGGTCGCCAGCGGGATAGGCGCTGTACGCCTCAGGATCAACGGGTGCAGCGCGGGGGCCGAGCAGACGAGGCTGGCCTGACGCGGGTCCGGGCGGTTGAACAGCCAGGGATGGCCATGGTGATCGGAAACCTTCGCCCCGGCCTCGCCGGCGATCAGGGCCCCGGCGCAGACGTCCCAATCCCACTTCGGCATCAGGGCTATGGCCGCATCGAAGGCCCCCGAAGCGACGAGGGCCATGCGATAGGCGAGGGCGTTGCGCTTCTCGTAGCGCATCGACGGCCAAGGCTCTGGCCAGTGCGGTCCCTCCATCAGCCGGGCGTCGGCCAGGACGGCGGCGTCGTCGAGCGTATCGACGTCGGAGGCCGTGATGCGACGGCCATTCAGCCGGGCGCCGCCGCCCGGCGTCGCCTCATAGGTCTCTCCGGTGGCCGGGACGTGGATGACGGCGGCGACGGGCCTGCCGTCCTCGACCACGGCGATGGGCACGCACCACCACGGCTGGTTCTTCAGGAAGGCGACGGTGCCGTCGATGGGATCGACGACGAACAGGCGACGGCGCGACAGGCGGTCGGTCGTGTCGACCGTCTCCTCGGACAGCCAGCCGTAGTCCGGGCGCGCGGCCAGAAGCCGGTCTTTCAGCATGTTGTCGACAGCGATGTCGGCATTGGTGACGGGCGAACCGCCGTCCTTGTGGGTGATCTTCAGGCCGCGATCCCGCTCGGCCTCGGCCAGCGCGCCGCCCGCCAGGGCCGCGTCCCTGATCAGGGCGAGGTCGGCGGCGAGGTCGATCATTTGCCGGCGATGGCCACGCCATCGAACAGCAGTGACGGGCTGTTGAACCCGCCCCGGAATTCCAGGTCCGAGCCAGGCACGAGGCGCATCCACAGGTCGGCGAGGTTCCCGGCGACAGTGATCTCGCTGACCGGATACGCCCGCTCGCCGTTCTCGAACCAGTAGCCGGAGACCCCGGCGGACCAGTCGCCGGTGTTGGCGTTCAGCGAGGGGCCGAACATGGAGGTGATCACCAGGCCGGTCCCCGCCTGGGCCATCAGGCCGTTCAGGTCGGCCTCGCCGGGTGTCAGGTGCAGGTTATGGGTCGAGACGCTGGAGGGCCCGACGAGCCCGCGCGAGGCGTGGCCGGTCGTTTTCAGCCCCAGCTGGGCGGCGGCCGACAAGTTGAGCAACCAGGTGGTCAGGACGCCGTCATCGACCAGATTGCGGCGCTCGACCGGCGAGCCTTCATCGTCGAACGGGGTGGAGGCCATGCCCCGGACACGAAACGGATCGTCGATCAGGCAGAGGCCCTTGGGCAGGACCTGCTGGCCCATCCTGTTCTTCAAGAAGGACTGGCCGCGCGCGATCGACGGGCCGGCGATGGCCCCAAGCAGCGGCGACAGGACCTGGGCCGCGACGCGGCGCTCGAAGATCACCGGGGCCGTGGTCGAGGCGATCTTGCGGGGGCCGAGCTTCTCTACGGCGCGACGGCCGGCCTCGGCGCCGATGCTGTCGGGGCCGGGCAGGTCGGCGAGCCAGCGGGTCGAACGGCTCTCGCCGCCACGCTCCATGGCGCCGTCCTTTTCAGCGATGACGCCGACGCCGAGCGAGAAGCCAGTGGAGGTATAGGCGCCGTCGAACCCTTCGGAAGTAACCAGACGCCACCGGCTGGAGGCCGTGCTGGCGTGGCCGCCTTCGGACCTGGCGACGCCGGGCACGGCGAGGGCGTGGCCTTCCGCCTCGCGGGCGACCTCTTCCAGCTCTGCGGCGCTGCGCTCGGCCGTGTCGGACAGCTGCAGGTCGGGGAAGGGGCCGCGCGCCAGCTCGCCGGCGGGGACCAGCGCGGCGTAGGGATCTTCGGGGGCCAGCCGGGCCATGGCGACGGCGCGTTCGATCAACCGCTCCCGAGTGGCGGCCGAGAGGTCCGAGGCGGACACGGTGGCCTGACGCCGTCCTATGAAGACCCGCAGGCCGAGGTCACGGCTCTCCTCGCGCTCGACGTCTTCCAGGGCGCCGTTGCGGACGCCGACGGACAGGGAGGCGCGTTCGGCGGTGGCGGTCTCTGCGGCGTCGGCTCCGGCCCGGAGGGCGGCGGCGACAATATCGTTCAGAAGGTCGGAAGCGGGGAGGCTGTCAGGCATGGCCCGATATGGCGGACCCGGACCTCCCCCGCAACGCCCCTAACCGTGCGGGGTGCCGACGAAGGCGTGGACGATCAACATGGCCGCGGCCGCGGCCAGGGGCGTCCAGGTCAGGACCATGCCGAAGACCCGTCCGGCGGTGACCTTCTTGTTGCTAAGACCGAAGCCGTGAATCAGGCGGCCGAGAAACAGCAGGCCGCCGAGGACGTGCAGGACATAGGCCGGCATCCCCAGCAGGCTCAGGACGGCCAGGGCGCCGATCGCGATGGGCGTATATTCGGCGGCGTTGCCGAAGACGCGGCTGGCCAGCAGGACCGTCGGATTGGAGCCGTCGCCGAGCAGGACCTTGTTGCTGCGCCGGGCCAGGGCGACCTGTATGCCCAGATACACGAGCCACAGGATCATCAGGCCGCTCCAGAGAGCCGTCGCCTGTGCGGAAGTCATCTCGGTGAGCATGTTCATTTCTAGTCCTCCCGTCCGACCGGATAGAGTCGGTAGCGGTCATCATAGAACGGGGTTCGCTCGTAGAACCATGCCAGTCGCGCGTCGCCGTCGGCTGCGAAAGCCGGCTCTGCGGCCAGTTTCGCCTCGAACTCGGCCTTTAGGGTGGGGTCCGCGGCCATCATGGCCTCGGCCAGGGGCGCGATGGCGTAGCCCTCGATATACTCGACCCGGCTGAGGACCTCGGAGAACAGGCCCCAGGCGAAGAAACTCTCCGACGATTGCGGCTCCAGCAGGAGGACGGCGATGTCGCCGAGCGGTTGGTCCGTCGGCACGCGCACCGAGCCCAGAGCGTAAGTCCAGTCGCGACGCTCGGGCGTGACCTCGGTGACGCTCGCCTGGACATGACCCTCATTGGGCCGGGACGCGAGGGTCGGGTTGCCGAGACGGAGCATCTCGACCGAAACAGTGCGGGGCTGGTCGAGCGTCTCCATCGTCAGGCCGTGGATACGCAGGCGCTCGATCAGGTCGGTGCGATAGCCGGGGACCCAGTAGGCCGTCGGGCGCCGCAGACGGAGGCCAGCGCGCGAACCGTAATAGGGAAGCTGCCACAGTTCGGGATCGGGGCGACCCAGCCAGCGGATCTCTCGACGACCCGAAGCGGGGCTGTCATACGCTTCGTAAAGCACGCCCTTGAAGGCGCGGGTCTGGTGCGGAACCGGATCGGACCCGAAGTTGGCGAGCACCTCGGCAGGGCGCAGGGCGCGGTCGGCGGCGATGGCGGCGCGGAGAGGGGCTGCATTTTCGGCCAGGATCCGCAGCGACGCCTCAAGGAAGACGTAGGTCCCCAACACCCGCTGCTCGTAAGGCTTCAGGCTGTGGTTCTCGATCAGGATGGTCGGCACGTGGGCGGCGTCGCCCCAGCCGTTGGAGAAGCGTTCGCCGAGGCCGCCGTCGTTCAGCCCGGCGCGCGGATTCTGGTCGTCGATGCCGAACACGAGCGGGCCGGGAATGTGGCCCTCGGCTTCCAGCGCCTGGTTCATCGCAGGCTTGAAGACTGTATCGAGCCAGCGCGCGCTGGACGGCGAGCGGCTGAAGGCGTCGAACTCGCCATTGAAGCCGAAGGTTACGTCGTACTGGTAGTCCATCCCGTCGGTGACGTGGATGTCGAGGTAGAGGTCCGGTTTCAGGCCGTTGATGAAGGTGCGCAGGGCGCGCATCTCCGGCTGGTCCAGCTTCAGGAAGTCGCGGTTCAGATTCTGGTTGGTGCCGGTGTTGCGCCAGCCCTGGATGCGGGGGCCGCGCTGGTTCGGACGGCTGTAGGCTGAGGCGCGTTCGTGGCCGTCGACCGACAGAATGGGGATCAGGACCAGATTGGCGTGGTCCAGCAGGTCTCCCTTGTCGCCGAACGCCACGTCCCGCAGCAGCATCATGCCGGCGTCCTTGCCGTCGATCTCGCCGGGGTGGATGCCGGCCTGGGCCAGGAGGACGGGCTTCGTCGGATCCAGCGCCGCGCCGTCCTTCGACGCGATCACGGCGTAGATCGGACGACCTTCGGGAGAGACGCCGAACGGTTCGATGCGGATCAGGTCTGACGCCGCGTCCAGCCGGTCGAACCACGCCCGGGTGGCGGCGTAATCTGGGCTGAAGTCATGCGCCGGATCGCGCTCGAAATCGGTGATCCAGGGGTTGGACGCGTCGGCGAGCAGGGCGCGGCTGGCGCCGTTCCACTCCAGCGCCGGCGGCAGGAAAGGCTGATCCCAGGGGGCGGTGTTGGGGACGGCCCGTACTTCAGAATTTTGGGACATGGCGGGACTCGACGCGAGGACCGTGAGGACGGTCAGGATGAGGGCGGTGCGCATAGGCCGTTCATCCGCTCTGGGCCCGCCGCTGGCAAGCCGTCATCCGGTCGGTAGCGACCATCCGCCCGCCGCGAACAGCACGGCCGCCGACCGCGCGACATTGAAGATGCTGTAGGCGATCAGCACGATCAGGGCGCCGACAGCGACCCGCCGCCACGGCGCGAAGGCTGCGACCGCCGTACCCAGGCTGAACACTGCGAACCCGATCCATAGTCGTGGTGACGACAGGCTGGCGAATCCTGCGTCCGCCAGCATCAGGCCGATGAAGATCGATACGACGATCAGGTTGGCGGCGAGAATGCAGGTGAAGATCAGCCGCCGGTGGGCCCAGAAATGGTCGTCGAGGTCGATCTTCTGTTCCACGCCTTCCGCTGTCACGCGCGGGAAGGTGACGCTGGCGGCGACATAGAAGGTGGCGGCGACCACAAGGCCGACGAACAGCAGGGCGAGGTTGAACGGCGCGCCTCGGAAGATGGTCCAGGCCTGGCTCCAGAAGGTCGCCACGTCCATGGCCACGAACAGGGCCAGGAGCGGCGTGAGCCAGCCGAACCGCACCCTCTGGCGCTCGTGGAGCACGCGCGAGAAGCCGCCGACCAGCTCGGCGACCGAGAGACCGAGCAAGAGGCCATAGAAGCTGAAGAAGAACTCGAACGCGCTCACCGGGTCCCTCGACCTTTGCTCGAGCAGAGGCTGGCGAAGGCGCCGGGGGCGGTCACCCCGGTTCGACGATCAGCCGCGACGGTTGCGCTTGCGCGTCAGCCGGTCGACGGTGCCCTGTTCGTCCTCGAGCCGCTCGCGCAGATCTTCCAGGCTGGCGATCTGTTCCGGGGTCGGCGCGGCCACTTCCTCAAGCGTTTCGATCTGGGCCTGCAGTTCGAAGACGGCTTCCTCGGCCGCGAACAGACGGTCTTCCTCGCGGGGGGTCAGGGCCGCGCGGGGGGCCTCGCGCAGGCGGCGGGTGTCGCCCCCACGGCCGGCCAGAACCTGAGCCTCGGCCGTCGCGGGAAAGGAAGCGGCCACTGGCGCGGCGAGGACGATGGCGAGGGCGACGACGGCGAACTTCATGACGCTGCTCCAGAAGAGAAGTCCGGACGCTATCCGCAAGATTACGGCCCTGTCATGCGAAAATCGCAATCCAGACACATTTTGTGTGCGGCGCAGCAATCAGGTCGTCCCTGCGGCCGGGGCGGGTGTGCTGGCGAAGTTCGATAGGCGGCGTGGCTCATTGGGCCGCCCTCGTGAAGTCCATGATCCAGTTGGCTTCCCAGGTCGCGCCCTCGTCGTAGGAAAAGGCTTGGGTCCAGCGCGCGGTCCGGGGCTCGATGTCGGACCAGATGTAGCGGGCCAGGATCGGGCGGTCGCCGTCCAAGTCGGGACCTTCCAGCACGCAGCCGCCGTCCCGGAATCGCCCGCTTACCGGCGGTTGAAGCTGGCCATTGAGGCTGCTGATCCACCAGATCGACCAGACGCCGCGCTCCAGATCGAAGCTGCGCAACGACATGCCGGTCCAGCCGCGCTCGGGGCAGGCGATCTGTTCGACATTGGCGAGACCATCGAGGCGCGGCTCGCAGAATGCGGTGGAGGCGAAGACGTCCCAGTCCGCGGCGCTGACGCCCCGTGTCTTCAGCCGCCGGTTGGCGATGGTCCAGTGACCGTGGATGAAATCGAAGTCGTGAACCTCGGGCGGATAGGCGACGGTCATTGAAAGGCTCCTGCGGCGATGGCACAGGGATAGGCGGGGTAACCTGTCACTGGATGTCAGGATTTATTCGCTAGGCTCAAAAAATGCGCCAGAGCCGGTTGTTGTCCATCCTGCTGATCCTCCAGACCCGGGGGCGAACCACGGCGAGCGCCCTGGCCGCCGAATTCGAGGTCTCGGTGCGGACCATCTATCGCGACATAGACCAGCTCAGCGCCGCCGGCGCGCCCGTCTATGCCGACCGGGGGCGCGAGGGCGGGTTCCAGTTGCTGGACGGCTATCGCACCCGGTTGACGGGCCTGACTGATGCGGAGGCCGAGACGCTGTTCATGGGCGGACTGGCGGGCCCTGCGGCGGCCATGGGTCTCTCCGAGGCCCTGATGACGATGCAGCTGAAGCTGCTGGCTGCCTTGCCGCCCGAGCGTCAGGCGGCGGCCGAACGGATGGCCGCCCGGTTCCACCTCGATCCGTCAGGCTGGTACCAGGGCGAGACAGGCGGCGAACGCCTGCCGGAACTGGCCCAGGCTGTCTGGGGTCGGCGCCGAATCGCCGTGCGCTACGAGCGCTGGAGCGGACCGGTCGAGCGGACGCTGGAGCCGCTGGGCCTGATCCTGAAGGGCGGCGTCTGGTATCTGGCCGCGCTGCCGGCGGGCGAGGCGAAAGCAGCGCCCCGGACCTATCGCGTGTCGAACATCCTGACGCTGGACGTCGGCGATGAAGGTTTCGACCGGCCGGAGGGTTTCGATCTCGCAAGCTGGTGGGCGGCGACCTCGGCGCGGTTCGAGGCCGAACTGTTCACCGGCGAGGCGCAGCTGAGGCTGACGGCCGAGGGGCTGCGGCGGCTGCGACGGCTGGGCGCGGCCTATGCGGCGATCGTGGCGGCGACCGAGACGCCAGCCGCAGACGCATGGGTCGAGGTGACCATCCCGATCGAATCCATCGCCCACGCCGCCGTCGACTTCCTGCGACTGGGAGCCGAGGCCGAGGTGCTGGCTCCGTCTGAGCTGAGGTCGGCGATGCGCGGCACTATCCAACAGTTGGCGGCGCTCTATCCGGATTGACGGCTCACGAGGGGCTCCAGAGGGCGACGCGCCAAAGGGTGTGCGCCGCCAGCAGGGCAAGACCGATCTGGTGGGCTCGCAGGTTCCGCCAGAAGAACAGCACGATGAGGACCGCCCACTGGGGACCCAGGCTCGTCGTGAGGTCAAACAGGTCGGGCCGGTCGCCGTAGGAGAGATTCATCAGCAACGCCGTCAGCCGACTGACCATCACCGCGCCGATCAGCGAGCGGCAATGGGAGATGTAGTGCGCATCAAGCCGGCCCCCGCTCGCATCCCGCGGGAACATGGCCACGCTGATGAAGACGTAGGGCAGGGCGACGCCGAGGGCGGCGAACAGCTCGACCTGGTTGATGACCTGCGTTTCTGCCCCGCTCCAGGCGGCCAGCCAGACTCCGACGGCGCTGAACAGGATCAGCGCGCTGAGCAGGGGCACGCACCATCCGATCCGCAGATCGTGCCGGTCGCGCCACATGGCCCCGAACCCGCCGGCGGCGTTGGCTACGGCCAGACCCATGATCAGGCCGTAGAAGGTGAAGAAAAACTCGAACGCGTTCATCCGCCCCCCGGCGATCGGTGAGCGGCCAACCTATTTCCAGATCGGCGTTCCGTCACCCGGCAATCCGAGCGTGTCCCACATCGCTGACACCCGCTCGACGACCCCGGCGTCCATGCGGATTTCCTCGCCCCATTCGCGCTTCGTCTCGGGCGGCCATTTGTCGGTGGCGTCGAGGCCGATCTTGGAGCCCAGGCCGCTCTCCGGCGAGGCGAAGTCCAGATAGTCGATCGGGGTGTTCTCGATCAGGGTGATGTCACGGGCCGGGTCCATCTTGGTGGCCATGGCCCACATGACCTGTTTCCAGTCGCGGGCGTCGATGTCGTCATCCACGACGATGACCCATTTGGTGTACATGAACTGGCGCAGATAGCTCCACACGCCCAGCATCACCCGCTTGGCGTGGCCGGGATAGGCCTTCTTCATCGACACCACGGCGATGCGGTAGCTGCACCCCTCCGGCGGCAGCCAGAAGTCGGTGATCTCCGGGAACTGGGCCCGCAACAGCGGAATGAAGACCTCGTTCAGCGCCTCGCCCAGCACCGACGGTTCGTCCGGCGGGCGGCCGGTGAAGGTGGTCAGATAGACGGGGTCACGGCGCATGGTGATGGCGCTGACCTGAAACACCGGGAAGGTCTCGACCGAGTTGTAATAGCCGGTGTGGTCGCCGTAGGGGCCCTCGGGCGCGTGCTCGTCCAGCAGGACGTGGCCTTCGAGGACGATCTCGGCCTGGGCCGGGACCATCAGGGGCACGGTCTTGCAGGCGACCAGCTCGGCCTTCGCTCCGCGCATCAGGCCGGCGAATTGGTATTCGCTGAGGGTGTCGGGGACGGGCGTGACGGCGGCGAGGATGGTGCCGGGGTCGGCCCCCAGGACGACGGCGCAGGGCAGGGGCCCGGTCTTCTTCTTTTTGTGGCGGGCATAGTGCTGGGCCCCGCCGCGGTGGGCCAGCCAGCGCATGATGGCGCGGTCCTTGCCCAGCACCTGCATGCGGTAGATGCCGAGGTTGAAGTCGTCCTCGCGATCGTCGGACGGGCCCTTTGTGACCACGAGGCCCCAGGTGATCAGGGGCGCGGGCTCGCCGGGCCAGCAGGTCTGGATCGGCAGTTTGCCGAGGTCGATCTGGTCGCCCTTGAGCACGACCTCCTGGACCGGTGCGGACTTGACCACCTTCGGCCGCATGGCGAGCACCGACTGGGCCAGCGGCAGCATGTCCATGGCGTCGGACAGGCCGCGCGGCGGGGTGGGGTTCTTGAGGAAGGCCAGCAGCTCGCCGACCTCGCGCAGCTCGGCGGCGGTGGTGCGCGACTTTTTATCGAGGGTCACGCCCATGGCGACGCGTTTGACCGTGCCGAACAGGTTGGCGAGGGCCGGGATCGGGCTGATCGAGCCGTCGGGCATGACGGGCTTTTCGAACAGGACGGCCGGGCCGCCGTTCCTCAGCAGCCGGGTCTGTATCTCGGTCATCTCCAGCACGGTGGAGACGGGCTCCGACACGCGCACCAGTTCGCCCGAGGCCTCCAGTTGGGCCATGAAGTCGCGCAGGGATTTGTAGGCCATCGGTCGCTCCGGTCTGGGCGACGCCTAGAGCAGATTCCGCTGGTTGAACATCACCGGCCGGTCGATACGAGCGACAGGGTTTTGGGCTCCGTGCCCTTGTGTTCGCGCTTCATGGCGGCGGTCGGGCGATAGGGAACGTCAGCGGCGCCGTGGACCCCGACCTGGGTGATGGTCGCGCAGGCCGAAACGGCCGCGTCGTAGACCTCGGCTTCCGTGCTCTTCCGCTCCGCATAGGCCACGAGCAGCCCGCAGAGTTCGAACACCGGCTCCATCAGGTCCTTCCACTGGGGCAGGTCCCGTCGCGCCTCGACCTCGGCGACGACGTGAGCGCCGAATCGATTCAGCCGCTTGGCCGGAAACTCGTTGGGGCTCAGCGATGACGAGGGCGCGTCGCCGGGATTCGCCCCACGCGCGACATCAATGGCGCGTTGTGCATTGCGCCACCGAGGGTCCGGATCGGACGCCTTGCGGTCGTGCTGTTCGACCAGGGCTTCCAGCGTCTCCAGCAAAAGCGGGGCGGCGCGGGTGAGCGCGCTGTCGACCGGAGGTGGTGTTCCCATCGCGGCGCGCCAGAGGCTTTCCTTGTCAGGGAAGTGGGCGAATACGAGGCCCGTGCTTCGACCCATGGACTCTGCAATGCTTCTTATGGTTGTCGATTCATAGGGAACCGATTCGAACAACGCACGTGCCGCCGCCACCAGTTGCTCACGCGATTTTAGTTTAGCCTGCGAGCGCTGCACCGCACAAATCTTTCATATCGATGGTATTCGCAATCCAGACTGCTCAAATCGCGATCTGGATATTCAGGATCAATTGCACCAGAATAAAAGGCAGTGCACGGAAAAGCCACCGTTGCTGAACCGAGAACTTTTGAGTGAGCGATTCAAAGTTGAACAACCAATGGTTTGGAAGGCCGCGGCTGTTCGGATTGCTGCTCGCCATCGGATTTTCGGCGCTCGTCTGGTGCCTGGTCTACCTGGCCGTCAGCGGCCAGCGGGCAGTCCCGGAGGCGCCGGGCGCGTCAAGCCAGTATGGGGTCAAGCCTCAACCGCAGGACGCCGACGAACGGGCCCCAAGGCCGGCGCCCGACGCTATCAGGAGGGAATAAGAGAGCTGTCGCCCTTGCCAAAAGCGGCCAGGCCGCGATCCAGGGCCACGACGATCAGACCGAGCACCAGGAAGACGGCGAGCAGGGCCGCAAAGTTCATTGCCGTTCGACCCCAGCCGAGCTCGTCGATGTCGATGAACCAGTAGGGATACCAGTCGATCAGCTGGCCGTGGATCACGGTCCAGACGCCGTAGAGCAGAGGCCAGGCCAGCCACTTCCCCGGATCGATCCAGCGGAGCAGACCCTTGGGCACGAACAGCAGCCAGTCCAGCACGAAGGCGATCGGCATGACGGTGTGCAGGACCTGATTGACGTAGAACAGCAGTCCCTGCGGGTTCCAGGTCGCATCCAGCAGCGTGTGATAGATCAAGCCGACGACCGCGATATACATGGCCACGGCGGCGCGGACGCCTTCGCTGGCGGTCCAGCGGCCGAGACGGCTGTCGGGAAACAGGGCCGGGGCGGTCAGGGCCAGGACGACGAGCACATTGGTCAGCACCGTGAAATAGCTGAAGAAGATCACCGTCGAGCCGAAGACGGACCTCGTGCCCGCTTCGAGCGACAGGGCGTACTGGGCGATCAGGCCGAGCCAGCCGACAATGGCGAACAGGATGCGCCAGCCGCGCGCGGCGCCGTGCATCCTCCGGATCATCAGTAGACCGGGCTGTCGGAGACCAGCGCCCACACCGGCAGGCGCAGGCGGTTGGTGGCCGCGGCGATCTGGAGCGTGGTCAGGTGGGCGCGGCCGGCCTCGGCGCGGCGTTCTTCTTCCGGGGTGATCTTCAGTGCGGCGGCGACGTCGTCGACATCGACCCCGCGCTGTTCCCGCCGGCGCTTCAAGCGGGCGCCGATGGCCGCGTCCTGCGGATCGATGCTCGGGAAACCGAGAACTGAACCCATGCGAAACCTCCGTGCGCGGCTTTCATGCCGCGTCTGGGTCAATCCTGGTCCCAGGTGAAGTCCTTGTCGAGCCAGTCGCCGAGGCGGCCGTCAGGACGGGCCAGGGCGTGGATGCGGGCCATCTCCTCGTCCGAGAGCTGGAAGTCCTGGATGTCGAAATTCTCGGCCGCACGTTCGACCTTCACTGTGCGAGGGATGGCGATGACGCCCTGCTGCAACAGCCAGCGCAGGGTGACCTGGCCGTTGGACTTGCCGTGGGCGCGGGCGATCTCGCCGATCGCGGCTTCGTCGGCGATCTTGCCTTGGGCGAGCGGCGACCAGGCGGTGATCGAGGAGCCGAGGTCGGCAGCTGTAGCGCGCAGTGTCTTCAGCGACAGATAGGGATGATATTCGACCTGGTTGGTGATCAGGCGCGCGGGAGACAGGCGCTGCGCCTCACGGAACTGACCGGAGGGGAAGTTCGACAGACCGATGGAACGGGTCAGGCCCCGGTCCTTGGCCTCGTTCAGGGCGCCGAGGGTCTCGGCGAAGGTCGGGGTCGCCTTGGGCCAATGCAGCAACAGGAGGTCGGGGGTGAACCCCAGGTTGGTCGCCGATTCCCCGGCCTGACGAAGCAGGGCGTCATGCTCGAAATGGGCGACCCAGATCTTGGTCGTCAGCCAGATGTCTTCGCGGGCGACCACCCCCGCCTCGATGGCGTCGCGGATGCCGTCGCCCACGGCGGCCTCGTTCTTGTAGATCCAGGCCGTGTCGATGTGCCGGTAGCCGATCCGCAGGGCCTCGGCGACCATCCGCCGCGCATCGGCCGGCTCCAGCTGCCAGGTGCCGAACCCGAGCTGGGGAATCGTCAGGCCGTCGACGGTCAGGGACAGTTGTTCGGACATAGGGCGGCTCCGGCCAGGGTTCGGGGGAGGCCGGATATGGGGGAGGAACGCGGCGGCGCCAGCTATCGGCCTCTCAGCGAGTCGGAAATCTCGTTCCAGAGCGGTTCCAGTCCGCGCCTGAACGCTCCCTCGTGCCCGATGCGGGGCACGCCATAGTCTGCCGGTTCGCGAACGACAAGTTCGTGGGGGGCGTTCGGATAGACTTCCAGCATTCGCGGCGCGGTTTTGCGATTGGCGATCGGGTCGTCGCTGAAAATCCACGACCGGATCGGCGCCGTGACTTCGGCGAAATGATTCGGCTTGAGTTCCGTGTCGAGCCGATCCGCGAAATAGCGCGGGTCGTGGCACCAGCGTCGCCAGGGCAGGAAGACGCCGCGCGGCAGATCGGCGCCGCGCCACAGGCCGCCGCCCTTGACGTAGCCGTGGCGGGCCAGGCTCCACGGACCGTAGATCCACCAGAAGAAGATCTCGGCCGGATTGTAGCTGCGGAAATGGTCGCCCCAGTAACCTGAGCCGACGGCGATGAAGGCGTGGCGTGTGATCCTGGCGTGGTTCGGCATGAAGCCGGCGAAATGTCCGCCGACACTATGGCCGACGTGGGAGACAGCAAGGTCCGGAAAGGCGGCGACCAGCGCCTCCAGAGCGGCGGGCATGTCGAGCCGGCCCCAGTCCTCGTAGGTCATCTGCATGGCGGCCAGATCGTCCGGCCGCGACGCGCCGATACCGCGCATGTCGTGAAGCAGGACTGCGGCGCCGCTCGCGGCAAGATGGCGGGCGAATCGTTCGTAGAACCCCATAGGAAAGCCGGTGCCCGAGGTGACGAGCACTGCGTGGGACGGCTTCACCGGAGCGATCAGCCGTAGCGTCAGCCGATAGCCGTCCGCAGCCTCGGTCGTCAGATCACGGGTGATGAATTCCGGGGTATCCAAGGCCAGTCCGTCCTGTTTGGAAACGAACGTGACAGGGTGACGTCGCGTCAGGTCAAGTGAGGGGTGTGTAGCCCTTCGATACCTTCTTCGGAACGATCTTCAGCCAGCGCCTTTCCAGGGTCTTACGGAGCCACGCCGGATCCACCGAGGCCAGACGGGCCAGGACGATCGGATAGCCGCGATAATGGTCGGTGATGTGGAAGGTCGCGGGTTCCGCGTCCAACAGCATGTCCCGATGGTCGAGGCTGTCGACATAGACGACGACACTGTCGTCCTCGGCACGGATGCGGGTGAAGAATTTCCCGTCCGCCTTGAAGGAGGGCTTTCCATAGGACATCCCGGCTTCCGTTGCCGGGAAGGTCAGGACGAGGGCGTGAAGGTCGGCGGGTGTCATGGCTCCGACCCTAGGCCCGGATGATTCAAATGAAAAAGGCCGCGTCCCTTGCGAGACGCGGCCCTGATCGTTGCGAAAGGCGGAAAGCCTATTCGATGTCTTCGTTCAGCAGGCCGACCTTGTAGAAGCCGTTCTTCTGCAGGTCGTTCATGACTTCCATGAAGGCGTTGTAGCGGACTTCCGGCTGGGCGCGGACAAAGACGCGCTCTTCCTGGCAGGCCGGCGAACCGCCGCCCAGGGCGGCGCAGACGTCCACGGCCAGGGTTTCGATCGTGGTCTGCTGCTCGGCGATGAAGATAGAGCCCGTGTCCTGGATGGTGATGTACACCGGCTCCTTCGGCTCTTCGCCGGTCGGTGGGGTGGCCGGCGGCAGGTCGAGGCGGATGGAGACGGTGGCCAGCGGCGCCGCGACCATGAAGATGATCAGCAGCACCAGCATGATGTCGACGAACGGCGTGACGTTGATGTCCGCGTTCTGGGCGATGGTCTTGCCACCCTGGCCGGCGGGACCTGCGAGCTTGGAGCCCATGCGTTGATTCTCCATGGAGGCTCGGCCAGCGGGGCGCGAGCGACGCGTTACGGTTCGGACGGTTTCTTGGCGTTTGCCGCGAGGCTTGTAAAGCGGTCTCGCAAGGAAGTCGGTTCCCCGGGTGCGGTTTTCGCCCGAACGGGGAGAATTCCTCCTCCGCCACCGGCGAAGGAGGATTTATCGATCAGCCCTTGGCCAGCTTCAGGAAGCGTTCGATCAGCGCCGGGTCCGACTTGAAGGCCCCGGTGAAACGGGTCGTGATGGTTGAGACATGACGGTGGTGCACGCCCCTGGTCGTCATGCACTGGTGCTCGGCGTCGATCAGGACGGCGACGCCGGCCGGGTTGAGATTGTCCTCCAGCGCCTTGGCGATTTCCTGGGTGAGGGTCTCCTGCGTCTGCAGACGCTTGGAGAAGATCTCGACCACGCGGGCGATCTTGGAGATGCCGACGACCTTCTCGGTCGGCAGATAGGCGACATAGGCCTTGCCGAGGAAGGGGGCCATGTGGTGTTCGCAGTGACTTTCGACCTCGATGTCGCGCAGCAGCACCATGTCGTCATAGCCCTGCACGTCCTCGAACGTGCGGCTCAGTTCCTTGGCTGGATCGGCCGCATAGCCTTCGAACCATTCGCCGTAGGCGTCGACGACCCGTTTGGGCGTGTCCAGAAGGCCTTCGCGATCCGGATTGTCACCCGACCATGCGATCAGGGTGCGAACGGCGGCCAGGGCCTCTTCGCGGGTCGGACGGGACAGATGATCGTTGCCGACGAGCGTCGGTCTGGAGGCGTTGGCGTCCATGAAGTGTTTTCTAAGCGACTAGTAGCGCCGGAACGAAGGTCCCGGATTGACGCGCGCCGCTCTCCCTTTTCGTCGCCACGGCTGGTCGCCGGGCCAGCACGGCTATATGGGACGCATCGCCCGTCCCGCAAGAAAACTGACTGCACCGCTTCCAAATGACGCTTTTTATTCACGACACCCTGCGCCGCGAGAAGCGCGCCTTCGTCCCCCGGGACCCGGAACGGGTGACGCTCTATGTCTGCGGTCCGACGGTCTATGACTATGCTCACATCGGCAATGCGCGCCCGCCGGTGGTGTTCGATGTGCTCGTCCGGCTGCTCCGCCGCGAGTACGGCGCCGAGAGCGTCATCTACGCCCGCAACGTCACGGACGTAGACGACAAGATCAATGCGAAGGCGCATCGGGAAGGCGTGCCGATCGGCGAGGTCACGGCCCGCTACGAGGCCGCCTATCTCGCCGACATGGGGCTGCTGAACGTGTCGCCGCCGGACATCGCGCCCCACGTCACCGACCATATGGACGCGATCATCCGGCAGATCGGCGAGATCGTGGACCAGGGCTGCGCCTACGCCGCCGAGGGCCATGTCCTGTTCGACGTCTCCTCCTATCCGTCCTACGGCGCGCTGTCGGGCCGGAACCTGGACGACATGATCGCGGGCGCCCGCGTCGAGGTCGCGCCCTACAAGAAGAACCCGCACGACTTCGTCCTGTGGAAGCCGTCAAAGGCGGACGAGCCTTCGTGGCCCTCGCCGTGGGGCGACGGCCGGCCCGGTTGGCATATCGAATGCTCGGCCATGATCGAGAAGACCCTGGGCCTGCCGATCGACATCCACGGCGGCGGCATCGACCTGGTGTTCCCGCACCATGAGAACGAGATCGCCCAGGGCGTCTGCGCTCACGGCCATGCGCACGGCGAGGCCTCGCACGACGAATACAGCCGCTACTGGATGCACAACGGCTTCCTGACCGTCGATGCGGAGAAGATGTCCAAGTCGATCGGCAACGTCCTGTTGCTGCACGATCTGGTTCAGGCGATCCCGGGCGAGGTGGTGCGCTGGGCGCTTCTGTCGGCCCACTATCGCCAGCCGCTGGACTGGAACCAGTCGCTGCTGGACCAGTCGCGCAAGAATCTGGACCGTCTGTATGGCGCCCTGCGTCGCGCGGACGATGTCGAGCCGCTGGGCGACATGCCGTCGCCGGAGTTCCTGGAAGCCATCTCGGACGACCTGAACACCCCGGGAGCCATGGCGACGATGTTCGCCCTGTCCAGCGAGATCGAGCGGGCGATGACGGCCGGCGATCACAAGGCGGTGGGCATCGCCAAGGCGGAGCTGATCGCCTGCGGCAAGATCATGGGCGTGCTGTTGTCCAGCCCGGACCAGTGGTTCGAGGGCGGCGCCGACGACGCCCTGAAGGCCGAGGTCGAGACCCTGCTGGCCCAACGCGTCACGGCGCGGGCGGAGAAGAACTGGCCAGAGGCGGACCGCATCCGCGACCGGCTGACGGCGCTGAACGTTGTGGTGATGGACGGCCCGACAGGCGCGACCTGGCGGCTGAAGGAGTAGGTGCGCCCTCAGAGCCGCCTGAACGCGGCTCCGTCAGCGTCGAACAGGTGCGCCCGGGCCGGGTCGATGTGCAGGGTCAGGGCCTCGCCGACTGTCGGACGTATGTCGCCGGCCAGTTGCACGGTCAGGGTCTCGGTCGAGCCGTCCTGCGCGACATAGGCATAGGTCGCGTTGCCCAGGGTCTCGACGAAGGCCGCCTTCACCCGGATCGCGTCGCCGGGGCCCGTGAGTGTCAGGTGCTCGGGGCGGACGCCCAGCATCACCGACTGGCCCGCCCTGGCCGCGGCGGCGTCGACGCCGACATGCACTGTCTCTGCAGCCGCCGTTCGGACCACGGCGCCGGTCGCGGAGGCCTCGACGACCTCGGCCGGGATCAGGTTCATCTTCGGGCTGCCGATGAATTCGGCGACGAAGCGGGTCCGGGGGTGTTCGTAGAGCTCCATCGGCGCCCCGACCTGTTCGACTACCCCGCCGTTCAAGACCACGATCCGGTCGGCCAGGGTCATGGCCTCGACCTGGTCGTGGGTGACGTAGACCATGGTCGTCTTCAGCCGTTCGTGCAGCGAGGCGAACTCGTAGCGCATGCGCACGCGCAGCGCGGCGTCGAGGTTCGACAGCGGCTCGTCGAACAGGAAGACCTCGGGCTCGCGCACGATGGCGCGGCCGATGGCGACGCGTTGCCGCTGGCCGCCCGACAGGGCCTTGGGCTTGCGATCGAGCAGATCGACGATGTTCAGGGTTTCGGCGGCCGCCATGACGCGGCGCTCGATCTCGGCCTTGTCGGTCTTCGCCAGGGTCAGGCCGAAGGCCATGTTCTGGCGCACGCTCATGTGCGGGTAGAGGGCGTAGGACTGGAACACCATGGCGATGCCCCGGTCGGACGGCGACAGGGCGTTCACGACGCGGCCTCCGATCGAGACCTCGCCCGTATCGGCCTCTTCCAGACCGGCGATGACCCGCAACAGGGTGGACTTGCCGCAGCCGGACGGTCCCACGAACACCACGAACTCGCCGTCGGCGATGGTCAGATCGACACCCTTCAGAACCTCGGTCGCGCCGAAGCTCTTGCGAATGCCGCTGAGTGCGACGTCGGCCATCCTGTCTCCTGTCCCTGAACGCGTGTTCTTTTGCACGCGTTGTAAGCGGTTACGAGGAGGGGGAGAAGGTGTTTCGCGATCATCCCCTTGTCGCGTGCCAACCCCGGATCATGAAGGCCTGGAAGAAGGGGACGGGCAGGGCGAAACCTGCTTTGCGCCACAGGGCTTCTGTTTCCGCGGCCGGCAAGACGCCGAGAACGTCGCGCAGGCCGTCTTCCAGCTTCGCCAGCGAGTCCGGCGTCGCGCCCATGAGAGTCTGGACCTGTTTCCAGTCCGCCAGCATGGCCGGGAACTCCTGCGCGTCGAGGTCGCCGCTGATCTCGGCGCTGACGAACCGGCCTCCGGCTTTCAGCCGATCGGCGATGGCGGCATAGAAGGCGGGACGGGCCTCGCGCCGGATGAAGTGGGCGACGAGCAGGCTGACCACGACGTCGAAGCCGGTCTCGACCACGTCCTCGACATAGCCCTCGATCAGGTCGCACCGGTCCATCACCCCGGCCTCCGTCAGTCGATGCGCGCCGACGCCCAGCATCTCTGCCGAGGGATCGACGCCGACAAAGGTCCAGCGCGGAAAGGCCTCGGCCAAGGACAGGATCTCGGCCCCGGTGCCGACGCCGACACACAGGACGCGGGCCTCGGCGGGCAGGTCGGCGAGCACCAGCCGCATGAGGAAATGCAGGCTGTCGGAGATGGGCTTGAGCCCGCTGTTCCGCCGATCATAGGCGTCGGCGATCTCTTGATTGAAGAAGCCGGAGGTGCTGAAGGCGGCGTGCTGGGTCATTGTTATACTATAACAATGAAGCCGCCGTCCGTCGATGGGCGTCTACGGTCAGCCTAGCCGTTCGGCTTCTTCTTGCCCTTGAAGGGCTTCTTCTCGCCGGCCGGCTTGCCGTGGGCGTCCTTGGCGGCCCAGGGCCGGTCGCCGCCCTTGGGCTTGCCCTTCCAGGGCTTTTCGCCGGCTGCGGCCGGGGCGGCGTCGGAAGCGGGCGCCCAGGGCTTCTTCTCGGTGAAGGGCTTCTTGACCCAGGGCTTCTTGCCTTCGGGCGTGGGGGCGTCGGAGGTGCGCTTGACCCATTTGGGCCGTTCGCCGTCGGCGGCGGCGGCCGGAGCCGTCTCGCGCTTGACCCACGGCTTCTTCTCACCTGCGGGCTTGTCCTCGCGCGGCTTCCAGGCGGGCTTGTCGCCGTCCTCGCGCGGCTTCCACGCCGGCTTGTCGGCGCGAGGCGCGCGGTCGCCTTCGGTCTTGTTCGCCCAAGGCTTGCGCTCCGGACGATCCCCGCCGTCGCCTGCGGGCTTCTTGTCCCAGCGGCTGGCGGGGCGTTCCTTCGGTCCCGGGGCCACGGCGTCGTTGACGGTCACGCCGTCCTCGGTCCCGGCCGCGATGGCGGCGCGGAATTTGGCTTCGGCGGCCGTGGTGATCTCAAACTTGGTCTCGCGGTCGAAGATCTTGATCGAGCCGATGTCGCCCTTGGTGACATGGCCGAGGCGGCACAGCGTCGGCAGCAGCCATTTCGGGTCGGCGTTCTTGTCGCGGCCGATGTTGATGCGGAACCACACCATGTCGCCGCCACGGGCGAAGTCGCGCAGCGGGCCGTCGGCCTGACCGCGGTCGTTCACGCCGCTGACCTGGGCGCGTTTCATCCGCTCGTCGTCATAGACCTCTTCCGGGGCCGGCAGCTTCTGGCGATACAGGCGAATCAGGGAGGCGGCGACCTGTTCGGGCGTGGTCCGCTCCAGCAGCAGGCGGCCCAGCTCCAGGGCCTCCTCGTCCTCGACCAGGGCGGTCAGGGCGGGATCGGCCAGCAGGCGCTCGCGGTCCTTCTCAAGGATCATTTCGGCGCTGGGAGGTCCCGACCATTCGGCGGTGATCGAGGCCGATTGCAGCATCAGCTCGACCTTGCGGCGGCGGGTGTAGGAGACCAGCAGGACGGAGACGCCCTTCTTGCCCGCGCGGCCGGTCCGGCCCGAACGGTGCAGAAGACCGGCCTTGTTGACCGGGATCTCTGCGTGAATGACCAGCCCGAGGTCAGGCAGGTCGAGGCCGCGCGCAGCGACGTCGGTGGCGACGCAGACGCGGGCGTGGCCGTCGCGCAGGGCCTGCAGGGCCTCGGAGCGCTGGCTCTGGGTCAGTTCGCCCGACAGGCCGACGACGGAGAAGCCGCGCTCGCGCAGCGACGACGTCAGGTGCTTCACCCGCTCGCGGGTGTTGGCGAACACAAGGGCGCCTGGGGCCTCGAAATAGCGCAGCACATTGACGACGCCGAGTTCGATCTCGTTCGGGGCGACGCGGATGGCCTTGTACTCGATGTCGGCGTGCGACTTGTTGCCGGCGACCGTGTCGATGCGGACGGCGTCGCGCTGATAGGTCTTGGCCAGCTGGACGATGTCGCGGGCCAGGGTGGCCGAGAACAGCAGGGTCCGGCGCTCGGGCGGGGCGGCGTCGAGGATGAAGGTCAGGTCTTCCTGAAAGCCCATGTCCAGCATCTCGTCGGCTTCGTCGAGCACGACGGCGCGGGCTTCGGACAGGTCCAGCGCGCCGCGCTCCAGGTGGTCGCGCAGACGGCCTGGGGTGCCGACGACGATGTGAGCGCCGCGCTCCAGCGCCCGGCGCTCGACCTTCGGGTCCATGCCGCCGACGCAGGAGACGATTCGCGCCCCCGTCTGGGCGTAGAGCCACTGCAGCTCGTTCGAGACCTGCTGGGCCAACTCGCGGGTCGGGGCGATGACGAGGGCCAGCGGATTGCCAAAGTCAGTAAACTTCTCGGCGTCGCCCAGCAGCGTGGGGGCCAGGGCCAGGCCGAAGGCGACCGTCTTGCCCGATCCGGTCTGGGCCGAGACCAGCAGGTCGCGCCCGGTTCCGTCTTCGGCCTGGGACGCCTCCAGAACGGCCGCCTGGACGGGGGTAGGTTCGGCATAGCCGCGTTCGGACAGGGCGCGGTCGAGCGCGGGATGACTGGCGGGGAAGGGCATGGCGGTTCCGTAGGGCGCCGGGCCCGAATTGGCGAGCGGCGCGGGGCGTTCGTTGGGGGAGGTCGCGCGATTTCGCGGGGCCGGGCTTTTGCTCCGGGATCAAGGCCGAATGAGGGTGATGCGGCGGGATCGTGTCGGAATCTGACCCTCGTTCCGCGAACTCGTGACAACAGGCTGGACTGTAGGCAATGTCCGGCCGTGTTTCGGGGGAAGAGTCGTATGCGCAAGATCCTGTTTTCAACGGCGCTTTCATTGTCGCTGGCGTCCGCGCCGCTGCTGACGGGGCCTGCGATCGCGCAAGCGCGGCTGCAGCCCGGCGGATCGGTCCAGGGCGACCTGTCGCGTGGCGACAGTCAACTGGATTCGGGCGAGTTCATCGACGTCTACGAGGTTCAGGGCCGCGCGGGCCAGCCGCTCTCGGTGGTCATGCGCTCGGACGACTTCGACGCCTATCTCATGATCCGGGGGCCGGGCGACTTCGAGGAAGACAACGACGACTCGGGCGACGACGGCACCAACGCCGGCCTCGATGTGCGCCTGCCCGCCGACGGGACCTATCGCATCACAGCCACCAGCTATGAGCCCGGCGAAAGCGGTCGCTACAGCCTGTCGATGAGTGGCGGCGCCGGCGCGGGTCGTGGGGGCGCCGGGGCCTATGCCCAGGCGTCAGGCGCCGGACGCGGACCGCAGAACGGCGGCGGCGGCACGTTGCAGCCCGGTCGTTCGGCCTCGGGCGCCCTCGCCCAGGGCGACCGAACGCTGGCCGCCGGAGAGTTCGTCGACGACTGGGAACTGCAGGTCCGGCGCGGCCAGACCTATACGGTCAGCCTCGATGCCAGCGACTTCGATGCCTATCTGATGGTGCGCGGTCCGGGCGGCCTCAGCGAGGACAACGACGATGATCCGGGCCAGCGCGGCGGCCGCAACAGCCGCCTGACCTTCACCGCCGCCACCGACGGCGTCGTGACCGTCGCGGCGACCAGCTTCGGCTCGAACGAGACCGGCCGCTACCAGATCCTGGCCGAGCAGGGCGGTCGCGCGCCCTACGCCGGCAACGGCCGTCCGCCGCAACAGGCCTATCAGCGGCCGCCGCGCCAGGCCGAAGGCTCGATCCAGGTTGGTCAGACCGTCAATGGCGCCCTGGGGGATGGCGACCGCCAGCTGGACAGCGGCGAATACATCAATACCTACACCCTGCGCGGGCGTCGCGGTCAGCAACTGGACCTTCGCCTGTCGTCCTCAGCGTTCGACCCCTATGTCGCCATCCAGGGCCCCGGATTGTCGGAGTTCAACGATGACGATCCCGACGGCGACGGCGCCCTGGACAGCCGGCTGTTCGTCACCCTGCCGCAGGACGGCGACTACCAGATCACAGCCACCAGCTATGCGTCGGGTGAGGCCGGAGCCTATCGCCTCGGCGTCTTCCCGGCCGACGGTCGCGCCTCCCAGGGCCGGCCGCGGCAGGACTCCTATGTCGAGGAGCGCGGTCAGCGTCAGGATGTGCGTGGCGGAAGCATCTCGATCGGCGACACCGTCGGCGGCGCGCTGCAGTCTGGCGACGAGCAGCTCGATAGCGGCGAATACGTCGACACCTTCACCTTCACCGGTCGACGCGGCGAGCGGGTGGCGGCGGAGCTGACCTCATCCGCCTTCGACGCCTATATCATCCTGACCACCCCCTCGGGCGAACAGCTCGACAACGACGACGGCGAGGATGGCACCAACAGCCGCCTGGACACCGTTCTCCAGGAGGAGGGCGAGTATCAGGTCATGGTCACGTCCTACGCCGCCGGCGAGACGGGGTCCTACCGCTTCTCGGTCGTTCCCAGTCAGGGTTCTCAGCGTCAGGCGTCGGTCCAGGGCGGTCCGCGCGTCTTCGCCATCATGGTCGGCATCTCGGAGTATGGCGATGTCGCCAGCGACCTTCCGTATACGGACGAAGACGCGGAGAAGCTGGCCGAAACCCTCCAGCGCGGCGGAGTCCTTAACCCTTCCAGCGTTGTCCTGACCAATGCCGAGGCCACAGTCGGCGGCGTGCGTCGCGCCTTCGAGCAGGTGTCGCGCCAGGCCGGGCCGGACGACATGTTCCTGTTCTTCTTCTCCGGTCACGGCAGCCAGGAAGATGCCCAGACCAGCGCCCAGGAGCCCGACGGCCGCACGGAGTCCATCGTCCTGCGCGACGGAGAAATCACCGACCAGGAGATGGCCCGGCTGTTCAACGGCCTGAACACCCGCCTGTCCCTGCTGGTGCTCGACAGCTGCTTCTCCGGCGGCTTCGCGCGCAACGTCGTGGATCGCCCGGGCGTCATGGGCCTGTTCTCGTCCGAAGAAGATCTAACCAGCGCCGTGGCCGACAAGTTCGAGGCCGGCGGCTACCTGTCCCACTTCTTGCGGGCAGGCCTGGCCGGGGCGGGCGACGTCGACGGCGATGGTATGGTCACCGCAGGCGAACTGGCCACCTATCTGCGTCGCCAGTTCGTGGCCGAGGTCGAGAACGTCGAGGCCGAAACCCAGGAAGGCCAACGCAACTACCAGAACCTGGTCATCGACCGGGGCGGGGTGCAGGTCGATGACGTGGTATTGCGTCTGGCGTCCAGAGGTTCGAACGCCGGCTCGCACTGAGCCAGTCCTGTATCCGGTAGGAGTAGAGTTATGACCATCCTTCGCACGACGGCTTTCGCCGCCGCCGTCCTTGCGCTCGCCGCCTGCCAGCAGAAGGCCGAAGCCCCCGCCGACCCGGCCACGCCCGTCGCCGAGGTGGTCAGCGGCGCAACCGGCGTCGATCAGGCGGTCGCCTGCATGGCCTATCTGGCGCTGAAGCAGACGGCGCTGGAGGCGCAGACGCCTCCCGGCGACGTCACCGCCGTCCGCGCGGCGATGAACGACTGGGAAGGCCTCGCGCTGCAATCCATGACCCCGGACGAAGTGAACCAGTACTACGCCAGCTCGCTCGCGGTTGAGGACGACGCTTCGCCCTCGAAGATGGACGTCACCTCGGCCTGGTGCCTGGCCAACAAGCCCGCCGCCTCCTGACGAAGGGGCCTCGCCTCCCGGGGCCCGATTGGTGCATGAGGTCGGGATGAGCGCGCCCACGGCACAACAGCCCCGCCACTACGCCGAGCTGGAATACACGGCCGGCTACTACCACGAGCTCGGCCCGGCCCACCTGCGGTTCTGCGGCCTGATCGCGGGCGTCGATGTCGCCGTGCCCGAGGCGCCGACCTATCTCGAACTCGGCATGGGGCAGGGGGTGTCGGTGGCGGTCCATGCGGCCGCCAACGACGGCGACTTTTGGGGAGTCGACATCAACCCGGCCCATGTCGAGAACGCCACCTCGCTGGCGGCCTCGTTCGACAGCGCGCTCCACCTCGACGCCCAGGGCTTCGAGACGTTCGCAGCGCGAGACGACCTGCCCCTGTTCGACGCCATCACCCTGCACGGGGTGTGGAGCTGGGTCTCGGACGCCAGCCGGCGGACCATCGTCGATCTGATCCGGCACCGGCTGAAACCGGGCGGCGTGGTCTATCTTAGCTACAACTGCCAGCCCGGCTGGGCCTCGCGTTCGCCGGTTCGCCACCTGCTGAAACTCGGCCATGACGCGCGACCGGGACAGGACGCCGAGGCCCGGATCGAGGCGGCGCTGGAGTTCATGGAGGATGTCGCCGCCGCCGACGGCCGCTTCTTCGCAGAGAACCGCCCCGCCGCCAGCCACGCGGCCTCCCTGCGCAAGGTCGGGGCTCAGTATCTCGGCCACGAATATCTGAACGCCGACTGGCACGTGCCTTATTTCTCGGACGTCGCGGAAGCCCTGTCCGCAGCCGATCTGGGCTTCGTCACTTCGGCCCGGTTGCTGGACCGCGTGAACGCCATCCACCTCCCGCCGGCCGGTGTCGCCCTGATGGACCGCCATAAGAATCCTGTCCTGCGCGAGTCTGTTCGCGACTTCCTCGTCAACCAGCAGTTCCGGCCCGACGTCTTCGCGAAGGGCGCGCGGATGCTGTCATCCTCCGAACAGGCGGCCCGCCTCGACGCCCGGGCTTTCGTCCTCGTTTGCGGCCTCGATGAGATCGACTTCCAGCTGACCGGCGTCCAGGGCGAGATGATCCTCTCCGAGGCGACCTACGGGCCTCTGGCGGTCGCCTTGGCGTCCGGCGACTTCCACCCCAAGACCGCGACCGACCTGATGACCGCGCCCGGCGTCTCCGCCCTCCGGCGCAGCGATGTGATCGCCGCCCTGATCACTCTCGTCGGCATGGGCGTCCTCAGACCGGCCAGGACCTTCAGCCCCCACATCCGCGCCCGGTGCGGGGCCTTCAACCGCCTCGTGCTCGACCGCGCCGTGACCGGGCCGCACCTGAAGCATATGGCCTCGCCCGTGACCGGCGGGGGCATCCTGACGCCGCGCTCGGCCCAGCTGTTCCTTCGCGCCTGGCTGGCCGGCGCCCGCACCCCCGACGCGATCGCCCTGTCGGTCTGGGAGGTGTTCCAGGCGACCCACGAGCGTGCAGCCCGAAACGGCAAGGACATGATCACCCGCGACGACAATCTGTCCGCGCTCGGCGACATGGCCCGCCGCTTCCTCGACCAGACCGTACCTCTCTACCGGGCGCTGGCGATCGTCTAGATCAGTCCCACAATGCCGTCGGCGGCGCATAGGCGTCCATCGACTGAAGCGGGGTCGGATGAGGTCGACAGGCGCCTGCGGTCTTCGGTCATGACCTCGGCATCCTCTCGCCGACGAGGGTGGGGATCAGCTCCGAGACGGTCGGGTGAATATGCACCGTGTGCTGCAGGGTGGAAGCCGAGGCCCCGGACGCCATGGCGTCGACGACGGCATGGATCGCCTCGTCCCCGCCCGGACCCAGGACGGCCGCGCCGAGGATGGCCTGGGTATCCGCATCGACGACGATCTTCGTCAAACCCAGCGTTTCGCCCTTCTCGATGGCGCGGCCCACGCGGGTCATGGGTCGTGTCCCGACCTCGATCCGATGCCCGGCCGCCACCGCCTGCGCCTCCGTCATCCCGACCCGCCCCAGCGGGGGATCGACATAGAGGGCGTAGCAGTCGATCCGGTCGGTGATCTTCCGGTCCGCCCCGGCCAGCAGGTTGTCGGCCAGGATCTCGAAATCGTTATAGGCCGTGTGCGTGAAGGCCCCGCGCCCGTTGCAGTCGCCCAGCGCCCAGATGCCCGGGACATCGGTCTGAAGCCTGTCGTCGACCGTGATCGAGCCCCGCGCATCGACCGGGATCCCGGCCTTGTCGAGCTCCAGATCGTCGGTGTTCGGCCGCCGTCCTACGGCCAGCAAGGCGTGCGTCCCGGACACTTCCGGCTCGCCCTCGGTGCAGTCGACGCCCACGCCGATCCGGTCGCCGCGCTTGGCGAAGGTGATACACTTGGCCTTCAGCCGGAATCGCACGCCTTCCGCCTCCAGCGCCTTCTGGATGGCGTCGGAGATTTCCGGATCCTCGCGCTGGATGATCCGTTCGCCTTTCTCGACGACGGTCACCTCGCTGCCGAAGCGGCGGAACATCTGGGCGAACTCCAGCCCGATATAGCTGCCACCGACGACCACCAGATGCTCGGGCAGGTCGGTCAGCTCCAGGATCGTCGTATTGGTCAGGACCGGCACGTCGTGGATGCCGGGCATGTCCGGAATGACCGCCCGCCCGCCGACGTTGAGGAAGATCTTCTGCGCCGTGATCCGCCTCTCGCCGACCTGCATCTCCGTCGACGACAGGAACCGCGCGTGGCCCTCCAGCACCGTACAGCCCTTCATCCCGACCAGCCATGTGCGGACATTGCCGCTGGCCGTGTCGACGACCTTGTCCTTGCGCGCCATGACCCTGCCGAAGTCGACCGAGACCGGGCCGGTCACGACCCCGAAATCCTCCGAACGACGCGCGAGGTGGGCGGCGTAGGCGCTGGCGACCAAGGTCTTGGTCGGCATGCAGCCGGTGTTGACGCAGGTGCCGCCGAACCGTTTCCGCTCGACCAGACAGACCGTCCAGCCCGCCTCCGTCAGCCGCCCGGCCAGAGGCGGTCCGGCCTGACCCGCGCCGACGATGATGGCGTCGTAAGCCTGCATCAGATCATCGCGACGATCAGGAGCGCGCCGCCGACAGCGACCGCATCCTCAATCAGGGCGGCGGGCAGATCGCGGCCGAAGGTCTTCGCCAGTCGCGCCCGTCCCTCGGCCCCGCCATAGGTTCCGATCACCGCGCCGACGACGCCCGCGACCAGTCCGCCGATCCACGAGCCCCAAACGAGGCCAATGGCTGCGCCGCCCAGACCGCCCATAAGGATGCGGGTGATGAACTGCACGGGGACCTTGCGGCTCGGCGTCTTCGGCAACTGGTCGGCGATCAGCTCCGCGATCGCTGCGATAGTCAGGATGATCGGCGCTGCGATATGGGCGAGAAAGCCCAGCGGCGTCCCCGCCAGCGGCAGGATCCCCAGCCAGGCGGCCCAGGCGATGGCGGCGGGCGCCGTCATGGCGCGCAGACCGGCGATGACGCCGATGGCCAGGGCAAGGAGGTAGAGCGTCATGGCCGGTCCCCGTCTCAGGCTTGAACGACCAGACAGTGACTCGATCCGCCGATGGACGCGAGTCCTTCGCTCGACAGCACCGACCCTCTGGGTCAGGGTCGATCTCCCCGCCGTCCGTGAATGAGTGTCGCCCGTGTCCCGTGTCAGCCTAGCCGTCCTCGCCGCCTGCCTCGTCTCGGCTTCCGGAGCCGTCGCCCAGGAGGGCCGTATCGACCCGGACCGCCTGAACGCCGCCGTCGCCGTCCTGGCCGGCGACGATTTCGAAGGCCGCGCCCCGACCACGCCGGGCGAGGAGCGGTCCGTGACCTGGATCGCCGAACAGTTCCGGGCACTCGGCCTCGAACCCGCCGGCGACGACGGAACGTATTTCCAGACCGTCCCCATCAACCGCTTCGTCCAGGACGGACCGGCGGTGATCACGGCCCGGGCGGGCGGCGAGACGATCACGCTCCAGCGCGGCGCCGACATCATCGCCAACAGCCACCGGCCCCGGGACCACATCACCATCACCGACGCCCCGGTGATCTTCGTCGGCTACGGCGTCTCGGCGCCCGAGCGCGACTGGGACGACTTCAAAGGTGTCGATGTGCGCGGCAAGGTCGTGCTGATGCTGGTCAACGATCCGGATTTCGAGGTCGCCGCCGACAGCCCGACGGCGAACCGTTTCGACGGCCAGGGCATGACCTGGTACGGCCGCTGGGTCTACAAGTTCGAGGAGGCGGCCCGGCGCGGGGCGGCGGCGGTCTTCGTGATCCATGAGACGGCCGGCGCCGGTTATCCGTGGAACACCCTGCAGAACTCCTCCACCGCCCCCGGCCTCGACATCGTCCGCGCCGATCCCGAGCGCGAGCGGGTCCAGGCCCAGGGCTGGATCCAGCAGGAACAGGCGGCGCGGCTCATGGCGGCGGCGGGCCTCGACTACGCCACGCTGAAGACGGCGGCCCAGTCGTCGGACTTCCGCCCTGTGGCGCTGGACGGAGTGACCCTGTCGCTCGACTTCGGCCAGACCTTCAGCCGCCTGACCACCCGCAACGTCGCCGCCCGCCTGCCGGGACGGCGTCATCCGGACGAGACCGTCCTGTACGGCGCCCACTGGGACGCCTACGGCCGCGCCGTGGCCAATGCGGCGGGCGACGACATCTATAACGGCGCCGTGGACAACGCGACGGGCGTGGCGGCCATTCTGGAGCTGGCCCGCCTCCATGCCGAGGCGCCGCGCACCGACCGCTCGGTCCTGTTCGTGTCCTGGGCGGCGGAGGAGGCGGGCTTGCTGGGCGCCTACCACTACGCGGCGCATCCGCTGGTTCCGCTGGCGACCACGGTGGTCAACATCAACCTCGACAGTCTGCTGCCCGGCCCCGCGTCGTCCGAGATCGTGGTCATCGGTTTCGGCAAGACCGACGCCCAGAACCGGCTTGCCGATCTGGCGTCGGAGGAAGGGCGGTCCCTGATCCCCGATCCCGCGCCCCAGGTCGGGGCCTTCTATCGCTCGGACCACTTCCCCCTGGCCAAGATGGGCGTGCCGGCCCTGTTCGCCGCCGCCGGCTTCACCGGCGCGTCCGACGCCAGCCGCACCTACGTCCGCGACCGCTATCACCAGCCCACCGACGAATGGTCTTCCGACTGGTCGATGGAGGGCGCGGCCCAGGATCTGCAACTCCTCTATCGCGTGGGCCGCGATCTTGCGAACGGCCGCGACTGGCCGGCCTGGACCCCCGGCAACGAGTTCGAGGCCGTGCGTCAGGCGAGTGCGGCGGCACGGCAGGAATGAGAGAGAAATGGTGGATGCTGCAGGGATTGAACCTGCGACCCCCTCGGTGTGAACGAGGTGCTCTCCCGCTGAGCTAAGCATCCATCTCGGGCCCCGCAGGCAAGGCGCCAAAGCGGGGAGGCGCGGACATAGCCCGGTCACCCGGACCGTGCAAGCCTCAGATGCCCGCCGCCCGCACGCCTTCGGGTGTCTCCGCATCCGGGTCGCCCGGCAGCCAGGCGACATGGCCGTCATAGATGCCCTCGTTGAGGATGCCCTCTTCCCTCGCCACCAGCACGGGGACCAACATCTGGCCCGTGACGTTGGTCGCCGTGCGCATCATGTCGATGATCCGGTCGATGGCGACGATATAGCCGATCCCCTCCAGCGGCAGGCCCGCCGTCGACAGGGTCAGGGTCAGCATGACGATCGAGGTGCCGGGTACGCCCGCCGTGCCGAGCGACCCCAGAACCGCCGTCAGGCCGATCAGGACGTACTGGGTGAGGCTCAGCTCGATCTGGAAATACTGGGCGATGAAGATGGCCGCGATGGCCGGATAGATGGCGCCGCAGCCATCCATCTTGACGTTGGCGCCCAGAGGGACGGCGAAGGCGGCATAGGCCTGGGGCACGCCCAGCCGCTCGACCGTCTGGCGCAGGGTGATCGGCAATGTGCCCAGCGACGACGAGGTGGCGAAGGCCGTCTGCTGGGCTGCGAACGCGCCCCGGAAGAAGCTGGTCGCCTTCAGTCCGTGCAGCTTCAGCAGGCCCGAATAGACGATCAGGATGTGGAACAGGCAGGCCGCATAGATGGCGAGGATGAACTTGCCGAGCGGCAGCAGCGCCTCCCATCCGTAGCCGCCGACGACCGAGCCGATCAGGCCGAACACGCCGAAGGGGGTCAATTGGATCACCCAGCGGGTGATGCGGAAGACGATGGCCGCGCCCTCGTCGACGAACCGCCGCGCCGTCTGGGCCCGGTCGCCCAGCGCCACCAGCGCCGCCCCGACGAGCGCCGAGAAGAAGATGATCTGCAACACCTTGCCCTCGGCCAGGGCCGCGAACGGATTGGTCGGGACGATGCCGATCAGCACCTCCAGCGGAGTCGGAATCTCCCGCTCGCGCACCTCGCCCAACGGCAGGTTGGCGAGGCCCACGCCCGGGTTGATCAGATGCCCGAAGGCGAACCCGACCAGCACGGCCAGCAGGGACGTGATCGCGAACCACAGGATGGTCCGCGCCCCCAGCCGGATCGCCCCCGCGCCTTCGCCCAGCCTGGCGATCGACGAGGCGATGGTGAACAGCACCAGCGGCGCCACCACCATGCGGATCAGGTTCAGATAGACGTCGCCGATCGGCTGGAGCCAGACGGTCGCCTGTTCCCTGAGGATCAGACCGGCGACAATGCCCAGGGCGAACCCCGCAGCGGTGCGTTGCCACAGCGGGATGGCGAAGAATCTGGCGAACATGCAGGCGGCTTTCGGGGAGGAGTCCCGCAACATGTTTGCCGCCCGCCCGGATCGCAACGGTCTGGGCTGCGCAGGAATTCTGCGATGGTGTTTAGCTTTTCTTCCCGGAATGGCCGCCCCTCGTTCAGCCTCCCGTACACCGCCCCGCTGAGGAACTTGACCCGCCCAGGGTCAATAGGCCCGAACGACCTCGGCTCCAGCTTCGCCGAGGTCTTCTGTGCCGTCTGGATGTGGCACGAGAAGACCCTGGGGCGGATCGGGACCTCGCGCACGGCCTTCAACGCGGCGAAGACCCGGCTAGCGCAGGAGTTGGACCACGCCGACAACCGAGAGGATGATCGTGCTGGTCAGCGCCACGCGGTTGTGGCGATGCAGGTAAGCGAGGGTCTCTCCGAACACAGGTTTCTCCTTTTTCGGGAGATGAAGCCTGGCAGAAAGGTCTGAAGATCGGGTTAGACCGACGTTCGGCGGTTCAAACCCCCGCCAGCGCCCGCGTCACATAGTGTTCGACCACGATCATATCGACGGCTTCCTCTATGTCCTCGAAGGCGTCGACGATGACGTCGGGCTCAAGGTCTTCCATCGGGACCGGGGTGTAGCCGAAGGTTACGCCGATCGACGGCACGCCGGCGTCCTTCGCGCAGCCGATGTCGGGCGCCGCGTCGCCGATCATGATGGTGCGCCCGGGATCACCGCCGACTGACGTCACCGCCTCGACCAGATGACAGCCGGAAGGTTTCCTCGCCGAGACCCGGTCCGGGCCGACGATGGCGGCGAAATTCCTGGTCAGGTCGATCTTGCCCAGCAACAGTTCCGACAGGTCCGAGCGCTTGTTGGTCACGACGATCAGGATCGCCCCGCGCTCGGCCAGGGTCTCCAGCGTCTCGACCACCCCCTCGAACGGGGCGGAATGGTCGGCGATATGCTCGATGTAGTCGGCGATGAAGGCGTCGAACAGCTCGGCGGAGGCGGCGCGCTCGGACAGGGCTCCGGCCAGCTCGAACCCGTGCTTCAGCAGGGCGCGAGCCCCGCCGCCGATCAGCTCGCGCGCGCTCTCCATCGGCGCGGGCGGCAGGCCTTCGAGGACAAGCATCCGGTTCAGGGTGCCGACCAGATCCTCGTGCGTCTCGACAAGGGTGCCGTCGAGGTCGAAGGCCAGGGTCCAGCCTTCAAGGTCGCGTTCGATCATTCTGGCTCCGCGGTCGCGATGAAGTCGCGCACCGCTCGGCGCCACGCGTCTGGCTGGTCGAACTGGGCCATATGGCCCGCATCGGCAAGCACCAATGCGGAGCCCTTCTCCAGACGAGGCAGCAAGGCCCGGTTCGTCGCAGGAGTGATCACGTCGTGCTGGCCGCTCAGCAACAGGGTCGGGACGTCGATGCGGTCCAGCAGCGGCTCCTCGTCGAAGTTCGCCAGAAAGCCCGTCATTCTTGGAATACCCTCACCCATGGCCGCCGCCGCCAGGGCGTCGCCGCGATCGAGCGCCAGATCCCGCATATAGGCGCGGGCGTAGGGAGGCGACGGCGATCGGCCGAGGTGAGTCTGCATGAAGGCTCCGAAGGCGGCCTGGACCGCCTCAGGGTCTGCGTCCGCGCCGGGATTGGCGATCCGCTGGCCTTGGCTATCCGGCATGACCGCCAGCAGTTCGTCCATACTGCTGGCCCAGCCTCGTGACGACATCGGCGCGCCCTGCAGGATCAGGCTGATCAGACCCGGCGGCCGCGCGGAGGCGTGGCGGGCTGCCAGGATGCCGCCCCAGCTGTGTCCCAGCAGATGAAATCGCTCCAGGCCCAGGGTGTCGCGAACGGCGGCGATTTCGGACGCATACCGCTCGATCGTCCAGTTGGCCGGATCGCCGGGATAGGCCGATCGACCGCTGTCCAGTTGATCATAAAGGACGATGGCGCGGTCTGTTGCCAGCGGCAATGCCGGGAACATCTGCCAGCAGGCGCCGCCGGGTCCTCCATGCAGCATTAACAACGGGGCATTTTCAGACCTCAGGTTGCCGTTCACCCGGACATAGAGGTCACCCCCTTCGACCGGCACGCGGCGCTCGAGGTCGGGCCGGGGCACGATGGCATCCGCGCCAAAGGCCGGGAGCGCAGGGAGGGTCAGGGTCGCCGTGGCCGCCGAAAGAAGCGATCGTCTTGAAAGAGCCATGCCGTCCCCCTGTGCCCCGTCAGGCAGGATGGCGGTTCTCGCACCGCGTCCGAGCCTGTAGATGACAGGAAACAGCACAGACCGATTCATGACCAGTACTTCCCACCCCAGAGCCGCCATCATCCTCGCCGCCGGCCAGGGCACGCGGATGAAGTCGCCCCTGCCCAAGGTGCTGCACCCGGTCGGCCACCGCGCCATGCTGGATCACGCCATTGACGCGGCCGAGGCCCTGCACTGCGAGCGGATCGTCGTCGTGGTCGGGGCGCATTCCCCTGAGGTCCGGGCCCATGTCGTGGCGCGTCTGGGCGAAGACGCTGTCGCGGTTCAGGACCCGCCCATGGGCACAGGTCACGCCGTCCGCGCCGCCGAGGCCGTGCTGGGCGACTTCATCGGCCAGGTCGTGGTCACATACGGCGACGTGCCCCTGCTGCGCGCGCAGGACATCGAGGCGGTGTTCGAGACGCATGAGGGCGTGACCGTCATCGGCTTCGAGGCCGCCGATCCCGGAGCCTACGGCCGCCTCGTCATGGACGGCGAGACCCTCGTCGCCATCACCGAAGCCAAGGAGGCCTCGCCTGAGGTTCTGTCCATAACCACTTGTAATTCGGGCGTGATGGCTGCTCCCGTCGGCCTGTTGTTCTCGCTGCTGGCCGAGGTGACCAACGCCAACGCCAATGGCGAATACTACCTGACCGACGTGGTCGAACTGGCCCGCAAGCGCGGCGAACCCACCCGCGTGACCATGGCGTCCGAGGACGCGGTGATGGGGGTCAACGCCCAGGGCGAGCTGGCCCAGGCCGAGGCCCTGTTCCAGAAGGTCCAGCGCGAAACCTTCCTCGCCGCCGGGGTCACCATGTCGGCGCCCGAGACCGTCCACTTCGCCTGGGACACGGAAGTCGGGGCCGGATCAATCATTGAACCCTTCGTCGTCTTCGGCCCCGGCGCGCGCATTGCGGAGCGCGCTCGCATCAAGAGCTTCAGTCACATCGAGGGTGCGACGATCGCGTCCGGCGCCGAGGTCGGGCCCTACGCCCGCCTTCGTCCGGGCGCTCATCTGGGCGAGGACGTGAAGGTCGGAAACTTCGTCGAAGTGAAGAACGTGCGCATGGAGAAGGGCGCCAAGGCCAGCCACCTGTCCTATCTTGGCGACGGCTCGGTCGGGGCCGGCGCCAACATCGGCGCGGGCACGATCTTCTGCAACTACGATGGCTACAACAAAGCCCTGACGACGGTAGGCGAGGGGGCTTTCGTCGGCTCCAACGCGTCTCTGGTCGCTCCGGTCACGATCGGCGCGGGCGCGATCGTCGGCTCGGGTTCGGTCATCGTTGAGGACGTGGCCGCCGACGCGCTCGCATTGGCGCGCGGACGTCAGGTCAACAAGGATGGCGGCGGTGCGGCTTTCCGCGAAAAGGCGAAGGCGAAGAAGGCGGCGAAGACATGAGCGACCACCAGAAACAGATCGCCGGCGAAGCGGCCGCCCTGCGCGTCGAGGCCGGCATGGTCGTGGGTCTGGGCACCGGCTCAACCGCCGCCTGGTTCGTCAAGGCTCTCGCGGCGCGGAACCTGACCGGCCTCCGCTGCGTCCCGACGTCCGAGAAGACCGCCGACCTGGCCCGCGAACTGGGCCTGCCACTGGTCACGCTGGAAGATGTGTCGCGCATCGACCTGACCGTCGACGGCGCCGATGAGGTCGGTCCCGGCCTCGCCCTGATCAAGGGCGGCGGCGCGGCCCTGCTGCGCGAGAAACTGGTGTGGGAGGCGTCGAGCCGCTGCATCGTCATCGCTGATGCGGCCAAGGTCGTGCCGGTCCTGGGCGCCTTCCCCCTGCCGATCGAGGTCGTCGCCTTCGGCCACAAGGCGACGGCGAACCGGATCATGGACGTCCTCATCGACCATGAGATCCAGATGCCTGCCCGCCTGCGCCAGGCGGATCGCGGCGTGGTCCGCACCGACGGCGGCAACGTCATCTACGACGCGAAATGCGTGGTCATCCACGACCCGGTCCGCCTCGCCAACGACCTGAAGCTGATCACCGGCGTGGTCGAGCACGGCCTGTTCCTCGACCTCGCCGACGAGGCGATCATCGGCACGGACACGGGCCTGGAGATCCAGCTGCCCTGACCCTGAACCACGTCCGGACGGTCGTTACTCCTCGACGCTGCTCAACCTCCTATGGGCGCGATGAATGGAGGCGGCGATCTCATCGCGGGCCGCCCCCGGGCCGCGCTGGGTGCGTTGCGCCTGGTACAGGCCTTCGAGATAGGCCCGGTCCCACTGTGTGAGGCCAGCAGCAGCGTCGGGCGCTTCAAATACGTTCAGGACCGAGGCGTAGGCGCTGGTGTCGGCCTCCGGATCGACCTGGGCGAAGACAATCATAGAGACATAGTCGGCCAATTGTTGCGGTGTCACGGAGGCGACCTGGTCGATGTCCAGAATGACGACCGTCTTGACGATCTCATCGACGATCTGGGTCGTGACCCGGGACGCCAGCATGTAGATGTTGGGGGCGAACTGACCGATAACGCTGCAGTTTCCGCTGCATTCACCGGGGATGCGAACCGCGCGCTGTCCGGTCATGGAGTCGATCGGCATGCTCACGGTCCACCAGCGGACCGCGTCATCCGAACGCCTGAACCGCTCCAGAGCCGCACCCCCTCGATCCATACCCGGCCCCCCGGGTCGGAACGCGCGCGGCAACTCGGCGGTCACGGTCTGGGCCAGTGCGTCCGGCTCTCCTGAGGCGACGATGACTACATTGGGCTGGCAGCCGGGCTGCCCCGGCCGCAAGCCGATATCCTCCGCCACGCTGTAAACGCGATCGGTGACGTATCGGGCAGGTGCTTCCCGAAGGTTCAAAACGGCGACGCAGACAGACTGGTCCCATCGCGCCAGATTTCGGCGGCCGGCGGGCGCCGCGACTTCCGCAACGAAATGGTCGATCAAGCTGGTCAGCGGTCGCCCGGTGACCTCGATGTCTTCAAGGCGGACGGCTTCGCCCGTCTGGTTGGCTTGCGGTGCGGCCTGGATCGGCCGGATTGACGTGTCGGCGTCACCCTCGATCGAAAGGGTGGCCATGACGGCCAGGGCGGCGAGCGAAAGCATGACGGCGTCTCTCCTGAACAGGTCCCGGAGATGACGCTAACACCGATCTGCGGTTGTTCAACGGGGGCCGATTCAACGCAGTCCCCGTGGCCGGAAAGCGACATTCCTGATGCTGCAATGATCGCTCGAGGAGGATATGACGCCCGCTCTGTTCCGGTCGTTCCGTCAGGGCGGGAAGGGCAGAGGCAGTCGCGACAACCGAAGGCTCATGCGCTTCAGACGCTTGTCCCGACTGTCAGCGGCGCCTAAGTCCACCCGCCGACGCCGCCAGCGACGACCGGCCTCTCCGGACGCTTCGGACGCTTCGGACTGTGTTTTCCGTCCGCTTCGAGATCGCCATGGCCGACTATGACTACGACCTCTTCGTCATTGGCGCCGGCTCGGGCGGGGTCCGTGCAGCGCGCCTGACGGGGCTAGGCGGCAAGAAGGTCGCCATCGCCGAGGAGTTCCGCGTCGGCGGGACCTGCGTCGTCCGGGGCTGCGTGCCCAAGAAGTTCATGGTCATGGCCTCGGACTTCGCCCACCAGTTCAACACCGCCGAGGGCTACGGCTGGACGGTGGAAGCCAGCTTCGACTGGCCCAAATTCATCCAGGCCAAGGACGTCGAGATCGCCCGTCTGTCAGGCATCTACGCCGCCAACCTCGGCAAGGCCGGGGTCGAGCTGATCCACGGTCGCGCGGTCCTGAAGGACGCCCACACCGTCGAGATCATCGGCAAGAACCAGACGATCACCGCCGAACGCATTCTGATCGCCACCGGCGGACGGCCCTGGATGCCGGACGAGCTGCCAGGCATCGAGCACGCCATCACGTCCGAAGAAGCCTTCCACCTGCCGGAACTGCCGAAGCGCATCCTGATCGCGGGCGGCGGCTATATCGCGGTGGAGTTCGCCGGCATCTTCGCCGGCCTCGGCGTCGAGACGACCCTGATCTATCGCGGCCCGAACATCCTGCGCGGCTTCGACGACGATGTGCGTGCGCACCTCGCCGGAGAGATCGAGAAGCGCGGCATCAAGGTCATCCTCGGCTGCCAGCACTCGGAGATCAGGAAGACCGCGACGGGCCTCCTGAACGTGCTTGAGAACGGCATGGAGCTGGAAACCGATGTCGTCATGTTCGCCACCGGCCGCGTCCCGCACGTCAAGGGCCTGGGTCTGGAGGTCGCCGGCGTCGAGCTGGACGAGAAGGGCGCGATCAAGGTGGATGCGCTGTCCAGGACCACCGTCGACAATATCTGGTCCATCGGCGACGTCACCGACCGGATGAACCTGACCCCCGTCGCCATCCGCGAGGCGGTCGCCTTCCACGAGACCGTCTATCGCGACAACCCCCAGCATTTCGACTATGAGGCCGTCGCCACGGCGGTCTTCTCCCAGCCGCCGGTCGGTGTCGTAGGCCTGACCGAGAGCGAGGCCCGCCACACCTGCGCCAGGGGCGTCGACGTCTACGTCACGCGCTTCCGGCCGATGAAATACGCCTTCACCGGCTCTGACGAACGGGTGCTGATGAAGCTGGTGGTCGATGCCGACACCGACCGCGTCGTGGGCGTCCATATCGTCGGTCCCGAGGCTCCGGAGATGATCCAGCTGGCCGCCATCGCCGTGAAGGCCGGCCTGACCAAGGCTCAGTGGGACGCCACCTGCGCTGTCCACCCGACCATGGCCGAGGAACTGGTGACCCTGAAGGTCAAACAGTCGCAAGACGTCAGCGCGGGTTAGATTTGTTGTTTCGCAACCGCGAGAGGCCTATTCTTCGACAATGACAAAGCGCTGGACCCCCGAATCCTGGAGAAACAAACCCATCGTGCACATGCCGATGGACTATCCGGACGCGCGTGCGCTTACGGCCGTGGAAGACGAGCTGCGCGCCATGCCGCCGCTGGTGTTCGCGGGCGAGGCCCGCAGCCTGACCGCCAAACTGGCCCAGGTCGAACGCGGCGACGCCTTCCTCCTGCAGGGAGGCGACTGCGCCGAGAGCTTCAAGGAGTTCTCGACCGACAACATCCGCGACACCTTCCGCCTGATCCTGCAGATGGCCGTGGTCCTGACCTTCGCGGGCCGCAAGCCCGTGGTGAAGGTCGGCCGGATCGCCGGCCAGTTCGCCAAACCGCGCTCCTCGCCCGTGGAAGAGATCGACGGCGTCGAACTGCCGTCCTACCGCGGCGACAACATCAACGGCTCGGCCTTTACGCCGGAAGAGCGGATCCCCGATCCCCAGCGTCTGATCAAGGCCTACAACCAGTCAGCCTCGACCCTGAACCTGCTGCGCGCCTTCGCCGGCGGCGGCTATGCCGATCTCTACAATATCCACCGCTGGACCCAGGGCTTCGCCGACGGCGGCGTCGGGGCCCAGTACCGCGAACTGGCCGAAAAGATCGCCGAGGCCCTGGCCTTCATGGAGGCCGTCGGCGTCACGCCGGAGACCCACCCGGACCTGTCGCGCGTCGAGGTCTTCACCTCGCACGAGGCCCTGCTGCTGAACGTCGAGAGCGCCCTGACGCGGCTGGACGGCGGTTCGGGCGAATGGTTCGACACCTCGGCCCACATGCTTTGGATCGGCGAGCGCACGCGTCAGCTGGACGGCGCCCATGTCGAGTTCATGCGCGGCATCAGGAATCCGATCGGCGTGAAGTGCGGCCCGACCATGGAGCCGGACGACCTGCTGCCCCTGATCGACGCCCTCAACCCGGAGAACATCCCGGGCCGTCTGACCGTCATCGGCCGTTTCGGCCACGACAAGGTCCATGACCGCCTGCCGCGCCTGATGAAGGCCGCCAAGGCCCACGGCAAGAAGGTCATCTGGTCGATCGACCCGATGCACGGCAACACGCTGAAAGCCTCCAACGGCTACAAGACCCGGCCGTTCGACCGGATCCTGGGCGAGGTGAAGGGCTTCATCGAGGTGGCCGAGCACGAGGGCGTCCACCCCGGTGGCGTGCACCTGGAGATGACCGGCCAGAATGTCACCGAATGCCTGGGCGGAGCCCAGGCGGTGTCCGAGGACGACCTGTCGAGCCGCTACCACACCCACTGCGACCCGCGCCTCAACGCCGATCAGGCGCTGGAGCTGGCCTTCCTCGTGGCCGAACGGCTCAAGACCGGCCGCCTGAACAAATCGAAGGCGGCGTGACGGTCGCGTCGATCGGCAGACCGGCGGGCGACGACCGGGGCGGGCGCACCGCCTTCCAGGGCGCGCCCGGCGCCTTCAGCCACGAGGCCTGCGTCGAACTGCGCCCCTGGGACGTGCATGTGCCGTTCGAGACCTTCGCCGGAGCCATCACGGCCGTGAAATCGGGCGACTGCGACTGCGCCCTGATCCCGGTCGAGAACTCGACCATCGGCGTCGTGGAGCCCGCCGCGACCCTGGTGGCCGAAGCCGGCCTGCCCATCGTCGGCGACGCCTGGCGGCCCATCCGCATGGCGCTGATGGCCATCGACGGCGCGGTGATCGAGCAGATCCGCACTGTGGCCAGTCATCCCATGGCGTTGCGCCAGTGCGCGAAGACCCTGGCTGAGATGGACGTCGAGATCGTCGAGGCCTTCGACACCGCCGGCGCCGCTCGCGAGGTCGCGGAACGGGGAGACCGGACCCGCGCCGCCCTCGCTCCCGCCGCCGCCGCCGAGGTCTATGGACTGACGGTTTTGCGCAACGACCTTCAGGATTCCGACGACAACCGCACGCGATTTGTTCTTCTGGCCCGCGAACCGGGTTGACGCCGCACGATCGTTGCGTGTCTTAAGAGCCGACGGATCGCCACCGATCCGAACAACCGGTTCGACCCATGTCCCCGCTGCGCGCTTCGCTTTCGACCCTTTCGCTCCGTTCGCGCGCGGCTGCCTGCTATTTTGGCTCCTATTTTTACGGCTTTCGATACGCCGGCTGAGGCCTCGAGCGACCCCCGCTCCTGACAGCCTCGCCGGCGACCGCCCTCAACCAGGGCGGCGGCGCACCCCTTCGCCCATCATCGAAATGCATCCCGTGAAAGCCCTAATTCCATGCCCAGTTCGAACCTCCAGCAAGTCTGGCCCGAAATGAATCCCGAAGAGATGTCGCCCGAGCAGATGGCGCTCGCCGCCCTGCGTCACGAGATCGACCTCGTCGACGACGAACTCCTGGCCCTGTTCCAGCGTCGCCTCGCCATCGCCGCCAAGGTCGGTCTGGCCAAGGACGCCCCGCACGGCCCCCATACCAAGCTCCGCCCCGACCGCGAACAGACCGTCCTCAGCCGCGTCATGGCGAAGGCCGATCCCGAGAACGCCGTCGCCGTCGAGGGCCTGTGGCGCGAGATCGTCGGCTGGGGTCTGGCGCGTCAGGGCCAGCTTCAGGTCCAGGTCTGGGCTCCGACCGATCCCACCCGCGCCTTCGACGGCGCCCGGCACCGCTTCGGCGCCGCCGCCGCCATCCGCATGGTTCGCGATCCGCAGGGCGCGCTGGCCTTCGCCGCCGAGGGCAAGGGCGTGGCCGTGCTGGCGGTCAATACCGACGATTCCTGGTGGGTCGGCCTGCGGCGCGACTGGTCGAGCCTGAGCGTCTTCGACGGCTTCGGCTCGGCGGGCGGTCAGCCGACCTCGCTGGCCGTCGGCAAGATCGATCCTGCGGCCCTGCCAAAGGGACGTCGCGTGGTGGTCTCGGCGGGCGGAGACGCCGGCGACGGCGGCGGCGCGCGTCGCTGGGGCCTGAACACCCACCACGGCTGGACCCTGGCCCTGACCGACGCCGACCTCACCCCCGGCGACGCCGAGGGCTGTGTCGGCGCGATCGGCTAGATCAAGCGTTCGGCCTTGCCGGCCCCGCCGTGCCCAGCGGATCGTCAGCGGGCGCGGGCACGCCGACCTCACCCGGTAAGGACTTGATGTAGCGATAAATGGCGCGCTTGTCGGTATCCGCCATGGCCCGCACGCTGGGCCAAGGCATGGGCGGCAGGCTGGTGCCGGTGGTCAGCTTTTCGACCCACTCGTCCTCGGTCATCCCGGCGACGGTCAGGCGCAGGTTCTTGCCGTAGCTGGTTCCCCACGGACCTGTGTGACCCTCGGTGCTGCCCTTCAGCCATTCGCTTTCGGGCGGTTCCGCTCCGCCCGTGCGGGCATAGGCAGGCGTGTGGCAGTCGTTGCAGCCGCCGACCAGAACCATGTAGCGCCCGGCCGCGATGTCGGTGGCGGCGACCACATGCGGACCGCTGTCAGATTGAGCCGAATCTTCGGCTTCGGCCGCCGGTTGGCAGGCGGCGAGCAAGGCCACGACGGACGCGGTGGCGACAGATGCGATGAAACGCGACATTCCAGATTTCCCCGTTCTCCGACCGGGAGGGAACATCAGCGGCCCGGGTGCGTCAAGCCGCCACAGGCGTCAAACGGCAAGGTTGTCGATCAGGCGTGTCTTGCCCAGCCAGGCGGCCCCCAGAATGCGCGCGGGTGCATCGACGACGCCGTTCGGAAAGGGAGCAAGATCGTCGGCGCGGCGCACGGCCACATAGTCGATCCTGTCGAAACCGGCCTTCAACAGGTCGGCATAGGCGTCGCGCTCCACCGCCGCCAACGGCCGCCGGTCCGCCGCCTTGATCGCGGCTTCGGCCAGCACGCCGTTCAGCCTGCGTGCGATCTCCAGCTCGGCCTCGGCCAAGTAGGCGTTGCGCGACGACAGGGCCAGACCGTGTCCGTCCCGCTCGGTGGCCGAACCGACGATCTCGGTGGGAATGTCCAGGTCGCGGGCCATCCGCTTCACGACCATCAGCTGCTGGTAGTCCTTCTCCCCGAATACCGCGACATCGGCCTGGACCTGGTTCAGCAGCTTGGCGACAACGACGGCCACACCGCCGAAGAAGTGCGGCCGGAAGTCTGTCTCAAGTCCCTTCGACGGCCCGCCGACGCTGACCCCGGTGACGAAGCCCTCCGGATACATCTCGTCGACCGTGGGCGCGAACAGCAGGTCACATCCGGCCCCGGCCAGCAGGCCGGCATCCTCGGCCTCGCGCCGGGGATAGGTGCCCAGATCCTCATGTGCGGCGAACTGGGTCGGATTGACGAAGACGCTGGCGACAACCTTGTCCGCCCGCCGCCCGGCCTCGCGCACCAGCGTCAGATGGCCCTCATGCAGGGCCCCCATCGTCGGCACGAATCCCACGGTGAATCCCTGTCGACGCCATTCGCGCATGGTCCCACGCAACGCTTCGACGGTTCGCGCGATCGGAAGGGGAGGAGAGTTGTCAGTCATGCTTACCGGGTTAACCGTTCGACTTAAGGCTGTTCGTGCACGGGGCGGAAAAACCTGCCGGGCTATGGGTGGCTTATGACGCCCAGCAGAATGCTTCGTCCAGTGCTCCTCGGTCTCGCCGGCCTCGCGACCTCGTCGTGCAGTCTGGTCGAGGGCGACCCGCACCGGTTTGAATCCATGGCTCAGGCCGTGGCCGGCATCCCTCTGGATGGCGGCCCCCGTTCAGGCGAGGCTCCCGCCGTGCGCACGGCGGCCGAGAGCGGCCTGCGTCCGGCGCTGGCCATGACCGAAACCGTCGTGAACCCGGGCGCGCTTCGCGTCGAAGTCATGGATCCGCACGACCTGTGGGACGCCCGTGACGCCGGCCTGCGCGGCGCGGTCGAACGCGCCGCCCCTGCCCTGATCGAGGCTGCTGCTCCCATGGTTGCCGAGGCGGTCGTCCAGCAGGTCTCGGACCGCATACAGGCGCCCCATGTCGAGCGCGCTGTGGTCCGCGCCACTCCGGCGGCCGTAACTGCGCCTGTGGCGCCTCGCACGACGCTGCAACTCGGCGCATTCTCAAGCCCGGGCGCCGCCCGCGCCGCCTGGACCCGCATCGCCTCCGCCGGCCATGCTGTGGCCGACCTGTCGCCGACATTCGAAGCCGTCGAGGTCGACGGTCGCAACCTGACCCGCCTGAAGGTCATCGCGCCTGTTGACGCCGCCCGCGCCATTTGCCGCGCCGCCGATGCCGCGCAACTCGGGTGCCTGCGGAGGGGCTGATCCCCCATCGCGCTCAAACAATGGGACGCCGCGGGGCGAGCGTTAGCGCCCCCATCCGCGCTCAAGCAGCGAGACGCCGCGCGCGTCGAGTGATAGCGCCCTGAAGGAAAGCCTCCACAGGCGTCGCTTAACCTTTCGTTGACGGAAGGGGCGGCTCCCCCGATTCTGGCGAACCATGACGACCGGCGAGTGAGTCGGTCGTCGCCAGCTTTCGGACTATCGGATCATGACGCAGCCTCAGGTCATCGTCGTCGGCAATGAAAAGGGCGGGGCGGGCAAGTCCACCCTGGCCATCCACATCGTCTGCGGCCTGCTGCACGCCGGTCGGCGCGTGGCCATCCTCGACCTGGACCTGCGCCAGCGGTCGATGTCGCACTTCTTCTCCCATCGCGCCGCCTGGACCGCCGCCAACGGCGTCTCCCTGCCCATGCCGCTCGAGCCCGACCTCGGCGAGGGCAAGGCCCTGGCCAAGGCCGACGAGGCCGAACAGATCGCCCGCTTCGAAGCCGCCTTTGCCGAGGCGCAATCGGCCGATGTCATTCTGATCGACACCCCTGGCGGCGACACTGCGCTGTCCCGCGCAGCCCACGCCCGGGCTGACCAGATCGTCACCCCGATGAACGACAGCTTCGTCGACTTCGACATGCTGGGCACGGTCGATCCGGTGACGCTCGACCTGCTCAAGCCCTCGACCTATTCCGAGAGCGTCTGGGAGGCCCGCAAGCACCGCGCGATCAACGAGGGCCGTCACGCCGCCATCGACTGGGTCATCATCACCAACCGCCTTGCCGTCGCCGAGGCCCGCAACCGCCGCCGCCTCGAAGACAAGATGCAGAAACTGGCCAAGCGTGTCGGCTTCCGCGTCGGTCCCGGGCTTCGCGACCGGGTCATCTATCGCGAGCTTTTCCCTTTCGGTCTGACCGTCGCCGACCTGTCCAACGAGGTGCGCCCCGTGGCCGTATCCCTGGCCCACGTCGCCGCGCGTCAGGAAATGCGTAACCTCATGCAGTCGCTGGGCCTCGACGCGGTCGCCCTGCCGGCCCTGGACGCAGCGGCCTGACCCGAGCTCTCTCATGGGCCTGATCTGGCTCGTGCTGGTCGGCGTCGGCGTCTGGGCCCTGGCCAGGCTGGGCCGCCAGACCGAGGGTCCGCGCCGCGGCCAGTGGCGCGTCGCCGCCACCCTGATCTCCGCCGTGATGCTTGCCGGCGGCGCCCTGGCCCTGTCGAAGGGCGCATGGATCAGCGGTTCGGCCCTCGTCGGCGCGGCCCTGTGGCTGACGGTCTCGTCGCGCATCCGGTCCATTCCGGCGAAGCGCGAAAGCCTTGGCGACGCCGAGGCCCGCTCCATCCTCGGCGTCCCGATCGACGCGACGCCTGAGACTGTCAACGCCGCCTGGCGCCGCCTGATGGGCCGCGCCCACCCCGATCAGGGCGGCACCGAAGGGCTGGCCGCCCGCCTGAATGCGGCAAGAGACCGGTTGCTCAGAAAATAGCCTTCTCTCGCAAGGGGATAGTGTCCGCCTTTGCCTTCCGCCGCGACCACTCGTAAACCTCGCCCCATGCCGAAGCTGACCTCCGCCATCGACCCGCACTCGCCGAGCTTCAAGGCGCTGCACGCCCACAACACCGCCCTGAACGCCGAGCTGCGCGAGCGGGTGGCGAAGGCGGCCAGGGGAGGCTCGGACGCCAGCCGCGACCGTCACGTGTCGCGCGGCAAGCTGCTTCCGCGCGACCGCGTCGAACGCCTGCTCGACCCCGGCTCCCCCTTCCTCGAGATCGGCCAGCTCGCCGCCAACGGCATGTACAATGACGAGGCCGCCGGCGCCGGGATGATCTGCGGCGTCGGCCGGGTCTCGGGCCGCGAGGTCATGATCGTCGTCAACGACCCGACGGTGAAGGGCGGCGCCTATTTCCCCATGACCGTGAAGAAGCACCTGCGGGCCCAGGAGATCGCCGAACAGAACAACCTGCCCTGCGTCTATCTGGTCGATTCCGGCGGGGCCAACCTGCCGCACCAGGCCGAGGTCTTCCCCGACCGCGACCACTTTGGCCGCATCTTCTTCAACCAGGCCCAGATGTCGGCGAAAGGCATCCCCCAGATCGCCTGCGTCATGGGCTCCTGCACCGCCGGTGGCGCCTATGTCCCGGCCATGTCGGATGAGACGGTCATCGTCCGCAACCAGGGCACCATCTTCCTCGCCGGCCCGCCGCTGGTGAAGGCCGCCACCGGGGAGGTCATCTCGGCCGAGGAACTGGGCGGGGCGGAGACCCACGGCCGCAAGTCCGGCGTCGTCGACTATGTCGCCGAGAACGACGAGCACGCCTTGGAGATCGTGCGGGACATCGTCGGGCACCTGAACACCGTCAAACGCGTCGACATGGACGTCCGCGAGCCGAGGGAACCGGCGCTGGATCCGCAGGAACTCTACGGCCTCATCCCCGACGACGTCCGCGCCCCCTATGACGTCCGCGAGGTCATCGGCCGCATCGTCGACGGCTCGGAGTTCGAGGAGTTCAAGGCCCTGTACGGCCAGACCCTGGTCTGCGGTTTCGCCCGCATCTGGGGCTATCCGGTCGCCATCCTGGCCAACAACGGCGTGCTGTTCAGTGAGAGCGCGCTGAAGGGCGCCCATTTCATCGAACTGGCCTGCAAGCGGAAGATCCCCCTGGTCTTCCTGCAGAACATCTCCGGCTTCATGGTCGGCGGAAAATACGAGGCCGGCGGCATCGCCAAGGACGGGGCCAAGCTGGTCACCGCCGTCGCCTCGGCCTCCGTACCCAAGTTCACCATCCTGATCGGCGGCTCCTTCGGCGCGGGCAACTACGGCATGTGCGGCCGCGCCTTCGGCCCGCGTTTCCTGTTCACCTGGCCCAACAGCCGGATCAGCGTCATGGGCGGCGAACAGGCCGCGGCCGTCCTCGCCACCGTGCATAGGGATGCCGACAGCTGGACCCCGGAACAGGCCGAGGCCTTCAAGGCGCCGGTCCGCCAGAAATACGAGGACGAGGGCAATCCTTACCACGCCACCGCCCGCCTGTGGGACGACGGCGTCATCGACCCGACCCAGACCCGCGACGTGCTCGGCCTGGCCATCTCGGCCAGTTTGAACGCACCGATACCCGACACGACCTTTGGCGTGTTCAGGATGTGATTGAGGACTTTTCCATGACCGACCAACCCACCGAATCCGACCTGAACGCCCTGGACATCACCGATGCCGAGGCCGCCGAGATCAACGCGATCGCCCAGCCCCTGGTGCCCGATCCGGCGCCGGACGCCAACGACGACCTGATCCAGGTCGACGGCACCGCCGACGGCGTGGTCTTCGTCACCATCAACCGCCCGCACAAGAAGAACGCCTTCGACGCCGCCACCGTCGCGGCCCTGTACGAGACGTTCGAGACCCTGAACGGGGCCGACAACGTCCGCGTCGTCTTCATCCGCGGCGCGGGCGGGACCTTCAGCGCCGGTGGCGATCTGAACTGGATGCGCGACGCCATCGACTGGTCCGAGAGCGACAACCGCGAAGACGCCATGATGCTGGCGAAGATGCTCAAGGCCCTGCACGACATCCCGGCCCTGACGGTCGCCTTGGTCGAGGGCGCGGCCATGGGCGGCGGGGCGGGGATCGTCTGCGCCTGCGACATGGCCGTGGCGGTCGAGGGCAGCCGTTTCGCCTTCTCCGAGGTCAAGCTGGGCCTGATCCCCGGCACCATCGCCCCCTATGTGATCGAGGCCGTCGGCGCGCGCCGGGCCAAACAGCTGTTCCTGACCGCCAACATCTTCGACGCCGACTACGCGGCCCACGCCGGAATCATCGACATGGTCCTGCCCGAGGGCTCGATCGACGAGTTCGTCTCCATGCTGACCGACAGCCTGACCCAGAACGCGCCCGGCGCCATGGGCGAGGCCAAGCGTCTGGTCCGCGACGTCGCCGGCCGCCACATCGATCACGGCCTGATGGAGGAGACCGCCAAACGCATCGCCCGCGCCCGCGTCTCGCCCGAGGGCCAGGAAGGCGTCCGCGCCTTCCTCGAAAAGCGTGCGGCGCGCTGGGCGGAATAGGACTATGGCGGCGGGGGCGGCGGTGGCTACGAAATCGAAACGGGTGCGTGCGGCAAGGCCCCAGGCCCGGCCCTGCTCCAATTGTGAGACCCCGCTCGCCGGCGCCTATTGCCATGGCTGTGGGCAGAAAGCCCACCTGCACGACAAGCTGAAACATCTGGTCGAGGAGTTCGCCGAGGGCATCGCCCATTTCGACGGCCGGCTGTGGCGGACCCTGCCCCTGCTGGCGCTGCAGCCCGGACGTTTGAGCCGGGAGTGGATGGCCGGCCGACGGGTCCGCTATATGGCTCCGCTGCACCTGTTCCTGCTGGCGGTCTTCCTGCTGTTCCTGATCCCGAACTTTACCGGCCGGCATCTGTTCGATTTCGGGGATACCCCGGGCGAGGTCGCAGACAACACCGCCCTGTGGGTCGATAATCCGGACGGCACCCGAACGGCCGTTGGGCCCGGCGAGCTGGAGGCCTTCAAGAGGGATGAGGGGCTGCAAGGGTCCGCGGCGATGGCGGTCGATCTGGTGAGCAAGCTTGCCAAAAACCCGCAGTACTATGGCTACAAGATGGAGGCCCTGGCCTACAAGCTGTCGTTCATGACGGTGCCCATCTCCGTCGTGATTCTGTGGTTGCTCTACGCGTGGCGACGTGGGTTCAGCCTGTATCACCATACGGTGGTCTCACTGTACGGCCTCGGGTTTCTGGCCCTGCTGTTCGCCTTCTCAAGCGTGTTTTCCGGCGGTTTGGCGACGGCGTTGAACCTGCTCATTCTTTTGGCCGCCCCCGTCCATGTGGCCGTTCACCTGCGGGGTGCCTATGGCAGCGGCTGGGTCCAGACGATCGCCCGGACCCTCATGCTCAGCGTGCTGACGGTGCTCGCCTTCGCCAGCTTCCTCCTGGGCGTCGCCTTCCTCGGCCTGACAGGCTAGGAAACGCCATGTTCAAGTCCGTCCTGGTCGCCAATCGCGGCGAGATCGCCTGTCGTGTCTTCCGCACCGCCAAGCGGATGGGGATCCGCACCGTCGCCGTCTATTCCGAGGCGGACGCCGACGCCTTGCACGTGCGCGAGGCCGATGAGGCGGTCCTGATCGGCCCGGCCGCGGCCCGGGAGTCCTATCTGGTCGCCGACAAGGTCCTGGCCGCCGCCCGGGCCACGGGTTCCGAGGCCATCCATCCCGGCTACGGCTTCCTGTCGGAGAACGCCGAGTTCGCCGAGGCCGTGATGGCGGCCGGGATCGTCTGGATCGGCGCCCCGCCGGCCTCGATCCGGGCCATGGGCCTCAAGGACGCGGCCAAGAAACTGATGGTCGAGGCGGGCGTGCCCGTCACCCCCGGCTATATGGGCGAGGACCAGTCGCCGGAGCGGCTGAAATCCGAGGCCGACGCCATCGGCTATCCGGTCCTGATCAAGGCGGTCGCGGGCGGCGGCGGCAAGGGCATGCGGCGCGTCGATGCGAGCGAAGCCTTCCTCGACGGCCTCGCCTCCTGCCAGCGCGAGGCGGCCTCCAGCTTCGGCGACGACCGTGTCCTGATCGAGAAATACATCCTCTCGCCCCGCCACATCGAGGTTCAGGTGTTCGGCGACAGCCACGGCGAGGTGGTCCACCTGTACGAGCGCGACTGCTCTCTCCAGCGCCGCCACCAGAAGGTCATCGAGGAGGCCCCGGCCCCGGGCATGGACGCGGCGACCCGCGAGGCCGTGACCTCGGCGGCCGTGAAGGCGGCCAAGGCCGTGAACTACGTCGGCGCCGGCACCATCGAGTTCATCGCCGACGCCTCTGACGGGCTGAAGGCCGACCGCATCTGGTTCATGGAGATGAACACCAGGCTGCAGGTCGAACACCCTGTCACCGAGAGCATCACCGGCGTCGACCTGGTCGAATGGCAGTTCCGCGCCGCCGCCGGTGAGCCTGTGCCGCTGAAACAGGCCGACATCCCCATGAACGGCTGGGCCATGGAGGCCCGCCTCTACGCCGAGGACCCGGCCAACGGCTTCCTCCCCTCGATCGGCAAGCTGGATCACTTCGTCCTGCCTGACGACATCCGCATCGACACCGGCGTCGAACAGGGCGGCGAGGTCAGCCAGTTCTACGACCCCATGATCGCCAAGCTGATCGTGCACGAGACGAGCCGGGAGGCCGCCGCTGCTCGACTGGCCGACGCCTGCGGCGAGGTCGAGGTCTGGCCGGTGATGACGAATGCCGGGTTCCTGGTGCGTTGTCTGGAGCATTCCCGGTTTATCGCGGGGGACGTGGATACGGGTTTCATCGCCTCGGAAGAGGAGGCGTTGCTGAAAGCGCCGGGGCCTTCGGAGCGAGCCAGCACCGTAGCCGCCATGAGGTTGGGAGCTCCTGACTTTGACGACGACGGCTGGTCCCCTTGGGCCATCTATCGCAACGCCGGCTTCCGGTTGAACGGCGCCAGACGCCGGGAAATCCGCCTGTCTTTGAACGGTTCGCCGTTTTCCGCTGTCTATCCTGAGAACGCGGACGAGATTCCGGACTGGACTGATCTGGTGGACGAAGGCCGCTGGGTCTTTTTCGAAGGCGGAGATGTCTATGCCTTCGAGCGGCCAAACTATTCAGTCTCCGGCGCCGGAGCCGGCGGCCTCTCCTCCGACGGTTCCCTACGCGCCCCCATGCCCGGCAAGATCGTCGCCGTGCCCGCAAAGCCCGGCGACACGGTGACCAAGGGCCAGCCGATCATCGTGCTGGAAGCCATGAAGATGGAGCACGCCCTGACCGCGCCCTTCGAGGGCGTCGTGGGCGAGATCGGGTTCGCGGTCGGCGATCAGGTGACGGCGGATGCGGTGCTGGCGCGGGTCGAGGCCGCCTGAACCGCCCATGCCTCTCCATATGATCAAGCTGTGCGTCGGCGTCGCCCATGTGGAAACGCTGGAGCGCCGCGCGGCCAAGGGCCAGTGGCTGACGGTCAACACCCGGATGACCCCGAAACGCGCCGCCGAACTCGAAGACGGCGGCTCCCTGTTCTGGGTCATGAAGGGCTCGGTGACCTGCCGCATGCCCATTCTGGACGTCTCGACCAAGGGGGAAGGCAAGGCGTCCATGTGCCTGATCAAGCTGTCGCCCGAAGTCATCCGCACCGCGCCTCAGGCCCGCCGCCCCTTCCAGGGCTGGCGCTACCTCGAACCGAAAGACGCGCCGCCGGACCTGTCCTCGCTCGACGCCGGCGACATGCCCGAGGACCTGGCCAAACAGCTGCGCGAGATGGGGGCCTGGTAGGGATAAGGGAATACCGGTCAGGGATAAGGGAATAGGGACTAGGGGGCAGGGCGCCGAAGCGGCTATAGCCACCGGCCCGCCCGAACGCTTCGGCCTCATCTCTCCAGTCCCCCCGCGATGTTTCCTCCAAGCCCCGCCACACGCTCCGCGACGAAAGAGCTTCTGACCCTGGCCTGGCCGGTGGTGCTGGCGCGAATCGGCATCATGACCATGGGGCTGACCGACGCGATCGTGGTCGGCAACTACGCCTCGCGCGAACTGGCCTTCCATTCGCTGGCCTGGGCGCCCCATTCGATCATCGTCGTGACGGCGGTCGGCCTGCTGTTCGGCGTGCAGGTCATGACCGCCCGGATGCTGGGCGAGGGACGCCGCGCCGAGGTCGGGGCGGTGCTCCGGCGCGGATTCGTCTATGCGCTCCAGCTCGGCGTCGCCGCCTGTATCGCCCTCATCTTCCTCGGCCCCTGGCTCCTGCGCCAGATGAACCTTGAGGCGGGTCTGGCCGAGGGTGCGGGTCCTGCCCTGATCGTGCTCGCCCTGTCCATGCCCGCCTATCTGGTGTCGGTCGCGGCCCAGTTCTTCCTCGAGGCGCTCGGCAAGCCCAAGCCCGGCATGGTCGCCATGTGGGTGGCCAACGGCGTCAACCTGGCGCTCAACCTGCTGCTGGTGCCCGATCTGCTCGGCCTCGGCATCAATGGCGCCGAGGCGTCCTGCTGGGCGACCTTCGCGGCGCGGGCGGCCCTGGCCATCTTCCTCGTCATCTACATCGTCCGCCTGCCGGAGGCGCGGGCGCTGGGAGTCTTCACCCGGCCGAAGCCCGACCCCGTGGCCGCCGCCGAACAGCGCCGCATCGGCTATGGCGGCGGCTCGTCCTATTTCATCGAGGTCGCGGCCTTTGCCGCCATGACCTTCATCGCCGGTCAGCTGGGCGCCAACGAAACGGCGGCCTGGGCCGTGGTGCTGAACGTTTCCGCGATCGTCTTCATGGTCCCCATGGGTCTCTCGTCGGCCACCGCGGTCCTGGTCGGCCGGGCCTATGGCGCAGGTGACAGACCCGGCGCCCTGCGCGCGGGCCTGGTCGGGGTGGGGGTGGTGACCGCCCTGACCCTGGGCGTCGCCCTGCTGGTCTGGCCGAGCGCGAGCCTGCTGGTCGGGGCCTACAATCGCGATCCGGCACTGCTGGCCCTGGCCGCGCCCGCTCTGGTGCTGGCGACCCTCTTCTTCGTGGCGGACGGGATCCAGGTCGTCGCGGCCCAGGCCAACCGCGCGGCCGGAGACGTGTGGTGGCCCACGATCATGCATTTCGTCGCCTACGGCGGGATCATGATGCCGCTCGGCTGGGTTCTCGCGCACCAGATCGGCGTCGATGGACTGGTCTGGGCGGTCATCATCGCCAGCCTGGTCTCGTCCACGCTGCTGACCGGCCGGTTCGTGCGCGTCGCGCGACGGGTCCCCGCGACATAGCCGTCGCAAGGCGCTGTCCGTCTTAAGGTGACTACTGTGGTAAGGGCGCCTATATCGGCCGCTTCGTCACGTACTGGACTCTCATGGCCCGCATCCTGATCACCTCGGCGCTGCCGTACATCAACGGCATCAAGCATCTGGGGAATCTCGCGGGCTCCATGCTGCCGGCCGACGTCTTCGCCCGGTTCAAGCGGGCCCAGGGCCACGAGACCCTCTATATCTGCGCCACCGACGAGCACGGCACCCCGGCCGAACTGGCCGCCGCCGCCGCCGGTCAGGACGTCCAGACCTATTGCGACGAACAGCACGAGATCCAGAAGGCCGCCGGTCAGGCCTTCGGCCTCAGCTACGACTGGTTCGGCCGCTCCTCGCGCGAACCGAACCGTCGCCTGACCCAGCATTTCGCCCATGTGCTGGAGCAGAACGGCCTGATCGAGGAACGGGTCGACCGGATGATCTATTCGATCGACGACGCCCGCTTCCTGCCCGACCGCTATGTCGAGGGGACCTGCCCCCATTGCGGCCATGTGGGCGCGCGCGGCGACCAGTGCGACAACTGCGGCCGTCTGCTCGACCCCACCGACCTGATCGCCCCCTATTCGTCGGTCTCGGGCTCGACCAACCTCGAGGTCCGCGACACTCGCCACCTCTATCTGCTGCAGACGAAGATCGAGAACCGCATCCGCGACTGGATCGAATCGAAGACCGACTGGCAGACTCTGGCCCGCTCCATCGCCCTGAAACACCTCGACGAAGGCCTGATCGACCGGGGCATCACCCGCGACCTGAAGTGGGGCGTGCCGGTGGTCGGCCCCGACGGCGGTCCGCGTCCGGGCATGGAGGGCAAGGTCTTCTACGTCTGGTTCGACGCCCCCATCGAATACATCGGCGCGACCGAGGAATGGGCAGAAGCCAACGGCACGACCTGGCGCGACTGGTGGCGGACCGACGAAGGCGCCGATGACGTCCGCTACGTCCAGTTCATGGGCAAGGACAACGTCGCCTTCCACACGGTCAGCTTCCCCGCGACCATCCTTGGCTCCGGCGAGCCGTGGAAGACGGTCGACACCCTGAAGGCCTTCAACTGGCTGAACTGGTACGGCGGCAAGTTCTCGACCTCGCAGAAGCGCGGCGTCTTCATGGACCAGGCGCTGGAAATCCTGCCCGCCGACTACTGGCGCTGGCATCTGACCGCCTATGGGCCCGAGGGCTCGGACGCGGCCTTCACCTGGGAGCAGTTCCAGTCGACGACCAACAAGGACCTGGCCGACGTGCTGGGGAACTTCGTCAACCGGATCGTCAAATTCGCCGAGTCGAAGTTCGACGGCGTCGTCCCCGAGGGCGGCGAACCCGGCCCGCTCGAAGAGAAGCTTGAGGCCGACATCCGCGCCGGCATCGCCGAGGCGACCGAGGCCTTCGAAGCCATGGAGTTCCGCAAGGCCTGTCAGGCCCTGCGCGCCGTCTGGGTGCTGGGCAACGAATACCTTCAGGAGGCCGCGCCCTGGACTGCGTTCAAGACCGATGTCGATCGCGCCGCCGTCGGCGTCCGCACCGGCCTGAACCTCGTCGCCCTGTTCGCCCGCATCGCGGCGCCGGTCATGCCCGCCTCGGCCGGGAAGATCGCCGCCGCCGTCGGCGAGACGGACCTCAGCTGGCCGGCCATCGACGCCGCCCTGCTGGACCAGCTGCCGCGCGGTCAACAGGTCGCCGCCGCCGAGGTGCTCTTCAAGAAGATCGAGGACGTCCAGGTCGCAGAGTGGACCGACCGCTTCGGCGGCGCCCAGTGAAGCCCGCGCTGGCGGATCATTCCCCGGCGACCCTTGCGGCGGTGCGTTCGCGCCTCGCCGCCACCGGCCGCGCCCAGTTGCACGGTTTGCTGACGGAACCCTACGCCGACAATCTGCGGGTCGAGGCCGACAGGCCCGACTTCAACGTCGTCACCCGCCGTTCGACCGGCCATGTCGACCTGTCCGCCGCCTGGCTGCATTCGCTGGAGCCGCACCAGCGACAGGCCCTGGGACAGGCGGTGCAGACCGCCGCCATCCACGACTTCCAGTACCTGTTCGACAACCACCCTATCTACGACATGGCCGAGGCCGGAACCGCCGAGCCCGTCTGGGCCGATCTGGTCGCCTTCCTGAATGGCGAGGCCTTCCTCGGTCTGATGCGCGAGGCGACGGGCGAACCCCGCATCGCCCTGGCCGACGCCCAACTGACCCGATTCCGAAAAGGTCACTTCCTGACCGAACACGACGACACGGCCGAGGGGAAGAATCGCCTTTACGCCTACGTCCTGGGCCTGACGCCCGGCTGGCGCATCGACTGGGGCGGCCTGCTGGCCTTCCATGACGCAGAGGGCAATGTCGGCGAGGCCTTCACCCCGCGCTTCAACACCCTGAACCTGCTCAGGGTCCCCGCGCCCCATTCGGTGACCCAGGTCGCCCTGTCCGCCGGCGCCGACCGCGTGTCGGTCACCGGCTGGCTTCGCGGCGTCTGACTATTCGAACAGGGTTTGTGGCGCGCCGTACTCGTCGGGCCAAGCCAGATAGGCCACGTCGGTCGGACCGACCACGAAGCCCACCACCCGCCACGTCCCCGCGCTCCGGCGCAGCAGGGCGAAGGTCCCGGGCCCGTCGAAGAAGCCCTCCTCGAGCGCGCTGGCGTAGCGGGTCTTGCTGAAGTCGATCGGACGACCGTTCGGCTGCTGGATCGACCCGGCATAGAAGGCCCAGTCGCCCTGAACCCGCAGCCGGTCGACCATGAACTGCACCGGCTGGCCTCCCAGATCGCGCTGGATCGCCGGCCGCAGCGCATCGAGGATCGGACGACGCAGCGGATCGCCGACAGGCACGGATCGCGGCCCGGCCTGGGCCACGGTCACAGGGGGCGCGACCGGCGTAGCCGCCATAGGCCCCGCGATCAGCGCGGAAATTAGAATGACGCTCACTTCAGCCTCCGCCTTGCGACCTTGAACGGCGGACTATTCCGCCCCGGCCGGCTCCGGCGACGCTACTGCGGTCCCGGCCGGCGCGGAAGCGGCGTCCGCCGCCGCGTCAGGCGACGTCAGGGGTTCGCCAGCGCCGGGCAGGGTGCTGTCCTCGGTCCGCACGCCCTTCTGGAACTTCTCGACCTCAGAGGGGGAGATATCGAGGAAGGCCGGGGCGGCGGCGTTGAACGGCTCCAGATTGCCCGTCCGCACCACGACCGAGCGCGCGCCGTCCCAGATCATGTGCAGGGCGACGTACAGGACGATGACCAGACCGACGTAGCCGATCCAGCGGTACTTGTTCAGCAGCTTGGCGATGAAGGTCGCGGCCAGACCCATCAGGGCGATGGACAGGATCAGGCCGAACACCATGATCCACGGGTGATCGTGCGCCGCGCCGGCGACGGCCAGCACATTGTCGAGCGACATGGTGATGTCGGCGATCATGATTTGCAGCAACGCTGCGCCGAAGGTCTTGCGCTTCAGGCCCAGTTCCTCGGGCGAGGGCCCCTTGCCGTGCTCGATGGCCAGGGCCAGTTCGAGTTCGGCCTGCGCCTCTGCCTGATCGTGGGTCTTCTGCTCCTGAATCTCGCGCCACATCTTCCAGCAGACCCAGAGCAGCAGCACCCCGCCCGCGAGCAGCAGGCCGACGATGGCCAGAAGCTGCACCGTGATCAGGGCGAAGCCGATGCGCATGACGACGGCTGCGGCCAGGCCGATCAGGATCGCCTTGCGGCGCTGCTCGGCCGGCAAGGCGGCGGCGGCCAGACCCACGGCCACGGCATTGTCGCCGGCCAGGACCAGATCGATGGCCAGAACCTGACCCAGGGCGGTCAGCTGGCTGGCGAATTCGGGAGAGCTGAGAAATTCCATGAGGCGCTGTTAGGGCAGGGGGTTGGGGTTAATCAAGCGACCGTTGCTTCCGTGTGGCCTCATACAGGGCGACCGCCGCCGCATTGGAGACATTCAGGCTCTCGAATCCGCCCGGCATGGGGATTTTGGCCAGGACGTCGCAGTGTTCGGCCACCAGCCGGCGGATGCCGTCACCCTCAGATCCCATGACCAGAACGGTCGGCTGGTGATCCAGCGCGTTCTCCAGCAGTTCATCGGACGACCCGTCCAGTCCGACCGCCCGCCAGCCCAGATCGGCCAGCCGCTCCAGCGCCCTCGACAGATTCGTCACCCGCGCGCAGGGCAGGCGCTCGGTCGCCCCCGCCGCCGCCTTGGCCAGGGCTCCGGCGAGCACCGGCGAATGGCGGTCCTGGACGATGATGCCCCTGGCGCCGAACGCCAGGGCCGAACGGAAGATGGCGCCGACGTTCTGCGGATCGGTCAGCTGGTCCAGCATGACGATGAGTCCCTCGGCGGGCTCGGCGAAGTCCTCCAGCGCCACGCCCTCCAGCGGCTGGACCTTGAAGGCGAGGCCCTGGTGCACGGCGCCGGCGGGCAGCATGCGCTCCAGCGCGAGCGAATCGATCACCTCGACCTTGTGGCCGTTCGGAATGCCTTCGCGTTCCAGCTCGGCGGCGCGATCGGCCGTGGCCAGGAGACGGCCCATGCCCTTGCGCGCCGGGTTCTCCAGCGCCGCCAGCACGGGATGGCGGCCCCAGACGAAGCCGTCGGCGTCGACCTTGCCCCGCCCGGCGCGCGGCGCGCCCGTGCTGAAGGCCTTGGTGGGCGGATTGGGGTTCCAGCCGCCCCGGTCGGGGCCGCCCCTGGGAGCATGCAAAGCCCCGCCCTTACGGCTCCGCTCATCGGATTTACCGGGCCCTTTTTTGCCCGATTTCCGGTCGTTGCGTTCTGGATTTCTCGACACTATAAGACGCCCTCCGATTTGGAGCCCTAGGGCTTTCGGGTCTGGCGCTCCCTCTATCTCAGGCGTGTCCCGACCTCGAAGCCTTTTGTTCCGACACCGGTCGAAAGATCGGTCAGGGACGGTTCGGACGGATCGATAAGGCGCGCTGGGGGAATGTCCCGAGTGGCAAAGGGGGGGGACTGTAAATCCCCTGCGTAAGCTTCGCAGGTTCGAGTCCTGCTTCCCCCACCACGCGCTTTCGATACGGACGACAGGGTTTTCGAAGAGGATCAGCTGCGGAAGTTTCTTTGTGAAAACAAAGGACTGCCGTGGTTTCCGTGCGGGTATAGTATAATGGTAATACAGCAGCCTTCCAAGCTGAATATGTCGGTTCGATTCCGTCTACCCGCTCCAGGTTTTTGATAGCACCCAGCGCCCCTCAACCCGGGCCATCAGGAGTTTGGC
>NZ_JANODA010000019.1:0-35356 GCF_031412435.1 Brevundimonas sp.
TAGCCTGGCGTCCACCGGAGGCAAGACAATAGGCTGGCCGAGCATTTTCCGTGATTTTTTGGGGATGCGAACACATTATCGCTGATGGGGGCCAGAAAAATGGAAAACGAAACCTGGCAGGGTGGATGCCAATGTGGCGCAGTACGCTATGAGTTCTCCGTACGGCCCGACAATGCCGGGATTTGCCACTGCCGGATGTGCCAGAAGCAGTTCGGAAACTTCTTCGGATCCTTCGCTGGCTCCCACACTGATAACTTCCGTGTCACGCGCGGGACACTATCCGTGTTCATGAGTTCCGATGATGCGGACCGCGGCTTCTGCCGCGACTGCGGAACGCCGCTGACTTTCAGGGCGCTGTCGCGGCCTCGGATATCGGTGTCCATCGGCTCCCTCGACCGGCATAGCGAGATGAAGCCGGAATTGCAGTGGGGCATGGAGTCCCGCGAGCCTTGGTTGAGCGAAATCACGGGCCTTCCGGGCACCAGAACCGGTGATGGCGATAACGGCGAAGGCGACACGCCTGAGCGCTTCGACCTGATCAGCAAGACGAACCGGCAGCATCCCGATCACCCCACAGCGACTTGGCCGATCGGACCCGATTAATCCCCATACAGCCGGAACGGACCAGGGGCTCACTTGATTTGAAGCCGCGCGCCCGGCGTGCTACCAGCCGACCCATGACAAAAGAACTCCATATCATCGGCGCCGGAATGGCGGGCTCGGAAGCGGCATGGCAGGCGGTGAATGCCGGGGTGCCCGTGGTGCTGCAAGAAATGCGCCCGCATGTGGGCACCGACGCGCACAAGGGCGCCGGATTTGCCGAGCTCGTCTGCTCCAACTCCTTCCGCTCGGACGATGCCGAACAGAATGCCGTGGGGCTCCTTCACTGGGAGATGCGGCGGGCCGGCTCGCTCATCATGGGCATGGCGGACCGGCACAAGGTGCCCGCCGGCGGCGCGCTTGCCGTGGACCGCGACGCCTTTTCGGAGGAAGTGACGGACACGCTGAAGCGCCATCCGCTGGTGAGCGTGGACCTTGGCGAAGTCGCCGGACTGCCGCCGCCCGAGTGGGAGCATGTCATCATCGCCACAGGGCCACTCACGTCCCCTGCGCTGGCGCAGGCGATCCGCACGATGACGGGCGAGGAGTCTCTCGCCTTCTTCGATGCCATCGCGCCGATCGTCCACAAGGACTCGATCGACATGGATGTCGTCTGGGCCCAGTCGCGTTACGACAAGATCGGGCCGATGGGCGATGGACGTGACTATCTCAACTGCCCGATGGACGAAGCGCAGTACAACCGCTTCGTCGATGCGTTGCTCTCAGCGCCGCTGCACGAGTTCAAGGACTGGGAGAAGGTGCCGTATTTCGATGGCTGCCTGCCCATCGAGGTGATGGCCGAGCGCGGCCGCGAGACGCTGCGTCACGGCCCGATGAAGCCGGTCGGCCTGACCAACCCGCGCGATCCGATGGTCAAGGCCCACGCCATCGTCCAGCTGCGTCAGGACAATGCGCTGGGCACCCTGTTCAACATCGTCGGCTTCCAGACCAAGCTGAAGCATGGCGCCCAGGCCGAAACATTCCGCATGATACCCGGCCTGCAGAACGCCCAATTCGCGCGCCTCGGCGGCCTGCACCGCAACACCTATCTCAACTCGCCCCAGCTGCTCGACCGCCAGCTGCGCATGAAATCGATGCCGCGCCTGCGGTTCGCGGGTCAGGTCACGGGGGTGGAAGGCTATGTCGAAAGCGCCGCCACGGGCCTGCTGGCCGGCCGGCTCGCCGCCGCCGAGCGGCTTGCTCAGGCAGGATTGGGCAAGCCGCTGGATGCGCCCGAGGCCCACACCGCGATCGGCGCCCTGGTCGAACACATCACCGGTGGCCATCTGGCCGGGTCCAAGTTCCAGCCGATGAACATCAACTATGGACTTCTGCCCCCACTCGAAGCGCCCAAGGTCGATGAAGCCGGGGTCAAGATCCCGATGAAGGAACGGGGGCGCGCCAAGAAGCGGATGATGAGCATCCGGGCGCTGGAGGCTTTGAAGGCCTGGAGGGACGGCGCAGCCTGATCACCAGGCGGTGATTCGACGCAGCGCTCCGTCCCGCAGCACATGGTGGTGAAACAGCGCCGCCGCCGCATGCAGGCCCACCAGCCAGTAGCCGACGGCCCCAAGGGTCTCGTGTATCTCCCCGATCTGTTCGGCCAGCGCCTCGTCCGGCCCGATCAGGGACGGCAGGCCGATGCCGAACAGCCGCACCGGATCGCCCTCGGCGCTGAGGGTCAGCCAGCCCAGCAGGGGCATGGCTATCATGAAGCCGTACAGGGCCAGATGCATCAGGATGGCGGACCGGGCGGCGGCGCCGGTCGGCTGGTGTCGGGTCCCTCCGATCCGGCGGGCGATCACCCGCACCCAGACCAGGGCGAACACCATCAGCCCGAGGCTGAAATGCCACGCCTTCAAGGCCTCGCGAATCTCGCTGCCGCGCGGGTAGTTCTCGCGCAGCAGGATCGTCCCATAGACGGCGACCAGCAGAGCGAGCATCAGCCAATGCAGGGTGACGGACAGGCGGCTGTACGCCGGGGACGGCGCCTTGGTTTCGGCGAGGCTCACGACCCGACTCCTCTGCGATCCTGATCAACCTGCGCCTTTACGACCGCGCGATCATTGATCCAGCGCAAACCGCCGGCCGCTCAGCGCGGGACAGTGGTTTCAGGGGGCGGGATCCATGGTATCCGCCCGTCTCCCGCGACTGCAGGCCTGGACCGAATGCCGTCTCTCCTCGAACCCGCCAAGGTGGCCGTCCGGCGTCGGATCAACGCGTTGTTCAACGACTATGAGCGCGGGGAGCGGCCGGCGCTGCGCCGCGCCGACGCCCTGTTCCCGACTGACGCCGTGGCCTGGCGGGTCAACGGCGACATCGTCACCATGATGATCGGCGGGGTCTCGGGCCTGCTGCTACAGATGCTGCATCCGGCGGTGCTGGCGGGCGTCTGGGACCATTCCGATTTCCGCGCCGACATGCACGGGCGGCTGAGGCGGACGGCCAAGTTCATCGCCGTGACCACCTACGATCATGCCGCCAACGGTCAGGCCGCCATCGATCGCGTCAAAAACATCCATGTGAAGCTGGGCGGGTCCCTGCCCGACGGGACGCCCTACAAGGTCGCCGACCCGGCTCTTCTGGCCTGGGTCCATGTGACCGAGATCAAGAGCTTCCTGGGCGCCTGGATCCGCTATCAGGAGCCGCAGATGTCGATGGCGGATCAGAACGCCTATTTCGCCGAGATGGCGCGCATCGGTCTGGCCCTCGGCGCCGATCCTGTCCCCCGAAACCGTGCGGAAGCCGAAGCCCTGATCCAGTCCATGCGGCCCCAGCTCAAGGCCGACGCCCGCACCCGCGAGGTCGCGGCGCTCGTCATGGGTCAACGCATCGGCGGCCCGGCCGAGGGCGTCGCGGCCGGTCTGGTCATGGCGGCGGGGGCGGATCTTTTGCCCGACTGGGCGCGCGCCATGCACGGCCTGCCCGCCGCATTGCCAACCCAGCGGTTCGGGGCCCGGTCATTGGCCCGCACCCTCGACTGGGTCTACCAGGGCTCGCCAAACCGCAGGGTCTGGCCTGAGCAGGTCAGCCTCTGGCCGGAATAGGCGCCTAGGCCAGCCAGAACCAGGCGCACAAAGCAAACTGCGTTGCCGTCGCCAGCACAAGCCCCACAACCAGCATGGTCTCGACCCGGTCGGGCCGCCGAACCGGCGTGTCTTTGGATCGAGGCAGAGCGACCGGTACGGTGGGAAAAGGGTGAACGCTCAACGGCTCTGCTCCGACGACCTCCCGATCCTACCCGATTCTCGACACGGCCTGGACGTGTTGAACAGAACAATCCCTCGCGTTGATTGGCGCCGGCACGGGCCTCTACAGAAGCGGCGCCCGCCGCAAGTCCTGAAGATTGGCCGACCCGGTGCAGAAGCAGGCGGTTCGCAACTGGCGGATGACGATCTGGAAATGCTCGACCACCGCCTCGGTCGAGACCGTAGCGGCCTGTAGCACGCCCGCCGCCTGGCCCACGAGGTCAGCGCCCAACCGGATGGCCCTGGCCGCGTCGAGGCCGTCCCGGACGCCGCCCGATCCGATGAGGACGACATCCGGGCAGGCTGCGCGCACCTTTGCGATCGCCACGGCGGTCGAAATGCCCCAGTCGGCGAAGGCCAGCGCATGCGCCTTGTCGGCGGCGGCGGTGGCCCGTTCCCCCTCGATCAGCCCCCAGTTCGCCCCGCCCGCTCCGGCGACGTCGAGCGCCGCGACACCCATGTCGGCCAACCGTCGTGCGGTCGCGGCCGACAGGCCGGCGCCCGTCTCCTTGACCACCACCGGCGCCTCCAGCCGCCGCACCAGCGCCTCCAATGCCGCGCCCACGCCCCACCAGTCGCGATCACCCTCGGGCTGACAGGCTTCCTGAAGCGGATTCAGGTGCACGATCAGGGCGTCGGCTCCGATCATGTCGATGACCCTGCGCGCCTCGTCGACGCCGAAGCCCCGGGTCAGCTGGGCCGCGCCGATATTGGCCAGGATTGGCGTGTCCGGCGCCCGGCGACGCAGCGACGGGTCCAGCCCGCTCGCCCCGCCCTCCAGCGCCGCCCGCTGCGACCCGACCGCCATGGCGATACCGAGCGCCTGAGCCGCCTCAGCGAGGTTGGCGTTGATCGCCTCGGCGCGCGCGGGGCCGCCGGTCATCGAACTGATCAGCAGCGGCGCCTGCAGCCGTCGCCCGAGAAAGTCCGCGCCGAGGTCGATCTTGGCGTGGTCGAGATCGGGCAGGGCCTCGTGGACGAACCGGATCGCATCGAAACCGGCGTCGCGCGCATGCCGTCCGCCCCCCGCCAGGACGACGTCCAGATGCTGGTCCTTGCGGTCGCGGATTGCGTCATCGGTCATGCTGACTGCTTAGCGGCACGACGCCACGGTTGGAACAGCGGCCGCGCAGGCGTAGTCTGCCGCCCATGCTTCCCGTGTGGTTCACCCTGCTGACGCTCGCTGTCTTCTTCCTGATGGAAGGGGTGGCCTGGTGGACGCATCGCTACGTCATGCACGGCCCGCTGGGCTGGGGCTGGCACCGCGATCACCACGAGCCGCACGACAAGACCTTCGAGACCAACGACCTCTACGGCGTCGTCGGCGCCGTCGCCGGGACCAGCCTGTTCATCATCGCCTGGCTGACCGGCCTGTGGTGGGTGCGCGCCATCGCGCTGGGCGTGACCCTGTACGGCGCAGTCTACGCCTTCGTACACGACGGGCTCGTGCATCAGCGCTGGCCGTTTCACTGGATGCCGAAGAACGGATACGCCCGCCGCCTGGTCCAGGCGCACAAACTGCATCACGCGGTCCAGACCCGCGAGGGCGCCGTGTCGTTCGGTTTCGTCTTCGCCCCCGACCCGCAGCGGCTCAGCGCCATCCTGAAGGCCCGCCGCGCCGAACGCGCCGCACCGGATCAAAGGGCGACGGCGGAGTGACCGCCGCCCGACAGACCGCCATCGGCCTGGGCCTCGCCGCCCTGATTATCGGTGGCTGGCTGACGCTGCATGTCTGGGGCGTCTTCTTTCAAGCGCTGAGCTGGCCCGCCGTCGCCCTCGCCCCGCTGATCGTTTTGACCCAGAGCTGGCTCGGCGCGGGCATGTTCATCGTCGCCCACGACGCCATGCACGGGTCGCTGGCCCCCGGCCGCCCGCGCGTGAACGCCATCGTCGGCCAGGTCTGCGTCGGGGCCTACGCCGCTTTTTCGTACCGCAAGCTGATCGGCAGCCACCACCAGCATCACCGCGTCCCCGGCGGACCCGATGACCCCGACTTCCACGCCGCCCGCCCCGAGGCCTTCCTCCCGTGGTTCTACGGCTTCTTCATCCGCTATTTCGGCTGGCGGGAGTTCGCTATCGTGACGACCGTACTGGTCGGCTACCTCCTGATCGGCGCCCATGTCGCCAACCTGATCCTGTTCTGGGCGGTCCCCGCAGTGCTGAGCGCGCTGCAGCTGTTCGTGTTTGGCACCTGGTTGCCGCACCGGCATGACCGAAGCGCCGGGGCCTTCGCCGATCATCACAATGCGCGGACTATTCCAATGCCGTGGATCGCCTCGTTACTGACCTGTTTCCACTTCGGCCTGCATCACGAGCATCATCTGTCGCCGAAGACGCCGTGGTGGCGGTTGCCGGAGATCCGGCGGCGCTAGACCCGCGTCCACAGCAGCGGTCGAGGGGGCGGCGCCTTCCCGCGATCCAGCGTCTGCGTCCAGACGGCGATCAGGGCGCCACGACCGAACAGCCACAGCTTCATCGCCCTGCCGACCGAGACCCGCCTGACCCACACGTCCGGCCCGCGCCGGACGACCTTGCGGCCGATTTCGCGATAGACGCCCCGCGCCGCCGCGATCGCCATCGACGAGCGGAAGGGCAGCCCGCGCAGCCCGTCCCGCGCGCTGTCGTAATAGGGCTCGGCCACTGCCAGCAGCCGTCGGGTCACCGCGTGCACGGCCGGGCGGTTTGCCGGATCGGCCACGGCCTCCGCAGTGGGCTCCAGCCCCGCCTCGACCAGCCAGTCCGACGGCAGATAGACCCGACCGTCCTCCGCATCCTCGATCACATCACGCGAGATATTGGTCAGTTGGAAGGCCAAACCCAGATCCTGGGCCCTGCGCAGGACCTCGGCATCGGTCACCCCCATGACCCGGGCCATCATCACCCCGACGACCCCGGCGACGTGCCAGCAATAGGCCATGACGTCGTCCAGGGTCCGGTACTCCCGATGCTCCACGTCCATCGCGAAACCGTCGATCAGATCCATGGCCCAGCGCTCCGGCAGGCGGTGACGGAGGGCCACCCGCTGGAAGGCGGCGAAGGTCGGGTCGGGCATTGGCTCGCCGGTCATGGCGCGCCGGGTCATGTCGTAAAGGCGGGCGAGGCGCCGCTGCTGTTCCTCGACCGACAGTTCCTCGTGACCGAAGCCGTGGTCCTGCCCGTCGATCTCATCGTCGCAGGCCCGGCACCAGGCGTAGAGCAGCCAGGCGTCCTCGCGCACGGCCGGGTCGAACAGCCGCGAGGCGGAGCGGAAGCTCTTTGACCCCTTGGTGATCGAGGCCTTGGAGGCGGCGAGGACGGCGTCTGTCATGCGGTCTGGGCGGCCTCTTCCAGCATCAGCCCCGCCGTCGCCTTGGCCGAGCCGACCACGCCGGGGATGCCCGCCCCGGGATGGGTGCCGGCGCCGACTACATACAGGTTGGAGATGACGTCGTCGCGATTGTGCGGCCGGAACCAGGCGCTCTGCGTCAGGATGGGCTCCAGCGAGAAAGCCGAGCCCAGATGGGCGTTCAGGTCTTCCTTGAAGTCCGCCGGTGTCCAGATGCGCGTCGTCACCAGATCCCGTCGCAGGTTCGGGATATACCGCTCTTCGAGGTAGTCGATGATCTTCTCGCGGTATTCGGGCCCCTTGGTCTCCCAGTCGATGTCGGCGGCGCCCAGGTGGGGCACGGGCGACAGAACGTAATGGCTGCTCATCCCCTCGGGCGCCATCGACGGGTCGGTGGCGCACGGCGCGTGCAGATACAGGGAGAAGTCCTCGGGCAGGGTCGGGCCGGAAAAGATCTCGGAGATCAGTTCGCGATAGCGCGGACCGAAACAGATGGTGTGGTGGGCCAGTTGCTTCTGGGGTTGCGAGGTCCCGAAGTGCAGCACGAACAGCGACATCGAGAACCGTTTGGACTTCAGCGATTTCGCCTTGGCCTTGCCGCGCGGCGTGCGGCCCAGAAGCTTGTCGTAGGTATGGACCACGTCGGCGTTGGACGCGACCATATCGGCGGCGATCGTCTCGCCGGTGTCCAGCGTCACACCGGTCGCGCGGTCGCCTTCCGTTTCGATCCGCTCGACGGAGGTGTTCAGGCGGACTGTGCCGCCCAGATCCTCGAACCCCTTCACCAGACCGGCGATCAGGGCGCCCGTCCCGCCCCGCGCGAACCAGACGCCGCCGCGCCGTTCCAGCGCATGGATCAGGGCATAGACCGAGCTGGTCTTGAAGGGATCGCCGCCGACCAGAAGCGTGTGGAAGCTGAAGGCCTGCTGCAGATGCGGGTCCTTGACGTAGCGGGCGACCATGGCGTGGACGCTGTTCCAGCTTTCCAGCCGCGCCAGCTCCGGCGCCGCCTTGATCATCGACCAGAAGGACTGGAACGGCACGGCGCCAAGCTTGACGTAGCCCTCCTGGTACAGCTCTTCGGAATAGGCGTGGAAGCGGTTGTAGCCCTCGACGTCGGCGGGATTGAAAGCCGCGATCTGGCGCTCCATCGCGGCCTGGTCGTCATTGTAGTCGAACGACGCTCCGTCCTCCCAGCACAGTCGGTAGAATGGATCGACGGGCATCAGTTCGGCGTAGTCGGACAACGAGCGGCCCGTGCCCTCGAACAGTTCGGTCAAACAATCCGGATCGGTGATCACCGTGGGACCGGCGTCGAAGGTGAAGCCCTGCTCCTTCCAGACGTAGGCGCGGCCGCCGGGCTTGTCGCGTTTCTCGACCAGGGTCGTCTGGATGCCCGCGCGCTGTAGCCGGATCGCCAGGGCTATACCGCCGAAGCCCGCGCCGATCACCACCGCACGCCGGGCCGTCACGTCTCTCATGCCGCTCTTCCTCGCCCGGTTTCCCGGAGTTGCCTCAGCGCCCGACCGACGGGCACAGGGGGTTTTCCCGCCAGGATGCGGACCTTGTCCAGCGCCGTGCTGGCCCCTGCGTAGAAACGCCTCACCAGAGGTTCCGGCAAGCCGTAGAAGCGCCTGAGCACCTTCCACCGTTCCCCCGGCTCTGCGGCCCGGAACAGCATTCGGTCAAGCAGGCGATAATAGGCCCGCTCGGTCCAAAGGGCTTTGGAATGCGTCTCCAGCAGCGTCCGCAGACCCGCCGAGGACAGATCATCGGCGCGGGCGACCAGCCGGGCGACGGCGACCGCGTCCGGCAGGGAGTATCCCGTCGTCGGATGGAACAGCGCACCGGCCAGACCGGCGCGGCCCACGGCCGGACCCTCGGCCCAGAAGGCGTCGATGTCGCCGTCGAGCGCGATGGGCAGCACGCCCTCCTCCTCGTCCACCACCGTCTCCACCGTCCAGCCGCGCGAGCGGATGTAGTCGTCGATGCGCCGGTTCAGCAGCGCCCGGTCCAGCCGCGACCCATCGACGTAATAGGTGTCCTCGACCAGCACGGTGCGCTCGTCGAAAGGCAGCAGGTAGACGAACCGGTAGGCGTCGCCCTGGGCCACCGTGGCGTCCATGATCGTGGGACGGGTCAGGCCGTGGGGCTGCGTCAGCCGAACCGTGCGGCCGACGAACAACTGCCAGCCGAGGTCCAGGTGGGATGTCGGCGCGGGTCCCCTGGCGTCGATGACGCCGGCGGCGCGCATGACCGTCTGATCATCCAGGGTCACCCCGTCGGGTGAGACCGCCACGACCTCCCCCCGGATCAGGCGATCGCCGAGCAGCGGTGCGACGACCTCATGCAGCCGCGCGGAGATCAGGCTGTTGTACGGCGTTTCCAGCACCCGGCTGAGGCCCGGGAAATAGACCTCATACCCCTCCGGCCAGCGGTGCGGGGTCGCCGGCGCCAGCCAGGCGCGGTCCTTGTCCGACACATCGCCATCGAAGAAGGACCAGGTATGGTTGCCGCCGAGCCGCCCGTCCCGCTCCACGACGGCGACGCGCAGCTCCGGCCGGTCGATCGCCAGCCGCCAGGCGATCAGGCTGGAAGCCAGTCCGCCGCCGACGAGGATCAGATCATGGTCGGGGGAGCCCATGTCCGTCCTTTAAAGCGAAAGAGGCCCCGACGCGAACGCATCGAGGCCCCTTTGAAGAATACAGTCTCTGCACAATCTGCAGAATTCTGCGTAGCCATCGTCACCGAAATCGTCGGCAGACGGCTCTCTTTGCGTCGTCGAATTCGTCGCCGAGTCACCGATTGGCGGCGGACTGCAATCGACTACTCCTTGGGCTCGACCGTCAGGGCGTAGGCGCCCGACTGACCGGAGGAGAAGCTGCGGGCGCGGATGATGTAATCGCCCTCTTCCTCGACCGCCCAGTCGACCTTGGCGTGGGTGTCGGACAGGCTGTCGTCATCGGAGACCACCGAGGTGAAGACCCCGGCCTCGTCTTCGCGGCCGATGTCGATGAAGGCATCGAACTCATTGGAAACCATGGTCAAACGCAGCTTGTCGCCAACCTTCACCGTGATCTTGTAGGCGTCATAGAAGCTGCCGTCCTCGGCAAGGGCGTCGTCCTCGCCCAGCGTGCCGCGCGCGGTTGCGCCGACCAGGATGCTGCCCGGCAGGGGCTGCGGACCGCGATCCAGCAGTTCCAGCGAGTACAGGCCGTCGGCATCGGCAGAGAGTGGTGAGGCGCGGACGATGAACTCCCCGTCGTTCGGCACGATGTAGTTCAGGCGTGAGTCTGTGCCTTCGCCCAGACCGTCGTCGTCCGAGGCCATGACGTAGAAGTCCCCCTCGGGGCTGCCGATCTGCAGATAGGTGTCGAAGTCGCCCGAGCGCATGATCAGCTGGATCCGGTTCCCGGCCGTTCCGCTCAGCGTATAGGCGTCGAAACCCCGGCCCTCGTCGTCACGCGGATCCTCGGCGACAATCTCGCCCTGCACCGTCGCGCCAAAGGTCAGGGCGACCGGCGCCGGCAGGGGCGCGGCTTCCTCGAACGACAGGGTGTAGGCGCCTTCGCCTTCACCGGTGAAGGCGCGGGCCTCGATCACATACTGGCCGTCCGCCGTGAGGCTGTAGGTCAGGCGTGAGTTGGTGCCTTCGCCGGCGCCGTCGTCGTCCGAGTCCAGCGCATACCGGCCGCCCTCCACGTCCGCATTGTCGGCGAACAGCTCCAGATAGGTGTCGAACGCGTCCGAGCTCATGGTCACGACGATCCGCTGGCCCGCCGTCCCGGTGAAGGAATAGGCGTCGGCGCGCTGGCCAGAGTCGTTGCCGCCGTCACCGGCGTCCAGCGAAGCCTCGACCGTGTCACCGATGGCGATCGGACGCGCCACCAGAGGCGGCGGACCCTCGGCCAGACCCAGCTCGTAGTCGCCCTCGGCGGTCCCATCCAGGGGCGCGGCGCGGATGACGTATTCGCCGTTCGAGGGGGCCGTAAAGATCAGATAGGAGTTCAGGCCGCCGGCGCCGGAGTCGTCGTTCCGGGCCAGTTCCTCGAAGCCTCCGCCGCGCGCCATCCGGCCGACGCGCACCATCGGATCGAAGTCGTCGCTTTCAAGCGTGATCGCGAACCGCTCGCCCTCACGCGCCCGGAAGCTGTATCCGTTGTAGGTGTACTCCCCGTACTCCCCGTCTTCCTCGACCGCGCTGCGGTCGCTGATTTCGCCGTCGACGTCGTCGCCCAGGCGGATGGCCGTCGGACGCGGCGCGCGCGGGGCCTGACCTCGGTCGGTGACCTCGATGGTGTAGTCGCCGCCTTCCAGACCGCCCAGGGTGCGGGCGCGGATAATGTAGGCGCCGCTCTCGGCGGTGAAGCGGGCGCGCGAGTTGGTGCCTTCGCCCAGGCCGTCATCGTCCATGACGATCGCTTCGCCCGTGTCGGTGCTCTTGTAGACTTCCAGATAGGCGTCGAAGTCGTCCGAACGCATCACGACCTGCAGTCGCTGACCGTCACGGGCCTGAACCGACCAGGTGTCGTAGACGAACTGGCCGAAGTCCTCGCTGTCGACCTGCGTGTCCTCCGCGGTCAGCTGACCGCTGACCGTCTGGCCGATGCGCAGCTGCGTGGCGTCCTGCGCGGCGGCGTGGCCGGCGGCGAACAGCGCCAGGGCGCTGACGGTCATGATGAAGGCGGAGCGGCGCATTGGATTTCCCTGTTCTGACAAGCGAACATAGACGCTGAACCGTGACGCCTGTAAATCGCCCGCACCTTATCGAATCCTGACGAAAGAGGGCCTCCCATGGCCGGACCCGACGCGCGCGCGGCGATCATCGACGGCAAGGCGTTCGCCACTGGTCTGGTAGAGCGGGTGGCGGCCGCCTCGGCGCGGCTGGAAGCGGCCCACGGGCTCAAGCCGGGACTGGCCGTGGTCATCGTCGGCGAGGACCCCGCCAGCCAGATCTACGTCCGCAACAAGGGCGAGACGACCGCCCGCGCCGGGATGCGGTCCGACACCCATCGCCTTCCCGACACGACCAGCCAGGTCGAGCTTCTGGCCCTGGTCGAGACGCTGAACGCCGATGCGGGCATCCACGGCATCCTGGTGCAACTGCCCCTGCCCGCGCAGATCGATTCCTCGGCGGTGCTGGGCGCGATCGACCCGGACAAGGATGTGGACGGGTTCCATGTCGTCAATGCGGGTCGACTCGCGGTCGGCCTGCCGGGCCTGGTGCCCTGCACGCCGTTGGGGTCGACGATGCTGCTGAAGGACAGGCTCGGCGACCTGTCCGGCCTGAACGCGGTCATCGTCGGTCGATCGAACATCGTCGGCAAGCCGATGGCCCAGTTGCTTCTGGCCGAGAACTGCACTGTCACCATCGCCCATTCGCGCAGCCGCGACCTGCCGGCGATCTGTCGGACCGCCGACATACTGGTCGCCGCCGTGGGCCGGCCGGAAATGATCAAGGGCGACTGGATCAAGCCAGGTGCGACCGTGATCGACGTCGGTATCAACCGCGTCCCATCGGCCGATCCGATCAAGGCGGCCGAGGGCAAGACCCGGGTCGTGGGCGATGTCGCCTTCGCCGAGGCGGCGCGCGTGGCGGGCGCGATCACGCCTGTGCCCGGGGGCGTAGGCCCCATGACCATCGCCTGCCTGCTGGCCAACACCTATACCGCGGCCTGTCGCGCCGCCGGGATCGCGCCTGAACCACTGGACGCTTGAAGCGGCGTCATGAAGCGCTGATAGTCTGCGGCAACGGGCGACGAACGGTCGCCGCACGGAGGGGTTCATGGCTCGCAGCACATCTAGGCTCGTCGGCTCGGTCGCCATCCTTATCGCCGCCCAGAGCGTGGCGGCGTGCGGCTACAACACCATTCCGACCAAGCAGGAGCGGGCCGAGGCGGCATGGGCCGATGTTCAGAGCCAGTACCAACGGCGCGCCGACCTGATCCCCAATCTCGTCGCCACGGTTCAGGGTGCGGCCATCCAGGAACGCACCACCTTGACCCAGGTGATCGAGGCCCGCGCGCGCGCCACGGCCGTGCAGATCACGCCCGAGACGCTCAGCGACCCGGCCGCCTTCCAGCAGTTTCAGGCCGCGCAGGGCCAGTTGACGAGCGCCCTGTCGCGCCTGCTGGTCACGGTCGAGGCCTATCCCCAGCTGCAGGCCAACCAGGGCTTCCTCCAGCTCCAGTCCCAACTGGAAGGCACGGAAAACCGGATCACCATCGCGCGCCGCGACTACAATGAGGCCGTCCGGGACTACAATACGAGCTTGCGCACCTTCCCGACCGTGATCTGGGCCAAGACCGCCTTCTCCGGCGAGGAGCCCATGCAGTTGTTCACTGCGACGGCCGAGGCCCAGACAGCGCCCCAGGTTTCGTTCAACCTCGACGGCCGGGCCCCGGCCGCGCCGGGCGGCTCCACCCCCGCTGTCGCTCCCGGCTCGACGCCGCCCGCGCAGTGAACGCGATCGCTTCCATCAAACTGACCAAGGCTTTTCTGGTCATCTTCTTCGCCGGTTTGACGGCTCTGTTTTCGTTCGTTCCGCAGACCTTCGCGGCCGATCCGACCTTCCCCGCCCTGTCCGGCCGCGTCGTCGATCAAGCGGAGTTGCTGACGCCGGAGACAGAGACCTCAATCACCACGAAGCTGGCCCAGTTGGAGACGGACACGGGCGACCAGTTCGTCGTGGTGACCCTCGACAGCCTTCAGGACCACGAGATCGAGGACTACGGCTACCGGCTCGGTCGCGCCTGGGGCATCGGCAATGCGGAAAACGACAGCGGCGTCCTGCTGATCGTCGCGCCGAACGAACGCAAGGTGCGGCTGGAGGTCGGTTACGGCCTCGAACCCGTCCTGACCGACGCCCTGTCCAACCAGATCATCCAGAACGACATCCTGCCGCCGTTTCGAGACGGCGATTATTCGCGCGGTATCGAGACCGGGACTGACGCCGTCATCGCCCAGCTGCGCCTGGACCCGGCAGAGGCCGCCGCCCGCGCCGCCGAGGCCGCGCCCAGCGAGGCGGAGGCGCCTGTCCTTCCGGGAATCATCATCGCCCTGGTCTTCATCTTCTTCTTCCTGAGCCTGCTGCGAGGCATCGGACGGCGGGGCCGAAAGCGCGGCGCGCAGCGGAGCGGGATCGATCCCATCCTGATCTGGGGGGCTTCGGAAATCCTGTCGAACGCCTCGCGGGGATCTTCGCGCAGTTCGGGAAGTTCCTGGGGCAGTTCGGGCAGCAGCTTCGGCGGGTTCTCGGGCGGCGGCGGCAGCTTCGGCGGCGGGGGAGCCTCGGGCGGATGGTGATGCGACTCAACTCCAGCGAACACGCACGGGTCGCCAGCGCCATCGCAGCGGCGGAGGCGAGCACTTCCGGCGAAATCTTCTGCGTCCTGGCGGGCCAGGTCTCGACCTATCGCGACCTCAGCCTGGCCTGGGCGGCGGCGGCGGCCCTGCTCCTGCCGCTGGCGCTGATCCCTTTGGGGTTCGAGCCCGCCTGGTTCCCGGGGCTGGGGACCGGCTGGGAGGCCGGCCATCTGGCCGCTCTCGATCTGAACCTGGGCCGTGCTCTCGGCGTCTATGCCGTGTTGCAGGCCGCCGTGTTTCTGGCGGTCTATATCCTGCTGAGGATCCCGGTCCTGACCCGGCTGACGACGCCGCGCGGCGTGCGCCGCGACCGGACACGTCGCGCAGCCATGCACCAGTTCCTCGCGCATGGCCTGCACGTGACCGAGCATCGCACCGGCGTCCTGATCTTCGCCGCCATGGCTGATCGACAGGTCGAGGTCATCGCCGACCAGGGCATCCACTCGCGGGTCGATCAAGCCGTCTGGGCCGACGCGGTCCAGGTGTTGACCGAGGGGCTGCGCGACCGACGCGCCGCCGAAGGCTTCGAACAGGCCATCGCCCTGGTGGGCGGCGTGCTTGCCAAGCACTTCCCGCCCCGGCCGCGCAATCCAAACGAAGTGCCCGATCGGCTGGTCGAGATCTGAGGCGCGACCACCCTCGCTTTTGGCGGGGAATTGCCCTAGCCCGTGCCGCCATGCGGCTAGTCACCTATAACGTCCATCGCTGCGTCGGGGTCGACAGGCGCTTGGATGTCGAACGCATCGCCGGCGTGATCGCGGAGCTCGAACCCGACATCGTCTGCCTGCAGGAACTGGACGTCGGCCGCGCCCGGACCGGCGGCGTCGATCAGGCCCGCGCGATCGCTGATCACCTGTCTATGGCCGTCCGTTTCCATGCCGCCATGCGGGTGGAAGCCGAGGAGTACGGCGACGCCATCCTGACCCCCCACCCCGAGACCCTCGTCCGCGTCGGCGCCCTGCCCACGGTGCGTGGCGTGCCCGGACTGGAGCCGCGCGGCGCCCTGTGGGTGCGGGTGAACATCGAGGGCGTCGATATCAACGTCCTCACTACCCATCTCGGTCTCGTTCCGCGCGAGCAACGCCTCCAGGCAGCGGCCCTGGCCGGCAAGGACTGGCTGGGGCACCCGGACTGCAGGGGGCCCGCGCTGCTGGCCGGGGACTTCAACGCGACCTCGATCACTCGCCCATATCAGACGCTGGCGAGAAACCACGCCGACTGTCAGCGCCAGCTGGGCCTGAAGCCGACCTTGAAGACCTTCCCGTCCGGCTTCCCCGCGATCCGCATCGACCACGTCTTCGTCAGCCCGGAAATCAAGGTCATCGGCGTGCGCGCGCCGTTCTCGCCCCTGTCGCGGATGGCGTCCGACCATCTGCCTCTGGTCGTCGATTTCGAGATTCAGCCGGGCGCCTGAAGCCGCTGCGAGCGGTTGCGCCGCTTCCACGGCCGCCAGGCGTCCCCGGGGGAGGTCGGATCACCCAGCTGGAACTCGGCGACAGCGCGCTGGATCATCGATGGCGGCGTCGCGCCGAGTGCTGACAAGCGACCGCTGTCGAACTTCTGGATCGCCTCGCCGATGGAGCCGCAGAGGGCCTCGGCGGCCGCAAACTCCTTCGCCGCCACACCGATGAAGTGACCGATCGTGCGATGGCGGAAGTGCCGGATAGCCGCGCGGCCCGCCTCATCCTCAGGGGCGATCGCCACATCGCATTCGGTGTCGAAACCCAGCGACCGGTTGTTCAGGTTCGTCGACCCGATGCGTAGCAGGACGTCGTCCACCACCGTCACCTTGGCGTGGACGATGATCCGCTCGCCGTTCTTCGTGTTGGGGCTGAAGGCGGAGAAGCGGTTGTGCCGGTCAGCGCTCTCCAGCCGGAACAGGACCTCGGCCCGCGCGGTGTCCATGGTCATGCTGTCGAACCAGCTGGGGCTGCGGCCCGTCGAGACCAGGACGATCTCCGGCCCGTCCGGTTCGTCCAGCCGTTCCGCCAGGGCGTTGGCGATGATCGGCGAGGTGAAATACTGGTTCTCCATATAGATCAGCTTCCGCGCACCCCGGATCGCCTCCAGATGCAGCCGCTCGTTCTCGCGGACCTCGTGACGGCCGCCGAAGCCGGGTTCGGTGCGGGCGATCCCGACGGGCGTGTCGTGGAAGTCCGCGGCCAGACCCTCGGGCCAGGCATCGCCATCGACCGTCTCCGGCACCGTCCGTTCCCACGTCGCCTTGAACCAGCGCTCGCGGGCCAGATCGCCCAAGGCCCGCGCAGCCGGCCCGCTCACGACGCACATGGTCTCATGCCGGGGCGCCGATATGATCCCGGACGGCTGGCAGCGCCGGGGGTCATCATCCAGGTGCGCCTCGGAATCCCAGCGATCGACAGAGATGTCCCCCCCGCCGCAGAAGGCCACGGCGTCGTCGATGATGATCGCCTTCTGATGGTGACAGGCGCCGATCGGGCCGGGTGTGTCCAGGCGAAATTCGACCATCCGCTTGCGGAACCACGCCTGGGCCTTGTGCGGATAGAAGCCTTGCGACGCCGCGATCAGCAAAGGCGATTTCCAGATCAGCAGCCGGACGTCGAGCTCAGGCCGCGTCTTGACGAGCATCCGCAGTAGATGGCCGATTTCGGCCTGTTTGTCACCGTGGCGGGTCGCGGGATCCAGCCGGGTGCGCGGATCGAACTGCCAGCCCAGCACCACGACCGATCGCCGCGCCTTGGACAACGCGGAAGCCAAGGCCTCGAAGTAGGCGCTGTTCTCCATCAGGATCGACAGCCGGTCGGCCCGTTCGACCCGCCAGCAGGTATCGCCAGGCGCCAACAGCGCGCCGGTGTCCAGCAACGTGCCTTGGGCGGCGTCCATGTCGGGTGTCCCTGCCGGCATCGAAGATCGGGGTGTCCGGCCTGCAAAGACGCCCGGACACAACTTCCGTTCCACGCTCCCGCCCTGCCGGTCAATGCGGCTCGAACGCTGGATTGTCCGGTTCGTCGAAATCAGGCATAAGGCAGGCTGGAACGGGGGAGTACGCACGTGCAGGCGCTGATAGAGTTGCTGGCTGGCTTCATTGCCCTGCTCGCCACGGCGGCGCTGGCCCAGTTCGGCGTCGACCTGAACAGCGCGCCCCGCCCTGATCGCGAGATCCATCGTGTCAGCGATTGCCCGGAAGCGCCGACCCAGGCGCTGCTGACCACCCAACAAGACCACAAGTGCTAGGCGGCGACGCGTCAAATTGACGATCACAAGCTGCCGGGTGCTTTTTTGACGCAACGGCGAGTCGATACGCCCGCAAAATGGTCTAGGGTTGCGGTCGCGCGTGAATCCCGCGTCACGCGCCAGCCCACCTGAGATCCGCCCCCCATGAAGTCCCGCTCCCGGCCGCCTTTGACCCTGTCCGACCCCGAACCGGCGCCCGTGGGCGACGCGACGGCCGGTCTCGAAGACGCCACCCTCCCCAAACCTGTCCCGCAGCCCGAAAGCGCACCCGAACGGCCAATGTCGGAACGCCGCCGTCGGCGTCTGCTGGAACAGCAACAGAGCGCGGCAGATCTCGAACTGCCCTCGCCCGAACCCGTCGCCGCCGTCGCACCCGCGATCCAGTCCGCAGAGATCGAGCCGGCGTTGGAGCCGCTGACCTTCTCGACCAGCGCCGACGCCCCGCCTGCGACCTACGCGGAGCCGGCCGCGCCATCCGCGGCAACCACTCCACTCAGCCCTGCGCCGGTCCGGTCCGGCCCGTCCTATCTGATCGCCGGCGTCGCCGCGGCACTGTGGATCGCCGGCGTGGCCTCCTGGGCGGCCTATGAGGTCGGCTCCGGCGCGGTCTCGTCCGATCCCCTGCGCCTCGCGATCTACGCCTTGATCGCCCTCGCTCCAGCCGGTCTGGCCATCATGCTGGCCCACGCGGTCCGTCAGGGCGCGGGCCTGGCGTCTGAGACCCGCCGCGCCCGGGAACTGGCCGAAGCCCTCGTCGCCCCGACCGCCCTCGCGGCCCAGCAGACGGGTCACGTCCTGTCGGCTCTTCGCAACGACATCGACCAGGCGGCTCTCGCCGCCGAGCGCGCCCGCAACGACATGGCGCTTCTGCGCGAGGCCCTGTCGTTGGAGACCAACCGGCTGAACGAGGCCGCCGAGGCAGCCGGTCGCACGGCGCGTCGCCTGACGGAGTCCCTCGGTCGTGAGCGGGAAGAGATGACCGCCCTGGGCGGTCGCCTTGATGGACAGGCCTCGGGCGTGCTTGACGCCGTGGAGCGCCAGTCGCGCCTCATTGTCGATGCGTCGGACCTCGCCCAGACCCAGCTTCGCGAGGCCGAAGCCGCCCTCGCCGCCCGCGCTGCCGACCTCGCGGCCGCCGCCGGGGAGGCCCAGGATGCCGCCCGCATGGCCGCAGACGACCTCGCCCGCCAGACCCTGCGCCTCGAGAACGCCGGCACCGGGGTCGCCGAACAGATCCAGTCCGTCGAAGAGGGTCTGGGGCAGCAACGCGCCGCCCTGGTTACCGCCGCCTATGCACTGCGCACTGACCAGGAGGACTTCTCGGCCCAGGTCGAGAGCCAGCGCGCGCAGCTGACCGAGCAGCTGTCCGCGGCCCGCGCCGCGACCGGCGATCTGGGCGAGACTTCGGTCAAGGCGACCGAAGGCCTGCGCGACCTTGTCGAAGCCGCGACGGACCAGTTCCGCGCCCTCGTCGACCTGTCCCAGCGCGAGGCCGACGGTTTCGACGCCGCCACCAAACTGTCGCTCGACCGCTTCGAGGCTCTCGCCGCCGAGGCGCGCGACACGCTGGTCGAAGAAACGCGCCGCACGCTGGCGGTGCTCAAGGCCACGGCCGAGGAAAGCCGGCAGGCCGCTGACGGAGCTGCTGGTCAGGCTCAAATCCGCGCCGACCGTCTGGGCGAGGCCCTGTTCGACGCCGCCCAGAAGGCCGACATGGCCGCCGATGCCCGTGTCGAAGGCGCCCGCAGGATCGTCGGCGAAACCGTCGAACTGGTGGACCAGGCCGGCGAACGGGCGATCGAGAAGCTGGAAACCACCCTGTCCCGCATGACCCAGGCTCTGGCCGAGGTCGACGCCGCCATCGGCGATCTGGACGACCGCGCCTCCCGCCTGCCGGAAGAAGCCCGCGCCCGCGCGGAGGCGGTCCGCATCACGGTCGAGGAAGGGCTCGCCGCCTTGGGCGCCGCGTCGCGCAAGGCCGCCGAGGACACCGAGGCGCTGGACGCCGGCTTCCAGGAACGCGTCCGCCGCAACTACGACATGCTGACCGAGGCCGTTCGTTTGATGGGGGTCGTCTCCGGCGACGGCGGCGCCCCGATCCGACGGCGGGACACCCTCGCCGAACCGGCTCCGGCGACCGAGCGGCGCGCGCCGCCGGCCGAGACGGAACGCAGCTTCGGCCTGCGCGGCCGTCTGAAGCTGGCGCCCACTGCCGGCGATCCGGGCGCTCGTTCCGCGCCGCCTGCCAGGGACCGGCTCGACTGGAGCGATCTGGTCGATGACGGTCCGGGCGAAGCACCGCTCGATCTCGACACTCCGGTCATGCCCGCCGACGACGGCGCCCTGACCGACCGGATCACCGCCGCCATCCGCAGGATGGGCGTCGATCCGAACGCCCTTCTGCCCCGCTCGCGGGTCGAGGAGGCGGCGACCGCCTTCGCCGACCGCGATCCCGACCGGGCCCGCCAGATCGTCCGCCGCGTCGCCCCCGCGGCGGTCCGCAGCGTCTCGCGCCGGGTCATGAGCGATCCGGAATTGCGCGGAGATGCTGAACGGTATGTGCGCGCCTTCGCGGGTCGCCTCAGCAATGAAGCGCGTGACGGCTCCACGGCTGTTCTGGCGGCCCTGGCGACCGACGCAGGGCGGGCCTTCATGCTGCTTGATGCGGCGGTGGGCGATCTCGCCTGAAAAACGAATCGACCGCCCGAACCGTCCGGGTGGCCGCTTTTGACTTGACGAGATCGTCCGCTTGCGGACACCGTCCGCCCGCTGTCATGACGTTGTCACGCGCCTAGCAGGGTCCATGCTCGACACCATCGCCGAGAACCAGCCGGACCGCAGGCCTGCGATCCTTGTCTGCGTCTATGAGACGGCCGATCCGCTCTGGAACGCCCTCGACGGCGATCCTGACTGGAGGCTGCCCGGCGCGCGTTTGCGCCCGCTTGGCCCAAGAGAGCCCGCCGATCTGGCTGGGCGTATCACGGGCGAACTCGACCATGCCGACTGCCGCGCCGTCCTCCTCGTCGGCCGGACCCGCAAGAGTGACGGCTTCCGCGTCCAGATGCGGGCCGAGAACCGCGCCCTGACCGGCGGCAACAAACTGTCACGGACGGGACCCAGCCTGGCACGCGCGACCGCGCCCGTAGCCGAGATGGTCCGCGCACTGATCGATGCGGGCCTGAGCGCCGAGGCGACGTCGGACAGCGAGGAGGATGCGGGCTCCTACCTGCTCTATCGCGTGCTCACCGCCCTTCCGGATGACGCCGATGCTCCCGCCGTCGGTCTGCTGCGAGCGCCGTCGACGCTGAATGAAGCGCAGCTTCGGCTCGGCATACAGACCGCCGCCACGGCGATGGCTCGCCACCTGTCGCCCCTGCCTCGCGTCCGTCTCAGCTAGACGCCGCCGATCCGGCGCAGCCGCCAACCCAGCAGCAGGCCGATCACGGCCAGGCCGGTCATGGCCAAATAGCCCAACACCCCTACCCGGTCATACAGCGGCCCCGCCGCCAGGGTCGCCAGCCCGATCAGAATTCCGGCCGCCATCACGGAGTTCAGCGTCTGGGCAGCCGTATGCCCGCCGGGCGGGGCCAGCTTCTCGATGATTTGCAGCCCGGCCAGGTAGGTCGCCGCGAACGTCAGGGCGTGGAGCGCCTGCAGCGGCCACAGCACCCACAGCGGCGGAGCGAAGGCCAGGGCGGTCCAGCGGATCACCGCAGCCACGCCGCCCAGCATGAGGATGGTCCCCGGTCCGATGCCGCGCCGCTTCCGCCACGGCTCGACCCACCACATGAAGGCGATCTCGACCACGACCGACACGGCCCACAGCAGACCGGTCATGGTCTCGCTGATACCCTGCGCCTTCCACGCGATGGCCGAAAACCCGTAGTAGAAGCCGTGCGTCGCCTGCACCGCCCCGATGGCCAGGACGGCCGTCATGAAGACGGGGTCGACGGCCAGTCGCGTCAGTCCGGCGAACCTCTCCCGTCCCGCAACCTTCGGCCCCTCGGTCACCGGATCGCCGGGCAGAAGAGTGGCGGCTGTGACGGCGACCAGGGCCCCGGCGACGGCGATCCAGACGATGACCCAGTCCGCCGACCCCCGCGTCAAGATCGCGCCCATGATCACATTGGCGGCGACGAAGGCGGCCGAGCCGCACCCCCGGGGCCATGCGAAATCGAACCCGTGCCGCCGCGCGACCTGGAGCGAGAGAACATCGCTGAGCGGGATCAGCCCGGCCATGGCCGTCGCCGCGACGAACCACAGGAAACCTTGCAGCCAGACGCCCTCGGTCAGGCCTGCGCCCGCGTAGGCCAGACCGAGGACCAGTCCCAGGATGGCGATGGGCGAGCGCCGCCGCTGGAAACCGTCCGCCCAGACCGCGATGGCCGGGCCGGTGATGAGGCGGGCGAGCATCGGGGCCGCCAGCAGGATGCCGATCTCGGCGCCCGAGAACCCCTGGGCGCGGAACCACAAGCCCGCGAACGGCAGGCTCACGCCGTTGGCGCCGAAGAGCAACACATACTGCAGCGCCATGCGGCGTGACGGGTTCATGGCCGATCCGATAGCAGACGCCGACAGAAGCGTGGGCTACGGTCGACAAATGACTCGGAATCGTCACCTGGCCGTCTTCGCGGCCTTCAACGGCGCGATGGCGGTGGCTGTGGGGGCGTTCGCCGCCCACGGTGCGGGACCGCAGATCAAGACCCTGCTGACGACCGGCGCATCCTATCAGCTTGCCCACGCCCTGCTGGCCCTGATCTGCGCCGTCGCGCCGATTGGTCGGCTGGCGGCCGTGGCTGGATGGCTGGCCTCGGTCGGCGGCTTGATCTTCTGCCTGGCCCTGGCCTTCCTCGGCCTGCTCAGCCTGCCCGCGCTTGGCGCCGTCGCTCCGGTCGGCGGCGTACTGATGATCGCCGGCTGGCTGGTGCTTGCCTTCGCCGCGTTTCGGTCACAATCCGTAAACGCCTGACCCCCTAGCTGAAAGCTCCGACCACCGAATGGCCTTTCCTGTGACCGAGACGCCCCGACGCGAGCTATATCCCGAGCTTGAGCCCTTCGCGTCCGGATGGATGCAGACCGACAGCGCGCACGAGATCTACTACGAGGAGTGCGGCAACCCGCAAGGCAAGCCCGCGCTCGTCCTTCACGGCGGCCCCGGCGGGGCGGTGAACCCAGGCATGCGGCGCTATTTCGACCCGGCCATCTACCGTATCGTGCTGTTCGACCAGCGCGGCTGCGGCAAGTCCCGGCCGAACGCGTCGCTCGACGAAAACACCACCTGGACACTGATCGACGACATCGAGCGGCTGCGCGAACGCTGCGGCATCGACAAATGGACGGTCTTCGGCGGCTCCTGGGGTTCGACCCTGTCGATGGCCTACGCCATCACCCATCCGGAGCGCGTCGACGCCCTGATCCTGCGCGGCATCTTTCTGCTGACCAAGAAGGAACTGCACTGGTTCTACCAGGACGGCGCCTCGATGATCTTCCCGGACGCCTGGGAGAGGTTCGTCGCCCCGATCCCCGAGGATGAGCGCCACGACCTGATGGGCGCCTACTACAAGCGTCTGACCGGCGACGACAAGGAAGAGCGGGCGCGTTGCGCCATCGCCTGGTCCAGCTGGGAGGGCGAGACCGTCAGCGTCGAGGGCCCGTCGGCTCGTCCCGACAAGTTCGCCGAGCCCGACTTCGCGGTCGCCTTCGCCCGGATCGAGTGCTGGTATTTCGTCAACGGCGGCTTCTTCCCCGAGGAGGGCTGGCTGCTCAAGAACGTCGGCCGGATCCGCCATATCCCGACCTGGATCGCTCAGGGCCGGTTCGACGTGGTCACCCCGATCGTCAGCGCCTGGGCCCTGCATCGCGCCTTCCCGGAAGCGAAGCTGGATGTCGTCCCGGACGCCGGCCACGCCTCGACCGAACCCGGGATCATCGACAGTCTGGTGCGCGCCACCGACTGGGCGGCCACGATTTAGGCGGAACCCGCCCGGCCTCCTGCGCGTAAGCGCGGGATGGCGGCAAAGCTGAAGGTCTTCACCTGGTCCGACGGTTTTCACGCCTTCACGGTGGCGGCGTCCTCGCGCCCGAAGGCTCTGGAGGCCTGGGGCGTCGATCAGGACCTGTTCAAGACCGGTCTGGCCCATGAGGTCGACGACGGCCCGGACCGCGACGCCGCCCTCGCCTCCCCTGGCGCGGTGATCACTCTCGGCCTGACGGTGGATGTCGGCAAGGCGGAGAAGCGGAAGGCCAAGCCCGGGAACGCCAAAGCCAGGGCGAAGCTCAGGGCGTTGGAAGCCGAACTGGAAATCCTGGACGCCGAACAGGCCGAAACGGGTCAGGTGCTGAATGACCGGCAGGCGGCGCTGGACGCGGAGCGGCGGCGGCTTGAAGCGGACCATGACAAGTCGCGCGCGGTCCTGTCGGCGAAGGTGAAGGCCGCCCGCACCGCAATCTGAGTCCGCTTCGCCCGGACCAAAGATACCCTGACGAAACGGACGAAACGGACGACCGCGTCGAGGGCGGTTGCGAACGCTTCAACGACCCGAAGCCGATGTCGGTATCAGCACCGTCCTACGCAAGGGTTTTGGGAGAATAAATTCCCCTCGCGGATCAGTCAGAACAGGCCGTTGCCCTTGGGCAGTTCGGCGTAGCGGTTGACCCGGACGGCCATGACCAGGGCGAAGCCGATCATCACCGTCAGCATGGACGAGCCGCCGTAGGACAGCAGCGGCATCGGCACGCCCACGACCGGCGCGAGACCCATGACCATGGCGCCGTTGATCAGGACGAACAGGGCGAAGAAGGCGACCATGCCGGCCGAGGCGATCCGCCCGAAATGGCTGTGGGAGAGCGATGAGATGCGCAGGGCGATCAGGATGATCCCGACGTAACACATCAGCACGGTGAAGGAGCCGACGAAGCCGAACTCCTCCGACAGGGTCGAGAAGATGAAGTCGGTTTGGCGCTCTGGCAGGAATTCCAGCTGGCTCTGGCTTCCGAGACCATAGCCCCGTCCCAGGAGACCACCGGAGCCGAGGGCGATCTTGGACTGGATGATATTGTAGCCGGTGCCGGACGGGTCGGATTCCGGACTGAGGAAGGTCAGAACCCGGTTCCGCTGGTAGTCGTGCATCACGAACATCACGAAGGGCGGGATCACCGCCACGGCCGCTGCGATCGCCGCAGCTATGATCCGCCAGCTCAGCCCGGCCAGGAACATGACGACCGCCCCGGTCAGGCCGATGATCATGGCCGAGCCCAGGTCCGGCTGTTTGGCCACGAGCAGGAAGGGCACCCCGATCATCCCGATCGGGAAGATCAGCTTCCAGTGCCAACGCGCCTCCTTGGCGCTGTGGTCATGATACCAGCGGGCCAGGGCCAGGACGAGGCCGATCTTCATGAACTCGGCCGGCTGGATACGGGTAAAGCCAAGGTTCAGCCAGTTCTTCGCCCCTGCTCCTGCCGGTTCGTAGCCCAGGGGCGTGAACTCGATCATCAGAACCATGATCAGCAGCACGCCGTACATCGGATAGGCCGCCTGGAACCACCACTTCAGATCAACCATCGACAGGACCAGCATGACCGCCAGCAGGGCGCAGAAGCGCACCAGGTGATCGAGGGCCCAGGGCTGCCAGCTGCTGCCGGCGATAGAATACTGCATCGCACAGCCGACGCCGGCGATGACGCACATGAGGCTCACCAGCCGCCAGTCGATCTGGGACAGCTTGACCGAAAGGCGATCGCGTTCGCCGGGGCGGGTCAGGGCTGACGCGGTCATTGGGCGCCGGGCAGATAGGGCCGCGGACCCGCGTCGGCGGCCGGAGCCGTCGGAGCGGTCGCAGGAGCCGGCGGTCCATCCTCCGCCAGAGGCGTCGGATCCAGCGCCGCAGCCTCGAAGCCGGATTGTTCAATCCGAGCCCGGATCTCGGGATCCTTCAACAGGGCCACCCGCATGATCTCACGCGCCCGGGGCGCGCCGGCGGTGCCGCCGCCCATGCCCCCGTGCTGGACGATGACGGACACGGCGTAGCGGGGGTTGTCGGTCGGGGCGTAGGCGATGAAGAGGTTGTGGTCCTTCTCTCCCCAAGGCCGGCCTGCGCCCCTGCGCGAGCCCGAACCATAGTTTCGGGCCTGGGCCGTACCGGTCTTGCCCGCCATCCGCACCGCGCCGAGGCCCAGCTGGCTGTTGCGGAAGCCGGTTCCGCCGACGTCGGTCACGGCCTCCATGCCGTCACGCATGACCTTGACCAGGTCGGCATCGAACGGCAGGTCCGTGAACGCGGCGCTATGGGGCTGCTCCACACCGCCGATCGACTTGATCAGGCGCGGCATGACCGCCTTCTGTCCGTTGGCGATGCGGGCGGTGTAAACCGCCAACTGCAGGGCGTTGACGTTCAGCGCCCCCTGCCCGATCGAATAGCTGGGCGTCTCGCCCGGGTACCATTTGCCGTCCCCTCGCACCGGGTTGTCGCGACGCCACTGGGTGTCCGGCACCAGGCCCCGCTTCTGGCCGTCGATGCCGATGTCGAAAATCTGTCCAAGGCCCAGGTCGCGCGCCGATTCTGCGATCGCGTCGGGGCCCATCTCGACGCCGAGGGTCATGAAATAGACGTTGCACGACGCCTTGAGGGCATTGCGCATATCCAGCGAACCGTGACGGCCCAGACAGGCGAACCGACGCCCGAGATAGTAGCCGCCGGTGCAGGTGATCCGCCGATCCGGGCTGACCCCGCGCCGCAGGGCCGCCAGGCCGACCACGGGCTTGAAGGTCGATCCGGGCGCGAAGGTGCCGTCGATGACCTTGTCGGTGAGCGGCCGCCGCTCATAGTCCGCGAGGGCGCGATAGGTGCGCGTCGGCACCCCGCTGACGAACAGGTTGGGATCGAAGGACGGGGCCGAGACCATGGCCAGAATGTCGCCGTTGCGGACGTCCATGACGACGCAGCCGCCGGACTCCTCACCGAACACTTCGAGCGCCCGGTTCTGGATGTCGGCATCCAGTGTCAGGACCACGTCCTGGCCGGGCACGGCCGGACGCGAACCGCCGACGTCCTCGGCCACGACCCGCCCGCGAGCATCGACCTCGACCCGGTTGCCGCCGGCCTCGCCGCGCAGCTGGGCGTCCAGCGCCTTCTCCACCCCGGTGCGTCCGATGCGGAAGCCCGGGTTGAACATGACCTGCGGCGGCTCTTCGCCCTTGTCGCGGATGGCCTTGATGTCGCGGTCCGAAACCTTGGCGACATAACCGATCACATGGGCGAAGGCGCCGGTGAAGGGGTAGTAGCGGGCCTCGTTCATGTCGGCCATGACGCCCGGCAGTTCGGGAGCGTAGAGATTGACCTTGGCGAACTCCTCCCATGTCAGGTCGCTCTTGACCGGGACGGGGCTGAAGCGCGGGGCGGCGTTGACGTCGCGGATGATCGCCCGGCGGCGGTCGAGGGTGTCCGGCAGCAGGCGGCCCAGCAGATCCAGTGTCTGGTCCAGATCCTTGGTTTCGTCGCGCACGACCAGGACGCGGAAGCTCGGCCGGTTGCCGGCGATGGTGACGCCGTTGCGATCCAGGATGCGGCCGCGTGGAGGCGGGACCAGGCGGAAGTTGAACTGGTTCTGGCTGGCGAGGGTCGAATACTCCTGCGCCTGGACGACCTGCAGCTGGGCCAAGCGGACGGTCAGGGCCGTCACGCCCAAGACCGTCAGACCGCCGACCACGAAGGTGCGGCGCAGGAACGAGCCCTGACGCTCGTTCACGTCGGAGAAGAAGATGGAAGGTTCGCTGCTCATCTGAACCGCACGTCGCCATCATCGAACCGCTGGATCATCCAGTCGGCCGCAGGGAAAAGAAGCAGGGTCGGGACGACTTGCCCCAGAAGGGCCAGCAGGCTGGGCGCCCGGCCCGCATCCAATGTGACCACCAGATACGCCACGATGAAGGCGGCCAGGACGCAGAGAGCATACCAGACGAACAGTATCTGGGTTTCCTGACCGGCCAGGAGGTTCCGCGAGGCGAGGACGACGCCGTAGACGCTCAGCAGGCACAGCGGCCACAGGCCAAGCGTCCCGCCCCAGAACATGTCGAGGAACAGACCCAGACCGAACAGCATGGCGGGTGCGACCATCGACGGACGGATCAGGGGCCAGGCGAAGGCGAGGATCAGCGGCAGGACCGGTTCGGGCAGCTTCAGGCCGAACAGTTCCACCGGCGTGGCCAGGAGAACCGTCAGAGCGATGGCGACAAGCGCGGGGTAGAGGACCCACTGGGTCGGCCCAACGACCCGCATGGCGACGGCTCGTCTCACTCGGCGGGCCTTGGCTGGGCAGGCGTCGCGGGCGTTGTCGCGGTCGCGGCGCGGTCGCGGCGGGCGGCGGCGTCGCTGATGGCGGCGGCGGCCTCGGCGGTCGGCGCCGGGGCGGCGCCCAGTCCGGCCAGCGGCGGGGCGTTCAGGGCGTCAGGCGTGACCAGTTGGCCGAAGTCCTGGAACAGCATGACGCGCACGTAGTCGATGGCGCCCCGATCGCTGAACAGCTTGACCCGCCAGGAACCGTCGATGCCGCGCGCTGCGACGCCGATGGGAAGGCCGCGTGGGAAGCCGCCCCCATCGCCGGAGCTCAGGATGCGGTCGCCGGCCTGGACCGAGTCCTGGCCACGCACGAACTCCAGACGCGGATTGCCCGACCCGTCGCCGGTCAGCATGGCGCGGGCGTCGGTGCGGTCGATCAGGACCGGCGTGCGGGAGGCCACGTCGGTGAGCAGCAGCACCCGGCTGACTCCGCCAGTCGCGCCGACGACGCGGCCGACCAGACCATCCTCGTTGATCACGGGATTGCCGATGCGCACGCCCTTCGACGTGCCCGCGTCCAGCAGGCGGGCGTTTATGAAGGGGCCGCGCGATTCCGAGATCGAACGCGCCGTCGCCATGGCCACGGGCGGTTCGGTCCGCAGACCCAGCATGGCTTCATAGCGGGCATTGACGTTCTTCAGGGCGATGGCCTGGTCGCGCCACGGCCGCAGCTCTTCGAGCTCGGCGCGCAGGCGGCGGTTCTCCGACACGGCGAAGAAATAGCCCTTCACATAGTCGGTGGCGTTGCCTGCCCAGCGCACGGGCCAGGCCAGGATGCCGTTTACAGGGCCGGCCCCAGCGTCGAAGCCTGCACGCACAGGGCCGTAGCTGTCGCCCGCCGCGTCGTGGCGGCGGTCGGCCAGGATCATGACGATCGAGGCGATGATGGCGACCCCGGTCACGACCGCGGCGGTCCACGCCAGCGGCACTTTCAGCGACTCGAACGGTCCGTCGCGAAACGCCACGGCCTAGCCTTCCAATAGAGGTCAGAATCGACGGGACGCCACCCGCCGCTGTGTGCAGCCTATCGCAAAAACCGGACCAGTTTGAAACCGGCGATTACGCCGGAATCACAAGGATTTGCGGCAGCGCTCGAACCGGGGCCTAGAGGGCCGAGTCGAGGACGCCCTTCATCCAGCGCGGATGCTCCAGAACGCGGCCGCAACCGATGGCCACGCAGGACAGCGGATCGTCGGCGACCGAGACCGGAAGGCCGGTGTGATCGCGGATCTCGGCGTCCAGACCGCGCAGCAGGGCCCCGCCACCCGTCAGCATGATGCCCTTGTCGGCGATGTCGGCGGCCAGCTCCGGAGGCGTGGCCTCCAGCGCGACCTTCACGGCGTCGATGATCTGCGAGACGGGTTCTGCAAGAGCTTCAGCAGCCTGGCGCTCGGAGATGCGGACCTCGCGGGGGACGCCCTGCATCAGGTCGCGGCCCTTGACCTCGATCGACAGGCCTTCGCCGTCGGCCGGGATGCGGGCGGTGCCGATGTCCTTCTTGATGCGTTCGGCGGTCGTCTCGCCGATCAGCAGGTTATGGTTGCGGCGCATGTAGCTGATGATGGAGTCGTCCATCTTGTCGCCGCCGACGCGGACCGAACGCGAATAGACGATGCCCGACAGCGACAGCACGGCCACCTCTGTGGTGCCGCCGCCGATGTCGACGACCATCGAACCCGTGGGCTCGTGGATCGGCAGGCCGGCGCCGATCGCGGCGGCCATCGGCTCGTCGATCAGGCCCACGCGACGGGCCGAGGCGTTCAGGCAAGAATCGTTGATGGCGCGACGCTCGACCGCCGTGGCGCCCGACGGAACGCAGACGATGATCTTGGGGTTCACGAAACCCTTGCGGTTATGAACCTTGCGGATGAAGTGTTTGATCATCTCCTCGGCGACTTCGAAGTCGGCGATGACCCCGTCACGCATCGGGCGAATGGCTTCCATGTGACCGGGCGTGCGGCCCAGCATCTGCTTGGCCTCGATGCCCACGGCGTGCACGATCTTCCGGCCACCGACGTTGCGCAGTGCGACCACGGACGGCTCATTCAGAACTATGCCCTTGCCCTTCATGTAGATCAGGGTGTTGGCGGTCCCGAGGTCCATCGCGATGTCGTTCGAGATGGCGCCGAAAAGGGAGAAGCTCATGGGGGTCGAATACCGTTCGGTTGGGGCCTTCAAGGCGCTGCAGTTCGACCGGTTTCGGCGACGCCCCATCCGGCGCGTATCCCCACACGCCACGGATTTCCTGATCGTCCTCGCCTGACCGGCCGTGGCCCGTTTGCCCTCATGGGCAGGCGAATACAAGCCCCGATGCCGCGCGAGCGACCGCATCCGATCACGACCAGGTTACGGCCCCGCTTGGGCTTCTGCGATGTCCGACCTCTGAAGGTTAGTCGGCCTCGTCGCCCATCCGCTCGCGACGCCTCACGAGCTCGCGCACGCCCAGCATCAGCGCCATCCAGACCACGGCGACACCGGCCAGAATGAGCGAGGTCCAGACGCCGTCGCCGCTGACGGCCGCGACCACCGCCCCACCGAAGAAGGCGACCAGCGCCGTCTTCGGCAGGACGCCCAGGGCGCAGCCCGCCAGAAAGGCCGGGAACGAGGCGCGCGTCGCGCCGAACGCCATGTTGACGACGATGAAGGGCGCCGACGGCACGTTGCGGATCATGAAGCTGGCGTAGAAGGCATTCTTGCCCACGAACCGCTTCAGCCGGTCCAGGGTCTTGCCGCCGAACCGGTCCAGCGTCCGCGCCGTGGGTCCCCGCCCCAGCCAGTAGGTCACCCCTGCAGAGACCACCGTCGCCGCCCAGCTGTAAAAGAAGCCCAGCGACGGCCCGAAGGCGACGACACAGGCGGCGATCAAGATGAACTGGGGGGCGCCGATAAACGCTGCGACCACGAACAGGGCCACCGTCGCGGCGAAGGCCCAGGGGCTGCCGCGATAGCCCTGCAGCCAGCCTTCCAGGTTCTCCTCGGCCGCCAGCCCGAACTGGCTCTTGCCGAGCGCCAGCAGGCCCACGGTCGCCCCAAGCAGCAGGGCGGCCGCCAGCGCCGTACGCCAGCGCCGGCCCTCCATGTTGAGGATGAAGTCCAGAATGCGCTTCATGAAGGGGCCGCTTAGCATCCCCGGAGCCGGACGCGCGAGCCTCACGGTTTGATCCGCCTTTCGCAACTGCGTAAGAGACAACGCCGCTCTCCCCGGGAATCGCCATGTCACAACTGCAATCCGCCGCCCTCGCCCGCGTCCAGCCGTCCGCCACCCTCGCGGTCACCGCCAAGGCCCGTGAGCTCAAGCGCGCCGGTCGCGACATTATCGGCCTGGGCGCCGGCGAGCCGGACTTCGACACCCCGGACAACATCAAGGCCGCCGCCATCGCCGCCATCCAGCGCGGCGAGACCAAATACACCGACGTCGACGGCACGCCCGAGCTGAAGGCGGCCATCGTGGCCAAGTTCGCCCGCGAGAACGGCCTGACCTATACGGCGGCGCAGGTTCACGTCGCCTCGGGCGGCAAGCCGGTGATCTACAACGCCTTCGTCGCCACGCTGAACCCCGGCGACGAGGTCATCGTGCCGGCGCCCTACTGGGTCTCCTATCCGGACATGGTCCTGCTGGCCGGCGGCGAGCCCGTCTTCGTCACGGGCGAGGAGTCCGACGGCTTCAAACTGCGCCCCGAGGTTCTGGAGGCCGCGATCACGCCCCGGACCAGGTGGCTGATCCTCAACTCGCCGTCCAACCCGACCGGCGCCGCCTACACGAGGGCCGAGCTGGAAGCCCTGGCCGACGTCGTGCGTCGTCATCCGCAGGTCTGGGTCCTGACCGACGACATGTACGAACACCTGACCTACGGCGACTTCGAGTACACGACGATCGCCCAGGTCGCGCCGGACCTCTACGACCGCACCCTGACGGTCAACGGCGTGTCCAAGGCCTATGCCATGACCGGCTGGCGGATCGGCTATGCGGGCGGGCCCAAGCCCCTGATCGATCTGATGCGCAAGGTCGCCAGCCAGACGACGTCCAACCCCTCCTCCATCAGCCAGGCGGCTGCCGTCGAGGCCCTGAACGGGCCCCAGGACTTCATCGCCGAACGCGGTCAGGCGTTCGAACGCCGTCGCGATCTGGTCGTGTCGATGCTGAACCAGGCGACAGGCGTCCGCTGCCCGAATCCGGAAGGGGCCTTCTACGTCTATCCGTCGATTCATGGACTGATCGGCAAGACGACCCAGGGCGGTACGGTCATCGACACGGACGAGACCTTCGCCTCCGCCCTGCTGGAGGCCGAGGGGGTGGCCGTGGTGCACGGGGCGGCGTTCGGCCTGAGCCCCTATTTCCGAATCAGCTACGCGACCTCGGAATCGGTGCTTGAAGAGGCCTGCAGCCGCATCCAGCGGTTCACCGCCTCGCTGCGTTAAGCCGCGCGGCTGACCGCGAAGTCCGCCAGGCCTTCCAGCGCGTCGCGCCAGGGGCTGGCGGGCAGGACGCGCAGCGCCGCCTTGGCCGCGTCGGCATACTCGTCGGCGGCGTCCAGGGTCGAGGCCAAGGCGCCCGTGCCGATGATCAGTTCGCGCGCCCGGCGGAAGTCGTCATCCGTCCGGTCGCCCTTGTTGATGGTCCGCTCCCAGAAGGCATCCTCGCGGCCCCGCGTGCGGGCCACGGCCAGTAGCAGCGGCAGGGTCGCCTTGCCCTCGCGGAAGTCGTCGCCGGGATTCTTGCCCAGATCCTTGCTGACGCCGCTGTAGTCCAGGCTGTCGTCCACCAGCTGGAAGGCGACCCCCAGGTCCTGGCCGTACTTGCGCAGGGCCAGGCATTGTTCGGGACTGGCGCCGGCCGACACCGCGCCGGCCTCGGCGGCGGCGGCGAACAGCTCGGCGGTCTTGGCCTTGATGATCTCCAGGTACATGTCCTGGTGCAGGTTCAGGTCGTGGGCGCGGGTCAGCTGCAGCACCTCGCCCTCGGCGATCACCCGGCTGGCGCGCGCCAGGATCTCCAGGGCCTGCATGGAGCCGGCCTCGACCATCAGTTCGAAGGCGCGCGCGAACAGGAAGTCCCCCACCAGGACGCTGGCCGGCGCGCCCCAGATCAGGTGGGCGGCGACCTTGCCCCGGCGAAGCTCCGAGGAATCCACCACGTCGTCATGCAGCAGGGTGGCGGTGTGGATAAACTCCACGGCTGCGGCCAGCTTCAGGCAGGAATCGTCCTGGGCGCCCGACAGGCGCGCCGCGGCGATGGTCAGCAGGGGCCGCAGACGTTTGGCCGAGCCGCCGATCAGGTGTTCGGCCAGGGCCGGGATCACCGCCACCGGGCTCTGCATCCGATCGCGGATCAGGGCGTCGACGCCGGCCATGTCGGGCTGCGCGAGTTCCATAAGGCCGTCGATGGAGGCGGGCTTTCGGGTGACCGGGGCGCTGACTGCGGCCACGAGGACTCCTGGTCTAGGCACGGCGATACGGGGGGACCGCCGTTTGCGGGGACAATGGTGACGCGATAAGGCACGGTCAAGGAGAGCACAACGCCCCACCGTGCCGATATGGCGATTACGAGTCAGCAAGCCGACATGGACGCAACACCCGAGGACCGGCTGCTGGACGGTCGCGTGCGCCTGCGTCAGGCGCCGGACGGCTACCGCGCGGGCATGGACGCCGCCCTGCTGTCGGCCGCCTGCGACGCACCGGACGGCGCCCGGGTGCTGGACGCTGGCTGCGGGGTCGGCGGCGCCCTGCTGGCCGCGGCGGCCCGGCGTCCGGCGACCCTGTTCGTCGGGTTGGAGCGCGATCGCGCCGCCGCCGCCCTGGCCCGGGAGAACGTGGCGCTGAACGATATGGCCGCCCGGGTGGAGATTCTGGAGGGCGACGTGGCCCTGCCCTTCAAGACCCTGGGCCTGGCCCCCTTCGACACGGTGATGGCCAACCCGCCGTTCTTTGACGACCGCGGGGCCCTCCGGGCGCCAGCCCCCGCCAAGCAGGGCGCCTGGATGGCCGATGGCGGCCTCGAGGCCTGGACGAGCTTCCTGCTGAAGGCGGTGCGCGAGGGAGGGAGCATCACCCTGATCCACCGCGCCGATCGCCTGGCCGACATCCTGGCCCTGCTGGCGCCCAAGGCGGGCTCCTTCCAGGTCCGGCCCATCCACGCCCACGCCGACGCGCCGGCCAAGCGGGTTCTGATCCGCGCCCTCAAGACGGGCAAGGCGCCGCTGCGGCTCTTGCCGCCCCTGGTCCTGCACCCGCGCGAAGGCGCCAAGCACACGGCCGAGGCCGAGGCGATCCTGCGGGGCGAGGCGGCGCTCGGCTGGCTCTAGTCGAAGATGTCGAACAGGTCGAAGCGCTTCTTGCGCCGGTGGCTGGGGTGACGGTGGTCATCGTCGTCGTCATAGTCGCGCCGAGGACGCTCGGGTTCGCGCCAGATGCGCGGCGCGGCGGTCTCCTGGGCCGGCGCGTCCCCACGCCCCGCCGCGATCAGCTTCTCAAGCTCCCCACGGTCCAGCCAGACGCCCCGGCAGGACGGGCACATGTCGAACTCCACGGCTTGCCGGCTGACGGCCGACATCGAGGTGTTGCAGTTGGGGCAAAGCAGCAGAGGCATCGGATGGGGCGCTCCATGACATCTGTTCAAGGGAACGGGTGCGCCCGAAGACCGGGACCGAGGACTGGGGGGCCAAACCTTCTAGGACCCAGCATCGAGCGCACCCGATGCAGTCCGACATCGCGATCCGCTCGGGGAGGAGAGCTATGGATCGCCAGAGGGGCCCGGCCTGCGATCCCTGAGCTAGGTAGCCCGCTCGCCTTTGGGAAGGGTGGGCCCCGTCTTTTTTTGATCGCCCCCTGGCGGGCGGCGGCGTGCGCCGTCTAACCTCCGCGCGCGGAACTCGCAGACGGAGCGTGCGTGACCGGACCTTGGCAGCCTGACGAGAACGAGCCGCCTCAGCGCAGCGTGACGCCGTTGCGCCTGCTGATCTGGCTCGCCAGCCGGGCCGCGGTCATGCTCGGGGTGTGGGCCCTTCTTCAGACCTTTCCGGGCGTCATCAGCTCGCCGGCGGACTGGGCCTGGGTGGGCTGGGGCGTCTTCATGATGGCCCTGTTCTCCACCGCCATGCTGGACGTCGGCCGTATCCGCTGGGCCGAAAAGGCGCGCCATGCCGCGATCTGGGCCGGCATTGTCGCGGTGCTGATCCTGGCGGTCAGCTACCGTGCCGAGCTCGCCGGGGTGGCCCAAAGAGTCCGCATGACCCTGTCGCCCTCCTATCCCGTCGCCACCGCGCCGCGCGAGC
>NZ_JANODA010000020.1:0-7368 GCF_031412435.1 Brevundimonas sp.
TCCTGACGCTTCAGAAGTATTGGGGCGATCGAGGCTGCGCGATCCTGCAGCCGTATGACGAACAGGTCGGCGCCGGCACCCTGCATCCCGCGACCGTTCTCCGCGCCCTCGGCCCGCGCCCGTGGAAGGCCGCCTATGTCCAGCCCAGCCGCCGCCCCGGCGACGGCCGCTATGGCGAGAACCCCAACCGCCTCCAGCACTATTACCAGTTTCAGGTTATCCTGAAGCCGAACCCGGCGGACCTGCAGGACCTGTATCTTGGCTCGCTGCGCGCCATCGGCATCGATCCGAAACTGCACGACATCCGCTTCGTCGAGGACGACTGGGAGAACCCCACCGTCGGGGCCTGGGGTCTGGGCTGGGAGGTCTGGTGCGACGGCATGGAGGTGACGCAGTTCACCTATTTCCAGGGCGTCGGCGGCATCGAGGTCGACATCGTCTCGGGAGAGCTGACCTACGGGCTGGAACGTCTGGCCATGTACGTCCAGGGCGTCGACAACGTCTATGATCTGAAGTTCACCAAGGAGGGCCTGACCTATGGAGAGGTCTTCCTCGAGAACGAGCGTCAGCAGAGTGAAGCCAACTTCCACGGCTATGACATCGAGGGGCTGAAGGGCCGGTTCGAGGATATGGAGGCGGAATCGACCCGTCTCCTCGCCATGACCGGGCCCCAGGGTCAGCAGCTGGTCCTGCCGGCCTACGATCAGGTCCTGAAGGCCTCACACCTGTTCAACCTGATGGACGCTCGCGGCGCCATCGCCGTCGCCGAACGCCAGAGCTACATCGGCCGCATCCGCGACCTCTGCAAAGCCTGTGCGCTGGCCTATGTCGAACAGGAGCGTGCTTCGGAAAGCGCCAGGAACTACGCCCACGATCCGCTCTTCGGTACGCTGTAATGCCCCAACTCCTCCTCGAACTGTTCTCGGAAGAGATCCCCGCCCGCATGCAGGCCGGCGCCGCGCGCGACCTCGAACGCATGGCCTCCGAACGGCTGAAGGCCGCCGGGCTGACGTATGACACCCTGACCACATACGCCGGCCCGCGCCGGCTGACCCTGGTGGTCGAGGGCCTGCCGGTCGCCACGCCCGAGCGCAGCGAGGAGGTGCGCGGGCCGCGGGCCTCGGCGCCGGAACAGGCGCTGGAGGGCTTCTTGCGCAAGACCGAACTGACCCGCGCCGACCTGACCGAGCGGGACGGTTTTTTCTACGGGCTCATCCGTGAGCCGGGCCAGCAGACGACGGATCTTGTCGCCGACATGGTCGAACAGATCGTGCGCGGCTTCCCCTGGCCCAAGTCGATGCGCTGGGGCGACGGCACGTTGCGCTGGGTCCGGCCGCTGAAGCGCATCCTCGCCGTGTTCGACGGCCGGGTGGTTCCGTTCGAGATTGACGCCATGCCGGCCGAAACCGTGACCGAGGGCCACCGGTTCATGGGGGCGGCCAAGCCGTTCGCGGTCCATGATTTCGCCGACTATCGCCACAAGCTGGAACAGCATTTCGTCCTGCTGGACGCCGCCGACCGAAAGCTGAAAATCCTCGACGCCGCCCGCGCCGCCTGCCACGCGCAGGGCCTCGAACTCGTCGACGACGACGGTCTGCTGGACGAGGTCGCGGGCTTGGCCGAATGGCCGACGCCGATCCTCGGCGACATGGACCCCCAGTTCCTCGACCTGCCGCCCGAGGTGGTCCGGCTGTCGATGAAGGTGCACCAGAAGTATTTCGCGGTGCGCGATCCCGCCACCAGCAAACTGGCCCCGAACTTCATCGTCGTCGCCAATGTTGAGGCCTCCGACGAGGGCGTGGCCCTGGCGGCCGGCAACAGCCGCGTCCTGTCCGCCCGCCTGAACGACGCCCGCTTCTTCTGGGACGAGGACAAAAAGGTCGGCTTCGACGCCTGGTTGTCGAAACTGTCCGGCGTCACCTTCCACGCCAAACTGGGCACCCTGGCCGAGCGCGTCGAGCGCACCGCCGCCCTGGCTCGCGAGATCGCCCCCCTGGTCGGCGCCGACCCCGGTCAGGCCGAACGCGCCGCCCGCCTCGCCAAGGCCGATCTCGCGTCTGGCATGGTCGGCGAGTTCCCGGAGCTTCAGGGCGTCATGGGCGGCTACTACGCCCGCGCCTTCGGCGAGCCCGACGCCATCGCCGACGCCATCCGCGACCACTACAAGCCGCAGGGCCCGGCGGACTCGGTCCCGACCGCGCCCCTGACGGTGGCGGTCGCCTTGGCCGACAAGCTCGACACCCTCGTCGGCTTCTTCGCCATCGACGAGAAGCCCACGGGCTCGAAGGACCCGTTCGCGCTGCGGCGGGCGGCGCTGGGGGTGATCCGGCTGGTGCTGGAAGCGAAGGCTCGCATCAACCTGCACTTCATCGCAGTTGAGCATGCCAAAAGGTTGCTCGGCGCTGGCTACTTGGACGTGGTTGATCGGATTGAGGCCCTTCTGCAGTTTGTTGAAGAGCGGCTCGTTGTGCTTCTCCGTGATCGCGGTTCACGTCACGACATCGCAGCGGCTGCCTTTGCTACGATTGGAACGACTGAGATTTTCATCGACCAACTGGTGGCGCGAGTGGAGGCGCTGGACGCCTTCCTGTCGACCGACGATGGCTTGAATCTGCTGGCCGGTTACAAGCGCGCCTCCAACATCCTCAAGGCCGAGGAGAAGAAGGGCGCCGTCCCGACGGGCATGGTCCAGACCGGCCTGCCGAACCAGCCTGAGGCCGAGGTCAAACTCGCCTTCGCCGCGGAGGCCGCCCGCACGGCCGTCGACACGGCCCTCGACGCCGAGGACTTCGCCGCCGCCATGACGGCCCTGGCCGCCCTGCGCGCCCCGGTGGACGCCTTCTTCACCGACGTGATGGTCAACTCCGACGTGGCCGAAGAGCGCGACAACCGGCTTAAGCTGCTGGGCCAGGTGCGCACCGTCATGGGCAAGGTCGCCGACTTCGGGCAGGTGGCGGGGTAGGGGCTCAACGTCACCCGCCAGACACAGCGGTCGTTTCCACGGCCAAGCTGAGACCTTGAGCATACCCGCGCGTTCTGACCGCAACCTCGCAGTCAGGACTCCCCTATGCCCAATGCCAAGATGCCCACGACCCCCGGCAACGCCGGGGAGACCCACCAGACCGCCGCGACGCCCGAGACGCGGCTGACGACCAATCACGGCGTCCCCGTCAGCGACAACCAGAACACCCTGTCGGCCGGGCCGCGCGGGCCGCACCTGCTGGAAGACTTCGTCCTGCGCGAGAAGATCCAGCATTTCGACCATGAGCGGATCCCCGAGCGGATCGTCCACGCGCGCGGCTCGGCCGCCCACGGCGTGTTCGAGCTGACCGAGAGCCTGGCCGACTACACCACCGCCAGGATCCTGACCGAGGTCGGCAAACCGACCGAACTGTTCACCCGCTTCTCGACCGTCGCCGGCGGGGCCGGGTCGGTCGACACACCCCGCGACGTGCGCGGCTTCGCGGTCAAGATGTACACGACCGAGGGCAACTGGGACCTCGTCGGCAACAACATCCCGGTCTTCTTCATTCAGGACGCGATCAAGTTCCCCGACCTGATCCATGCGGTGAAGATGGAGGCGGACCGGGGCTATCCGCAGGCGGCGTCCGCCCACGACACCTTTTGGGATTTCATCGGCCTGATGCCCGAGAGCACCCACATGATCATGTGGGCGATGAGCGACCGCACCATCCCGCGGTCCTTGCGCATGATCGAGGGTTTCGGCGTCAACACCTTCCGCCTGATCAATGCGGCGGGGGAGGCGACCCTGGTGAAGTTCCACTGGCGGCCACGCCTCGGAACCCAGTCGACCTGCTGGGACGAGGCGGTCAAGATCGCCGGCGCCGATCCCGACTTCCACCGCCGCGACCTGTTTGAGGCCATCGACGCCGGCGACTTCCCGGAATGGGATTTCGGCGTCCAGCTGCTGACCCAGGATGAGGCCGACGCCCTGCCGTTTGACGTGCTGGACGCGACCAAGCTGATCCCGGAAGAGCTCCATCCCATCCGGTTCGTCGGCAAGATGACGCTGAACCGGAACCCGGACAACTTCTTCGCCGAGACCGAGCAGGTCGCCTTCCTGCCGACCAACATCCCGCCCGGCATCGACTTCTCCGAGGACCCCCTGCTGCAGGGCCGACTGTTCTCCTATCAGGACACCCAGCTGTCGCGTCTGGGAACGGTCAACTTCCACCAGCTGCCGATCAATCAGGCGAAGGGCTGCCCGTTCCAGAACATGCAGCGCGACGGCCAGATGCAGATGCAGGTGCCCAAGGGCCGCGCCAACTACGAGCCCAACAGCCTGTCCCAGGCGGGCGAGGACGGCGGGCCGCGCGAGGATCCCAAGGGCGGCTTCCGCACCTTCGAACAGCCCGTAGAGGGGACGAAAGTGCGCATCCGCGCCGAGACCTTCGCCGACCACTATTCGCAGGCGCGGCTGTTCTTCCTCAGCCAGACCGAGCCCGAACAGGCCCACCTGGCCAGCGCCCTGGTGTTCGAACTGTCCAAACTGACGATGGACCACGTCCGCGACCGTGTGCTGGGCAATCTGCAGAACGTCGATGCCGGGTTGGCCCAGCGCGTCGCCGACGGCCTGAACGTCAAACTGCCCGCCGCCAATCCGGCCGCCAGCGAACCCTATGACATGGACGCTTCGCCAGCCCTGCGGATCGTCGGCAAGTATCCCGATACGCTGAAGGGTCGTGCCGTCGGCATCCTGGTCACCGACGGGGCCGACGGCGCCATCGTCGACGCGGTCAGGGCAGCAGCCGAAGGCGCGGGTGCCACGGTCAAGATCGTGGCACCCAAGATCGGCGGCGTGACGCTGAAGGGCGGCAAGACGCTGAAGGCCGACGGCCAGCTGGCCGGCACGCCTTCGGTGATGTTCGACGCCGTGGCCCTGGTCCTGTCCGAGGCCGGCTGTGCCGAACTGACGAAGGAGGGGGCCGCGATCGATTTCGTCGCCCACGCCTTCGGCCACCTGAAGGCGATCGGCTTCACCGCCGAGTCGCAGGCTCTGCTGGACAGGGCCAATGTCGAGGCGGACGACGGCGTCGTCGACCTGGCCGACGGTGTGGATGCCTGGCTGGCCTCGGCCGCCACGCGACAGTGGGACCGCGAGCCCAAGGTCCGCACGCTGGCCTGATCGTGGATCCGGCGTCCCTGCCCCAGGGACGCCGGGACCGAAACAACCCATCACCCTTTGTTACAACCCGGCCTCGCCTTCGCGTGCGCAGCATTGTAGTCAGGTCGGCACGCGAGCGGGGCAAACCCGCCGACCTCGATACGGCTTCAGGGGACTACCGATGACCAACTGGGTGTACGGCTTCGGCGGCGGGTCCGCCGATGGCGATGCGTCGATGAAGAACCTTCTCGGCGGCAAGGGCGCGAACCTGGCCGAGATGGCGAGGCTGGGCCTGCCCGTGCCGCCGGGCTTCACTGTCACCACAGAGGCCTGCGTCCACTATTTCTCGAACGCGAACACCTATCCGGCCGACCTGGCGGAACAGGTCGCCGCCGGTCTCAAGACCGTCGAATCGGTCGTCGGCAAGGCCTTCGGCGATGCGTCCAACCCGCTGCTGGTGTCGGTCCGCTCCGGCGCCCGCGCCTCGATGCCGGGCATGATGGATACGGTCCTGAACCTGGGCCTCAACGACGCGACGGTCGAGGGTCTGGCCAAACTGAGCGGCGATCGCCGTTTCGCGTTCGACAGCTACCGCCGCTTCATCACCATGTATTCCAACGTCGTTCTGGGCCTGTCCCATGACGACTTCGAAGAGGTCCTGGACGACCACAAGGACCGTCTGGGCGTGACCGTCGACACCGACCTGTCGGCCGCCGACTGGGAAAAGGTCGTCGCCGAGTACAAGGCCGTGGTCGAGCGCGAACTGGGCCAGCCCTTCCCCCAGGATCCGAATGAACAGCTGTGGGGCGCGGTCTCGGCCGTCTTCGCCAGCTGGATGAACGACCGGGCCAAATTCTATCGCCGCATGCACGATATCCCCGAGAGCTGGGGCACGGCCGTCAACATCCAGTCGATGGTGTTCGGCAATATGGGCGAGACCTCGGCCACGGGCGTCGCCTTCACCCGCAATCCGTCGACCGGCGAGGCCCGCCTGTACGGCGAGTTCCTGATCAACGCCCAGGGCGAGGACGTCGTCGCCGGCATCCGCACGCCCCAGTCCCTGACGAAGATCGGCCGCGAGGAGATGGGCGAGACCGCCCCCTCCATGGAAGAGGCCATGCCCGCCGTGTTCGCCCAGTTCGTCTACGTCGTCGGCAAGCTGGAGAGCCACTATCGCGACATGCAGGACATCGAGTTCACGGTCGAACAGGGCCGACTGTGGATGCTGCAGACCCGCAACGGCAAGCGCACCGCCAAGTCGGCGCTGAAGATCGCCGTCGATCTCGCCGCCGAAGGGGTCATCTCCGAGGAAGAGGCCATCAGCCGGGTGGAGCCGTCGGCGCTGGACCAGCTTCTGCACCCGACGCTCGACCCGAGCGCCGCCCGCACCGTGGTCGCCACCGGCCTGCCGGCCTCACCCGGTGCCGCCACCGGCAAGATCGTGTTCGACGCCAACGAGGCCGAGCGACTGGGTCAGCTGGGCGACGCCGTCATCCTGGTCCGCGAGGAGACCAGCCCCGAGGATATCCACGGCATGCATGCGGCCCGCGGCATCGTCACGGCGCGCGGCGGCATGACCAGCCACGCGGCGGTGGTCGCACGCGGCATGGGTCGCCCCTGCGTCTGCGGGATCAACGCCCTGTCGATCAACGAGCACGCGGGCACCTTCACCGCCAACGGCCGCACCTTCAAGGCGGGCGAGATCATCACCATCGACGGCTCGAAGGGCGAGGTGCTCGAAGGGTCCGTGGCCATGATCGAGCCGGAGCTGACCGGCGACTTCCAGACCCTGATGGCCTGGGCCGACAAGGTTCGCCGCCTGAAGGTCCGCGCCAATGCCGAGACGCCGCTGGACGCCCGCACCGCGCGCGGCTTCGGCGCCGAGGGCATCGGCCTGTGCCGGACCGAGCACATGTTCTTCGACGACACCCGCATCGCCGCCGTGCGCGAGATGATCCTGGCCGACGACGAGAAGGGCCGCCGCGCCGCGCTCGCCAAGATCGCGCCGTTCCAGAAGTCGGACTTCGTCGAGCTGTTCACCATCATGGCTGGCCTGCCGGTGACGGTGCGCCTGCTGGACCCGCCGCTGCACGAGTTCATCCCGCACACCGACGCCGAGATCGACGCCCTGGCCCTGACGCAGGGGCTGGACGCCGCCAAGCTGAAGCGGCGGGCGAAGGAACTGCACGAGACCAATCCGATGCTCGGCCACCGCGGCTGCCGCCTCGGCGTCGCCTATCCCG
>NZ_JANODA010000021.1:0-73219 GCF_031412435.1 Brevundimonas sp.
TGGGCGTTGTGGAGCTATGTCCAATCGGCCTTGCTCGTCAAACGCCTGCATGATGTCGGGTGGACCGGATTGTGGGCCATCGCCCCCGGCGGCGGCCTTTTCGCGGGCGGCCTGGCGCTCAGCTTCGCCAACAGCTCAGAGGGGACGACCTCGGCCCTGCGCATGGTGGTGTTCTCGATCCCCATGGCCTGCGCCATCGGCTTCATCCTGGGCTTCATGGCCTGGATCGGCACCAAGCCCGGCCTGACCTATGTCACCCGCTATGGCGAGCCGCCGGACGACCAGGACCTGTTCGACTAGTCTCTTCCGCGCTCCTCCATCAAATCCCAGGCGGCGTAGTCAAGGGCGTCCTCCGGGTCGGGCAGGGTTTCCTCGCTGATCGTCTGGCCGCGGATCGACACGCCAGCCGCGTGCACGCTTTGCGGATCGCCTGACACGAGCGGGTGCCAATCGGCCAAGCCGCGGCCCTCGTTGATCCGCCGGTAGGCGCAGCTCAGGGGCATCCAGGCCAGGGCGTCGATATTGTGCGGCGTCAGCTTGATGCAGTCGGGCACATGGCGCTTGCGGTTGGCGTAGTCGGTGCAGGTGCAGCGGTCGGGATCGAACAGCCGGCAGTGGACTCGGGTCGGGATCACCTCGCCGGAATCCTCGTCCTCGAAACGCACCAGGCAGCACAGGCCACAGCCGTCGCACAGACTTTCCCACTCACGCACGGTCATGTGCGTCAGCGCCTTCGTTTCCCAGAAAGGTCTCGAAGCCATGCTATGGGCGTCCTGCACCAAATGAGCCCGACCGGCCCAGAGTAACCGTGACCGACGCGAACGACCAACCGAACGGCCTGCGGCCAGGGCCTCAAGGCGAGGCTCGACCGGACGCGGAGACGCCGTTCCGCGCCGACCTGCCGCGTCAGCCACGGAAAGGCAAGGGCGGCAAGCCGACGCGCCGGCCTTGGGCCTGGGCGCTGCGGCTGCTGATCGCGCTGGGGGCGGCCCTTATCTTGGCCGCGGCGGGCGGCGCCTACTATCTGCAACAGGTCTTCCTGACAGACCTGCCGGCCCTGCCCGGCCGTGAACGGCTGTACGCGGTCAATCGGTCGCCAGCGATTAAGTTCTTCGACCGCACCGGGACCCTGATCGCGTCGCGCGGGCCGAAGTACGGCGACCGTGTGCGGGTCGCGGACCTGCCGGCGCATGTGCCCTACGCCTTCCTGGCCGCCGAGGACCGGCGATTCTATCGGCACGGCGCCGTGGACCCCTGGGCCATCGCCCGCGCCGCCTACGCCAACTATCGGGCCGGGGCGGTGGTCGAGGGCGGCTCGACGCTCGCCCAGCAGATCACGAAGAACATGTTCCTCACGCCGGACCAGACGCTGAAGCGCAAGATCCAGGAGGCGGTGCTCGCCTATCGGCTGGAGGCGATGCTGACGAAGGACGAGGTGCTGGAGCTCTACCTCAACCGCATCTACTTCGGGGCCAACACGTTCGGCCTGGATGGCGCGGCGCGAACCTACTTCGACAAGCCTGCCAGCCAGCTCACCCTCGCCGAGGCCGCCCTGCTGGCGGCCCTGCCCAAGGCGCCGTCACGCATGGCGCTGCATCGGAACATGGACAAGGCGCTCGTGCGCCAGCGCATGGTGCTGGGTCGGATGCGCGAGGAGGGCTGGATCAGCGACACCCAGCTCCAAACCGCCCTGGCCGAACGCCCGAAGATCGGCTCGCGGGCCATGTCGGACGGCGGCGACAATGGCTACGTCCTCGACTATGCGACCAACGAGGTCCTAGCGATGGTCGGGCCCAACTCCCCCGATCTCATGGTGCGCCTGACCATCGATCCGCGCCTGCAGACGACCGGCGCCAAGGCCCTGCGCCGGGTGGTGGCGGACCAAGGCCGCGGCGGCCCAAGCCAGGGGGCCCTGCTGGCCATCGACGACCGCGGCGCCATCCGCACCATGGTGGGCGGCGTCGACTACAGCCGCAGCGTCTTCAACCGCGCGGTCCAGGCTAGGCGCCAGCCGGGATCGTCCTTCAAGCCCTTCATCTACGCCGCGGCCCTGGAGCACGGGATCCTGCCCTCCGACACCCGCATCGACGGACCGGTGCGGTACGGCGACTGGCGACCGGGCAACTATGGCGGCGGCTATCGCGGCGCGGTCAGCGTGAGCACGGCCCTGGCGCTCTCCATCAACACCGTGGCGGTCAAGCTGGGCTACGAGGCCGGAACGGTGGCCATCGGCGAGCTGTCCAAGAGGTTTGGCCTGACGACCATCCCGGGCAATCCAAACCTTTCGGTCGCGCTGGGCGCCTATGAGGTTCCGCTGATCCAGATGGTCTCCGGCTATCAGGTGTTCCAGCAGGCCGGCAATCGCGTCACCCCCTATGTGATCGACGAGATCCAGACGGTCAGCGGCCAGCCGGTGTTCAGCCACAAGACCGCCTCCCCGGTCCCGGTCTACGACCTGCCGCGCGCCAGCATGATGGTGCGGATGATGATGAAGGTGATCACCTCGGGCACCGGGACGGGCGCAGCCATTGGACGACCCGCCGCCGGCAAGACCGGCACCAGCCAGAACTGGCGCGACGCCTGGTTCATCGGCTTCACCCCCGACATGACCGCCGGGGTCTGGGTCGGCAATGACGACGACCGGCCCATGAACCGGATCACGGGCGGCGAGGTCGCCGCTGAGGTCTGGCGGCGCTACATGCTGGTCGCCCATGAAACCCTGCCGGTCCGGGAGTTCGACTGGCTGCTGCCCGACCCCGTGGGGGGCGGGGACGAGGACATCCGCACCGGGCCGGTCACCTACCGCGACGACCCGCGCAACGACTTCTACGACGGCCTGGCCGACGAGTTCTCGCAGGCCGCCGAACCCGATCCGGAACCGTCGCTGGCGGATGAACCCGACGACCCTGAGCCCTATCCGCGCGATCCCGAGCCGTATCGCGACGAGCGCGCGCCGAACTGACGGGCTTGGTAAGCGGGCCGGTGGCGGCTATGTCCCTCCCCGCATGAAGCCCCCCATCCTCGCGCTCAAGGACGTTCGCCTCGCCGACGGGCCCAAGATGCTGTTCGACGGCGTCGATCTCGCGGTCGAGCCGCGGTCGCGCGCCTGCCTGGTCGGGCGCAACGGCGCGGGGAAGTCGACCCTGCTGCGGGTCCTGGCCGGCCAGACCCAGGCCGACGACGGCGAACGCTCCATACAGCCCGGAACCCGGGTGGCCTACGTGCCCCAGGAGCCGCAGATCGTCGGGGCCACCCTGCTGGACCACGCCATGGCCGGCGGCGCCGCGGCGCACGAGGCGCAGGCGGCGTTGGAGTTGTTCGGCGTTGATCCCGGCAAGTCGACCTCAGGCCTCTCGGGCGGCGAGATCCGCCGCGCGGCCCTGGCCCGCGCCATCGCCGAGACGCCGGACATCCTGCTGCTGGACGAGCCGACCAACCACCTGGACATCCTGGCCATCGAGACCCTGGAGACCGAGCTTTCCAGGTCGAAGGCGGCCCTGCTGATCGTCAGCCACGACCGCGCCTTCCTGGAACGCACCACCAATCGCTCGTTCTGGCTGGAGCACCGCAAGGTCCGCCGCCTGGACAAGGGGTTCAGCCACTTCGACGACTGGGTCGAACGCATCCTGGCCGCCGAAGCCGAGGAGGGTCGCCGGCTCGACAAGCAGTTGGAGCGCGAGGAGTACTGGCTGCAACGCGGGGTCACCGGCCGCCGCGCCCGTAACGAGGGCCGTCGCCGCGCCCTGATGGACCTGCGCCAGACCAAGGCCGAGCGCCTGAAGGAGGCGCGCGGGGCGTTGTCCATGAACATCGCCTCCTCCGGAACCTCGGGCCAGCGGGTGGCCGAGGTGAAGGGAATCGAGAAGACCTACGGCGACCGAACCCTTCTGAAGGGCTTTTCCACCCGCATCCTGCGCGGCGACCGGGTGGCCATCGTGGGCCCCAACGGCGCGGGCAAGACCACGCTCGTCAAGCTGCTGCTGGGCGAGATCACCCCCGACGCGGGCAGCGTGAATCTCGGCGCCAATCTGGACGTCGCCTATATCGACCAGGCCCGGGCCGACCTGAAGCCCGAGATGTTGCTGCGCGACGTGCTGACCCCATTGGGCGGCGACCAGGTGATGGTGCGCGGCCAGCCAAAGCACGTGGCCTCCTACGCGCGCGAATTCCTGTTCAGCGACGCCCAGCTTCGCCAGCCGGTGCGCAGCCTGTCAGGGGGCGAGCGCAACCGCCTGCTACTGGCCCGCGCGCTTGCCACCCCGGCCAATCTGTTGGTCCTCGACGAACCGACCAACGACCTCGACATGGACACGCTGGACCTGCTGGAGGACCTGCTGGCCGACTATGAGGGCACCCTGATCCTGGTCAGCCACGACCGCGACTTCATCGACCGCCTGGCGACGTCGACCATCGCCCTGGACGGCCGAGGCAAGGTGGTGGAGACCCCGGGCGGCTGGCAGGATTTCCTGTCTCAGAACCCGGGTTTCTTCCAGGCCGTCGGGGCCAAGGCCGCGCCGGCGGCGACCAAGCCGGCGCCCGTCCGGTCTGAGGCCGCCAAACCGACCAAGCTTTCCTACAAGGACCAACGGCGGCTGGAGGAGCTGGAGACCGCCGTCGCCGCCCTGCCCGGCAAAATCGCCAAGCTGGAGGCCGATCTGGCCGACCCTGCGCTCTACGCTCGCGATCCGGCCAGGTTCCAGGCGATCAACAAGACGCTGGAGGCCGCTCGCGCCGAACTCACCACGGCTGAAGAAGCCTGGATGGAGCTGGAAGAGCGTCGCGAGGCGCTGGAGGCCGGGCGCTAGCGAACGAAGCAGGCGCCGCCGGACTCAACGACGATTTCGCAGAATATCTTCGCGTTGGCGCGGGTCTCGAACCCCGTGACCAGCGCGCGGAAGATCGTCTTGCCGTCGACCTGCACGCTCTGGACGGTCGTGCTCAAGGGATCCGGCAGCGCGCCAAGCTTGCCCAGGGCTTCTTGCGCCTGACGCGCGCCACTGAAGGCGGCGATCTGCACGCTCGCGCCGCCTGCGCGTGGCGCCGTTCGGCTCACGGGGACCATCGGGACGGGCGTGGGCGTCGGCGCTTGGGCAGCCTTGGATACGGCGACAGGCCTGGATGGCGCGATCGCCGGTGGCGGGACAGCCTCCTCAGGTGGCAAGGCCAGGCGAGGACGCCGCGCGGTCAGGGCCGTGGAGATGGCCTCGGAGTCGGCGGCAGGCGACGCCGGCTCCGGTTCGCGAGCGGGCGGCGGCGGCGGCGTGGCCTGCCCGATCAAGGCGGGCGTGACGGAGGGTTTCGGCGGCGACGGGGCGGGCCGCTCGCGGGGTTCTGGCGGCGCGACGGCAACAGTAGGCGCGTCGCTGCAGATCGAAGCGATCACGTCGGACAGGAAGGCGCTGGGCGAGGGCTGAATCCAGCCTCCCGGGACCTGGCGCAAGATAGGCTCGCCCTTGCCGTTGGGCTCCGGGTAGATCGTCATCCGCACGACCATGTCGCGGCGGCGGCCGCAGTCCACATTTACCGTCGAGCGCATGGAGCGATAGCCAAGATTTCGCGCCGCCTCGGCGCTGACCGCCTCGCCGTGGAGCTGAACGCCCTCGAACAGGACGCCGCCCTTGGTGGTCCCTCGGCTGCGGATGGCGACCACGAGGTCGCGCTTGATCGACACCACCTGGGAGCGAGGCAGGCCGCTGGCCACCACAGCGCGGCGCTCGGCCGGGCTTAGCGAACCATCGAAATCCTGGGCGGCGGACGCACCCGCCAGAACAAGGGCGACCGCCAGCCCAGCGCCCAGACCCTGAATACTCATCCCTGCCCCCGCGAACCGCCGCGGACCCTTCAACGCGCGATCTTAGCCGTGTCATCCGGTCGTCGCACAGATCGCCCTCGCGCTCCAGACCGCCCGCGCGGAATGCGCCCCTACGGCCACGCGACTGAGGCGCACAGCAATCCTGTGAGTGATTTTAGCATCTGAAAACTAATGAAAATTCGCCGAAATCCACGACCTGTTCACAGGTCGTCCACCGGACGGCGAGGTCTCGCCCACATGGCGGCGAACTCGGGCGCTTGCCTCATATCGGGCGTGGTGGGACGGTCAAGGGGCTGAGAGGGACCGCGGCGCGGAGGGATCGGGAAACCGAACCGTGGAGCGAGTGGAAGGTTCTCGGAGGACTGGGACCGGGGCGACCTGGAGACTGGCTCTCTTGAGGACAACGGTTGTGACGGAAACCTGCGGGGAAGCCCGTATTCGAAGTCACCGACCGACCTTGAAAGCGCAGATCCTTCACCGGATCTGGATTAGAGGGCGACGCACCGGGCGACCGTGGCGCCGCCCTCTTGCTATGCGCCACTGCGACAAACTGACGTTTCGCCTGCATCCTTAAGGCTTTGGTCGCCACCCCGCGCGAAAATCGCCGGATGACGCAGGGGACTGCCATAGGCGCGCGATCCGAAAGGTCGCGCTATCTGACGCTGAGCGTGGGCCTCATCGCGGCCTTCGTGGTGAGCGTCGTATTCGGTCTCAACCTGACCCGCGCCTCGGCCGGGGTGGCGACGATCTGGTTGGGCAGCGGCATCCTCGCCGCGGCCCTCCTATTGCTGCCGAGGCGTTGGGCGCTTGGCGTCACCGCCGTCTGCTTCAGCTTCCAAGCCGCGTTCAATCTGCGGTTCAATCCGCCGTTGATAAGCCTGGCTTTCTCCTTGCTGTGCTTGGGCGAGTCCGTCGCCATCGCCTGGCTCGCGCGCAAGACCTGCGGCCAGACCATGCGCCTGACCAGCCTCAAGCGCGTCAGCCGGCTCATCGTCTTCGCTGTCGCCCCGGCCACCGCCGCCAGCGCGGTTCTGGCCGCCGACGTGCTCACTCTCTTCGGCCGCAGCTTCAACGACGTGCTGGGCGCCTGGTTTTACTCCCACGGATTGGGCGTGGCGATCGTGCTGCCCGTGGCCCTCATGGTGGCCCGACGTGACCTCAGCGCGGACTTCCGGCGCGGGACCTTGGAGCAGGTCGGCCTTTATGGCCTGATCGCCGCCGCCAGCGTCTTCTGCTTCCTGCCCGTTCGCTTTCCCATGGCCCTAACGGTGTTTCCGATCGTGACGCTCATCGCCGTGAGATTGGGACCGCGCGGAGCGGCCATTTCGGCGCTGATCCTGGCCGCCATCTCCGCCGGCCTGATGCTGAACGACTTCCGCCCAGCCACCGGGGCGACATGGACCCTGCTGGAGAAGACCCGCAGCCTGCAATTCCTGATCGCTGTCTCCTTCTTCACCAGCCTCGCCATGGCGCTGGCGATCGCCGACCAGAAGCGGCTCAAACGGCTCTGGGCCGGCCGCACCCGCGTGGCGCGCGCCGCCCAGGCCCGCGCGATCGCCGCGGGTCAGGCCAAGGCGGAGTTTCTCGCCACCATGAGCCACGAAGTCCGCACCCCGATGAACTCGATCATCGGCTTCACCGAGGTTCTGTTGCGCCGCGACGACCTGCCCGAGGCCGCTCGCCGCCAGCTCGGCCTGATCGATCGCGCCGGCGCTTCGCTGCTGGCCGTGGTCAACGACGTGCTCGATTTCTCTAAGATGGAGGCTGGCGAGGTCGCGCTGGTCCGCCGCGCCGTCGCACCTCGCGTCATCGCGCAGGACGCGCTGGCCATCGTCGCCGAGGCCGCGCGCCGCAAGGGTCTGGACCTGCAGCTCGGCTTCATCGGTCCGGTGGAGCGGCCGTTGATGATCGACGACCTGCGCGTGCGCCAGGTGCTGTTGAACCTGCTCTCCAACGCCATCAAGTTCACAGAGACAGGTCGCGTGCGCCTGGACGTCCAGGTCCACGAGGACGATGTCGCCCGCGCCCTGCGTTTCACCATCACCGACAGCGGCGTGGGCGTGCCGTCCGACAAGGTCGAGCGGCTGTTCAGGCGCTTCAGCCAGGTGGACTCATCCGTCAGCCGGGCGCACGGCGGCACCGGCCTGGGCCTGGCCATCTGCAAGGGACTGACCGAACTGATGGGCGGCCAGATCGGCGTCGAGAGCGGCGTGGGCGCGGGCTCGGTGTTCTGGTTTGAGATCCCCGCCGCGCCAGCCGAGGCGGCGAGCCCCGCGGCGGCGCCCGCCCCTGCGACCGCACAGGGGCTCGGCGCGCGCATCCTGCTGGTCGACGATCACCCGATGAACCGCGAGCTCGGCGCCACCGTCCTGGGCTTGCTGGGCTGCGAGGTCGTGCTCGCCGAGAATGGCGAGGAGGCCGTCGAGGCCGCCCGCGTCGGCGACTGCGACCTGATTCTCATGGACGTGCACATGCCGCGCATGGACGGGTTGGAAGCCACCCGGCAGATCCGAGCGCTAGGCGGCGAAAGCGCCGACATCCCGATCATCGCCATGAGCGCCGACGTTATGCCGGAAATGGAGGCTGCCTGCCTCAAGGCCGGGATGAACGACGCGGTCGGCAAGCCCATCCAGATCCAGGTGCTGCACGCGGCCCTGGTCAAATGGTTGGAGCGACCGCAGGCCAATACCGAAGCCGAGGCCGCCGCCTAGAATTCCGAATTCCCGGGCCCCGGGCCTTGGAAGCGCGCCCGCCGCCGACTAGGCTCGCGCCCGTTCCAGCCGGGGGATTTCCATGAGGCTCTTGCGTTTCGCCGCCGTCGCGCTCGCCGCGCTGGTTTGCGCCTGCTCTCCGGCCAAGCAGGAGGCCGTCGCGCCGAGCGGCGCCACCACCATCCGCTTCGCCACCGACTGGCGGGCCCAGGCCGAACACGGCGGCTTCTACCAGGCCCTCGCCTCCGGCGCCTACGAACGGCGCGGCCTCAACGTCCAGATCATCCAGGGCGGCCCCGGCGTCAACGTGCCTCAGTTGCTGGCCTCCGGCGCCGTCGAACTCGGAATGGGGTCTAACAGCTTCATCCCTCTCAACCTCGTCGCCGAAGGCGCCCCGGTGAAAGCCGTTGCCGCCTTCTTCCAGAAGGACCCCCAGGTTCTCATCGCCCACCCTGACCCGTCCCTTACCGGGATCGCCGACCTGGCGGATCGCCCGTTCCTCCTGGCAGACGCCTCCATCACCGCCTTCTGGGTCTGGCTGAAGGCGAAGTACGGCTTCACCGACGATCAGGTCCGCAAATACAACTTCAATCCGGCTCCCTTCCTGGCCGATGACCGTGCGGTTCAGCAGGGCTATCTGACGTCCGAGCCCTACACGATCGAGAAGGTGGCGGGCTTCGAACCCCGGGTCTTCCTGCTCGCCGATGAGGGCTACCCCTCCTACGCCACCATGGTGCTGTCGCCGGACGGTTTCGCCCGCGACAACGCGGCGGCCTTGCGAAGCTTCATCGCCGCCTCGGCCGAGGGGTGGCGCGACTATATTCGGGGCGATCCGGCCGCCGCCGACGCCCTGATCAGAAAGGCCAATCCGGAGATGACCCAGGACATCCTGGACCAGGCCCGCACCAAGCTCAGCGAGAACGGCATCGTCGATTCCGGAGACGCAGCCCTCTACGGCCTCGGTGCGATGACCGCCGAGCGGTGGCAGGCCTTCTTCGACGTGACCTCACAGGCGGGCGTCTATCCTGCTGACCTGCGCTGGCGCACCGCCTTCACAGACGACTTCCTGCCCGGCCGTGGCTGACGAAGGCAGGGCGCCGGTCGCCGGCCTTTCGAACGTCATGATCGACTATCCCGGCCGTGCCCCGCTGGGTCCGCTGGACCTGTCAGTCGGTCCGCGCGAGATCATCGCCGTCGTCGGCGCTTCCGGAGCTGGAAAGTCTACGGCGCTTCGCCTCCTCGCAGGGCTTGAACGCCCCGCATCGGGAGCGGTGGTCCGCCCCGTCGAGCCTGGCCGCACAGGCTTCGTCTTCCAGAGCCCGACCCTGATGCCCTGGGCCGACGCCCGCACCAACGTCGCCCTGCCGCTGGAGCTGTCCGGACTCTCCGCCGCCGAAGCCCGCCGCCGCGCCGACGCCAGCCTCGCCGCCGTAGGCCTCGGCGACCGCCCCTCCGCTCGGCCGCACCAGCTGTCCGGCGGTATGGCCATGCGCGTCTCCCTCGCACGCGCCCTGTCGGTCGAGCCCGATCTCCTGCTGCTGGACGAACCTTTCGCCGCACTGGACTCCATCACCCGGCGCGGCCTGATCGAGGACCTTCACCGTCTCTGGGCGGCCCGGTCGGTGGCTATGGTCTTCGTCACCCACGACGTGGAGGAGGCTGCCTATCTCGCAGGTCGGGTCGTCGTCCTGTCCGCCGTCGACGGCCGGGCGGTGACCGACATCCCCATGCCCGGCCCCCTGCCCCGCCCCGAGGGCTGGCGCCGCGACGCCGCCTATCGTGAGGCCGTCGAGGCCGTCGCTGACGCCCTCGGCAGCTCGATGGATCGGACGCCGTGAGACGCCTCCTCGACGCCCTTCCCGCATTGACCCTGACCGCCGTCCTGCTGGCCATCTGGGAAACTGCCTGCCGCCTGCTCGATGTCCCTGTCTATTTCCTGCCCCCGCCGAGCGACGTCGCCCTCGCCCTGATCGATAACGGCGCGGTCCTCGCGGGCTCGGCCCTGCAAACCTTCTGGATGGCGCTGAAGGCCCTGATTGTGGCGGCCCTGATCGGCGGCGGTCTGGCGATCAGCGTCTCGCTCAGCCGCCCGGCGGAGCGCGCCGTAGCTCCGCTGGCGGTAACGCTTCAGGTCACGCCCGTCGTCGCCATCGCGCCCCTGGTTCTCATCTGGTTCGGCCTTGACCATGCCGATCGCGCGGTCACGGCGCTCGCCGCGGCCATCGCCTTCTTTCCGATCTTTTCCGGCGTCCTGACCGGGCTGAAGTCCGCCGATCCGGATCTGGAGCGGCTGTTCGACCTGCATGCCGCCTCGCCGCTCCAGCGACTGTGGCGGCTCCGCCTGCCCTCCGCCCTGCCCTTCGCCCTCGAAGGCCTGCGCGTCGCGGCGGGGCAGGCTGTGGTCGGCGCGGTGGTGGCCGAGTTCGTTTCCGGCTCAGGCGCCTCACAGGGCCTCGCCTGGCGTCTGCTCGAGGCGGGCAATCGACTACGCACCGCCGAACTCCTGGCGGCCCTCGTCTGCCTGGCCATCCTCGGCCTGTTGCTCAACGGCGCGACCCGACTGATCGAGCGCCGCCTGCTGCGCGATCGGGCCTGAAGTCTTTACGGCTGTTAGCGCGGGGTTAAGCCGAGGCCGCCTAGGCTTCCGGTACGTTCCTCTCGAACGGGAGCCTCGCCTTTGCCGCACCGCGCCCCTCGCATCCTGACCCTGCTTCTGGCGACGGCCGGCGCGTGCCTCGCGGCCTCTGGCGCCCAGGCCCAGGTCCAGGCACAGGCCCAGGCCGCCCCCGCCGCAGGACGCTATCTGACCTGGGCCAACCGCCCGGCCGGTACGACCCCGGCTGATGTCGCAGCCGTCCAGGCCCAAGCCCGCACCGCCATGATCCCGCGCCGGGTCGCGCCGTCCCAGGCGCCGTATCGCCCCATGTTGCAGCCGACCTCGATGCCGCTTCCGGCCTCCCGCGGCCTGACCCCCGCCAGCGCCTGGCTGGGCCCTCGCGTCGTCCCCGCCTATGCGCCGGGCTCCCCGGATCCGATGGTCTACGCCACGACCGAGATAGCCCCGCCCGCCCCGGTCTATTCGCCTCCGTCGGCGCCCGTCGAGCGCGCCGCCGTCGACCCCATGGCTCCCCGCCGTGATGCCCCGGTCTTCAACATGCAGCGTCAAGCTGCCGCCTCGACAGCTCAGGCTTCAGCGCCGCAGCAAGCGCCGCAATCGGTCGCCGCCGACCCGAATGATCCCATGGCTCCGCGCCGCGACGCCCGCATTTTCCAGATGCAGCAGGGCCCGCCCCAGGGCCAGGAACAGGCCGCTCTCCCCGCACCGACCCCGCAGGCTCCATCCACCGAGGCCTCGGTTCAGGCGGGTCAATCGGGCGCCCGCTACTATTCGGTGCACCGCGACGCGGGGCATCGCCCGGATCCCACCGCCCTGCCCGAACCCGTCTATTTCGACAGCGTCACGCTGGACCTCGCCGAGCCTCCGGAGAACGAGCCACAAATGCGCGACGCCCAGGGCCGCCGCCGCGTGGTCCCCAATGCCGATCCGAGCCTGCCATGACCGACGCCGCCTTCGTCCCGGCCGAAACCGGATCGCGCCTGCCCGATCTGATCGTCCTGGCCCAGGAAACCTCCAGCGAGAAACGCCGCGCCCTGCTTCGTGAGCTGACCGAGCACTTCTTCGGCGCCGGCCAGCGCAGCGCGGCTGAGGACGCCCTCTACGATTCCGTCCTCAGCGACCTGACCTCCGAGATGGAAACGGCCGTCCGCGCCGAGCTGTCGGCCCGGTTCGCCCTGTCGCCGGACGCCCCGCGCGGCCTGATCCGCCGGCTGGCCAATGACGAGGTCGCGGTCGCCGACGCTGTCCTGCGCGCTTCCACGGTGCTGACCGACGATGACCTGCTCGGCGTCGTCCGCTCCAGGGGCCAGGAACACCTGCGCGCCGTCTCCGAACGCGCGAGCGTGTCCGAGGCGGTCTCCGACGTCATCGTCGAACGTGGCGACGACGAGACCCTCGGGACCCTGCTCCGCAATGACGGAGCCCGCCTGTCACGCGCCGCGACGGAAACGGCCGTCGAACGCGCCAAGGTCAATCCGGCGCTTCACGAAGCGACGGTCCAGCGCAAGGGCCTGCCCGCCGACCTGCTGAACGACATGTATTTCGTCGTCGAGGCGCGGCTGCGGCAGCAGATCCTCGAACAGAACGCCGCTATGGACCCCGCCCTGCTGGAAAGCGCTCTCGCCGCCGGTCGTGCGCGCGTCGCGACCGGGGACGGCGCCCTGCCCGCCGACTACTCCGAATGCCTCGCCTATGTGGAAGAGCTCAAGGCGGCCAACCAACTCAGCCCGACCATGCTGGCGCGCTTCCTTCGTTCGGGCAGCCGGACCTCGTTCCTGATCGCCCTGGCCCAGTTGGCCGACGTGGACTTCCACACAGCCAGCCAGATCGTGGAAAAGAAGGAACTCGACGCCCTGGCCGTCGTCTGCAAGTCGGCCGACCTGGATCGATCCCTGTTCCTGACCTTCGCCGTGGTCATCATCGGCGGCGAGGACAATGCGATGGGCAAGGCCCACAGCTACGCCAAGCTCTATGCCGAACTTCAGCGCGAGGCTGCCCTGCGTACCCTGCGTTTCTGGCGCATGCGCCGCGGAACGGCGGCCGCAGCCTGATACAGAAACGCCCGCCTCCTTGCGGAAGCGGGCGTCTGATCTTGGTTAAATCCGAAGACTACTTCTTGGCGCGGGGAGCGCGGGCCGGTTTGCGACCGCCCTGGCCGAGGCCCATCTGCTTGGCCAGGTCCGAACGGGCCTTGGCGTAGTTCGGGGCGACCATCGGGTAGTCCTTGGCCAGGCCCCATTTGGCGCGGTATTCTTCGGGGCTCATGTCGTACTTGGTGCGCAGGTGGCGCTTCAACGACTTGAACTTGCGGCCGTCCTCCAGGCAGATCAGGAAATCCGGGCTGATCGACTTGCGGATCGGCACGGCCGGTTCCTTGACCTCGGGTTCGACCTCGACAACGCCGGTCGAAACCTGGGACAGGGCCGCGTGGATATTGGAGATCAACGACGGCAGGTCGTTGGCCGACACGCTGTTGTTGCCGACGTAGGCCGACACGATGTCCGCCGTCATTTCCAGAAGTTCGGACCGTTCGTCCAGTCTTGCAGCGTCCACGAGCGTTTCCTTGCCTAATCTTGCCGGACAATGGCGATTGTGGTTTTGTGAAATACGGATGTTCGGCGCCGAAAGCAATGCGTGTCTGAACTCAATGCACCAGAAGCGCGTCGAGCAACCCGGCAGGACTGTATTCAGTCCGGACGCATGGGGTTCAGCGGCCGAAGTTTTCCGCCAGGGCCATCATCGCCGCACGTTCGGGCGTCGAATATTCATCCAGGGCCAGGTCGTCACCGTCGCGAATCGCCCTGAGCAGGTCGGGGGACAGGGCCGAAGACAGAGACCAGTTCCAGTAACGCAACACCGTCTGGGCTCGATCGACGGCCAACATCTCATAGGTCACCTGAACGCGGTCCCAGTCGGGATGCACGCGACCATCCGGCAAAGTCTCCGGTCGACGGACTGACCGCCACAAGTTCTGCAGATCGATGCGGGACATGCCGGTCGCCTTGCACAGAATGGCCAGTGGTTCACCGCCGACATCGCCCATGATCTTGGCGCCGGTCAGCGGCTTGACGCCGGCGAGATAGGCTATCTCGGCCGCGACCTCGCGGTTCAGACCGTCGCGAGCCGCAACGGTGACGGCGTGTTCCAGGCTGTCGTAGGGACTCTTGTCGATGGCCGCCCGGTTCCTCTGGCGGCGCTCAATGAACTGCAGCGCCTTTCTGGATACCGGGTCCTGCCAACCCTCTTCGGCAGCCATGGCGAAGACGTCCTCGACGACCTCCTGCATGACCTCTCTGGAGACGGCGAAGCGCTGGAGGATAGTCTTGCGATCCTCGGCCGGGGCCCACCAGAACATCACATAGGCGCCCGACGGACGAAGCTCGGGTCGCCGCAACAGATGGCCGCATAGCACCGGCATCTGCCGGCTCAGCCCTACGATCGCCTCGACCCCGGTCTGGGACAGGCGGGCGGTGGTGTTACGCAACAGGCATTCAAGCACGCCCTGCTCGCCAAAGCCGATCAGGGTCTCCGTCACAACCTCGGCCAGACCGCGACGGCCGGCCATCAGGAAGCGGTGCTCAGGCCCCGTATCGCGGGCGCAGGCGACCAGATCCGCGTCTGTAAGAGAGGCGCATTGCTCCAGCAGAAGGCCGGCGATGGAGGGCTCGTCCCTCAGCAGCATCCGCGCCAGGCTGTTGGGCAGCTCGGCCAGCGGCGCCAGCCGCGCCGCGACCCGCTGACGTTCGCGCGGGGCCGCCAGCCGCAACATCTCGACAAGCAGGTCTCCGGTTACCGCACGTTCGAAGGCGTTTACCCGACTCCCCGGCAGCGACACGACGTCGGCCAGCCGCTTCAGCAGCGCATGCCGCGCCCTGAATGCGGGTTTCGGGGCCTCTTGGTCTGGAACGGGCGCCGGCTCGGACATGATGCCGCTAGCGTAACGGTGGACGGGTTAACCGCCGATGACGCTCAGGCCGCTTCCCAGGCGTGACTTGGCCCGCCCTGTCCGGCCCGCCCCGAGGAGCGGACAGAACGGCGCCGCTGTCAACGGCCGGGGAATTAAAGCCCCTCGAACAGCGCGGTCGACAGATAGCGTTCGGCGAAGCTGGGAATGATGACGACGATCGTCTTGCCCGCGTTCTCGTCCAGTCCGGCGAGGCGGAACGCGGCGGTCAGGGCAGCGCCCGAGGAAATGCCGACGGGGATGCCCTCTATACGGGCGACCTTGCGCGCCATCTCGAAACTGTTCTCGTTGGAGACCTGTTCGACACCATCGATGACCGAGCGGTCGACGATCGTGGGGATGAAGCCCGCGCCGATGCCCTGGATCTTGTGCGGGCCGGGCTCGCCCCCCGACAGGACCGGCGAGGCGGTCGGCTCGACCGCAATCATGCGCACCGACGGCTTCCTTTCCTTCAGCGCCTGGCCGACGCCGGTGATGGTGCCCCCGGTGCCGACACCGGCGACGACGATATCGACGGCGCCCGCCGTATCGTTCCAGATCTCTTCCGCCGTCGTGGACTTGTGAATTTCCGGGTTGGCCGGGTTGTCGAACTGCGACGGACTGACCGCGCCGGGGGTGCGTTCCAGCAGTTCGGTCGCCATGGCGATGGCGCCCTTCATCCCCTTCTCGGCGGGCGTCAGGACCAGTTCGGCGCCCAGAAGGGCCAACATCTTCCGCCGCTCTATAGACATCGATTCCGGCATGACCAGGATCAGCCGGTAACCCTTGGCGGCGGCCACGAAGGCCAGGGCGATGCCGGTGTTGCCGGATGTCGGTTCAATGAGCACACTGCCCGCCGAGATCCTGCCCGCCGCCTCCAGGGCCTCGATCATCGCCACCCCGATCCGGTCTTTCACCGACGAGATCGGGTTGAAGAACTCCAGCTTGGCCAGCACCCGGGCCTTGGGCGCGTATTCGGCCGACAGGCGCGGCAGACCGACCAGCGGCGTATCGCCGATGGTGTCGATGATCGAGTCATAGACCTTGCCGCGGCCCTGGGTGGTGCGCTTCGAGGCTGCGTAGTCGGACATCGGGGCTTCTCCGGCTGGAAAAATGCACCGTCGAAATCACAGTGCAGATCGTGCGCATCATGTGGTTCGACGGGACGCGACCGAGACCGCGCAACTCGTGACATAGGCCGTCGTCCATTGCGCACAAGCCAGATTATCTGATCCGCACCACGCGAAATGCTCCAACGGCTCCACCACGTGGCCGCCTGTGCGAGTGCCGACCGAGTCTCCGATCCCGGCCAACCTGCGACGACGGCTTCAGCTTCGCTTTTTCTCGGTCCCGGCCTATGCTCTGAACAGGGGGAGGGCGACGCGGTGATCGACTATGACCTGGACGAGGACGGCAGCACGCTGTTGTCTTCGATCGTCAACAGTCCGATCGCCTCGGTGATCAGCAATCCTCGCCTGCCCGACAATCCGATCATCGCAGTAAATCAGGCGTTCTGTGACCTGACGGGTTATGACGACGACGAAATCGTGGGGCGGAACTGCCGCTTCCTGGCCGGACCGGCGACGGAGCCGTGGCTCACCGAACGCATCCGTCAGGGCACGCGGGACCGGAAGCCGACCTTGGTCGAAATCCTGAACTACAAGCGCGATGGACAGCCGTTCCGCAACGCCGTCCTTGTCGCGCCCGTATTCTTGCCCGACGGAGAGCTGGAATATTTCATCGGCTCCCAGGTCGAACTGGATCAGGACGCCGTTGGCCCGTCGTCCAGCCGCCACCACCATGCCGTCGAGGTTGTGCGGACCCTGTCGCCCCGCCAGCGCGAGGTGCTGCAGCAGATCGCGGCCGGATACCGCAGCAAGCAGATTTCGTTCAACCTGGGCCTCAGCGAAAAGACGGTGAAGATGCACCGCGCCCTGATCCTGGAAAAAATCGGCACCCACAATGTCGCTGACGCCATCCGACTAGCGGTCGAGGCCGGCCTGTAGCTTTCGCACGCGCCACCAAGGCCTGAATACGGCCTAAAGGCCGTATGGTGCGACATCGCCCGAGTGCTTAACCCTCCGCATACGGCCCACGTCCGGTTTCGCCTGTCTTGGCGATGTTTCCGATCCGGACTTAACAGAGCCGACAGGAGAGGATGACTGCAATGCCGACTGTCGAAATCGGGCAATACCTGCTCGTCTACAATGCTTTTTCATTCACATTCGCAACTATGGCGGCGGCGACGCTGTTCCTGTGGTTCGGCCGGTCCCAGGTCGGACCCGCCTACAAGACAGCCCTGACGATTTCCGGATTGGTGACGGCCATCGCGGCCTATCATTATTTCCGCATCTTCGAGAGCTGGGAGTCCGCCTACGAGGTCCGTAACGGCGTCATCACCGTAACGGGTCTGGCGTTCAACGACGCCTATCGCTACGTCGACTGGCTGCTGACAGTGCCGCTTCTGCTGATCGAGCTGATCCTGGTCATGCGCCTCAGCCAGGAAGAGACGATGTCGAAGTCTCTCAAGCTCGGCTTCGCCGCCGCCCTGATGATCATTCTCGGCTATCCCGGCGAGATCGCCGACGACAACACGACCCGGGCCATCTGGGGCACCTTGTCCAGCATTCCCTTCGTCTACATCGTCTGGGAATTGTTCAAGGGTCTGGGCGCCTCGATCGAGCGTCAGCCTGAAAGCGTCAGGGGACTAATCAAGAAAGCCAGACTGCTGACCTTTGCATCGTGGGGCTTCTACCCGATCGTGTACATGATCCCCTACACCAGCATCGGGGGAGCGGCCGCCGAGACCTATGTCCAGGTCGGATATACGATCGCCGACATCATCGCCAAGGCCGGCGTCGGCGTGCTGATCTACATCATCGCCGTCCGCAAATCGCGGGTCGAATATGGTGAAGCCGCCTACGAAACCGCCAAGGCCTGATCGGCCAAAGCATGACGGATCCGGGCAGGCCAAGCGCCTGCCCGGGCTCGGTCACAACAGAAGGCGCAGTCATGACCTCGTCATCGGGCCTCCCGAGCTGTGGAGCCAAGGCGCCCCCCGGGGTGCGGCTTATCCTCGGCGCCCTGGCTCTGGCGCTCGTGGGCTTGTGGGTCGGCGTGCCCCTGTCCGGACAGACGGCCACGAGCATGGCCTGTCTGGCGTTGCTGGTTTTCGGATTGCCCCACGGCACCCTGGACCTTGAGCTCATTCGCGCTCGCTCGTCAGGCCCCTGGATGGGGATGGCGGCCCTAGTGGCAATCTATCTGGCGCTGGCAGCCTTGATGTATGGCCTTTGGCGGGTCGAACCCGTCGTGGCCCTGGCCGCCTTCATCGGAATCGCCGTCGTGCATTTCTCGGAAGACTGGCAGGGGGCGGGCTCGGTCCTGTTGAGAGCTGGTCTCGCCCTGGCCCTGTTGTCGGCCCCGACCCTGTTTCACCGTGCTGAGCTGGACACGATCTTCATCGGGCTGACCGGCCGGGTCGAGGCGACCAACGTAACTGATGCCTTGATACTGGTCCTGCCCATCACGCTCGGAGTAGGCCTGATCGCCTTGGTGTCCCTGTGGCGCGCGGGCCGGCGTGCTCAGGCGCTGGGCGGATTGGCGGCTCTGACAGCCATGATCGTCTTGCCGCCGATCTTGGGGTTCGCACTCTACTTCTGCCTGTTCCATTCACCCCGCCATTTTCACGAAAGCCTTACGTCGCTGTCGTGGGTCAATCTTCGGCAGTGGTGGGGCGTGGTTCTGCCGCTCAGTCTGGCGGCGGGAGCCATCGCCGTTCTGATTTTCGGGCTGGAACTCAGAACCGCCCTCACGGATCAGATCATGGCGGCCAGCTTCATGACGCTGTCGACCCTGACGGTGCCGCACATGCTTGCCCCGATGATCGCCGCCCGTCTGTCTCGCCAGGACGCATATCTGAATACCAACCCAACACCCTGAACGGGCGCCACTGGAGAGAGCCATGAAAATCAAGGATAGACCGGAGTTTCGAAGCAAGGCGCCAGTCCTGACCTTTGGTCCAGAGGCGGTGGTTTCCGACGCCGTCGCGGTGATGAGCGAGAAGAATTACGGTGCTGCAGTGATCGTTGACGCCGATCACAGGCCGCTCGGCATCGTGACCGAACGCGATTTCATGCGCCGTCTACTGAACAAGCGATTGAACCCCGACGAAACGACGCTGGCGCAGATCATGACGGTGGACCTGAAGATGGCCCGTGCCGACGATGATCTTTTGGACTGGTTGCGGCTGATGTCCAATGAGCGGTTCCGCCACCTTCCGGTCATCGATGACCAGGGTGTCATCATCAGCATGATGAGCCAGGGTGACTTCGTCAGCTACACTTGGCCGGAGCTGATGGGTCGGCTGGGAGAACAAGCCAGGGCCACGTTCGACGTCAGTCCGTCGCTCGTGCTCATGGTCGCCGGTTTCGCTGTCTTCGCCGCATCGGTCGTGACGATCTTTGCCCAACTGCGTTAACCGGGGCTCGGTGAATGACCGCCGCAGGACGGATACACGAACCGAAACGAGTGACTTCAGGCGTCGACACCTGACCTTCACTCCTCGTTAACCACGATCCCGCATCCCTCTGTCGATGCACAATCTCGTCTCAGCCGTCGAAGCGATCGATCCGCTGGTCGTCACCGGCAAGGTGGCGGGGGTCAGCGGCCTGCTGATCGAGGCGCGCGGCGGTCTGTCCCGGCTGGCCGTCGGCGCCCGGGCCGAGATCGGGCGACGCGGCACGACGCCCCTGCCCGCCGAGGTCGTCGGCTTTCGCGACTCCAAGGCCCTCTTGATGCCGTTCGGCCCTGTCGAAGGCGTGGCCCCCGGGGCGGACATCCACATCATTGGCGAACAGGCCAGCGTCCGCCCGACCAAGGCCTGGCTCGGCCGCATCATCGACGCCTTCGGCCAGCCCATCGACGGCAAGGGCCCCCTGCCCCAAGGCGCGGCCCCCTACACCCTGCGCGCCTCGCCGCCGCCGGCCCATTCTCGCGGCCGGGTGGGTGAACGTCTCGATCTCGGCGTCCGCTCCATGGATGTCTTCACCACCACCTGCCGCGGCCAGCGGCTGGGCATCTTCGCCGGTTCCGGCGTCGGCAAGTCGGTACTTCTGTCGATGCTGGCCAAACAGGCCACCTGCGACGTGGTCGTCGTCGGCCTGATCGGCGAACGGGGCCGGGAGGTCCGCGAGTTCATCGAGGAGACCCTGGGCGAGGAAGGTCTGCGCCGTGCTGTCGTCGTCGTCGCCACCTCCGACGAGCCCGCGCTGAAGCGCCGTCAGTCCGCCTACATGACCCTGGCAATCGCCGAATACTTCCGGGACCAGGACCTCGAAGTCCTCTGCCTGATGGATTCGGTCACCCGCTTCGCTATGGCCCAGCGCGAGATCGGGCTGGCCGCCGGCGAACCGCCGACGACCAAGGGCTACACCCCCACCGTCTTCACCGAACTGCCCAAGCTGCTGGAGCGCGCCGGGCCGGGCCCCGTGCGCCCGGACGGCACCACGGCAGGACCGATCACCGCACTGTTCACCGTGCTGGTAGACGGCGGCGATCATGACGAGCCCATCGCCGACGCGGTTCGAGGCATCCTGGACGGCCACATCGTTATGGATCGCAAGATCGCCGAACGCGGCCGTTTCCCCGCCATTGACGTACTGAAATCCGTCAGCCGGACCATGCCCGCCTGCCAGACGCCGCCTGAGCGCGAACTCAACAAGCGCGCCCGCCAGTGCCTTAGCGCCTACGCCTCGATGGAAGAGCTGATCAAGATCGGCGCCTATCGCGCCGGCGCCGATCCGATCACCGACCGGGCCATCGCCCTGAACCCCGCACTTGAGGCCTTCCTCGGTCAGGACAAGGAGGACGTCACCCGTCTTTCCGATTCCTTTACCCGCCTGGAGGCAATTCTGAACCAGGGCATGCTGCAGTGATGCACGCCCAACGGAGTACGTACGCATGACCGCCTGGGCCCACTCGCTGATCCGCATCTCGAACTACGAGGTCGAGACGCTGCAGAAGCGCCTGGCCGAAATCTCGTCGCGCAAGGTCTCCGCCGAAATGCGCCTGGCCGTGCTGGACGCCGAGGTCGAGGTCGAACGCGAACGCGCCCGCGCCGACGCCGAGGCCGGTCTGCTGCTCCAGGCCTATATGGCCGGCTGGAAGGCCCGCAAGGGCGCTGCCGAGACCGACCTGATCGCCCTCGACGCCGAGGAGGAAGGCGCCCGCGACGCCCTGACCGGAGCCTATTCCGAACTGAAGAAGTTCGAACACGTCGCCGAGACGACCCGCCTCAACGCCCTTATCGCCGCCGGCAAGCGTGAAACCGCCGCCTTCGACGAGATGGGCCTGCGTCGCCGCAGCGCCTGAGGTCCTGCGCGGCATGATCGATCGCCGCGCCCTTCTCGCCTCCGCACTGGCGCTGGCCGCCTGTGAGAAGAATGCCTCCGCCGCGCCCGCGATCGCCGCGACCCCGCTGAAGTCCATTGCCCCCTTCCCCATCGGGACCTCGGCCATGACCGGCCAGTTCCAGGACCGGGCCTGGGTGGATCTCGCCCTGACCCACGTCTCCCAGCTCACGCCCGAGTGGGAGATGAAGATGGAATACATCCTGTCGGAGACTGGCGAATACCGCTGGGACGCGCCTGACCGGATCGCCGACTTCTGCACAACCCACGGCCTGCGCCTCTTCGGCACGACGCTGATCTGGTACTCGCAGGACAGTGCCTTCTTCCGCTCGCTCGCCCCGGGGCGATTCCGCACCGAGTATGACCGCTACATCGTCACCGTTGCACAGCGCTATCGCGGCCGCGCCACCGGCTGGGATGTCGTCAATGAGGCCGTGGCCGAAGACGGAAACGGCCTGCGATCCTGCCTGTGGTCCGAGGCCTTGGGCCAGGACGGCTACATCGCCCGCGCCTTCGAACAGGCGAAGCTCGCCGATCCGGACGCGGTCCTGTTCCTGAACGACTACAATCTGGAGAACCTCCCGACCAAGGGCGCGACCTTCCTGCGGCTGGTCGAGCGGTTGCTGAAGGCCGGCGTCCCGATCGGTGGCATCGGCACCCAGTCCCACCTCGACATCGAGATCCCCGCCGGCCAGACCGCCGCCTTTTTCCGGGAGGCCGCGCAGTTCGGCCTGCCGATCCATGTCTCCGAGCTGGATGCCTCCCTGCGGTCCGAGGGCAGGTTCGACACCCGCTCGCCGAGCCGGAAGATCGAGCAACAGACCGCCCGCGTCGCCGAACTGACCGCCGCCTTCATGGACCTGCCGGCCGCGCAACGGTTCGCCTTCACCGTCTGGGGCCTGCGCGACACTGACAGCTGGCTGCGTCGCGACGCCCGCGACGACGGCAAGGACAGCCCCCTGCTGTTCAACGCCGCCAGCCATCCCAATCCGATGTTCGAAGCGGTGGCCGGGGCTTTCCGGTAGGCGGGGACACTGCTTTTTGCGCCTATGAAAGACCAATATTAATCCTTCTGCGTCACCATCGACTTCTAACGGAGTGGAATGATGTCTTGCGTTGGCTGCAGGGATGGCGCCGGTTTTGATGTGCCGATCACAATGGCGTTTCAGCCCATAGTCGACGTACGCAACGAGACGGTTTTCGCCTACGAGGCGCTCGTTCGTGGCCAGGACGGTCAAGGGGCCGGCGCTGTTCTGGCGCAGGTGTCGGCGGACAATCGCTATGCCTTCGATCAGGTTTGCCGCAAGACCGCGATCGAACTCGCGGCCGGGCTGGACCTCGCTGCTGACGGGGCGCACCTTTCGATCAACTTCCTGCCCAACGCCGTCTACGAACCCCGCGCCTGCATCCGGATCACGCTCGAAGCCGCGATGCGGACCGGCTTCCCGCTGAACCGGATCATCTTTGAGTTCACCGAGGAGGAAGCGCTGGATGCCAACCATCTCCTGAACATTCTGCGCTCCTACCGCGCGATGGGGTTCAAGACGGCGATCGACGACTTCGGTGCGGGTTTTGCGGGCCTGGGTTTGTTGACCCGCTTCCAGCCGGACATCGTCAAGCTGGACATGGCCCTCGTCCGGGATATCGACACGGATCCGGTCAAGCGGACGATCGTCCGCAACACGCTGAACATGATGCGCGACCTGGGCATCGAGCCGGTCTGCGAGGGGATTGAGACGGTCGGCGAACATGACGCCCTTGTCGATCTCGGGGTCGACCTGATGCAGGGCTATCTGCTGGGCAAGCCGGCGGTCGCAAGCCTGCCTGCCGTGACCTGGGCTCACGATTTCAAAGCCGACCGCAAACACGCCTGAGCGGGCGGCCGGCGTTCGGCCTCGCGCGCCCTCGCACTGCACGGACCAAAACGCCCGCCGGCATGACCGGCGGGCGTTTGACTATTGCTGAGGGCGAAGCTCTTAGGCGGCGGCGCTCTGGGGCGCGGGCGCCGACACTTCCGACGGATCGCGCAGGACATAGCCGCGGCCCCAGACGGTCTCGATGTAGTGCTTGCCGCCTGCGGCCGTCGCCAGCTTCTTGCGCAGCTTGCAGATGAAGACGTCGATGATCTTCAGCTCGGGCTCGTCCATGCCGCCGTAGAGGTGGTTCAGGAACATTTCCTTGGTCAGGGTCGTGCCCTTGCGGAGTGAGAGCAGCTCCAGCATCTGGTATTCCTTGCCGGTCAGATGGACGCGGTGACCGTGCACCTCGACCGTCTTGCCATCCAGGTTCACGGCGATCTCGCCGGTGTGGATGATCGCCTGCGCGTGACCCTTGGAGCGGCGGACCACGGCGTGGGTGCGCGCGATCAGCTCGTCCTTGTGGCAGGGCTTGGTCATGTCGTCGTCGGCGCCGCCGCCGAAGGTCTTGACCTTGGTTTCGATCTCGGTCGAGCCCGACAGGATCATCACCGGGGTGTTGACCTTTCCAACGCGTAGCTGGCGCAGGACCTCCAGACCGCTCATGTCCGGAAGGTTCAGGTCCAGAAGAATGAGATCGTAGTCATAGATCTTTCCCAGATCGATGCCTTCTTCACCCAGGTCAGTCGTGTAGACGTTGAAGCCTTCCGACTTCAGCATCAGCTCGATGCTCTGCGCTGTCGCATGATCGTCTTCGATAAGCAGAACGCGCATCCATGCCCCTCCAGGCAAAAGCTAGACCATATGACCCGGCGCATACGTCCGGGTAACCTTGTTCGAGAGTTAACCCGTCGAACCCTTAAGAAGTATTAACGTCACCCCATGAAGGCGAATCTGGGGTGATTTGCGAATCGCGTCGAGACTCCACGAGTCAACGATTCGAATTATTTCGCGATGGGCGTTCGGGCACGCCCTATGCGCCCTCATCAAAAACCTCTCGGCCCCGCCGCAACTGGAGGTACGACCGATCCTGACGTCGCAACGGACCATATTCCTAGCATGGTGCTCGGTCGCATTTAGTCTGGCGATCGCGCATCGGCTTTGGAGGACCGCTTTGAACAAACCCTATCGGATCATCGTGCCGTCACAGGATCGCGACCGGGCCGACCTGACCGTTCACGTGGTGGCCATGCGTCTGGGAACGCCGATGGAGACCCTGACCCGCAAAAGCCGGCTGTCGCTGCCGGCGCTGCGGGTCCGGCGCGTGTCGCTCTATCTCGCCCATGTGGCGCTGGGCTGGACGCTCGAACGCGTGGGTCACGCCTTCGGGCTGAACCGCCAGACAGTGGCGAGAGCCTGCACCCGAATGGAGGAGGCGCGCGACGAACCTCACCTGAACGACCTCCTCGACGAACTTTCGGCCACCATCCTCGGCCTGTGCGATGCCCCGCCGGTCACTGACCTGCCTGAGGTGGCGTGAGCGGCCCGGCGGCCCGGGCGCGCGGTCTGCTGGCGCGCGGCGGCTGGATCGACGTCGCGGCTCTGGACGGAAGCTACGCCCTCCGGATCGGCGGCGACCGCCGGGCGCGCGCGGCCATGACCCTGAACGAAGGGACGTTCCGCGCACTCATCGACAGCCCCGGCCTCAAGGCCCGGCCCGGGGGCGGCTGGGTCGAGCGTCCGACATCCGCCGAAACAGTCTCGTACCCCCCCGGGGCCCCCGGCCGCATAGAGGGAGAACGGGCGATCATGGAGCCCGACGGTCGCCTGACCCTGCGCCGCGCCAATCTGGGCGAGAGCCCCGTCGCCTGGCTGGCCCGCCGCAAGGACGTCGAGGGCCGCCCCTGGCTGACCCCCGCCGAGATCGCGGCCGCGGAACGCCTCAGGCTCGACGCCGAGCTGGCCCGATCGGGTCCATCCATGACCATGCGCTGGGACGCCCTGCCCCGCACGGGCAGCAGCGGCTCTTCGGCGCGTGTCGAACCCGGCGACCGCGCCCTCGCGGCCGGACGTCGCGCGGCCCTTGCCCTCGCATCGATCGATCCCCGAACGCGCGCCCTCGTCGAACAGGTCTGCATCCGCCAGGGCAGCCTGCAGCTCGCCGAACAGGAGGCGGGCTGTCGACGGCGCGAGGGGAGGGCGGTTCTGAAGGCCGGCCTCCAGACGCTGGCGCGGCACTACGGCATCGGCTGATCAGGCCGCCGCCATCGCCTCCTGTCGGATCCGCCCGACCATCGCGTTCAGCCCATTGGCCCTCTGCCGCGTAAGCGCCTGCGGCAACCCCAGCCGGTCCAGCGCCGCCTTCGCGTCGAAGGCCAGAATCTGGTCAGCCGGACGCCCGGAATAGAGTTTCAGCAGCAAGGCCACATTGCCCTTGGAGATCGCGCTGTCCGAGTCAGCGCGGAACGTCAGCCGGTCGCCGTCCCGCCCGGTCGCAAGCCAGACCTGGGCTGCGCATCCGGGCACCTTATTCGCCTCGATCCGGTCGACCTCCGGCAACGGCGCCAGATCCTTGCCCAGGTCGATGACGTAGGCGATGCGCTGTTCCCAGTCCTCCAGCACCTCGAAATCCTCGGCCAGTTCGTCCAGGGTCGCGTCGATGGTGTCAGCCGGTTCGGTCATGGTCCGCCAGATAGGCCGCGCGCGGATTAACGACAACCGGCCTGTCCATCCCCAGTCGTCGGCTTCACAGCCCCCCGACCGAGTCGCCTCCTGCGGGTGCAGGCTTTAGACGACTCGGCTGCGACGCTAGTCTCGTCGGTCGGCGCGCTCCCCTCCCCGGCCCCTCGCCCCGGCCGCCCGGACATCTGTTTGACCTCTGTCGCCCGCCCCGACCCGGACGCCTCTCCATCGCCCACGCGCGCGATGGGCGAGGGCCTGTCGGCGCTGACAGCCTGGCATGCTGCCTGGGCCGTGGGCGTGATTCTGACGCTCGTGGCCGGCGCCACACTGGGCTGGCTCGGCGGCTCAGCGATCTTCGGAGTCGCCGCCATGGTTGTGCCTGGCCTCGCCGGCCTGGCTTTGGTGTGGCGGGACGGGACGGGGGAGCGGTCGCTGTTGCTGGTGGTCTGGACCCTGGCGGCCTTGGCGGCTTCCATGCTGTCCGGCGGACTGGCGGGGCCGCTGGTGGGCTATGTCGGCATGCCGTTCGTGGCGGCTCTGGCCCTGGGCGGACCCCGCCATGGCGTCAGACTGGCCCAGGCGGGAGCGGTAGGCTCGGGCGTCGTCGCCCTCGGCGGCCAGTTGTCGGCCCTGTTCGTCGGTCCGCCGCAAAGCCAGCCCCTGCCGGCCGCAATCTCCGTCCTCCTCGCCATGATCGCGGCCGTGCTGGCCGTGCGGCTCGCCTGGCGGCTGCGTGAGATCAGGCTGAACGCCGCCGAGGCCATGACCCTGCGCGTCGAAACCCTGCTCGCCGCCCAGCCGGCGCTCACCCTGGTGCTCGAGCCGTCCGGTCGTGTCCTCGCCGCCTATGGCTCGCCCCCGCCCGCTCTGCAGCCAGAGGCCCTGTTCCAGTCCGGCCTGTTCGCCGCGGTCCACGCCCCCGACCGTCCTGCGATTCTTGCCGCCATCGACCGGGCGGTGGCGGGTCAGGAGGGCCAGGCCCAGTTCGCACCGCGCATCGCGCTGGACCGCCGCGTCAATCTGATCCTGCGCCGCATGGACGACGGCGAGACCGGCCCGCGCCTCATCGCCCAGGCTTTTGACGCCACCCGCCAGTTCGCCACCGAAATCGGTCTGGAGGCCGCCCGCGCAGAAGCAGAGGCGCGCGACAGCGGCAAGACCCGCTTCCTGGCCAACATGTCCCACGAGCTGCGCACGCCGCTGAACGCCGTGCTCGGTTTCTCCGACATCATGCGCCAGCGCCTCTTCGGCCCCCTGCCCCAGAAATACGCCGACTATGCCGACAGCATCCACGAGGCCGGCGGCCACCTTCTGGACCTGATCAACGACGTTCTGGACGTGTCCAAGATCGAGGCGGAACGCTACGAGCTTTCGCGAGAGACCTTTGACGCCCGAGAGGTCGTCTCCGCCGCCGTCGCCCTCGTCCGCGTCACCGCGACCGACAAGGGCGTGGGCCTGAACAGCCTTGTCCCGGACGAGCCATTGAGCGTCGACGCCGACCGTCGCGCGCTGAAGCAGATCACGCTGAACCTGCTCTCCAACGCCATCAAATTCACTCCGGCGGGCGGCTCCGTGACCCTGACGCTGGAAGTGATCGGCCCCTATCTGGAGCTGGTCGTTTCCGACACCGGTGTCGGCATCGCCTCTCGCGACCTGAAGCGCCTGGGCCGCCCGTTCGAACAGGCCGGCGCCGTCGAGCAGAAGGTCCAGGGCACCGGCCTCGGCCTGTCACTGGTCCGCGCCCTTGCCGAGTTGCACGGCGGCCGGATGAGTCTGGAAAGCACTCTCGGCGAAGGCACGGCGGTCACGGTGCGGATGCCGGTGGCGGTTGCGGTGCGCGCGCCGGCGCCCGACGGCGGGGCGGAGATCATCCCCCTCAACGTGGGCGGCTAGATCCCTCTCCTTACCGTCCGCGGCGGGACCGTCAGACCGTTCCCAGCGCCACGAACGCTCTTGCCGCCGCGAAGTCCCCGGCCTCGAACGTGGCTGTCGCGACGCTGCCGTCCCTGAACAGGAATTGGATCAGGAACGGCTCGCGCGGATCGAGGCGCGACAGGCGATCGCCGCCGCTCGCGGGGAAATACCAGGTCTCGCCCTGGGTCTTGCCGGTCGCCAACAGGGTCGCGGGTGCGGGCGCGGTTCCGGCGGACCAGACCTCCTGGCGCGCGTTCTCTGGCGGCAGGACCGCGCGACCGGCGGCGGTCAGCCACGGACGGGCGGCCAAGGCCGGGTCGCGCATCACCATCCGCGCCGCATAGGGACGCGGGCGCCCCACGAAGGAGACGACGGCGGAAAGGGTCTCGCCGCCGGACACATTGCCTGAACCCGGCGCGGCGGCGCTGAGACCGAAGCGGACGGGCGAGGCCCCGGTCAGCGAGGTCTGCACCAGCCGCCAGGTCGCGGCCTCGCGCCGGACGCGGTCGGCGGTCCACATCGCGTGGTCTCCGTTGAAGTCCATGCGGGGAATACGCTGCCATCCGGCGAAGGCGTCAGCGACCCGGTCGCGCACCATGGCCAGTTCGGGGTTGGCGCAGGCGACCTGACGCGCCCGCGACCTTGCCCGTGTAGCCGTCGCCTGAAGCGTCGCCTCGGTCGTGCCGGCGCGCAGGGCCGCGCCCCGCGACTGCAGGGTCGCGGCCGACAGCGCCCCGGCGACCGGCGCGCCGAATAGCCGGCATTTCTCGTGCGCGGCCAGGACGAAGGTCCGGTCGTAGAAGGTCCCCGTGCCGTCGGCAAAGGCGGCCACGGGGGTCGTCGCCATCACGACGGCGGCGATCACGGCTCTGGCGGTGCGGGTCGAATGGCCTATCCTCATGTGCCCATCGTAGCGCCACGGCGTTCCGGTCCCGTTTCCGAGCAGGGTTACCGATTTGCTTCTGAACTCAGACCTGTGGGTCGGCGCCCTGATCCGTCGCGCCCAGATCGAGGGGGCCAATGCGACCGTCGTGCGCAAGGGCGACATGCGCGCGGGGACCGTGATCGTGAAGGCCTACAATACGTCCGAACGGACCGCGCGGATCTATAGCGAAGCCTTTGGCAGCGACGGCGAGCGCCTGTGGATCCAGCCAACGGCGGGGACCGAGAGCGACATCGACGCCTACATCGAACGCCAGCGCGGCTATGACCCGGACATCTGGGTGGTCGAGGTGGAAGACCGCCAGGGCCGGCATTTCCTGACGGAAAGGGTCGAGGGAGAATGATTCTCCCCCTTCGCTGCGCTCTGGGGAGGATAACCCCTCGCTAACCCCGTTCGGGAACGGAACCGAAAACCACTCGGGCCTAGGGTCACGGTGTCGGCGAGAAACGTCGGCGTCAGGCGAGTGCCCTCCCTATGCTGTTTCTCATGAACGACGTCGTCTTCGACCTGAACGAGGCCTCTCCGGTCACGTCGGCCGATGCGCGCCGGTTCGAGAAGCTGGGCTTCGACTATCTGATGGAACTCGGCTGCGAGCTGTTCGCCGAAGACCCGATGCTGCATCGGAACGATCCGGAACGCGCCCGTCGCCTGGCCTGGCTGATCCACGACCGCTCGCCGGAAGTGAACGCCGCCCTGTTCGCCGCGCCCGAGACCGACTGCGACCCGGCCCTGGTCGAACCGCAGTTCTGCGCCCTGCCCGCCGCCGTGCTCGACCAGCTGATGTCGCGCGGCCGCAAGGGCAAGCTGGACGCGGTCTCCGCCGACCGCGCCGTCTGGGGCCGAATGGCCGCCTGATCCTTACTGGCTCTCCCGTCTTCCGCACGTTAGAATGGAAGTCGGTTTGGAGGGTTCGTCTTGTCGATGCGTTTTGTCCCGGCGGTCGTCGCCGTGGTCTCGGCCACTCTGGGTCTCGCGTCTCCTGCGCGGGCCGAATGGCTCCGGGCGGAAACGGATCATTTCATTATCTATGGCGACACGTCCGAGCGGAACATTCGGGCCTATGCCGAGAAGGTGGAGCGCTTCGACGCCCTGGTGCGCACCTACTATCCCATCGCGGTCGATCATGAAGTTCCCAAGCTCGAACTTTACATGGCCAACAGCGCCGACGACCTGAAGCGCGCAGAGCCGAACATCAGTCGAAGCGTTCTCGGCTTCTACGCTCCCAACAGCGGCCGGATCTTCGCGATCGCCAATGTCGAAAGTACGCTGTCGGACGACGTCATCTTCCACGAATACGCCCACCACTTCATGTTCCAGATGAAGTCCACCGCCTACCCTGCCTGGTTCGTGGAAGGGTTCGCGGAATACTACGCCACGATGCGAATCCGGAACGGTCGCTATCAGATCGGACTACATCAGCCCGGCCGAATGAATGCGCTGACCAGGCCGGCGAATAGCTGGGTGCCGATGGAGGACGTGCTGCGCTGGCGCGTTTCGCCGGGCGGTAGGTATCGCGGTTCGGAATACTACTCCGTTTCCTGGGCCCTGACCCACTACATGCTTAGCGATCCGGCACGGACCCGGCTCCTGGGCGCCTATCTTTCGGCTGTGTCCCAGGGGGCGGACCCCATCGCGGCGCTTGACGGGACAATCAACCGAACGCCGGCTGAGCTCCGCGACGATGTGTGGCGGTATCTGAGCGGGTCCATCCCTTACCTGACACCGCAGATCGATCTGCCTTCGCCGACGGTCACCGTATCCCCGATGACCCCGAACGAGGGGCGGCTGGCCTGGATCGATCTTCGCCTGGGCCGGCAGGATCCGAACCGTCCCGAACCCTCGCCGGAGCAACGTGAGGGCGAGACGGACCGGGCCTTCGCTGAAAGGCGGGAAGAAGTGATCCAGGCATTTGCCGAGGAACGCCAGACCCTGATACGCGATGCCCTGACGGCCTCGGCCATCCATCCGGACGATCCCGCCAGTGTGAAGGCTCGGGCGAGGGCGCATCGGCTGGCCGGCGACCCAGGCGCAGCCATCGCTGCTCTGGAGCCCCTCACCCGCCCGGAATCCCGGGATTCGCGCGCCCTGCGCTACTCCGCCGAGGCCTACCTGGACCAGGCGGCGAAGAGTGAGGGCGACGAGCGGCTGGAGCAGATACGGCAGGCGCGCAGCCGCCTGGTCCAGGCGTTGGAGATCGATCCGCTGGATTTCCTGACCTATCTGGAGCTGGATCGCATGCGGCAGGGCATGTCGGGTTACCCCAGCGCCAACGACATGGCCACGCTCGAGATCGCAGTGGCCCTCGCGCCCCAGTCTTTCGATGCACGAATGCGCTATGCGCGTGTGTTGATGTCGCGCGGGGAACCCGAGCGCGCTGTTGCGATCCTGCATTCCGTAGCGAACAGTCCACACGGCGGCGGCCTACGCACGGAAGGTCGTCGTCTGATCGCCCAGGCACGCGCCCAGCTCGGTTTGGCGACCTCGGAAGAGGCTTCGCCGGAAGGTGCCGAACTGGTCGACGACTGACGTCCCTACATCAGGACGTTGAACACCACATGCACGAGGGCCGCCGCCCCGATGATCACGCCGAAGCCCGAAAGCAGGCAGATCGCGGGGTGAATCTCGCGCTCCGTGAAGTGCTTCGACGGAGCCCGGACCCTCGAAACGCGGTGTGCTGAGTCCAGCAAAGCCATAGCCGTTTCCTTCTTCCCTGCGGCGTCCGGCTCGTGTCCGGAACGTCTCGCAATCGGAGGATGGCTCCAAAGACCCTGCCTGGCGAGGAGAATCTCGCCGGTTCTCGACGGATCTTCGAGAATAAGCCCTCGCGCCCGTCCGCGTGACTTTGACGCCGTCGCGCGCTACCTCCCGCCCCCATGTCGAAACTGACCCTCGAACAGGAGGCCCCCCAGCCTTCCAACAAGAAACTCGCCGCCGAGGCGGCGAGGCGCAGGACCTTCGCGATCATCGCGCACCCGGACGCCGGCAAGACGACGCTGACGGAGCATATCCTGCTGTCCGGGGGGGCCATCCGGGCGGCCGGCGCGGTGCGGGCGCGCGGCGAGAACCGGCGCACCCAATCCGACTGGATGAAGATCGAAAAGGAGCGCGGCATCTCCGTCTCCGCCTCGGTCATGACGTTCGAGCACGACGGCAAGATGTTCAACCTGCTCGACACGCCCGGGCACGAGGACTTCTCGGAAGACACCTACCGCACCCTGACCGCCGCCGACTGCGCCATCATGGTGCTGGACGCCGCCAAGGGCATTGAGCCGCAGACCCTGAAGCTGTTCGAGGTCTGCCGGCTGCGCGACATCCCGATCATCACCTTCATCAACAAGCTGGACCGCGAGGCCCAGGATCCGATGGCCCTGCTGGACGAGATCGCCTCGCGCCTGCAGCTCGACCCCTCCCCCATCTGGTGGCCGGCCGAAAGCGGCAACCGCCTGCGCGGCATGGTCGAGATGGGCACCGGAAAGTTCCAGCCCTATGCCAAGAAGCCCGCCGGTTCGAAGGACGACGTGCCTCACCCGGCCGCCCTGCCGCTCGCCGACGCCGGCGAATACTTCGAGGCGGGCGAGCTCCAGGCCCTGATGGACGCCCGGGAACTGGTGGAGGGCGGCTACCCCGCGTTCGACCGGCAGTCCTTCCTCGAAGGCCACATGACCCCGGTCCTCTGGGGTTCTGCGCTCCGCCACTTCGGCATCGACGAGCTTCTGGCCGCCATCGGCGAATGGGCCCCGCCGCCGAAGACCATGCCCGCCCGCAAGGAAGCGCCGCCCGAGACCCGCAACGCCCCCACGCCCGTCGAACTGACGGTCGAGCCCGGCAATGCCGAGGTCACCGGCTTTGTCTTCAAGGTCCAGGCCAATATGGACCCCAACCACCGCGACCGGATCGCCATGTTCCGCATGGCCTCGGGCAGTTTCAAGCGCGGCATGAAGCTGAAGGTCCAGAACACCGGCAAACAGCTGTCGGTGAACGCCCCCATCATGTTCTTCGCCAGCGACCGCGAGCTGGCGGACGACGCCTTCGCCGGCGACGTGATCGGCATCCCCAACCACGGCGTGCTCCGCGTCGGCGACAGCCTGTCGGAGAGCGGTCTGATCCGCTTCGCCGGCCTGCCCAACTTTGCCCCGGAAATCCTTCAGCGCGTGCGGGTCAAGGATCCGCTCAAGGCCAAACACCTGAAGAAGGCGCTCGACGGCCTGGCCGAGGAAGGCGTGACCCAGTTGTTCCGCCCCGAGATTGGCGCGGACTTCATCGTCGGCGCCGTGGGTCAGCTTCAGTTCGAGGTGATGGCCGACCGTCTGGGCGAGGAATACGGCCTGGAGGTCATCTTCGAGCACAGCCCCTATGCCGAGGCCCGCTGGATCGACGGGGACAAAGCCGATGTCGAGGACTTCATGTCCAAATACCGCGGCCAGATGGCCCGCGATATCGACCAGGCCCCGGTCTTCCTGGCCAAGTCGAGCTGGGAGACCGGCTACGTCATGGAGCGGTTCCCGAAGGTGGCGTTCACCAAGACGAAGGAACGCGGCTAGGCGTCACGTTCCGTCAGTCGTTTCGGCTCTGAACCTCGGCGGTTCGCCATCGTTCTGTCGTTCATGCATGATCGAAGGTACGACATGATCGAACGAGTTAAGACCTGTGGAACGACCCTGGCCCTGGCGGCCGGCGCCCTGCTGCTTGCGGGCGGCGCCTCGGCCCAGCAGAGCCAAAGCTCGGCCACCACACGCTCGCTGAACACTGCCCCGACCCAATCGACCCTGACGCCTCGCCCCAACGCGCAGCCGCCGCTGAGCGCCGCCGAACGGCCGCAAGCGGCGCGCCCGCAAACGACGCGCCCGCCAGCTTCAACCGCCGACCGCACCCTCGAAGACCTCTTGGGCGAGACCGCCGGGACCGAACGTCCCACCGGCGTCACCCTCGCCCCCGGCCAGACCGAGCCCGAGCCCATCCCGATGACGCTGGGCTACTATGTCCGGGGCGACAAGGACTGCGAACAGGTCTGGCCCGGCGAGGGCGATCTGGCCTTCCTGACGCCGACCGCCTTCACCATCGACTATGGCGGATGCGAGCCCGGCCAGTTCCTGCAGACCGGGCCCAACAGCTGGGGTGAGGAACAGCGCTGCAGGACCGAGCGCGGCGGCGACGCGGGCGCCTACAACGTCACCTACGAAGTGCTCGGCACGGACGTCATCAGGCGGCAGGCCCGGCTGGGCGATGATATCGACACCGCCGAGGACGACCTGTGGAACTTCTGCCGTCTGGAAGACGTGCCCGAGAACGCCCGCTTCGGCTCCTAGGCGTCAGGTCGGCGAGGGCGCCGGAACGACCTTCGACTCCGGCCTGATCTCGAACATCGGCAGGAAGACCTGCAGCAGCGGCCCGTTCGACAGGGCGTATGCCACAGTGCCGACTCCGATCGTGCCGCCCAGCATCCAGCCCATGACCAGGACCAGCCCCTCGATCGCCATCCGCACCCACCGCACCTCCCAGCCGGTCGCCCGCACCCCGCCGGTCGTCAGCCCGTCGCGAGGCCCCGGCCCCAGACCCGCGCCGATATAGGCCCCGGTCGCCACGCCATTCAGCAGGATGGCCGCGATCAGGAACCCGATCTGCAGCCCCAGTCCGTGGATCTCCGGCAGGAAATGCAGGCTCACATCCGCCGCCGTGCCGATGACCAGCACATTGCAGATCGTCCCCACGCCCGGCTTCTGCCTCAGCGGGATCCAGATCAGCAGCACCAGAGCCCCGACGATATTGACGATCAGCCCGAGGCTGAGCCCGGTCATCTCCGACAGACCCTGATGGAAGACGCTCCACGGATTCAGCCCGAGGTCGGCGCGGACCATGAGGGCCAGCGACATCCCGTACAGAAGCAGGCCGATCTGGAGCTGGATGAAGCGACGAATGAACATGCGGCTACGCTAGAACAACCGGCCTTGTAATCCATAGCCACTTTGGCGACGGTGGCCTCATGTCCGTCATCAACCTCATCAGCCTGTCCCGCCACCTCGGCGACTGGCGCGCGTCCGGCGCGGAGGACGTCGCCTATCGCAGCCTGGCCGATGCCCTGAAGGGTCTGGTGCTCGACGGCCGCCTGCCGCTCGACGCCCGTCTGCCCGGTGAGCGACGCCTGGCGGAGGCGCTGGGGGTCAGCCGCATCACGGTCAGCGCGGCGATGGACCGGCTCCGCGCTGACGGCTTCCTGACCAGTCGCGTCGGCGCCGGGACCTATACCGCCCTGCCCTTCCGACGCGCCGAGCGTCTCGAAGGCCTGTTCCACGTCGCCCCGGGGCCGGAGGTCGTCAACATGGCGACGGCCGTCCTTCCCGCCGGGGCGCATGTCCACGCCGCCTATGCGCGAGCGCTGGACTCGTTGCCGGCCCACCTGCCGGGACACGGCTACGACCCCATCGGTCTCCTCCCGCTCAGACGTGCGGCGGCCGAGGCCCATGATCGTGCCGGCCTGCCGACGACGCCAGACCAGATCGTGGTGACGGCGGGCGCCCAGAACGGTCTCGCCATCCTGCTGCGCGCCTTCGGGCGACCGGGCGACGCGGTTGTGATCGACCACCCGACCTACCCCCACGCCATCGAGGCCATCGTGCGCGCCGGCATGCGGCCCGTGCCCGTGGCCCTGACTCCCGCCGGCTGGGACATTGACGGTCTCGTCGCCACCATCGAGCGGGTCCGACCGCGACTCGTTTATCTGCTGGGTGCGCACCAGAACCCGACCGGCCACGTCATGGCCGCCGAGGACGAGGCGGTGGTGGCCCGCGCGGTCGCCAGCGTCGGCGCACTGATGGTTATGGACGACACCCAGCGCGAGCTCTGGTTCGACACGCCCCCGCCGCCACCCGCCGCGCCCGGACCGCACGTCGTCCGGGTCGGCTCGATGAGCAAGACCTGGTGGGGCGGTCTCCGGATCGGCTGGATGCGGGCGGAGACCGAGGCCGCCGACGCCGCCGTCCGGGCGCGAGCCTCGCTCGATCTCGGCGCAGCGGTGATCGAGCAACTCGCCGCCGCCCACCTTCTGGCCGGGGATCAAACCCCGGTCGCTGAACGCCGCGCCGCACTGGCCGCGCGGGAGGCCGTGCTTCACGCGCGGCTGGCTCAGGTTTTGCCGGACTGGAAGACGACCCGCCCGACCGGCGGCCTGTCCCTGTGGGTCGCCCTGCCCCGCCCGGTCGTCGGCGCCCTGGTCACGGAGGCCCAGAAGTCCGGAGTCATCATCGCGCCGGGCACCCGCTTCGGTGTCGACGGCGCCTTCGACCGGTTCGTCCGCCTGCCCTACTGCCTGCCAGAGCGTGAGCTCGAAGCTGCGGTCGACGCCCTGGCGGAGGCCTGGGGCCGGATCGGTGACCGCCCGGCCCGGCGCGCGAGGACGCCGGAGCCGGACGTGTTCTAAAGTCCTACGACTCCGCCGTCTCCAGGAACGGATAGTCGGTGTAGCCATTGGCCCCGCCGCCATAGAAGGTCGCCTTGTCGGGCGCGTTCAGCGGCGCGTTCTGCTTCCAGCGCTCGACGATGTCGGGGTTGGACAGGGCCGGGACGCCCAGGCTGACCAGGTCGGCGCGACCTTCCTCGATCGCTTTCTCGGCCAGTTCGCGGGTCAGGCCGCCGTTCAGCATCACGGGGCCGCCGAAAGCCTCGCGCATCTTCGCCGCCAGTTTCGGCGCGCCGTCCCAGCTGGCCATGGCCGTGCCGGGCTCGCCCTCGATGATGTGCAGATAGGCCAGACCGAAGGGTTTCAGGGCGCCGGCCGCGTGGACGAAGATCGTCTCAGGGTTCGAATCCCGCGTCCCGTTCGATCCGTTGGACGGCGACAGGCGCACGCCGACGCGGTCGGCGCCCCAGACCGCGGCCACGGCGGCCACGACTTCCAGCAGGAAGCGCGCGCGGTTCTCGACCGAACCGCCGTAGCTGTCGTCGCGCTGGTTCGAGCCGTCCTTGAGGAATTGGTCGATCAGATAGCCGTTAGCGCCGTGGACCTCGACCCCGTCGAAGCCTGCCTTCTTCGCCATCCCGGCCGCATGGACATAGTCGCCGACGATGCCCTTGATCTCGTCGACTGTGAGGGCACGGGGCGTCTCGAACGGCGTCAGGGAGAAGTCACGCTTCATCGCATTGCCGACGGCGGCGATCGCCGACGGCGCGACGGCCTGGCCGCCGTCGGGCTGGTAGTCGGGGATCGACACCCGGCCGACATGCCACAGCTGGGCGACCATCTTGCCGCCTTTGGCGTGCACCGCGTCGGTGATAGCCTTCCAGCCGGCGACCTGGGCGTCGGTAAAGATGCCGGGGGTGTTGGGATAACCCTGGCCGGACTGGCTGATCTGGGTCGCTTCCGAGACGATCAGGCCGGTCGAGGCGCGCTGGGCGTAGTATTCGACCGCCAGCGGGTTCGGGACCTCGCCTGCGATAGCGCGGCTGCGGGTCAGGGGCGCCATGGCGATCCTGTTCTCGAGATGGATCGCGCCGAGGTCGATGGGGTCGAAGAGGGTCGTCATGTGAAACACCTGGTGTTGCGGTCTGATTCAGGTAGGCGCCGGTCGTGTGCAGCGCAACAGGCCGCCGTGGAACCGCAGCGCGGCGTCGGGTTTGCTAGACAGGGAAGCGAACGCCTGAGACGGTCCCGATCCGGGACGCGCGGAGAGTGACGACGTGGCCATGTTCGAGTTCGGCAAGGATCTGAGACGGCTCTTCGTGCAGGCGCGCGAAAGCGACGACCTCGGCTGGCTGGAGCTGATCGGGGTCAATCTTCTGGCGCGCGAGGCGAAGTCCCTGACCACCGACGGCGGCCGCATCTCGTGCTCGCGTCCTTCCCAGACCTGGCATCGCGCCTCGATCCTGTGGCGTGAGCATGCCCGCCGCAGCGGCGCCCCCGACAGTATCGCCCGCGCCCTGGCCACCGCCGAAGACGCTCTGAAGGCCGCCCGCACCGAGGACGAACGCGCCCGCGCCCTCCTGGCCGGCGCCCAGGCCCTGATCTCGAAATTCGACCTGTTCGGCGACCGCGACGCCGTGGTCCAGGCGATGGAGATGGCCCGCGACGCGACCTCGAAACGGCTGCCGACCCTCGCTTCTATCGCCGGAGTCCATGCCCGCATCCGCGCCCGCCAGGCCCGGCTGAGCGAAAAGACCAACGACCGTCAGGACGCCGCCGCCCTGATGGACGCGGCCCTGCACGCCCTGACCAAACACAATCCGCTTGAGGCCGACGACCTGCGCCTCGACGCCGCCGCCCTCGCCCTCGAAGGCGGCATCATCCAGCGCGACGCCCGCCTGCTGGACCAGGCCGGTCGCGACCTGACCGCCCTCGTTGAGGCCTCCTCGCCGGACACCCGTCCCCTGACCCGCGCCCGGGCTCTCGCCCTGTGCGCCGCCGGTCTCTCAGCCCTTGCCGCCATGGCCAATGACGACGCGGCCATGAAGACGGGGAATGAGATGTTCGACGCCGCCGCCGACCAGTTCTTCGTCGATCATAGCCCGCTGGACTGGGTCGCGATCCAGATCGCCCGCTCCATCGACCCTTCCGCCCCCATCGAGCCGATCCGCCAGTCCGTGGCCCTGACCACGGGTCGGGGCACGATCCTCGGCGCGCTGGCGCTGGACCTGCTGGTGGCGCGCGAACTCGCCGCCGCCGCCACCGCCGGCGACCTGACCGAACTCACGCGGATCGAGACCCGCGTCCGTCGCCGCCTCGCCGACCGCACGGTCGTCCCCACGGCCGTCGACTGGGCCGTCGACCAGATCGCCATGGCCCGGCTGATGATCGCCCGCAGCGAACTGATGGGTTCGGACCCGGATCAGGCCGCCTTCGTCCTGGCCGAAGCCGCCGAAGCCGCCCGCGACCACGGCGTCCCGGTCATCGCCGACCGCGCCCGTGGATTGATAGGAAGTCTGCCGGTAAGGGCCTGATTGCCCGCGTCTAGCTGACCGCCGCGACCAGCACGATCGCCGCCGCCGTCGCCGCCACCGTCAGCGGCAGGGCCCAGGTGATGTAGAGGAAAACCTCGTGCTGGACGTGCCGTCCCGCCAGCTTGCGGGCGGCATTGAAGCGGAACAGGACGATGTTGATCGCCAGCGCCAGCGCCAGGGTGATGTAGTTCAACCCGAACAGCATCGCGACCGTGTTTTGGCCGTTGGCAAGGCTGGCGCGGTCAGTGTTCACCGTGAAGTTCAGGGCGATGACCGCGAACAGGCCGCCGATGACGATATTGGTCAGTTCGAACGCCTCGGTCTGGAATTCGCCGTCCTTTGCGGAGTTCAGCCAGGTCGCCAGCAACGGGATCAGCAGGGACGCCAGCAGCGGAATGAACAGCCCCGCCACGGTCGATCCGGCCACCCGGCCCACGTCCAGCGAGGCCCTCAGCCGGGCATAGGTCTCGCCGTACCATCCGGAAATCGGATCGCGCGTCAGGCTGACCCGGCCGATCTCCCAGCCGTCCAGGGCCGGACCTGCGCGGGCCCGGCTGAACTCCAGGTCTTCCTGACGATAGTCGAGCGCGACGCGGTCGACCGGCTCGCCGCGCGACACCAGTTCGATCGACAGCGCCTGGTGGTCGAAGGGGAAGCGGGTCACGTCCAGCGGTGCCTTGAAGGTCGCGGTCACCCGCCGCAGCAGTTCGACGCGACCGTCGGGGAAGACCCGCAACGACCGGCTGTCGGCATCGGGATCGCCGACCAGATTGGCGATGTCGACATCGGGCGTCCACATCGTCGCCAGCTGCTCGACCGCCGGCTCGCCGCGCCATTCGCGATAGCCGACGGCGGCCTCCGACGCCGGATAGCGCAGCCGCTGATCGGTCCAGCGCAGGCGCAGGTCGACGGTGGCGACATAGGTCTGTTCGTTCTCGTCGATCGATTCGACATCGACGAACGACAGCCCGCTGCGCACGACCAGCGGCAGGCCGGCCCCGAGCGGGATCGTCGTGCCCTGGGCCGCCGGCGCGGACAGGGGCGGCTCAGGCAGCTGGGCGGCGTTCCGGGTCTGGCCCAGACCCGGCAACAGCAGGCCGACGACCAGCAACCCGCCGAGAACCAGCAGGATCGCAATCAGACGACGGGCGCTCACGACCCCCGGCCTCGCCTGCCCGCGCCCTGGGCCGCGACCAGCGCCGCGATCCGTTTCTGCTCGGCCGCCAGTTCGGCCATCTCGACCGACAGACGATCGTCGTCCTCGTCCTCCTCAACCGTCTCGTCCGTACCGATGGCGGCGAAACGCGCCGAGATGGCCCGCAGCGGCCGCAGCAGGAAGCCGCGCACCACGACCAGAACCACCCCGACCAGCACGATCATGGCGAACAGGGCGAACAGACCCTGCAGTACCAGTGATCGGCCCGCCGCCCCACGCGTCGGCGCAAACGACTGCGTCACGGCGACGGCGCCCAGCAGTTCACCCGACGCCCCGCGCACCGGCACGATGATGACGCCATAGGGCTTGCCGGCGGCCTTGCGCACATAGTCCGAGGCCTCGTCATGGACCCGCAGGTCCTCGGCCGTGACCAGGGTCCGCATCAGGTCCCAGTCGGTCGAATAGTATTTGATGGTCGAGCCGACGCGGTTCTGTTCCGCCAGAACGGTCGGATCCATCCCGGTCGCCGTCTGCCGCAGCGGGGCTTCGTCGAGGAACAGGGTCAGGTCGAGGCCATAGGCCGCCTTCAGCCGGTCCAGAACCGGGCCGAAATCCATTCCGACCTCGACCGATCCGGCGTGTCCGCCGTCGGGCGCCGTGATCGGGGCGACGCCGAAGATGGCAGGGCCCGAGCGGGCGGTTTCCATCCCCTTCTTGGCCGTCTGCTCGCGGTTCACCGCCACCACGATCGGCCGGAATCCGGACAGGTCGTCACCAAACCGCTCGGGCGCCTGAAGTCGCAGGAACGAGGTCGCGGGGGCCGTATGAAACTGAACCTGTGTGACGCCGTACTTGTCTTTCTGGGTGGCGAACATGCCCGATGTCGCGGCCAGCAGGGCCGGCCGGTCCTGGCGCGCAAGGGCGGCCCGGACCTCGGGTTCGGCCGCGATGATCTCGGCCCGGGCCAGGGCGTTGCCGGACGCGCCGTCGAGGTTGAAGCTGATGATGGCGCTCATCAGCTGGACCTGGCTGCGCTCGACCGCCGTGGTCATGCCGCCGAACAGCAGGTTGGAGGCCACGGTGAGCACCCCGACCACCAGCACCACCGCGGTGATCAGGGCGACGGGCGCGTCACGACGAAACTTCATGATCCCCCCGGATCGGCAATGTCAGCGAACGGTGTAGCTTTGCCGTATCGGACCGACAAGCGGTCAGACCGATCGGCTGCTGACGAAATCTACCCGCCCATCGCCACGAACGCCCCGTTCAGGAACCCCGGCTTGGCATAGGCCAGCGGCTGGCCGTCCGGCCCCAGCACCCGCCCCCCGGCGGCTTCGAGCACCGCCTGCCCCGCCGCCGTGTCCCACTCCATCGTTGGACCGGTGCGGGGATAGGCGTCGAACCGCCCCTCGGCGATCAGGCAGAATTTCAGTGACGAGTCCGTCCCTTGCCATTGGGTGCAACCGTGACGGGCGGCGAGGCGCGCGGCCTCTTCATCCGTGACGCTGTGGCTCAGCAGGGCGAACCCCTCATCCGGCCGGTTGCGCACCTTGATGGCGCGCCAGACGTCGCCATAGCGCCGCATCTGCGCCCCGCCGCCCGGCGCCGAGCGCCAGGTCAACGACGTCGCCGGCGCCGAGACCACGCCGACGGTCGGACGGCTTCCCTCGATCAGGGCGATGTTGACGGTAAAGCTCTCCTTGCCCTGGACGAAGCCCTTGGTCCCGTCCAGCGGGTCGATGAGCCAGAACCGCTCGTCCGCGCTCTCGGGCTTGCCGTCCGCCTCGGACTGCTCCTCGGCCACGGCCTGGACCTCGGGATAGAGGGCCGCGAGGCGCGACAGAATCAGGGCCTCGGCCTGCTGATCCGCCAGGGTCACCGGACTGTCGTCGGCCTTGGAGAAGACCTCTCCGTCCGCCCGCCAGAACGGCAGGATGACGGCGGCGGCTTCCTCCGCGATCTCTGCGAGGTGGTCGTGCAGGGCGCCGGAGGCGAGGTCGGAAGAAAGTCTGCTGCTCATTCGCCGGGGGATAGACCATCGCGGGCGGTTTCGCGAAACGGCAAATCACGCCAGCCTGCCGGTCAAATCCGCAGTCCTCGACGAGCCAGTCCCCGCATGACCGACGCCGCCTTCTCCGCCCAGTCTGGTTCGCCGTTGGCCGAACTGCCCGTCGACGGCCAGGAACTGGCCAGCCTTATCGCGGCCAAGCTCTGCCACGACTTCATCTCGCCGTCGGGCGCGATCATGTCCGGTCTGGACCTGCTGAGCGATCCGACGGCCCAGGACATGCGCGACGACGCCATGGGCCTGATCGCCGACAGCGCTAAGAAGATGGTCGCCCTGGTCCAGTTCTGCCGGGTCGCCTTCGGGGCCGCCACCACCGCCGAGCGGTTCACCGGCGCTGAGCTGACCGGCCTGGTCGACAATGTCGTCGCGGGTGGCCGGGCGACCCTGGCCTGGAACCTCGGAGACGGCGACTTCGGCAAGCCCCAGGCCCGGGCCCTGGTCAACCTGGCCTATCTGACCGTCGGCGCCCTGCCGATGGGCGGCGCGGCCACAGTCGCCGTGCGGCGCGAGGGCGCGCAACTGGTGATCGAGGGTGTCGCCGAAGGCGCACGGGCCCGGCTCAAGGCCGAGGCGGCGACGGGTCTGGCCGGCCAGCGCCTGACCGAAGGCCTCGCAGGCCAGTGGATACAGCCGTACTGGCTGTGGCTGACGGCCGATCAGGCGGGCGGGACGCTCACGGTCGAAGCTGTGGAAGGCCGCGTGTCGATGACGGCGCGGATGCCGTCTTAATCCCGAATCCCAACGCCTCGTTAACCGCCCGGAAGCGATATTGGCGGTTGAAGCGGGGCCTGATTCCAGCCGCTGGGAGACTACCGCGTTGGACATCCGCACCTGCCTGATCGTCGACGACAGCCGGATCATCCGGAAGGTCGCGCGCCGCATCGTGGAAGGTCTGGGCTTCGAGGTCGATGAAGCGGCGGACGGTGTCGAGGCCCTGTCCTACTGCGCCGGCATGATGCCGGACGTCGTCCTGCTGGACTGGAACATGCCCGTCATGGACGGCCTGACCTTCCTGCGTCGACTGCGCGCCACCCCGGGCGGTGACAGGCCCAAGGTCCTGTTCTGCACCATAGAGACGGCGCCCGACCGAATCGCCGAGGCCCTGTCCGCGGGCGCCGACGACTACGTCATGAAACCTTTCGACAGCGAGATCCTGCACTCCAAATTCTCTGAAGTCGGAGCGGTCTGAAACCAGTCATGACCCGCCCCGTAGCTGTCACATGATCCAGGACGACTTCGACCGTCTGCAGGCCCTGATGGTCTCGCGCGCCGGCTTCCGACTCGGGCGCGATCGTATCCATCTGGCCGAGCACCGGCTGGCCCCCGTCGCTCGCCGCGAAGGCTTCGACAGCGTCGACGACATGCTGGCCAGCCTCTGGGCCAAGCCGGTGGCCAGCCTCGGCTGGGCGGTCATCGAGGCCCTGCTGAACCCGGAGACCTGGTTCCGCCGCGACCGCACCGTGTTCGACACCTTCGCCCGCGAACTCCTGCCCGCCATCGGCCGCGCCCGGCCCGAGGGTCTGGTTCGGGTCTGGTCCGCCGGCTGCTCCCACGGACAGGAGCCCTATTCCCTCGCCATGGCTGCGCTCGACACCGGCGCCAATGTCGAAATCGTCGCCACCGACCTGTCCCAGCGCGCGGTCGAGCGCGGACGCTCCGGCGCCTACACCGCCTTCGAGATCCAGCGCGGTCTCGCGGCCCAGACCATGCTCAACTGGTTCGACCCGGCGGACGACGCATGGGTCGCCAAGCCGGCCCTTCGCGACGCCGTCCGCTTCGCCCGTCACAACCTTCTGGACGCGCCCGCCGACGGGGCCCGGTTCGACGTCATCCTGTGCCGCAACATCCTCTCTGAGATGGACCCGGCCAAACGCGGGCAGGTCGTCGACGGCCTGGAACGCAGGCTGGTTGACGACGGCGTGCTGATCCTGGGAGCGGACGAACGGATCGAGGGCGACACTGTCGCCTTCCGCCCCGTGACGGGACGCAAGGGACTGTTCGTCAAGGCGCCTTCCGCCCTCAGCCGCGCAGCCTGATCCCGGTCGACACGGCCCCGCTTGCCCTCCTATGGTCGGCGGAACGTCGAGGGGAATTCACTATGCGTTGGGCGTTGTTTCTCGGATCGCTGGCCGTCGCCCTGCTGATCGGCGTCTGGGCCCTTCAGGTCCCCGCGCCGCGCGGAACCGAAACCCCGGGCATCGACTTCTCCGCCGCCCGCGCCATGACCGACGTGCGCGCCATCGCCGCCCGTCCCCACCCCGTCGGATCAGCCGACCATGCGCGGGTGCAGTCGTATCTGTTCGGCCGCATGACCGCCCTCGGCCTCGACCCGGCGCTTCAGGCCGGCGCCCTCTCGCCCGATGCGATCAATCGTCTTTCGCGATGGGGCGGAGACCCGGCGGCGGCGGGCAATCAGGCGGTCAACATCGTGGGCGTCCTGCCCGGCCGGAACCCCACCGCCGCCGCCGTCTTGATGATGGCCCACTACGACAGCGCCTGGGACTCTCCCGGCGCGGCCGACGACAGCGCCGGCGTCGCCGCCGTCCTCGAGGCCGTGCGCGCGATCAGGGAACGCGGCCCGGCCGACCGCAGTCTGGTCATCCTGTTCACCGACGCCGAAGAGCTGAATCTCGACGGCGCCCGCATCTTCTTCTCCGAACACCCCCTGCGCGACCGCATCGGCGCGGTGGTCAATCTGGAGGCCCGGGGCGGGGGCGGGCGCGCCTTCATGTTCGAGACCGGGCGCGGCAACGCCGAAACCATCGACCTGTTCAGCCGGGCGGCGCGCCGCGCCGACGGCGGGGCCTCGTCCAGCTCCCTGTCGATCTTCGTCTACGAGAACATGCCGAACGGCACCGACTTCACCATCCCGAAGAGCCGGGGCATCGACGGATTGAACTTCGCCTTCATCGGCCGCCCGTCCCAGTACCATTCCCCGACGTCGACCCCGGAGAACCTCGACCAGGGCGCGGTCCAGCACATCGGCTCCCAGGCGCTTGAGGCGACCGACGCCCTTCTCCGCGCCGAGGCCCTGCCCGCCGCGGGCCGCAATGTCGTCTATGGCGACTACCTGGGCCTGTTCACCATCGTCCATTCGCTCGACCTCGGCTGGACCCTGCTGGCGATCACCGCCCTGCTCGGCGCCTTCGCGGCCTGGGGCGCGCGCCACGCGACCCGGCTGACCGCCGTCGACGTCGGCCGCGGCATGCTGTCGGGCCTGTGGGTCCTGGCCATGGGGATCGTAGTCGCCCAGGGCGTGCGCGTGCTGGCCGGGCCGCTCTCGTCACGCGCCGAGTCCGCCGATGTCTACTACACCCTGCTGCGTCGCCTGCCGTGGATGGAGTCCGGGACAGGTCTGGCCATGGCGTCCGTCGCCCTCGCTCTTCTCGCCGGACGTCAGGCCCTAAGCCCCAAACTGCTGGCCGGAGCCATCCTCGGGGCCGTGGTCATCAGCCTCGCGCTCGGGGGCTTCGATCCCGTCGTCCTGGGCGCCGGCGTCATCGCCCTCGGTCTGTCGCTGTGGTCCCAGGCCGCGCCGAAGACCATCTGGGGCGGCTGGCTCGGCCTTATCGCCCTGATCTTCGTCCTCGGTTGCGCGGCCCAGGCCGCGGCGCCCGAAGCCGCCTCGATCCTGATCTGGCCAGGCCTGTTGGCAGCCGCCGCGGCGGCGGCCTGCGCTGTCATCGGCGCCCGGCTGGAGAGCCCCCGGTCCCTGATCCCCGCGGTCGTCGCGACCGTAATCGGCGGCGCCTGGATCCTGAACCTGTCGCACCAGGTCTTCCTCGGCGTCGGCATGGACCTGCCCGGCGTCCTCGCCCTGATGACCGTGCTGGTCCTGCTGTTCCTCGCCCCCCTCGCCCCGCGCTCGAAGAACACGCTGGCGGCGGCGGCGGCGGCCTGCCTGATCCTCGCCTGCGGCCTGTCCCTGACCGCCCGGTTCGCCGAGCCCGCGCCGCCGCCCGCCGCTGACGGACCCACTTAGGTTTCCGCTAACCCTGCCACTTAAGCGGACGGAAAAGCCGGTCCTGTAGTCAGGGGCTCATGAATCTGATCCACGCCCTCCAGGACAACACCGATCCCAACTCTCTGGTGTCGCGTTTCCGCCGCGCCCGCGCGAAACGGATTGTCGATCTGATCACCAGGATCCACTCCGAAAAGGGCGCGGTGAACATCATCGATCTGGGCGGCGAGGCGAATTACTGGACCCTGTTCGATCCCCAATTCCTGCAGGCCTCGAAGGTGCGGATCACCCTGGTCAATCCGGGCGGCATCGACGAGGTCGCCGACCCCCGCCTGTTCACCGTCATCGACGGCGACGCCTGCGCCTTGCCGCAATACGCCGACCACGCCTTCGACCTGGTCCACTCCAACAGCGTCATCGAGCACGTCGGCGACTGGACCCGAATGGAGGCCTTCGCCGCTGAATGTCGTCGCCTGGCGCCGCGCTACTACGTCCAGACGCCCTATTTCTGGTTCCCGGTGGAACCCCATTTCTCGGCGCCCTTCTTCCACTGGCGTTCGGAACAGAGCCGCGCCCGCTCCCTGCTCAGGCGCCGCCACGGCTTCTCGCAGAAAGCGCCCGACATGGGCGCGGCCATGCGCGACGTCCAGCATGCCCGCCTGCTGGACAAGGCCCAGTTCCGCTTCCTCTATCCGGACGCGGCCCACCACGACGAGGTCGTCGCCGGCCTGACCAAGTCCCTGATCGCCGTCCGCGACCCCACCTCGCACTGACGAGGTCTGACAGTCCGGTCCCGGACGTTGGCGTAGCGTCCTGCGGACGCTAGAGAACGGCGCGTTCGGGGGAAACAACATGTCCATGTCCATCGGAGCGCACGCACGCCGCTTCACGCTCATCGCCTTCGCGGCCCTGACCCTGTCCGCGTGCGAGGAGGGCACGGCCTTGGCTGAGTCCGCCGTGGCCCGTCCTGCCCAGGACCGGGGGGACTTCGTCGTCCGGCCAGCCGTCCTTGAGACCGACGAATACACGGAACTGGCCCAACAGCTTTCTGAAGAGCGCTGGCTGGAGGACGTCGCCGACGTCCTGAACGAGAGCCTGATCCTGCCGGTCGACATCGGCATGCGCTTCGCCGAATGCGGCGAGAACAACGCCTACTACATCCCCGACGATCGCGAGATTCAGATCTGCATCGAGATGTTTGAAGGCGAGCGCGAAAACTTCGCCGCCTACTATGAGACCGAGGAAGAGATCGAGGACGCCGTCAACGGCTCGTTCCTGTTCACCGTCTTCCACGAGGTCGGCCACGCCCTGGTCGATGTGCTGGAGATCCCCTTCACCGGCCGCGAAGAGGACACCGTCGACAGTCTGGCCGCCTGGTGGTTGATCGACGGCGACGAGGGCGAACAGTCCGCCATCGCCGGCGCCCTCAGCTTCTACACCGACCCGGAAGAGGCCGCCGACGTCGACGAGAGCGAATTCGCCGGCGAGCACAGCCTGAGCCAGCAGCGCTACTACACCCTGACCTGCCTGGTTTACGGCTCCGACACCGAGAAATACGCCAACCTGCTGGAAGACGAATGGCTGACAGAGGACCGCGCCGAACAGTGCCCGGCCGAGTTCGAACGGTTGAGCACGAGCTGGTACGCCCTGCTGGATGCGCACCTGAAGGAGTAGGCGTCAGAAACGGACGTACCCCGGAGGTTGCAGCAGCCGCTCCGAAAAGAACATATTGGCAACCAGAACAAACCGTGTACTGTCCGGTCTCACAGGGAGCGGGTCACGGTCACAGGACCGAAGGCGGGCCTCTCCCCAGGGTTTCACAGGAATCATGGCAAAGGAGAGTGGCAAGGTGGCAGCTCAGGCGAATCTGAAATTGGTGGGCAAGGACGACGGCGACAAGCAGCGCGCGCTGGAGGCGGCGATCGCACAGATCGACCGTGCGTTCGGCAAGGGCTCGGTCATGAAACTGGGCAAGGGCGGGGTCGCCGACGTGATCCCCTCGGTGTCCACCGGCTCGCTGGGTCTGGACATGGCCTTGGGCATCGGGGGCCTGCCGCGCGGACGGGTGATCGAGGTCTTCGGACCGGAATCCTCGGGCAAGACGACGCTCGCCCTGCACACCGTGGCCGAGATTCAGAAAGCCGGCGGCACCGCCGCCTTCGTCGATGCCGAACATGCGCTCGACCCCGGATATGCCCAGAAGCTGGGCGTCAACCTGGATGACCTGCTGGTGTCCCAGCCGGACACAGGGGAACAGGCGCTGGAGATCGTCGACACCCTGGTGCGCTCGGGCGCCGTGGACATCGTGGTGGTCGATTCCGTCGCCGCCCTGACGCCGCGCGCCGAGATCGAGGGCGAGATGGGCGACAGCCTGCCGGGCCTTCAGGCGCGTCTGATGTCTCAGGCGCTGCGCAAGCTGACCGCCTCGATTTCCAAGTCGAACTGCATCGTGCTGTTCATCAACCAGATCCGGCACAAGATCGGCGTCATGTACGGCTCGCCGGAAACGACGACCGGCGGTAATGCGCTGAAGTTCTACGCCTCGGTCCGTCTGGACATCCGCCGCACCGGCGCGATCAAGGACCGCGACGAGGTCGTGGGCAACACGACCCGGGTCAAGGTGGTCAAGAACAAGGTCGCCCCGCCGTTCCGTGAGGTCATCTTCGACATCATGTACGGCGAAGGCATCTCCAAGCTGGGTGAAATCATCGACCTGGGCGTCAAAGCCGGGATCATCGAGAAGTCCGGCAGCTGGTTCTCCTACGACTCGACCCGGATCGGCCAGGGCCGCGAGAACGTCCGCGCCTTCCTCAAGGCCAATCCCGACATGGCCGACGCCATCGAGGACAAGGTCCGCAAGTCGACCTCCAAGATCGCCGACGAGCTCCTGGGCACGCCCGAGCCCGACGAAGGTCAGGATCTCGAAGGCTGAGGGTCCTTCCACGTTGGGGGAGGTGGACCGCGTCTTCGCGGTGGAGGGGGCGACCCCAGACACCGAGTTCGCGGCCCCCTCCGCCACGTCGCTGAAGAGGCGACGCGCCACCTCCTCCGATGGGGAGGAGTAACAAGACACTCCGCCCGGCCGGTCCCTGCGACCCGCCGCCGACCCCCGCGGGGCTCGGGCCGGGCGGAGCCGCCCGCCCGGTTCGTCCGGGCGGGCTCTTTTCTTTCCGGTCAGGCGGTTTTCTAAACCCGACGACCGCGCTCAGCCCAGGCGACCCAGCGCGCGCTGCAAGCCTGGCCGCACTCTCAGAAACGCCAGGTAAAGCCGTTCGAGAACGGCCAGCACGTACCGGTTTCTCGCCAGACGTCCGAGAGGGGCCAGCAAGGGGATCGCCCGCCACATCGCCGCAAAGGCCTCAGCGCCGGAAACCAGCCGCCCGTCCTCCCGCGCATGAAACCGGTTGAGCAGTTCGGCGCGATCGATGGGACAGTGTCCTTCACCCGTCGCCACATCGGTGAAAACGATCGCACCCTGTCGATCAAGACGCCGCAGCAAGGCGATCTCCCGCCGGCAAAGCGGGCAGTCACCATCAAACCAGACTTCGAGCGTCGACATTCCCCAGCATATCACCCGGGCGCGTCATTGCCCCGCGTCATGCCGACGCCCTAGAACACCAGCCTTACGACGCTGGCGGCGCACCCGCCGAGGAGACGTCCCATGGCCGAAACCATCCCGACCCTGACCCAGTTCAACCTGGCGGAAAGCGACGACGGCTACCTGCTGGAGATCGGCGGCTCGGACGGGACCCTGCTTCGCGTCGCCGCCAGCGCCGAACAGATCGACGCCATCATCGAGGCCCTCGACGCCCTTCTGTCCGACGATGACGACGCCGTGGACGAGACTGACAGCCCCGCCTGACCGGAAACTCTTGGCTCACGGCCCCGCCGGTCTCTATATGCGCCTTCCCCGATCCTCGACGCGCAAACGACTGAACAGCCCATGGCCAGCCTGAAACAGATTCGCTCGACCTTCCTCGACTATTTCGCGGCCGACGGTCACGCCCGGGTCCAGTCCGCGCCGCTGGTGCCGCAGAACGATCCGACGTTGATGTTCGTCAACGCGGGCATGGTGCCGTTCAAGGATTACTTCACCGGGGCGGCGACGCCTCCGTATCCGCGCGCCACCTCCTCGCAGAAATGCGTCCGCGCGGGCGGCAAGCACAACGACCTCGACAACGTCGGTTACACCGCCCGCCACCTGACCTTCTTCGAGATGCTGGGGAACTTCTCCTTTGGCGACTATTTCAAGGAACACGCCATCGACCGGGCGTGGAACCTCGTAACGAAGGACTACGGCCTCGACCCCAACCGTCTGCTGGTCACGGTCTACATCGATGACGACGAGGCCGCCGCGATCTGGAAAAAGGTCACCGGCTTCGGCGACGACAAGATCATCCGCATCGCCGGCTCCGACAACTTCTGGGCCATGGGCGACAACGGCCCCTGCGGCCCCTGCACCGAGATCTTCTGGGACTACGGCGACCACGTCCCGGGCGGCCCTCCCGGCTCGCCCGATGAAGACGGCGACCGCTACGGGGAGATCTGGAACAACGTCTTCATGCAGTTCGAGAAGGAGAACGACGAGATCGTTCGCAGCCTTCCCAAGCCCTCGGTGGATACCGGCATGGGCCTGGAACGCATGACCTCGGTGCTCCAGGGCAAGAACTCCGTCTTCGACACCGACCTGTTCCAGACCCTGATCGCCACTTCCGAAGACGCCACCTCGACGAAGGCCGAAGGCGACCGCGCCGCCAGCCACCGGGTCATCGCCGACCACCTGCGCTCGTCGTCCTTCCTGATCGCCGACGGCGTGACCCCGTCGAACGAGGGGCGCGGCTATGTCCTGCGCCGCATCATGCGCCGCGCCATGCGCCACGCCCACCTGCTCGGCGCCGCCGATCCCCTGATGCACCGCCTGGTGCCGACGCTCGTCTCCGAGATGGGCGAGGCCTTCCCGGAACTCAGCCGTGCCCAGGCCTCCATCGAAGACACGATGAAGCAGGAGGAAATCCGCTTCCGCACCACCCTCGGCCGCGGCATGGCCCTGCTCGACGAGGCCACCAGCGGTCTGTCCGCCGGCGGCGTCATCTCGGGCCAGACGGCCTTCACCCTGTCCGACACCTACGGCTTCCCGCTCGACCTGACCCAGGACGAGGCCCGCCGTCGCGGCCTGACCGTCGACAACGACGCCTTCGAGGCCGCGATGGCCCAGCAGCGCGAACGCGGTAAGGCCAACTGGAAGGGCTCGGGCCAGACGGCGTCCGCCGGCGAATGGCTCAGCCTGCGCGACCGCCTCGGCCCCACCGTCTTCACCGGTTACGACGCCATCGAAGGCTCCGGCGAGGTGCTGGCTCTCGTGCGCGGCGGCGAATCCATCGACGCCCTTGAGCCCGGCCAGACCGCCGAGGTCCTGTTCGACCAGACCCCCTTCTACGGCGAAGGCGGCGGCCAGACCGGCGATCGCGGCGAGGTCGAGTGGACCGACGCCTCGGGCCAGCAGGGCTTCGGCGTCGTTCTCGACGTCCAGAAGCACGCTGGCGGCGACCTCTACGCCCACAAGATCGAGATCGAGTCCGGGACCCTGACCATCGGCGCCCGCGCCCAGCTGCGCGCCGGCGCCGAACAACGTCTGACCACCCGCGCCAACCACTCAGCCGCCCACCTGGTGCACGCGGCGCTGAAGAACGTGCTCGGCCCGCACGTGGCCCAGAAGGGTCAGCTGGTCGACGCCGAACGCATGCGTTTCGACTTCAGCCACAACGCCCCGGTCACCGAGGACCAGTTGGCCGCCATCGAGACCGAGGTGAACGCGGTCATCCGCCAGAACGTCCCCGTCACGACCCAGCTGATGACGCCCCAGGACGCCATCGACGCCGGCGCCGTCGCCCTGTTCGGCGAGAAATACGGCGACGAGGTCCGCGTGGTCACCCTCGGCCGCGCCCTGACGGGCGACAACAACGGCCCCTACTCCGTCGAACTGTGCGGCGGCACCCACGTCGCCCGCACCGGCGACATCGCCCTGTTCAAGATCACGGGCGAGACCGGCATCGCCGCCGGCATCCGCCGCGTCGAGGGCGTGACCGGCGAGGCCGCGCGCCAGTATCTCCTGGCTCAGGCCGGGGTGGCGAAGACGCTGGCCCAGTCCTTCAAGGTTCAGCCGCTGGACGTGCCCGCCCGCGTCGAGGCCCTTACGGCCGAACGCAAGGCGCTGGAGAAACAGGTCGCCGACCTGAAGAAGCAACTGGCCCTCGGAGGCGGCGGCGCATCGGCCAATGCCGCGCCGGAAGAGATCAACGGCGTCAAACTGATCGCCCGCATCCTCGACGGCGTCGACGGCAAGGGCCTGCGCGGCGTGGCCGAGGAGTTCCGCACCCAGGTCGGCTCCGGCGTCGTCGCCCTGATCGGTGTCACCGACGGCAAGGCGGCGGTCACCGTCGCCGCGACCAGTGACGTCACCGACCGGGTCAACGCCGCAGACCTCGCCCGCGCCGCCGTCATCGCGATGGGCGGCCAGGGCGCCGGCGGCAAGGCAGACTTCGCGCAAGGGGGAGCGCCCGACGGGTCGAAGGCTGAAGACGGTCTCGCGGCCGTGCGGGCGGCTCTGGCGGGCTAACCCACCCGCCGGAACACGATCCCGCGCGACCGGTCGACGGTGATCCTCAGCGCGACCGGCGCCCCGGACGCGTCCCGATCGATCAGGATCTCGCCCTGGGGAAAGGCCAGCGCCTCTCCCCGGGTCGCCGTCACGGCCTGAGGTCGCCCGTTCGGGAACTGAAGGGTCAGTCCGCCTTGATCCCCGGCCCGGATCCGCGCCGTGGCCAAGGCCTCGTCGCTGCGCCAGTCGCCGATCAGGCTCGAGACCATCTCGGCGGCCAGGGCGGGGGCCGCCGCACGCTGATACCGGATACGCCGGCCCTGCCGGTCCGTCCGCTCGAACCGGTCCGGTCCGTCGAAGATCAGGACCTCGTCGCCCAGGTTGAACCGCCCGCCCTCCCCGGCGGCGATCACCCGCCCGTCCGCCGTGCGGGCCACCCCATCGGCCGCCGCGATGGCCAGAAGCTCACCCGACGCATCGCTCACGAAATCCCCGGTCGGCGGCAGCACGACGGGCGGCAGGACCGGCGGGGCCAGCTCGGGCGCAAAGGCTACGAGGGTTCGCAGGGCCAGCGCGCCGGAGTTCACGTCGGCGGCGTTGCACAGCAGGGCCAGGGACAGATGCTGGTCCGGATAGAAGCCGAGCCAGGCTCGATAGCCGGCCGTCGCCCCCGCATGCGAGACCTCCCTTCGCCCCGGCTCGCCCGACACGAACAGACCCGAGGCATAGGAGATGGCCCGCCCGTCGTTCAGCACGCCCGGACGCAGCATTTCGGCCATGAAGATCGGGCCGAACCGCCCGTCGTCCAGGGCCCGGTTCCAGATCAGCAGATCGCCGACCGTGGTCAGCAGACCGCCGTTTCCATGCGCATCCTCCAGCGGCATGTCCGCGCGCCAGCGACCGGCGCCGTCGCGGCCATAGGCCGTCGCCCGACCCGGCACCACGGCGGCGTAGTCGTCGCGCCATCGGCTATGGCTCATGCCCAGAGGCTGGAAGATTCGCGCCTCGGTGAAACTCTGCAGGCTCTGCCCCGACACCCGCTCCAGTACGATGGTCAGAAGGTTGTAGTTCGAGTTTGAATAGATGAACTCGGCTCCGGGCACGTTGTTGAGGGCCCGCTGGCGCGTGATGACGTCCAGCACCCGCGCGTTGGTCATATAGCGCTGCCCACGCGGCCAGCCCTCGATCGCCACCATCGCCCCCCAGTCCCTCAGGCCGCTGGTGTGGTTCAGCATATGCCTGAGCGTGATGGGCGTGCCGTAGTCAGGCAGTTCCGGCACATGCCGACGCACGTCGTCGTCCAGCGACAGCCGGCCGTCCAGCGCCAGCATGACGATGCCGGCCGCGACGAATTGCTTGGCCACCGAACCGGCCTCGAAGACCGTTTCGTCTGTCGCCCGCACCCCGTGCTCCAGATTGGCCATGCCGTAGCCGCGGCTCAGAAGGGTGCGACCGTCCCGCTCGACCGCAACGGCGCAGCCGGGCGTACTGTCGCCGCTCCAGCGCGCGAAGGCGGCGTCCGCTTCCGCCGCCGGATCCTGAATCTGCGCGGCCGCCGCACCCGCGCCGAGCGCTAGGATCAGACTGAGGGCGGTCAGGGGAACATGTCGCATCGTGAAGCCTCCGGGGCGCCAGTTGCGATGTCGCGAGGCTTCGGGTCAAGCCGTTCCCCATTGACCTCGCCCCCCTCTTCCGTCCCCATGCCGCCCTCAGTTCGAGGGTCTACATGAATCGCTTCGCCATCGCCGCAGTCGCCGGTCTGCTCCTCTCCGTGACGGCCATCTCCGCCGCCGCCCAGATCCAGCCCGCGACGACAGCCGCGACCGCAGAGAACCCCGCCCTCGCCTCGATCATCGCCGACTACGACGCCTGGCAGCTGAGCCTGAACCCGATCCAGGCGGCACGCGAGGGCGACCAGGCCGCCAAGTCCCGCCTGTCCGATCAATCCCGCGCCGCCGAGATCGCCCGCCTACAACCCTTGAACGAATTCAAGCGACGCCTGGCCGCCCTCGACGCCTCGACCCTGTCGTCGAACGACGGCCTGAACCGCGACTTCCTCGCCGACATCGTCGACCGGTCGATCGAGTCCATCGGCCTCGACGGCGGTCGTCTGGCCTTCAACTCCGAGGGCGGGCCGGGACAGAGCGCCGGCTTCCTCGCCGCCGGCACCCGTATCACCAGCCGCGCCGACGCCGACGCCTGGCTCAGCCGCCTCGCCGCCCTGCCTGCATGGTACGACGAAGGCCTGGCCGACGCCCGGCGCGGGCTCGAGACTGGCTTCGTCCAGCCGAAATCCGTCGTCGAAAGCGCCCTCGCCATCTTCCGCAACGAGGCGGCCTTCACGCCCGCGACCGACCCCCTCCTTCGGCCCTTCGCCAGCCTGCCCGCGACCATCTCCGCCGCGGATCAGGAAAGCCTCCGAACCCGCGCCGCCGCCATCGTTGCCGAACGGATCGTCCCGCGCCGCCAGGCCTGGGTCGACTTCACCGCCAATGAGTACCTTCCCGCCGCCCCGGCCGAGGTCGGCATCGGCTCACGTCCCGGCGGGCGCGAGTTCTACGCCTTCGAGGCCCGCCGCTACACCACCACCGACCTGACCCCCGACCAGATCCACCAGATCGGGCTGGACGAAGTCGCCCGCATCCGGGCCCGCATGGACACGGAGATGCGGGCCTCCGGCTGGACCGGCGACTTCGCCGGCTTCCTCAATCATCTGCGGACCGATCCGCAGTTCTACGCCACCTCGCGCGAGGACATGCTGGAGAAGGCCTCGGAGATGGCCAAACGGGCCGACGGCGGCCTGCCCGCCCTGTTCCGCACCCTGCCGCGCCTGACCTACAACGTCCGCCCCGTGCCGCTGGACATCGAGGACAACTATACGACCGGCCGCTACAACGGCGGCTCGCTCGAGGAGGGGACGCCCGGCGGCTATATCGTCAACACCGGCAAGCTGGACCAGCGTCCGCTCTACGAACTGCCCGCCCTGACGCTGCACGAGGCCGTCCCCGGCCACCACCTCCAGATCGCCCTGCAGCAGGAGGCCGCCGCCGGTCCGGCCTTCCGCCGCAACGCCGGGGTCACCGCCTTCACCGAGGGCTGGGGCCTTTATTCAGAATTCCTCGGCGAGGAGATGGGCTTCTACCGCACGCCCGAGGAGCGGTTCGGCCGCCTGAGCTACGAGATGTGGCGCGCCTGTCGTCTGGTCGCGGACACCGGCATGCACTGGATGGGCTGGACCATCGAACAGGCCCGCGCGTGCTTCACCGACAACTCCGCCCTGTCGCCGCACAATATCGAGACGGAGCTTCAGCGCTACATCGGCTGGCCGGGTCAGGCCCTGGCTTACAAGATCGGCGAGATCCGCCTGCGCGCCATCCGCACACGCGCCGAGGCGGCCCTGGGCGAGCGGTTCAACGTCCGCGACTTCCACGACGCCCTGCTGGTCGACGGCCCCCTGCCGCTGGACCTGCTCGACCGCCGCATGGACGCCTGGATCGCGGCGCAGCAGTAATCCTCCCCCATCGGGGGAGGGAGACCGCGAAGCGGTGGAGGGGGCCGGCCTCAGACACCGAGTGTGCGGTGAGCCCCCTCCGTCACTTCGCTTCGCTCCGCGCCACCTCCCCCGATGGGGGAGGATTAGGCAAATCCACGCCCGACAGCTTCCAGCCAAACAGCCCCTGCCGCTTCAGCAGCAGCTTCAACTTTTCGTCCGGCCGGTCGGGGTCTGTCAGGCCCAGCACGAAGGTGTTCAGGTCGCGATAGGCGTAGCTCTGGCGGATGTCCTGATCTTCCCCCTCCGGCTGTGGCGTACGCGCCGCGGCGGCGTCGGTCGGATCCGGCGTGTCGGCCGTCCGCACCATGGCGGCGATGGTCGGCGCGTTGACCAGGGCGTCGACGGCCCCGCTGACCAGCATGGGCGCCAGCATCATCCCGAGACCGCCCAGGGCGCTGTCGCGGACGTCCGGGTCGGCCTCGGCCTCCGTCATCAGGCGCGCGGTCAGTTCGTCCTTGAGGCTGTCGCGGAAGGCCGGGAAATCGACCAGCCGCTCCAGCGCCGCCTCGTCTCCCGCCTTGGCCGCCGCGACCAGACTGTTCACCGTCAGGAGCGGCGTGCCGAAATAGGCGACGAGGAAGGCGACGACCGCCAGGACCACGACGCCCTTGATCAGGCCCTTCATCGTTTCGTCTCCGGAGCGGCGGTGGTCGGTGCAACAGGCGCGGGCGTCTGCGGAGTGGCCCCGTCAGGCAGGCCGATATGGACCAGCTTCCACTCGAACGGTCCCTTGCGCTCGAAGGTGAAGACCGTGTCCGATCCTCCGTCGTCCGTCACGGCCATCCGGGCGCGGTTGATCCCCCAGTAGACCGGCTTGGGCCAGGGCGCCGACGCTTCATCGGTCCCCGGCCGGGCCGTCCGCACGGCGGCGTAGCGGCCCTCGGCCCGGGTCAGGCCATCGATGGCGTCGGGCGTCAGATAGGCGTCGGGATTCGGCCCCTGCGGCGCCGCGACGTCCTCGAACTGTCGACGGAAGGCGCCGATCGGATCGTTCATGAAGGACGGCGGCGGGGTCAGAGCCTCGGGTCGTCCCGACAGTTGGGGCCGCAGCGACGCCCGCACGGCATCGAAATCCATAAGTCGCTGCAGCCCGGCGACGTCGTCCGACTGGGCCGCTGATCGGATGCCGAAGAAGGCTACGGCCGGCGCCGCAAAGAAGCTGACCACCGCGAGCGCGATGGCGGCCAGCACCAGATTGCCGAATACTCTTTTCACCGGTGGTCTCCCCTCCTCCGACGCAAACGCCATCAATGCACGTCGGAGCCCACCGCTCAAACGAAACCCCGCCGGAGAAGCTCCGGCGGGGTCGAAAGATTCGAACCCTGTTGGCTCAGATCGGGCTCAGCCGACGTTGGGCAGAGCCTTCTTCAGGTTCTCGGCGACCTTGTCGAGGAAGCCTTCGGTGGTCAGCCACGACTGCTGATCGCCGACCAGCAGGGCCAGGTCCTTGGTCATGAAGCCGGCCTCGACGGTTTCGACGACGACCTTTTCCAGGGTCTCGGCGAACTGGGCCAGTTCGGCGTTTTCGTCCAGCTTGGCGCGGTGCTTGAAGCCGGCCGTCCAGGCGAAGATCGAGGCGATCGAGTTGGTCGAGGTGGCCTCGCCCTTCTGGTGCTGGCGGAAGTGGCGGGTCACGGTGCCGTGGGCGGCCTCGGTCTCCATCACCCTGCCGTCCGGCGTCAGCAGCACCGAGGTCATCAGACCCAGCGAGCCGAAGCCCTGGGCGACGATATCGGACTGCACGTCGCCGTCGTAGTTCTTGCACGCCCAGACGAAGCCGCCCGACCATTTGATGGCCGCGGCCACCATGTCGTCGATCAGACGGTGCTCATAGGTCAGGCCGGCAGCCTTGAACTTGTCGGCGTATTCGGCGTCGAAGATCTCCTGGAAGATGTCCTTGAAGCGGCCGTCGTAGGCTTTCAGGATGGTGTTCTTCGTCGACAGATAGACCGGATAGTTGCGCGCCAGGCCGTAGCTGAACGAGGCATGGGCGAAGTCACGGATCGAATCGTCAAGGTTGTACATGCCCATGGCCACGCCGGCCGAGGGGAAGTCGAAGACCTCGTAGTTCTGCTCTTCGCCATTGGCGCCGACCCACTTCATGGTCAGCTTGCCGGGTCCGGGAACCAGGAAGTCGGTAGCCTTGTACTGGTCGCCGAAGGCGTGACGGCCGACCACGATCGGCTGGGTCCAGCCCGGGACCAGGCGGGGCACGTTCTGGCAGATGATCGGCTCGCGGAAGACCACGCCGCCCAGGATGTTGCGGATGGTGCCGTTCGGCGACTTCCACATTTTCTTCAGGCCGAACTCGGCGACGCGCGCCTCATCGGGGGTGATGGTGGCGCATTTCACGCCGACGCCGTGCTTCTGGATGGCGTGGGCGGCGTCGATCGTCACCTGGTCGTCAGTGGCGTCGCGGTGCTCCATGCCCAGGTCGTAGTAGTCCAGCTCGACGTCGACGAACGGGAAGACCAGCTTGTCCTTGATCCACTGCCAGATGATGCGGGTCATTTCGTCGCCGTCGATGTCCACGATGGGATTGGCGACCTTGATCTTGGCCATGCGGCTTCGTCCTGTTCTGCAAGTTTCGGGAGGTGGCGGCGGTATAGCGATCACAGACGCGCGAGGCAAAGGGCGAGGCGTCGCCGATTAACCCTGCCCTGAAAAAGCCGCCTCCGGCCAAGCTGAACCCCGACAGGCCGGGCCGGTTCTATCCGGCGGAAGGGCGTGCCCGGCTCCGGAGGGATACGCCGAATGAACGATGAGACCGAACGCCTGATTCAACGCTGGATGATCGCCTTCTGCGAAGTTCCGATCCTGGTCGATCTGGACCTGATGCGGGCAGTTCTCGCTGATGTCGAAGACAGGCAGGAGGCGCCAACACCATGACTGAAAACATCTTCAAGGCCGGCGACAAGGTCGAGTGGGATCATTCGCAGGGAACAACCACCGGCGAGGTCGTCCGTAAGCTGACGACGCCCACGACGATCAAGACCCACAAGGTTGCGGCCTCGCCCGATAACCCCGAATATCTGGTCGAGAGCGGCAAGACCGGCGCCCGCGCCGCGCACAAACCGTCGGAACTGCGCAAGGCCTGACTCGGCCTCGACCTCGGGGGGAACAATGCGTGTAATCGCACTGATGGCGATGGCGGCGATGCTGGCGGCCTGTGGCGAAGATCAGGCGGCGAAGGCCGGTTCCAAACCCGATAGCGCATCGACATCCGATCCCTCTCCGTCTGCGCGGCCTTCGGAACAGCGGAAGTTCCGCGACTGGCTGGCCGTCTGCGACAACAGCGGGACCTGCAACGTCTTCGCCCCGGCCTTGGAAGGGACGGGCTGGGTCCGCATCAGCATGCCGGCCGGCCCTGACGCGACGCCGGGCGTCGTGGTCGGCTTCTGGCCCGAGAGCGGCGCCTTCGACGGCGCTGTGACGGCGCGCGTCGACGGGGTCGATTTCGCGGCTCGTGCGGCGACGGGCGACGACGCCTTGCCCGTCGCGATCATCGCCCCGGACCGGGCGCGCGCCCTGGTCGACGCCATGGCCCAGGGCGCCGCTATGGCGTTGAACGCCGGGTCGGAGACCATTCCGATCTCCCTGACCGGAGCGGCGGCCTCACTGCTGTGGATCGATGAACGTCAGGGCAGGTTGGGCACGACCACGGCGCTGATCCGCAAGGGATCTCGCCCCGCCTTGGCGGTTCCGGCCGCGCCCGCGCGACCCCGGATCGAGCCTGCGCCCGCTGTTAGTCAGGCGGGATATGGCGATCAGGAAGGCCAGATTCTGCCGGCCGCCGTCGAGGCCCTGCCGGCCGTGATCCAGTGCCGGGCCGAAACCGATTTCAATCCGGACCTGCAGAAGGTGATCTCCTCCGCCCGGCTGGATGGGAACACTGTACTGTGGAGCGTCCCTTGCGGGGTGGGCGCCTACAATTTCGCCAACGCCTGGTTCACCACGACGCCCCAGGGAACGAACCCCCGCCGGGTGACCTTTCCGAGTGCATCGGGGGAGCCTCTGGATATGCTGGTCAACGCCGCCTACGACCCGGCGACACGGGTTATAGACGCCTTCAACAAGGGCCGCGGTCTGGGCGACTGCGGTATGGTCGACAGCTGGACCTGGACGGCTCGCGGCTTCGTGCTGAAGTCCTCTTCGGAGATGTCCGAGTGCTGGGGCGTGCCCGGCGAGTACTGGCCGACGTCCTGGGTCAGCGAGTGACCGGCGGCGAGACGCCCGACGTCGACGTCCTGATTGTCGGTGCGGGTCCGGCCGGACTGACCGCCGCGACCTATCTGACCCGTTTCCTGCGCTCGGTGCTGATCGCCGACGGAGGCGCGCCTCGCGCCAGCTGGATCCCGCTCAGCCACAACATGCCCGGCTTCCCCGCCGGCATCACCGGCGACGCCATCCTGTCCCGGATGCGGGAGCAGGCTGAAGAATACGGGGCGCGGATCGAGCCAGGGCGTGTCGAGACGCTGCGGCATGATGGCGACCATTTCGTCGCATCGCTGAACGGACGCGAGATTCGCGCGCGGGCGGTCCTGCTGGCGACCGGAGTGATCGACCACCACCCCGACCTGCCGGGCGTGGAACGCGCCATCGAGCGCACTCTGGTCCGCATCTGCCCGATCTGCGACGGCTACGAAGTCACGGGCAAGGCCGTCGCCGTCATCGGCCACAGCGATGCAGGCGTCCGCGAGGCCGCCTTCTTGCGCACCTATTCCGACCGGGTGACCCTGATCCACGTCGGCGCACCCGACGCCCTGACCCAGCGCGAAGCCCTCGTCCGCCTCGGTATCGAACTGGTCGAGACCCCCATCGAAAAGGTGCATCTCGAAGGCGACCGCGTCACCGCCCTCTGCTGGGGCGGCGCCAACCGGTCCTTCGACCTCGTCTATTCCGCCCTCGGAACTTCGCCCAACGTCGAACTGGCCCGAGCGCTCGGCGCCCGCCTTGCCGACGACGGACGCCTCGAGGTCGACCTGCACCAGAAGACCAGCGTCCCCGGTCTCTACGCCGCCGGCGACGTCGTGCGCGGTCTCAACCAGATCGCCGTGGCCACTGCGGAAGCCGCCGTCGCCGCCACGGACATCCACAACACCCTGCGACAGCAGGATGGACAGACGGTCTAGGCGAAGGCCGCCCGCACCCGTCGGTCCAGCACCGTCAGCGGCATCCGCCCGCCCTCCAGCACAGCCGAGTGAAACCGCTTCAGGTCGAAGTTCGGAGCCGCCTTCAGCTCTTCCCGCAATCCGGTGATCGCGATCTCCCCCATCTTGTAGGAACAGGCCTGACCGGGCGCCGAGCAATAGCGGTCGATCTCCGTTTCGTTCGGATCCCCGACGTTCTCGGCCATGTAGCGAATGGCCTCTTCGCGGCTCCAGCCCTTGGCGTGCAGGCCGGTGTCGACGACCAGTCGGCAGGCGCGGAACAGGAAGCTTTCCAGATAGCCGATGCGGCCGAACGGATCGTCTTCGTACAGGCCAAGTTCGTCGGCCAGCCGCTCCGCATACAGCCCCCACCCCTCGCCATAGGCCGAGAAGCCGACCGTCTTGCGATACAGCGGCAGGTTCGCCGACTGCAGAGCCAGCGCCCCCTCGAACAGGTGGCCCGGCGCCGCCTCGTGATAGGTCAGGGTCTTCAGCGTCCAGCGCGGCCAGTCCGCCGTGTCCTTCAGGTTGATGAAGTAGATGCCGGGCCGGGTCCCATCCAGGCTGCCCCCTTGAGCGTAACCGCCCGGAGCCCCCGCCTCGATCGCGGGCGGCACCCGCTGAACCAGGAACTCGCTGGTCGGAACGCGGGCGAAGACCTCGGGCATGCGGGCGCGGACCCGCTCCATCTCGGCGTTGACGTAGGTCAGCAGATCCGCGCGGCCCGCGTCGGTGTTGGGCCACACGAACCGGCTCTCGGTCCTCAGCGCGGCCATCCGTTCGGCGACGGTCCCGTGCGTATAGCCTTCGCCTTTCAGCAGCTCATCCGCCTGGGCCTGAATGTCGGCGACCTGTTCCAGACCCAGGTCATGGATCTCCCACGATGGGGTTTCGGTGGTCGTATAGGCCCTGAGATTGAGCGCGTAATAGGACTGGCCATCTACCCGCCCGCCGATCCCGGCGTCATGGACCGCATCGACCCGCTGGCGCTGCAGCTCGATGATCTGGCGATCCAGCGCCAGCTTCACCGGCCCGTCCAGCAGGGTCTCGGCCCGACTGACGTGGTCGCCCTCGATCCCGGCCTCGGCCATCTTGCGGGCCAGGCTGCGCACCATCGCCTGACCGGCTCCGGGCTGGTCCCGCAGCGCCGTCAGTTGCTGGATCGACTTGTCGAGAATGAAGGCGGGCGCGACCATCCCCATTCCGGCATGGGCCCGGGTGCGTTCGGTGTCTCCATCGAGAGAGGCCGGGAATGCGCTCAGCCGCTCGATGAAGGCGTCCGCGTCTTCGCGCGTCTTTACCGGATGGGTGGTGTCGAGGAAGCTCGGCACATCGACATAGGCGCCGTTGATCTGGCTGACGACATAGGGGGTCCTCCGCCAGCTGTCGGCCGTGTGCCAGCCGAAGCCGGCGGACTCGGCTGCGATCTCCTTCTGGAACGACAGCACGTCGTAGCTCGCTCGCCCCTCGGCCGAGAGGGCGGCCGCGTCGATCGTCCTCAGCTCCTCCAGCCGCTCGCGCGCCCGGATCGCCTCATGCTCGGCGGCGGCCAACGACCGGTCATCCAGCCGGCTCCGTAGCCCCGCCCGCTCGCCGACGTCGAGCCCCAGCGCCGTCGCTGCCTGCGGCGCCCCGTCCATATCCTCGTCGAACTGACGGCTCAGAATGGCGTCCAGCCGCGCGTCCTCGTCCGCACGGGCGAAGGCCAGGGACGGCAGGGCGGCGAGCCCCGCCCCCGCGGCGGCGGAGGCGAGCAGTCGGCGACGATCGATCATCACGCGGCCGCCTGCGCTGCGGTCCATTCGGTGATGACCCGCTCAAGCACCGTCAGCGGAACGCCCCCGGTGTTCATCCCTGCGTCGTGGAAGGCCTTGATGTCGAACCGGTCGCCCAGCGTCGCCTTCGCCGTCTCGCGCAACTCGACCCATTTGGTGTGACCCAGCTTGTAGGAACAGGCCTGCCCCGGCCAGACGCAGTAGCGCTCGATCTCGGTGGTGACCGCACTCTCGGCGTCGCCCAGGGCGTCGACCATGAACCGGATCGCCTGTTCCCGGCTCCAGCGCTTGGCGTGCAGGCCGCTGTCGACGACCAGGCGGGTCGCCCGGAACATCAGGGACTGGAGATAGCCGATCTTGCCGTAGGGATCGTTCTCGTACATGCCGATCTCGTCGGCCAGCTGTTCGGCGTACAGGCCCCAGCCCTCCGAATAGGCCGAGAAGCCGAGCACCTTCATCAGCAGCGGCGTATTGGCCCGCTCCTGCGCCAGGGCGATCTGGTGGTGATGGCCAGGCACCGCCTCGTGATAGGTCAGGGTCGGCAGCTGCAGCTTCGGCCACTCCGCCGTGTCCCGCAGGTTGATGTAGTAGATGCCCGGCCGCGACCCATCCAGCGCAGGCGCGTTGTAATAGCCGCCCGGCGCCCCGCCCTCGATCGCCTTGGGCACGCGCCGGATCTCGACGGCGGCCTGCGGCAACCGGCCGAAATACTGCGGCATGCGGCGGCGGACCTCTTCGGTCTGGGTGTTGAGGTCGCGCAGGAGCTGTTCCTTGGCCTCATCCGTGTTCGGATAGCGCTGGGCCGGGTCCTCGCCGAGCGCCTTGATCCGCGCGCCGACCGAGCGCTGCGTCAGCCCCTGCGCCTTGAGCAGGCCGTCGGCCCGTGCGGACAGTTCGGCCAGTTGCGCCAGACCGATCTCGTGGATCTCGTCGCCGGACAGGTTGGTCGTCGTGTAGCTCCGGATGCCGAAGCGGTAGAAGTCATCGCCATCCGGCAGCCGCCAGACGCCGGCGTCATGGGTCGCCCCCGCCTGACGCGCCCGCAGCGCATCCGCCTGACGGGTCAGGGCCGGGAAGACGGCGTCGTTGACGAGGGTCTCGGCGCGCGCGCCCCAGTCGCCGGCGATCGACTTCTCGCCCGTCCGCCGGACGACCGACTGGACCAGGGTGGTGCCGGCCGCTCCCGGCGCCATCAGCGACTCCATCTGGCTGAGCGTCCGGGCGATGATGAAGTCGGGCGGAACGGCCCCGGCCTCGAACTCGGTCTCCATCCGAGCCGTCTCCTGATCAAGGGCGGTGGCGAAGGCCGAAACGCGGCTCAGATAGGCCTCGGCGTCCTCCGCCGTCTCGATCGAGTGCTGACTGTCGAGGAAGTCGGGGATGCCTCGGTAGGAGCCGGTCAGCTGGCTGACGGTGTAGGGCGAAGGGCTGAAGCCGCCGCCATAGGGGAAGTCGTAGCCGAGCATGGCGGTGTCGCCGAAATACTCCAGCGAGTCGTACCAGACCTTCTCGTCAGTGCTCAGGGCGGCGCGGTCGACGGCCTTCAGGTCGGTCATTTGCCGGCGGAAGGTCGCCTTGTCCGCATCGATCTTGGCCTGGGACCGGTCATCGAGCTGCGCCTTCTTCGGCGCGTTCGGCCCCTTGTCGAAGCCGAGCGAGGTCAGCAGCTCCGGAGACGTCATCAGCGTCTCCTGAACGATGGAGTTCATCACCGCCGTGAAGGCGGCGGACGCTGTTCCCGCCTGAGGCCGGGCGATGACCTGGCCGGCCGCCATCAGGCTGGCTCCGGCGGCGGCGGTGAACATCAGGCGGCGACGGTCGATCATGGCGGGCTCCCGAAAACAACGGGCCGCATTGGTCACCAACCGCGCCGCCTCGACAAGCGCCTGTAGTCAGAAATCGATCAGGCGGACCAGCCGCTGGGCGAATGTTGGCTCCAGGGCGTCACAACGGTCGCCGAACGACGCCGCGCCGGCTTCGTCCGCGTGCGGCGCTTCGGGAAACCATCCAAAACGGCCAGAATAACAGCCAGCCACCCCCACGCGGCGTCCTTATGCTTCTGATGAACTTCTTCCATGGCGGCCTCCTGTGCCTGTTGCCTTCGATATTGAAGATATCGGCTTGACAGGCCCCGTTCGCAAACCAGTAGTATGAGGGGTTAGCCCTAGGTACCCTTATGCGTGATCCCCTCTCCGGCCTGCCACTTTCGTCGATCCGCGTGTTCGAGGCGGCGGCGCGTCTGAACAGTTTCACCCGCGCGGCGGAGGAACTCGGCATGACCCAGGCGGCCGTCAGCTGGCAGATCAAGGCGTTGGAGACGCGGCTGGGGTTCAGCCTGTTCCGCCGCCTGCCGCGCGAGGTCCAGCCGACAGAACAGGGCGAGCGGCTGTCGCGGGCGGCGACCGAGGCCATGACCATTTTGCGCCGGGCCTTCGCCGAGGTGACCGAGGCGGACCAGGGCGTGCTGTCGGTCACCACCCTGACGACCCTGGCGACCCAGTGGCTGGCGCCCAGGCTCGGGGCCTTCCAGGTGGCCAATCCCGGGCTGGCCGTCAGGCTGGACACCAGCCCGACGATCATCGACCTGGCGCGCGAGAACATGGACATCGCGCTCAGGTCAGGCGACGGCGACTGGCCCGGGGTCGCGTGCGCCCTCCTGATGCCAAGCGTCTTCACCCCCCTGTGCAGCCCGGCCCTGTGCGAGCGACTGGACCTCCAGGATCCAGCCGATCTGATCGACGCGCCCCGGGTCGGCGACGAGAAGGAATGGGCGGCCTGGTTCGCCTGCGCCGGGGTCGCAACAGGGGCGACGCCGGCCTCGCGGCTGAGGGCCGACATCCAGGGGCTGGAGGTTGCGGCGGCCATGGGCGGTCAGGGGATCGCCCTGGGGTCGCCCATCCTGTTCGCCCGCGAGATCAAGGCGGGCCTGCTTGTCCGGCCCTTCGATCAGACGGTGAAACTGTCCGAGGGCTACTGGATCGCCTGGCCTGCAGACCGCCCTCGCTCGCCCAAGATCGCCCGCTTCCGCGACTGGCTGCTGGCCGAGGCGGCGGCCGATCCCGACATCGCCGCCGAGATCGGCCCTACGCCCGCATGATCCCCTGAAGCACCGCCAGCGGCACCGAGCCGTTCAGCAGCATCCGGTCGTGGAAGGCCTTGATGTCGAAACCGGGCTTGGCCTCGGCCTCCTGACGCAGGCCTTCGATCACCGTCTGGCCCAGCTTGTAGGAGCAGGCCTGACCCGGCCAGACGATATAGCGATCGACCTCTGACTGGGCGGCGTTGGCGGGGGTGGCGGCCTCGGCGATCATATAGGCGATGGCTTGCTCGCGGCTCCAGCGCTTGTCGTGCAGGCCGGTGTCGACGACCAGGCGGACGGCGCGGAACAGATAGGCCTGCAGATAGCCGATCCGGCCCAGCGGACTGCCTTCGTACATATTCAGGTCGTCGGCGGCGACGCGTTCCGAATACAGGGCCCAGCCCTCATTGTAGGCCGAGAAGCCGCTGGCGCGACGATAGATCGGCAGGGTTCCCGCTTCCCGGGCGATCGAGATCTGGAAGTGATGGCCCGGCGACGCCTCGTGATAGGTCAGGGTCGGCAGTGACCATTTCGGCCGGTTCGCCGTGTCGCGCAGGTTGATGTAGTAGGCGCCCGGTCGCGACCCATCCAGCGACGCCGCCTGGTAGTAGCCGCCGGGCGCGCCGATCTGGATCGACACCGGCACGCGACGGATTTCCACCGGCGCCTGGGGCAGGGTCGAGAAGACCTCGGGCAGGCGCGGGGTGATGGCCGCGACCATCTCGTTCAGCGAGGCGATCAGGGCGACCTTGCCCTCGTCGGTATTGGGCCACAGGTGCTGCGGGTCCTGGCCAAGCGCATTGACCCGCTCGCCCACCGTGCCCTCGGTGATGCCGAGGCCCTTCAGGATGGTGTCGATCTCGGCCTGGATCGAGGCGACCTGTTGCAGGCCGATCTCGTGGATTTCCGAGCCGGTGTAGGTGGTTGTCGTGTAGCCGCGCAGACCCAGATTGTAGAGCGTCTCGCCCTGCGGCAGACGCCAGACGCCGACCTCGTCCGAGGCGTTCGGGCGCTGGGCCTCGAACACCGCGATCTGGCGGCCGAGCGCGGGTTTGATCTCCTCATCGACGATGGCGACGGCACGGTTCGACCAGTCGCCGGCGATCGACTTCTCGCCGGTCTTGCGGACCAGGGCCTGAACCATGGCCATGTCGGCGGCAGGCGTGTCGCGCAGCGTCTTCAGCTGCGTCAGGGTCTTGTCCATGATGACGGCCGGCAGGGTGATCCCGGCCCCGGCGTCCGCCTGCAGCCGCGCATTCTCGTGATCCAACTGGACCGCGAAGGCCTTCAGTCGCGACAGGAAGGCCTCGGCGTCGGCCGTGGTCTCCAGCCGATGCTGGTTGGTCATGAAGTCGGGGACGCTGAAATAGGCGCCGCCGTTCTGGGCCACGATATAGGGCGAACCGGCGAAGGGCAGTTCGGCGCGCATCGCGGCGGTCTCGGCCTGGAACTGCGAGACGGCCAGGGTGACCTTCATGCTGTCCGAAAGGTTGGTGGTCGGCCAGTCCTTGATGCGGTTCCAGCGGGCAATATCCCGCGCCTTGTCCGCCTCTTCCGCCTCAAGGCTGAGGTCAGAGAAACGTGCGGCCAGATGGGCGCGCTCATCCTTGTCGATGCCCAGGCTGGTGGCGAAGGTCGGGTTGCGCTCGACGTTGTCGTAGAACCATTCGGTCAGCAGGGCGTCGAGCGCGGCGTCCTGCTGCGACTGGGCGAAGGCCGCAATCGGCAGGGCGGCGAGAAGGCCGGCGCCGGCGGCGGAGAACATGAGACTGCGGCGATCAAGCATGGGAGACCTTCCAGGACGCGGAACAAACACGGGCAGTATCGAGAATGGCGACCTATTCCGTCGCGGCGCCCAGCCAGGCTTCGCGGAACGCCAGCTGTTGCGGCGCAACCGATCCGCCGCCGGCCTCGGCACGGACCAGATTGAAGGACGGATCGGCGGCGAAGCGCAAGGTGGCGGATCGCTCCACCCCGCGCTGAAGGAAGCGGATCGGGACCTCGTCGCCGGGCCTGGCGGCGGCCAGCGCGGCGGTCCAGTCGGCCTGGCCGGCGATGGCCTTGTCCCCCACCGCGACGATCTGGTCGCCGCGATCCAGACCGGCCTCGTACAGGGGCGTGCCGGGGGCGAGGGCGGCCGCGATAACGGGCGCGCCGGTGGCCGGAAGGCGGACGGTTCCGGCCCAGGCGGCGGTCGGATTGGTCGGGCGGATCACGATCCCCGCCTGGGCCAGCAAGGGCGCGAAGTCCGGCAGGTCGCTGCCCTGGATGGTGCGGGCGAACCAGTCGCGGGCGAAGGCGGGATCACCGGTGACCCGGGCCAGGGCGGCCTCGATGTCGGCGGGCGCATAGGGCCGCTCGGTCACGCCGTGGGCGCGCCACATCTCACGCATGAGGTCGTCCAGCGTCTTGCCCGGGAAGCGCTGGCGCAGCGTGAGGTCAAGGCCGAAGCCGATGACCGCGCCATAGGGATAGTAGTTGACGAAAATGTTCGGGTTGGTCGGGTCGATGGCCGTCGCCGCATCGACGAACGGCGCCCGCAGACTCATCTCCTGCGGCGAGCCATAGCGACGGCCCGAGGCGTTCTGGACGAAGTTCAGCTGTCCGCTCATCTCGCCGAGGAAGTCGTCGACCTTCGACACCCCCGCCCGGCGAATGGCGAGTGGGCCATAGTAGCTGGTGAAGCCTTCCGCGAACCACAACGACGGGGTCGGATTGGCGCGGGCGAAGTCGAACGGCTCCAGCTCGTCGGGACGGATGCGCTCCACGTTCCAGGCGTGGAAGAACTCATGGCTGAGCGTGCCCAGCTGGTCGAAGTCCGCCTCCTTGAACGAGCGGGGGTCGTTGATGATGGTGGAGTTGCGATGCTCCATCCCGTCGCCGCTGACGTAAGGAAGGTAGTCCGCGATGAAGGTGTAGGTCCCGAAATCGAAATCGGGCACGTCGCCGAAGACGGCGATCTGGGCGTCCACGACCCGGCGGGCGCGCGCGGCGAAGATGTCCATCTCCTCGGCTGTGCCCGCATGGTGGGCCGCGATGCGGATGGTGCGGGCAACGCCTGCGTCATCGACCGTCCACTCGCGCACCATGTGGGCGCTGAGCTCGGTCGGACTGTCCATCAGATACTGAAGATTGGGCGCGGCGAAGGTGTTGGGCTCGACCTGCGGCTGAAGCTGGGTCGCGATGGTCCAGTCGGGCGAGAAAGGTTTGAAGCGGACGGTCACCGGCCGGTCGTCGAAGCCTGTCGCCCACGCCAGGGTGGCCGGCATGTTCAGGTGGGCGTGGGTCGCGTCGATCTGGGAATAGGTGCCGTCCGACCGGTCGCCGAACAGGGTGTAGGACAGGCTGACCGTCCCGTCGTGGCCGGGCACGGTCCAGCCGTAGGGGTCGGTGCGGTCGATGGTCAAGCGTCGACCTCGGCCGTCGACGGCGGAGACGGAATAGACGTTCTTGGCGAACTCGTGGATCGCATAGCGGCCGGGCGACGAGCGCGACATCTGGAACCGGACTGGGGCCGTGCCGACGTCGCGATAGGTGACCGTGATCCGCGCCTCATGGTGGACGGCGTTGTCGAAGCTGATGTCGTAGTCCTGGGCCCCTGCGGCGCCGGCCGCGAGGGTCAGGGCGACGAAGGCGGCGGATGCGGTCAGCAGGCGACGAACAGTCATGGGAACTCCGGAACCGGGACGGGCCGCATAGGGGCTTAAGCCGGGCCGGGAGGCAAGGGGAGAGGGAAGATCAGCCCGGCCGCAGTTCCTGCTTCACACGTTCGGCAAGCGTCTTGATGTCCAGCGGCTTGGGCAGGAAGGAGACGCCGGTCTCGTCCTGGAGCAGGTCGGAGAAATCGCTCTCGGCATAGCCGGAGATGAACATGACCGGGGCGTCGCCGAGATACTGGCGGGCCTTCTTCAGCAGGCTGGGCCCATCCAGGCCGGGCATGATGACGTCCGAGATCATCATATCGATCTGACCGGCCCATTCCTCGGCCAGGGCCAGGGCTTCCTCGCCGTCGGCGGCCTCGATGACCTCGTAACCGCGCTGGCGCAGCAGGCGGGCGGCGATTCCGCGCACGGCGGCCTCGTCCTCGACGAACAGGATGCGGCCGTTGCCGGACAGGTCGCGGGGGGCCGCCTTGACCTTGGCCTCGACCGGGCCGGCCTCGATCAGTTCCTGTTCCGAGGCGGCGGGCAGGAAGATGCGGAAGGCGGCGCCCGCCCCCTCCAGATTGGTCACGCCGATATGGCCGCCGGCCTGCTGGACGATGCCGTAGACCGTGGCCAGGCCCATGCCGGTGCCTTCGTTGACCGCCTTGGTGGTGAAGAAGGGTTCGAAGATCTTGTCCAGCAGTTCGGGCGGGACGCCGGGCCCGGTGTCGGACACCTCGATCAGGGCGCTGTCGCCTTCCGGCGCCTCATGCCAGCCCATGGTGCGCGCGTCGGCCTGGCTGAGGCGCTGGGTCCGGATGGTGACCACCCCGGCGCCGGGCTCGACCACGCCGCGCATGGCGTCGCGGGCGTTGACGGCCAGGTTCATCACCGCTGTCTCCAGCTGGGACTTGTCGGCCAGGACCACCGGCAGGTCGCGGCCGTAGTCGGTCTCCAGCCGCACGTCCTCGCGCAGCAGGCGGCGCAGCAGGACGGCGAACTCCCCGACCAGTTCGCCGAGGTCGAGACGCTCGCGACGGACGGTCGACTTCCTCGAGAAGGCCAGCAGTTTCCGCACAAGATCGGCCGCGCGGATGCCCGTCTGGCGGATCTGGTTCAGGCCGTCATAGGACGGATCCCCGACCGGATGGCGCTCCAGCAGTTCGGACAGCTGCAGCTGGATGGCGGTCAGCAGGTTGTTGAAGTCGTGGGCGACGCCGCCGGCCAGCTGGCCCACGGCCTGCATCTTCTGGGCCTGCGACAGCTGCAGCTCCATCGACTTCTGGGCCGAGACGTCGAACAGCCAGACGCGGCGCTTGTCGCCTTCCGGAGCGACATAGAGGTGCAGCATCCTGTCGGGATGGGCGCGGGCGACCAGTTCGATCGGGCCGGTCGATCCGGCGGCGATCCGGTCGCGGGCCTCGATCACGCCCGACGGATCGAACAGATGGCCGAAGGCGGCGTCGCGGGCCGAGGCGGGACCGGTCAGGGTGGCCAGCGCCGGGTTGGCCTCCTCGGCGCGGCTGGCGAAGATGTCGTCGCCGGCGATCACGGCCGAGCCGAACGGAGCCCCGGCGGCCATGGCCCGGGCGTCTCCGGCCGAGGCCGAATAGGCGGGCGTGGCGGCAGCGACCGGCGTGTTGCTCAGCGTCGCTTCGGGCGCCTCGCGGACGAGGAAACGCCCGTCCCCGGCCTGGCCGATCAGGACCTCGATCTCGCGGTCGCCGATCAGGACGATGGCCCGACCCTGCTCGCCCTGACGGGCCTGGGCGAAGGCCATGTAGAGGGCCTGGGCGGACTTGCCTTTGGGCAGGTTGACGGTCGCCCCGTTCTGCGACGCCCAGGCCCCGTTGTAGGCGAGCACGGCGCCGGACGCCCAGACCAGGGCGGCGGGCTCGGCCATGGCGTCGAGCATCTCGACCGCCACGTCGCCGGCGGGCCGGTCGCTGCTGCGGACCTCGATCCGGTTGAAGGCGAACAGCCCCATCAGGGCGACGGCCGCCACCGTGACCAGCAGGATCATGTGCGGCGTGGTCACAGGCCCGGCCTGAAAGGCGGGCCAGGCCAGGGCGGCTATGGCCACGGCGAAACCGACCGCCATCAGGATCACGGTGATGTCGAACTTCGGCGCCGACGGCGCGCTGGAGACGGTCATGGCAAGTCAGCCCCGCGAATCAGTGGGCTGATCATACAGCGCTATCGCCGCTTCCGCTTCTGCATGACGAAGCCGATGACCCTGGCGGCGGCTTCGAAGTGTTCGCGCGGGATAGTCTCGTCGATATCGACGGCGGCGTAGAGGGCGCGGGCGAGCGGCACGTTCTCGACGATCGGCACGTCGTGCTCGCGCGCGACCTCGCGGATGCGCAGGGCCAGCGCATCGACGCCCTTGGCCACGCAGACGGGTGCGGCGTCACCGGCCTCGTAGCGCAGGGCCACCGAATAGTGGGTCGGGTTGGTGACGATGACCGTGGCGTTCGGCATGTTCTGCATCATCCGCTGGCGGCTGCGCTGGTGCCGGATCTGCCTCAGCTTGGCCTTGACGTGGGGGTCGCCCTCGGACTGCTTGTAGTCCTCCTTCAGCTCTTCCTTGGACATCTTCATCCGCTCGGCGAAGCGGTGTTTCTGCCAGAGGAAGTCGGCTCCGGCGGTGAAGGCGAGGAAGATGATGGTCGACATCATCAGGGCGAGTGCCAGGTCCCGGGCCACCGGGAGGATCATCGCCGGCGGCATGGCGGCCATGTTCTCGAGCTCGCGCAGGTGCGGCTTCAGCACCAGCCAGCAGATCACGCCCACCGCGATCAGCTTGAGAAAGGTCTTGATGAACTGGACCACGCCGTCGGGGCCGAAGATGCGTTTGAACCCCGCCAGGGGGTTCACCTTCGACCAGTCGGGCTTCAGCTTCTCGGCGGTGAAGATCAGGCCGGACTGGGCGACATTGCCGCCCACGCCGCCGAGGATCGTGGCCAGCATGACCACGCCGAGGAAGGGCGCGACCGCCCACAGGGCGATGGCCCCGATCTCGACGCCGGCCCCGGCCTCGAGGCCGCCGAGCATGGTGTGGGGGGCGGCGATGAAGGGCAGAAGCTGCTCGGCCATCGAATTGGCGAACCAGCCGCCCGATATCAGCACCACGGCGGCGGCGCCCGCCAGCGACAGGGCCGCGGCGACGTCCGGCGACTTGGCGACATCGCCTTTCTTGCGCGCCTCGTCGAGTTTTCGCGGGGTGGCCTCTTCTGTCTTCGAGTCGGGATCCGGCGCGTCAGCCACCGGCACCTCCCGCGAACATCTGGGCGAGGGTGCGGTAGCGGTCGATGAAGACCGTACCGACCACGCCGAGGCTGAGGGCGAAAACCGACAGGCCCAGCAGGATGCTGAGCGGTGCGGCGGCGAAGAAGACCTGGAACGACGGCATGACCCGGC
>NZ_JANODA010000022.1:0-42311 GCF_031412435.1 Brevundimonas sp.
TCTTGAGAAGGTCTACGGCCTGATGGAGGGCGAGATCTCCGTGCTGCAGGTCGAGAAGAAGATCCGCTCGCGCGTGAAGCGCCAGATGGAGAAGACCCAGCGCGAATATTATCTGAACGAGCAGATGAAGGCGATCCAGCGTGAGCTGGGCGAGACCGACGACGCGCGCGACGAGATCATGGAGCTGGAGAAGCGCATCCGTAAGACGCGCCTGTCCAAGGAAGCCCGCACCAAGGCCGAGGCCGAGGTCAAGAAGCTGCGCAACATGAGCCCGATGTCGGCCGAGTCGACGGTGGTCCGGAACTACCTCGACTGGCTGCTGTCGATCCCGTGGGGCAAGACCAAGCAGAAGCCCATCGACCTGAACAAGGCCGAGGCCATCCTCGAGGAGGACCACTACGGCCTCGAGAAGGTCAAGGAACGGATCATCGAGTATCTGGCGGTGCAGGCGCGCACCAACTCGCTCAAAGGCCCGATTCTGTGCCTCGTCGGCCCTCCGGGCGTCGGCAAGACCTCGCTGGCGAAGTCGATCGCCAAAGCGACCGGGCGTGAATACGTCCGTATGTCGCTGGGCGGGATGCGCGACGAAGCGGAAATCCGCGGTCACCGTCGGACCTACATCGGGTCGATGCCGGGCAAGATCATCCAGTCGATGAAGAAGGTGAAGACGACCAACGCCTTTATCCTGCTGGACGAGATCGACAAGCTGGGCGCCGACTGGCGCGGTGACCCGTCTTCGGCCCTGCTGGAGGTGCTGGATCCGGCGCAGAACAATGCGTTCGGCGACCACTATCTCGAGGTCGACTACGACCTGTCGAACATCATGTTCGTCACCACGGCCAACAGCCTGAACATGCCCCAGCCCCTGATCGACCGGATGGAGATCATCCGCGTCAGCGGCTACACCGAGGACGAGAAGGTCGAGATCGCCAAGCGTCACGTCCTGCCCAAGGTCACGACCGACAACGGCCTGACGCCGGCCGAGTTCGTGGTCCCGGACGAGCAGATCCGAAACCTGATCCGCTACTACACCCGGGAAGCCGGTGTGCGGTCGCTGGAGCGGGCCCTGGGCGGTCTGGCCCGCAAGGCCGTGCGCGAGATGTCCAAGCAGAACCTGCTCTCCATCACCGTCGACGAGGCCAAGCTGGCCGAGTACGCGGGGGTGAAGAAGTTCCGCTACGGCGAGACGGACGAGGAGGATCAGGTCGGCATCGTCACCGGCCTGGCCTGGACCGAGTTCGGCGGCGACATCCTGACCATCGAGGCGATCAAGATGCCGGGCCGCGGTCGCATGACCGTCACCGGCAACCTGAAGGAGGTGATGAAGGAGTCGATCTCCGCCGCCGCCTCCTACGTCCGGGCCCGGTCGCTCAGCTTCGGCGTCAAACCGCCGGTGTTCGAGAAGACCGACATCCACGTCCACGTGCCGGACGGCGCCACGCCCAAGGACGGGCCCTCCGCCGGCGTCGCCATGACCGTGGCCATGGTCTCGGTCCTGACCGGCGTCCCGATCCGCAAGGACATCGCCATGACCGGCGAGATCACCCTGCGCGGCCGCGTCACCGCCATCGGCGGCCTGAAGGAAAAGCTGCTCGCGGCCCTGCGCTCCGGCGTGAAGACCGTGCTGATCCCGCAGGAGAACGAGAAGGACCTCGCCGACGTGCCCGACAACGTGAAGGGCGCGCTGGAGATCATCCCGATCTCGACGGCCGACGAGGCTCTGAAATGGGCCCTGACCGGCTCGCTGACGGCCGTGGAGTGGGATGAGGTGGCCGAGCCGCTGAACCCTGGGCCCACGGCGCCTCCCGCGGTCGATGGATCCACCGTCGTCAGCCACTGACCCGAACAGCCTCCCCGCCCACCGGCGGGGAGGTTTTTCTTTGGGCGGAAGCGACTTGAACCGGCGCGCGGGGGAGGGCACAACCCGCGTCCGTGGTGAGGGCGGCTAGCTCAGCTGGTCAGAGCATCTCGTTTACACCGAGAGGGTCGGCGGTTCGAACCCGTCGCCGCCTACCACGAAACCCTAGGACAATCAGTTGTTTGTCCAGATTGTCCCGACGGTACATGCTCCGTATGCAGAGCAAAAAGAGCCAAGGGGGGCAATAGGGGGGCAGTTTCTGCGGATTTTGGTGAACTGCACAGCGACGCGCTGAACCGCTTTCGCAGGGGGGCGCAGACCTCTTTGTGTCCCTGCAAGGCTGATAAGATGGGGGTAGCCGCGCAAGGAACAGCGCAGCGGCGGGAGAAACGGCGCGGCGCGGCGCGCGCGGAAGACGGCAGTGATGAGGTCTCGTTGCGCCAGGCAAGGCGCCGCCTTCGCTCATGATGGCGCCGCCAAGCCGCCCGCCGTCCGAAGCGGCCAGTTCGAGGGCTCTCTGTCAGCCACTGGCATTGTCTTTCAACAGCTGTTCCAGCCAGTCGTGGCGATCACCCGCCCGAAAACCCGCCCATGGCTTCGCGCTTCGAACTGGCGTTCAGGCTTGTTCAGGCGGTTTCGTGATGGGTCGGGTGCGGTGAGCCTTACCCCTCGTCCTGGCGTTTTACGCCTCAGCGCCTGTAATCGAACGGCCGTCCCGAGGGGGGACAGCGGGGTGATCAGCAAGTCGGGGTGTCCTGACAGGCCGCCCGGCCCGTGTTCGGGGTCCCGTCGGTCTGCACTGGCTGCTTCTGGTCATGTCGGCGGGCGGAGGGTGTCGCCTCTCCGGTGGGCGAGGGTGAGAGCTGGTGGAATCGTCACTGCAGGGCCGGAAGCGGGGCTGAACACGGCTGACGGCGCTTCTCTTCAACGCCGTCCGAACGCCCGGGCATGGCGTGGGAGTCATGTCGCAAACGCAGGGGGGCTTCCGGGAAGCCGAACCTCGATAGACAGGGACTTTGACGCGATACAGCCGGCTGCGGTTTTTAAGACGGCGTCGGCGAGGAGCCACAGTCACGCGTTGGCTCTTGGACACGGGATCGGCCGGTTAAGCCTGAAGCTCGCAACAGTCATGTAGAGGTCAGCGATGTCTGCCGACGATACCGGCGCCCCCGGGAAGATACCCGCCGCCCAATATCTGCGCATGTCGACCGATCGACAGCAGTTTTCCCTGGAAGCACAGGCGGTGCTGATTGCAGCCTTCGCCGAACTCGAAGGGTACGAGATTGTCGAAACCTATCAGGACGCGGGGCGCAGCGGCGTTACCATCACCGGTCGCGAGGGGCTGAAACGCCTGTTGCGCGACGTCGTCTCCGGCCCTGCGTACAAATCGATTCTCGTGGCGGACGTCAGCCGCTGGGGACGATATCAGGATCCTGACGAAGCCGCGCACTACGAGTTTCTGTGCCGCGATGCCGGGGTCCGCGTGCGCTATTGCGCCGAGGCCTTTGCGGACGACGGCAGTATAACGTCCGGCCTGGTGAAGAACATGAAGCGGCTGATGGCGGCCGAGTACAGCCGGCAACTCTCGGACCGCTGTCGCGCGGGTCTCCATCGGGCGGTTCGTGCCGGCGGTCGGGGCGGCGGTCCGACGCCATATGGCTTCGTCCGCGGAACGCTCGATCCGGCGACGAGCGAACTTCGGGCCTTGGGTCCCGGCGAACTGAAGGGCCATATCGGCGACCAGGTGCGTACGGTCCACGGTCCCCCGGACCAGGTTGCGACAATCCGCCGGATCTTCGCAATGCATGTCCGGGAAGTTCGCAGCCCAGGAGAGATCGCGCACCGCCTGAACGCATCAGCGACGCCCTATTCCCGACCAGGACCCTGGGACACGGACCGGGTCAAACGCGTCCTGGCGAACGAGCTGGTCGTCGGCATCCAGGTCACCAACAGAAGCCGGTTCCGCTTCGGTGAACGGGAGTATCTCGCCGAGGATCAGTGGGAGAGGATCCGTGTTGGAACACCCGTCGTCACAGCCGCAACCTTCGCAAAGGCGCAGGAGCGCCTCAAGAGTTCACTGGGCCTCAATCACACCGACGACGAACTACTTGCCGGAGCCCGGCGCATCGTCGCGAAGTACGGCCACCTCAGCCCCTCCCTGATTGCTCAACATGCATGGGCCTCTCTCGGGACCTATAATGTCAGGTTCCGGTCGATGGCCGGAATCGCGCGGCGAATAGACTATTCTCCTGCAAGCGGGCAGCAGCGTCTTTATGCGGATCAGAACGCGTTGGGCGCGGACCAGGTCAGAAGCGGTCTGTCGCGCCTGCTGGCGCAGGAAGGATATCTGAGCCAATCCCTGATCAATCAGACGCCCTACCTTCCTCACGCAGATACGCTCAGGAAGCAGTTTGGATCGATGAGAAACATCTATGCCTTGATTGGGTACCGGTTTGCCCGATCACACCTGCCCCGGACGGAGAAGGTGGATGCGGCGGGCGAATAAGGGGCCTGCCGACGTCGCCGACATCGAAACCCCGTCGGCGTCGCTCACGACGGGGATGTCGCGGAACGGGCGGATGGAGCGGGCCACAAGCTGGGCCAGGCGGCGGGTATGCGCCCGGCAATCGATTTGGACTGACAGAGCGCGCCGTTGCAATGCGGGCGCCCGCCTTTCGGTCCAACCGGCATCCCTGACCCTGCCGAGGTTCGCCGTGATGCGGACCCCTCTGGCTGAATCCCTTTGCCGTGCGCGACCAGGGTCTCAGTCGGCAAATGAAAGCCTGGCGGCCAGGGCGTCGTAGACGGCCCGGACCTTCAAGCTCGTGCGTAAGTCCCGGTGGGTGACAAGCCAGACGGGAAAGGAGAGGGGCTTAAGCTCGGGCAATAATCGCTGGACGGTCGAATCCGCGTCGCCGACACGAAGCGTCATGATGCCGACGCCCGCGCCCGCCCTGACCATCGCCCATTGCGCGAGGTGGGACTCCGAGACGATGCGCATGTTTCGCTCCGAGATCGGGAAGCCGAGTTCGCGCAGGCCCTTCAGGACCCAGTTCTGGCCCGGGTAGCCGACCATATCGACACTCTCCAGATCGGCCGGCGTGACCGGGACCGGGTGACGCGAGAGCCAGTCGTTTGACGCGTAGAACCCGCCCTGATCGGACCCCAGACGTTTGACGATGAGGTCGCGATGTTCGGTCGGATAACTGCGCACGGCGATGTCGGCCTCGCGGCGCCTAAGGTCTGTCCGATCGTTAGCGACCACGATCTCGATCGACAGGCCGGGGTGCTGTTGCGTTATGTCGGCGACCACGTCCGGCAACAGGCTCGTGGCGTAGACATCGCTGGCGGAAATCGCCACCGACCCCTGGAGGGTCTGGGTGCGACCATCGGCGGCCAGGCTGGTGCGTGACGCGGCCTCGCCCATTTCGCGAACATGATCCAGGAGCTCATGACCGGCGTGGGTCAGGACAAAGCCGCGCCCCGCGCGCTCGAAAAGGACGACGCCGAGCGCCTGCTGCAACGCCTCGACCTGCCGGCTCAGCGTCGGCTGGCTAAGGTCCAGCGCATCGGCGGCCCGCGACAGGGAGCCAAGCTCGGCGGTCGCGAGGAAAGCCCGCGCGTGGTTCCAGTCGAACCGGAGAGAGCGCCAATCGATACGTTCCTGCATAGGTCAGCTTCACCGCCAGGTCTGGTTATTGCAAGAGGGCCGGGGGCATCCTGCGATCAGGGAGCTTCACCATGTCCGATGTTTCGCTGACTGATCATCATGCCTCTGACACATCGCGTCGCAGGGCCGGCTGGCGCTCGGTCCCCGTCGCGCTGACCGCGGTCGTCCTGGTGGTCTTGATCCCGCTGCTTGAGGTGAACGCCAGCCATCTCGTGAACCCGGAATGGCCCGCCCACGCCAGGTTCCATGAGGCCTGGCAGCTTCTTACGAACGCAGGCTTGGCGGTCATGGCCCTGTGGCTGGCGCTGTGCCGCCGGCAAGAACGGATGGCGGCGGGTCTGTGCCTGGTCGTGGTGGGATCACTTCTGGCCGCCCACCTTCTCGGCAGTCTCTATGGCGGCGAGATTTCGCGACCCGGAAGCGATGAATTCGAGCTCTTCGGCTTGAGCTCTCCAGTCCTGATCCTGTCGGTTCTCGCCGTCGGGCTGGTCGCGGCGATCTGGCCTGCCGGTGCGAAATCGATCCGTTCTTGAATATCCGGTGACGGTCCTGGGGGCGGCCGGTCGTCAGTCTGGTCGCCGAGATTTCGCTGCGAGCACGCGAACCCGGCGCCCCGTAAGGCTCAGGCGCTGGAGTCGCGTCGTGCGGCTGCGCGCGCTTCCTTTGGGCTCTGGCCGGTCCAGCGCTTGAAGGCGCGGGAGAAGGCGGCCGGATCCGAGAAGCCGAGGAGATAGGCGGTCTCGGAAATCGAGACCTTGCCGCCGTCCATGTAGTGACGAGCCAGGGATCGGCGCAGGTCATCCAGGACCTCGGCGAAAGTCGTTCCTTCTGCGCCGAGCTTGCGCGACAAGGTACGCTGGCCCAGGCCGAGTTCCCGGGCTGCAAACGACAGATCCGCTGTCCCTGTATGGAGGGCTGGCATCAATGCGCCCTCGACACGACCTTTGAAAGTGCGGGTGCGTTCCAGTCGTTCGAGCATTTCCGTGGCGTGCTCGCTTAATATGCCGAACACATAGCCGGGCGCGGCCGCGACCCGGTGGGTGAGCCATCGCTCATCGATCCGCAGGGCGTTCCAACCCGCATCAAAGCGGACAGGCGCCCTGAACACCCGCTCGTACTCCCCTGCGTAGGACGGCGCCGGGTGCATCACCTCCGCTTCCAGGACGAACGGCGTGTCGCCGAAGGCGCGGGTGCCGCAGATCATCAGGGCGAAGGTGGTCTCGACCGTCTCCGGCCATCCGGGCGGTATCCGGCGATTGTCCACCAGCCAGAGGTCGCCGTCCCGTCGCTGGAGCTGGAAACGATCGCCTGATCCCATGTGGCTGGCTTCCATGACGAGCTGGCCAAATCGGTTCATCTCGCGAAAGGCGTCCAGCATCGTGGGCGACGCCCGGCAGATGAGGCCGAGGACCGACATCTGGGACAGGTCCACCGCCTCTCCGAACAGGAGGGCGAGGGCGGGCTCGCCCGTGAGCGCCTGGCTGGCCCGCATCAAGACGAGATAGCGGGATGAGCCGATGCGGCCGTCGTAGTCCATCAGTTCCGACGGGTCGATGCCGGAGCTGGCGAGGAGAGCCTGGCGATCCGCGCCCCTGGAGACGGCGAACTCTATGAGTTCGCGCACGACGCCGGCGCCGACCGTGGGTTCGGCAAGCGCGGCGGGTTTGGCGTCCAAAGCCAAGTTTTTGGTCGGCTGGGGCATGGTTCGTCCCTTAGGCCCTGGCGTAGCGTTCACCAACTGCGTCGAGCGTCGGGGACATCGTGAACACTAGAGTAAAACCCGGCCGGATTCCCGGTCGCGTGCGACACGAACTCGCGGACCGTGCGCTCCAATGGTCGACGATCGCCTGGTTCTCGGTCGCCACGGCGGGGCAGGCGATGTTCGCCCTGTACATCCTGCTCTTCTACGGTGGCTCGACCCTGCGCGGCGATGTCGCGGCCTGGAGGGAGGTGCTTCCCAACCGCGTCAACGCGGGCGACACGATAGGCATCGCCACCATGGGGCTTCATCTCGCCCTGGCCTTGATCGTGACCGTCGCGGGCCCTCTGCAACTGATCCCGAAGCTTCGGGCGCGGATGCCCGCCCTGCATCGCTGGACAGGTCGCCTTTACATCACCGTCGGCTTCATCATCAGCCTCGGCGGGCTCTACATGATCTGGGGCCGGAGGGACGCTGTAGACACTCTCATCGGTTCGGCTCCCCTGACACTCAACGCACTCCTGATCATGGGTTTTGCGGTCATGGCCTATCGCCATGCCCGCGCCCGGCGGATCGACGATCACCGGCAATGGGCCCTGCGACTGTTCATGGCCATGAGCGGCGTGTGGTTCCTTCGGATCGGCGTCATGGTCTGGATCCTGACCATCGGCGCCGACGGCCTCGGCGGCAGGCTCGAGGGACCGGTCGGGACCTTCCTCAAGTTCGCCTGCTATCTCGTCCCGCTTGCCGTCCTTGAGCTCTACTTCCTCGCAAGGCGCCAGGATGCGGCTGCGCCGCGATGGGGGATGGCGGCGGTCATCACCGCGCTGACCCTGCCGACGGCCGTCGGCATCGGCATGGCGGCCATCGTCTTCTGGCTGCCTCACATCTGACGAAGCCGTTCCCCGGAACCTTGAGATCGCACCAGCCACGCCAGGTTTGAGAAATGCAAGAATGAAACTTTCATATCCATCCATGAATACTTACAGAAGAAACGCCGATTCATGACAAGGAAGTAACTGGCAAGTTCAGGATATAAAACGGATACGACACCCTAGTAATCAAAGTCGATACATCTAGGGGTAAAGCCAATGAAGCGTACCAGGTTGTTTCTGCTCGCCGGCACGGCGCTTGTGACCACGGCGGGGGCGGCGGTCGCCCAGACTGCGCCGACGCCAAACCCGGCGCCAGCCCAGGCCCAGGCCCCCCAGACGGGTTCTCCAGGCGCTGCAACCAATCTCGGCGACGTCGTCGTCACCGCTCGGACGACCGAAGTTCGGAGCTCGATCGACTCGACCAGCTATAGCCTGGCCAATGATCTGCAGGCATCGAGCGGAAGCCTGGCCGACGCCCTGCGCAATGTCCCGTCGGTCGAAGTGGATCCGCAGGGCAACGTCTCCCTGCGTGGCGATCCCGACGTCACCGTCCTCGTCGATGGGAGGCCTTCGGGCGTCCTGACGGGTGAAGGCCGCGCCCAGGCCATCCTGCAACTGTCCGCCAGCGGGTACAGCCGCATCGAGGTCATGACCAACCCGTCGGCGGCCTACAGTCCCGAAGGGTCCGGCGGGGTGATCAACCTCATCACGCGTCCGAACGTCGTGAGAGAGGGCGCGGCCATAACGGGATCGGTCCGCGCCAATGGGGGTGACAATGGTCGGTGGAACGTCGGCGCCAACGGAACCTGGGCGCAGGGCGGGCTCACACTCTCGGGGGACCTGAACCTCCGCAAGGACCTCATCCTGCAAGAGACCGATCGCCTGCGTCATCGTCTTGACCCGGTGACCGGCGCCATCGTCCAGACGACCCGCCAGACCCAGGACGTGGACGGATACAACGACGTCCAGTCCGCGCGCTTCAGCGCCCAGTACGACGTCGACCCGCAGCTCACGCTCAGCGCCGAGTTCAGGGGCGCACAGATCGATAACGGGGCGAGCGCCGACGAGACCTATGAGACAGCCGATGGAACAGGCGCACTGGCCGGCCGCTACGTCCGCGACCGGGACGTCGTCTTCGACGGCGACAGTGTGGGCGTGACATCGCGGATTCTGCGGCGGTTCGCCGGCGACGGCCACGAGTGGACGAATGAGCTTCGGGTCGACCGGAACCGGAACGCGTTTTCCCTCGGCGCGGTCTACCACTACGATCTGCCCGCGGCGCCCGACCTGCTTGAGCAGTCGTATATGCGAAACAGCCAGGCGCTGATCGGCTTCACGAGCGGCTACACCCGGCCGATGACGGAGGGTGGCAAGGTTCGCGCCGGCTATGAGTTCGAGGCGCGTGACGTGAGCCTGGACAATGCGACGAGCCGGGGACCGACGCGGGGCACGCTGCTCCCCGACCCCTCGGTCACCAATCGGTTCCAGGCCGAACAGGCTGTTCACGCCGCCTATGTCACCTGGGAACGGCCCATGGGGAATCTGACGGCCCAACTCGGCCTCCGGCTGGAGTATGCGGATCTTCAGCTTAACCAGATCACCACGGGCATGCGGTCCGAACAGGACTATTTTCGCGCCTATCCCACCCTGCATCTCGGCTATCAGCTGACCGACGCCCAGCAGCTTAAGGCCAGCTACAGTCGTCGAATCCAGCGGCCGTCCCCCGGCCTACTCAACCCCTTCACCACCGACCAGGATCCGCTGAACAGACGATCCGGAAATCCCGATCTCGTTCCGCAGGAGACCGACGCCTTTGAGGTCATGTGGCAGATGCGGAGCGGGCAGACCTTCTACCAGGCGACCGCCTATTTCCGGGATACGCGCAAGGCCTTCACCGACCTCGTGACGGACGCCGGGGGTTTCCTGCTCACGCGACCGGAGAATCTCGGGTCTCGCCGCGACACGGGCCTGGAACTGGTCGCCAACGGCGCGCTGCACGCGACGCTGAGATACAGCGCAAGCGTCAATGTGTTCCGCCAGGAAATCGACGCCGGGGATCTGGTGGCGGGCGTGGGCCGCTCGGCGACGATGGTCGCGGGTCGCGCCAACCTCAACTGGCAGCCGACGCCCGGGGACTTCCTGCAGGTCTCGGCGATCTGGCCGGGTGACGTGCTCCAGGCCCAGGGGATCAAGGAAACCGGATCGACGATCAACCTCGGCTACCGCCACACGCTCACGCCGAAGCTTGCCTTCCAGGCGACGGTTCGGGATGTCTTCAGCACCTACGGGGACACGAGCGTCTACGAGACCTCGACCTTCCGGGATCGCAGCGAGCGAAGCTACGGCGGTCGCGCCTGGTACGTCGGCCTGACCTATACCTTCGGCCAGGCGCCCAGGCGAACGGCGGAGCCGCAGTTCGACTTCCAGGCTCCGCCGGGCGGCGGGTGAACAGCAAAAGCGCAGGAGAGACCTTCCATGTTCGACAGTCTCAATCTACCGGTCGGGCGGCGACGCTGGCTGGGCGTTGCGCTGATCGCCGCAGCAGGCTTGAGCGCCCAGCCCGTCCTTGCACAGGACATGTTCGGCGCCCTGGAGGCCCAGGGCGCCTTCGCCGAGCAGCAGAACTACGCCGCCAGCCTGCATGCCTACTACGGAGGCGGGCAGCGCGAGGCGCTGGAGGAAGACCGGTCAAACGTCTCGGCCGCCACGCTCACGCCAGAGCAACTCGAACGTCTCGAGCGATACAGCCGCGAGCGTGAGGCCGAGCAGCAGGCGGCGTATGACAGGTGGCGAACCGGCAGCTGGCAGTATTTCCAGGGGCGCGAGGACGCTGGTCCGGGCGAGTTCTGTTCCGCCATGTACCAGAACCCCCAGGGGATCGTGACGCTGAGCGGGTTCGACGACAGCTGGGAAGGCGGGCTGCTGATGTTGACCGGCGACAAGATCCCCAGGCCACGACGGTTCGAGGAAATCACCGTCACGCTCACACAATCCGGCGAAGCGCCGGTGACCATCCGGGCGTTCAATCGCGCTCGCGATCCGCGGATGTATGACATGGGTACGATCGTGATTGCAGTGCCGACCATGGAGGGAGCCATCGATGGCATGGCCGAGGAGCAGGAGTTCGTCCTTTCCGTACGGGGTCGAGAAGCCTTCCGACTGGCCTGGAAGGACGGTTTGACTGCAGCGGGCGAGTTGCGCAAATGCGTTGCCGATCGCTGACCGGGCCGCTGCATCTTGTCCGGCGGGCGCGACAGAGCACGGGTCTTCCATCCAGGTCGTCGCTTGCCGGCCGGCGACGCGCGTCGTCATGATCCGCGATGCCGTCCTCCCTCAAGGGCCGGCCCCCAGCGGATTCGCACTCCTCGATTCCCGACCGATCGCATGCATCCAGTTGCGGCAGTGGCTGGCGGACCTGGACGGCCCGCCCGTGTCCATCGCCGTGGTATCGGACGCTGCGGAGGACTTCCTGAGGGCCGCAGCCTTGTCCCTCCACGTCCCGTAGCGACAGCGGCACCTTCACGTAGATCATGACGACCGTCCGGATCGCCTCCCAAAGCCACCTCTCAGGCGCTTTTCTCCGACGCCGAGATGGTGTCTCCAACCCTCATCGGGACGGGCCGGATCGCCTCCCGGGGTGGCGCCCAGTCTGCGAACTGGCGATGCAGTTCGCAGACTGGCGCCTGGTCGACGGACCGGTTTTCCCTCTGGCGGCAAGGACCGCTGTCGGCCCGAGGCGGACGTTCGTCGACCCCTTCCGGATACAGGGCTTGAGCGCTGGCGAGCCTGCTTCGAACTGGACCTGGCGCGTTTCTGCTTTGGGTTTGGGGCTCTATGCCCGAGACCCAATCCGAACGCTTCGAGTCCCGGCACAGCCTCGCAGCCTTTCTCCAGGTTTGGGAGTTTCCCGCCCATGGCGACTGCGACTTTAACCCATGGATCGTACGTTCGCGGGCTCGCGAGGGCTTTCGGCGGCGCGCTCATTTTCGCCTTCCCGCTCTTGATGACCATGGAGATGTGGTCCCTTGGCGTTTCCATCACGCCTCTGCGTCTGGGGGTGTTCCTCGCGCTCAGCCTGCCACTCTTGTTCGGCCTGTCGTACTACGCAGGTTTTCGAGAGACCTTTGGGTGGCTCGATGATGCAATGGATGCTCTGGCGGCTCTGGCGGTTGGCGTCGTGACCTCGGCCGTCCTCCTGGCCTTGTTCGGCGTGCTGACACCGGCCGAGCCGGCCAATGCAATGCTCGGCCAGCTCACTCTCCAGGCCGTGCCCGCCGCCATTGGCGCTCTGCTTGCCCGGCGTCAGCTGGCTTCAGGCAACGATGCCGGTACCGACGGGTCTGAGGAGGAGAATACACGGGAGACCTACGGCTCAGAGCTGTTCTTGATGGCCGTGGGGGCGCTGTTCATCGCCTTCAACGTCGCGCCGACCGAGGAAGTCGTTTTGATCGCATACCAGATGACCCCGTGGCATGCCTTGGGTCTCATGATCCTGTCACTCGGCCTGCTCCACACAATCGTTTATTCGCTCGGATTCGCCGGCCAACATTCGCACGAGCAACCATGGCAGGCCTTCATGCATTTCACCGTCCCTGGCTACCTGATCGCGCTGTTGGTGGCGGTTTACGTCCAGTGGACGTTTGGTCATATGGACGGCCAGTTCGGAGCCCAGCTTGCGATGACAACGGTGGTTCTTGCCTTTCCAGGCGCCCTGGGCGCCGGCGCTGCCCGGCTGCTGGTGTAGGTGTGGTGAAGACCTCACCGAAACAGCCGGCCCGGCGGCCTATCCTTGAGTGGGTGGTCGCGGGCTTGGGCCTGTTGGGGGTTATGGCCGCTTTCGGTCTGATCCTGACGGAGGCGCTTGCGGGACCGGCCGGGCCGCCCGAGCTGGGTCTCGCAGCCGTCGAAACGCGTTCGACAGGGTCTGGCTGGGTGGTCGAAATCGAAGCCACCAACACCGGCGACAGAACGGCCGCCGGTGTCCAGGTTGAAGGCCGGCTGGGCACGGAGACCGCGACGGCCGAGCTGGACTACGTACCCGCGCACGGCCAGTCTGTCGCCAGCCTGGGTTTCGACCAGGATCCCCGCCAAGGCCTTCAGTTGATCGTGTTGGGGTGGCGGGAACCCTAGCACCATCGTCAATCAGGCATCCGGCGCCCCTCGCAGAGCGGCATTTGGGCCAGGGTGGCGTCTGGTGCGGCCGCTCATGGCTGCTCCGCCCAAAGTTCCAAATGAGCCGCGGGCAAGGTGAACCAGATCGTCCCGTATCGATCCCCGGCATCGCGCCCGGCTCGCTGAAGCCGCGAAGGGGCAGGGGGCGACGGTTGACGGGCGGGAGCTACGGCGTCCAAGGGCTGCGCATGGTGTTGCGGACATTGGATGTGCCGCTGCCGGCTCCAGCACCAGCGGCTTGGGGAAATCGACGTCCTTATTCCCAGGCGCGCCGCGTGTCCGCGCGCTTGGTCGCGGCGTCGAACAGCGCCTCTTCGAGGATGGCCGGCCCCAAGGCGCAGGGTCAGGATGCCTTCGCCGGTCTCGTCCTGGCGGACGATCGGGGCCGGATAGTCGGGATCGTCATCGCGGGGCTGCACGTCGTTGCGGGGAGGTCGCCGGGCCCCGGTCTGGAGCGGTGGAGACTGCACATTTCGGGTGGCTGGGACGCAGCGACGCGGTGAGGGAGTCGTCGGCCCCGGCGAGGGGTGGCGGCGCCGCCGGACCAAGCTGAAGCTATGTCAGCCTATCCAGCCCTTGATCGCGACGCCCACTGCCACGAAGGCCAGGACCGCGAGCGAGATCAGGATAAACCGCCGCAAGCGATGGAGGCTGGCGAGGATCTGCGCACTCAACGTGCGCGCCAGTCCTCAGCCCTGCCCGTAGGCGCCCTTCGGCTCATCGGCCGGCGGGCTTTTCAGGGGCTGTTGATGTTTCGGCTCACGAACGGATGCGCCGGAGCCAGAGCCGGGTCCACCGGCAGCGGGGTCAAGAGGGCGCGGCCCTGGAGACGCCTCGCCGACAATCTCCTGACCGATGCCTCGGTTGGTTTCGCCAAGGTCTCCCCGAGCGCTCTTCGTGTCGTGAAGTTCAGTCATGGTCAGACGTCCAGTTCGGGTTGCGGAATAGTCGTGTCCGAGGGCCGGCGAAGGATGACGCGAAGTGCGATCACCAGGATCAGGCTCAGGAGGGCCAGCACGCCGCCCGTACCGATCAACACCCAACCCCAGAAGGTGATCGCCATCAACGATGACCGCCTGTCGGGGACGTGTCGCCAGACATCAGGCGTCTCCTCTGCGGCGCTTGATCGCTACTGAACCGCCTTTGCGGCCGGCCTCACGCGCCAGCTCAGCATTGGTGGCGAACGCCCGCTTCTCGCCGGGGACTGATGCGCCGCCCTTGCGGGCTATCTCCAGGCGGCGCTCTGGCGTCATGCACGCAAAACCCCGCTTCAAAGGACGCTTGCCCGCGGTGTCGGGAATATCCATCCGGTCACTCCAGTTTCGATGAAGCTGGAATCGGCGAGCGCCGTCTTCGTTCCTGTGTCGGATTGCGGACAAGATCGCCTCGTCGGCCTCAACGCCCGCGGCCCATTCGGCAAAGGGCGTGTTCCGCACCATGTGCCTGTTCAGATCAGCGGCGCCGTCAGTCCACCAGGCCGGTCCACGCTCGCCGAGCGCCACCCTGGCGCGGTTCGCAGCAAGGCGGGCCTCAGCTGAGGCCCATGGCCGGTTGTCAGGGCGTCCCGGACAGCCCGGGCGCGCATCAGATCCTTCACCAGCGCCTCGCGAAGGTCGGGCGCCAGAGCAGGGTTTGACGTTCGCCGGAGACGGCTCCGCACGACGAAATAGCGGCCGTCCGGGGTAGTCGGGCATGTCAATGGCCAGCCGCCGCAAACCTCATTGCTGGGGGCGCCGTTCCAGTGACGTCGAGCGCCCAGCCGGGATGGCCCCATGAGGCCTGCGCGCGTTCACCTCCCTCACCATAGGATCGGCCGGGGCAGACCATCCGATATGTTTTTGGCCGGCGCACGCCTCCTGGGATCGGCGCCCGGAGGCCACGGCGCGCAGCACGTCAGGTTGCCGTTCTCGGTCAGCACGGACAGGAAAGCAGGCCTTGTGTTGTGCGCGTCGACCCAGCCCTGGCCCTCGTCGCCTGTCTCAAAGCTGCGCCGACCCAACCCGGGTCGCTCCCAGGCCAGCAACGGAAGATGGGAGCGATGGCTAAACGCCGTGTCCGTCCCATAGCGGACTTCAGGCGCTACGAGACTGCGCTGACATTCGACGCGCCCCGTGCTCTCGGGGCTGAGCGGTTCATCACACTTCGTGCTGCGCCGGTTGTGATGACCACGGCAACGGTCAGACCGATGTCCGGCGCCAGCCGCCAAATGCCCAGAAGCGACAAGCCGATGAAGTGTTGCAGAGCAACGACCGACAGCACGCCGACGGCGATCCACGGCGCGGCGGCCAAGGCCATAGAAGCCGTGCCGACGGATAAAGCGCGGTCGCGTCTGACCCAGCGCCTTGTCGTGAAGAAGAGCGTGATCAGCGACCAGGCGATGACCAACAGAAGCGCCATTCGCGCCCAGGGTTCGACCGGTGTCGCGGGAGGCTGAGACGGCTGCCCTCGCACGTGTGCGATGAGCGCCTGACCAAGGTCGTCCACCGGGTCATCAACACTATGGCCGCCGAGATTGGTCAGAATGACGAAGGCGCGGTTGCGTGATGGCAACATCACCATGGTGGCGCGATAGCTACCGGTCGAGCCGCTATGCCACCAGATGCGCTCGCCCTGATCCATCGCCGTGCGCCAGCCTTGATGATACGCAACCGGGTCGTTGTCAGTGAGGTTCAGGGAGGGCCATCCCTCGTCCTGGGCTGAACGGGCTTGGGCCAGGATGGCGGTCATCAACTTGCCGAGGTCGGGGGCGCTCGCCCGGATGAACCCGGCTGGTGCGAGATGACCGGGAACAGGCTCCTCGGCCCAAGGCGTCGCTAGCCCAAAGAACAGACGGTGCCCGCATTGATCCGGCGCTATCGCCGCGGTGGAGGACATGGCCAGTGGGCCGAAGACTTCACGGGCGACAACAGCCTCAAAAGCAGCTCCGGATCGCGACTGGATTTCCTGGCCCAGGACGACATAGTTGAGGTTCGAATAGGCGTAAGCGCCCTGACGTCCGGCCGGCTGGAGGTTGCGGAAACCCGCGGTGTCCGGCGCCGGGATTGAGAATCCCTGTCTACGGGTGAAACCGCTTGTCTGGTTCAGCAATTGTCGCGGCGTGATCGCAGCAGAGCCACCGGACGACGGCTCCAGTGTTCTCAGGGGTGCATCCAGGTTCAGACGGCCCTGCGAAGCAAGGCGGATCGCCACGGCGGCGGTCACGGGCTTGCTGAGGGACCCGATGACGAAGGGCTGGTCGCTCGTGATCGGGGCGCCCCCGCGACAGACGCCGAAGGTGGCGACCTCGATGGGGCCTGAACTGCTGACCAGTGCGACGACGCCCCCCGGGATGTGCGCGCGCGTGAAGGCGGCGGTCACCAGTGGACCAATGGGAGCGGCGTGGACGGAAGTCGCGAACAATAGGACAGCAGAGGCCAGCAGACCTCGGACGATCATTGGCACAAACATCCCCCGCACATCCGCCCCGTGTCGGCAGGGACGATGACGTGGCGACAAAAGGCACACAAGGCCGGAATGGCCCCGGCGCGTTTTCAGGTCGATTGTAGCCGTGAACGACCTCCCTGAAGGTCTGTAGACGCCCGCGCGTGAATACCGCTTTTCGCCCACTGCGGACCCTCCAGGTCCGCTTCCCGGCGATGAGCCGATGTCCGCATTCGACCCAAAGCGCGGAATTTAGCCATTGTCGGTCCGCGAGGGTTTGGAACGCGACGTCACTAGACGAAAAGGGTGCCGCTGACTGGTACGGGTGGGATAGGTACTCTGAGCAACCGCGCGATTCTCGCTTTCACCTGAGCCTCTGTGAACGGCTTTGTTAGATAGTCACGGGCTCCAAGGCTAACAGCCCTGCGTACGTCGCTGGCAACATGGCGGGCGGTCAGCACGAGGACCGGAAGCCGTATGGCTCTACCTTGAAGCGACCGTAGGACACCAAACCCGTCGAGTCCGGGCATGCTGATGTCAAGGACCATACCATCGGGGCGGAATGAAGAGATGCGCTCAAGAGCTTCATGTCCATCGCGAGCGACCCTCGTCTCAAACCCCGCCGCTTCAATCTGATCTCGTAATAGATCGCGAATACCTGCGTCATCGTCTGTTATGAGTATCCGCGCCTTAGTTCGCATGAGACGCGATCTCTTGGCGGTCCGCGAAGGCTGTTGCTCGCGCGACAGCACCAATCAACGAAGCCGGCTCGACTGGCTTGGAAACAAGGTCTTCGAAACCTTCGGCCCTCAGTTGGGTTCTGGTCACTGTGCTATCGTCAGCAGTAAAGGCCAGAACCGGCGTCGCGTCGTTGGGCCCTTGGGTCGAACGAATCTGACGAAGCGCACTTCGGCCATCAAGCACCGGCATTTGCAGGTCCATCAAGATTACGTCGTAAGGCAGCGCAGCAGCCATCCTGACGGCTTCGTCCCCATCGGATGCCTCAGATACTTCGGCCCCCACGCCAGCCAGGAAGAGGCGCGCGAGTTCCCGGTTCGTTGCATGGTCGTCAACGACCAGAACCCGCACCCCTCCGTAGGTGACCGCATCCGGTCCCTCTTGAAGCGCCGAGGTGTCGGGCAGGGTCGCGCACTGGGCAGGAATTTCGAACCAGAAGGTACTCCCAACGCCGACCTCGCTGGACATACCGATACGCCCCCCCATGGCTTCCGCCAGGCCTTTGCAGATCGCGAGCCCAAGCCCGGTGCCACTCTGCGCCCGCGTCATTGAACCGTCGATCTGGGAAAAGCGCTTAAAGAGGCGCCCTTGTTGATCGGCAGAAATACCAGCGCCTGTGTCGCTGACTTCGATGCGAAGCAGGTCCTCGGATGCTGCATAGCTTGCCCGCAGGGTGACTGCGCCCGCTGCGGTGAATTTGACCGCATTGCTGACGAGATTCAGCAGGATTTGCCTGATCCGGTCGGGATCGACAGCAAGTACAAGATCCTCGAGCCCATGACGGGTATCAAGGATCAGACCGAGATCCTTGGCGCCGGCCTGGGGTCCGAACAGTTCGAGGGTCGAGGTAGCAAGCTTGTGGATCGAAACGGGTTGAAGCTGAATCGAGACCTGGCCCGCCTCAAGCTTCGAAAAGTCCAGGATATCGTTGACCGTGCACAGCAGCGCCTTGCCCGCATTTTCGATTCGCTCGATAAACCTGCGGGAAAGGTCACCCAGTTCTGGCTGGTCGATAGCCAGCCCGGTGAACCCAATGATGCTCGTCAGTGGCGTTCTCAGTTCGTGGCTCATATTGGCCAGGAAATCAGCCTTGACGGCCGTTGCAGCATCGGCTGCGTCGCGGGCCTCAATGAGAGCCTGCTCAAGCTCCTTGGTCTGGGTGATATCTCTGACGACATCCTGGAACTCAACGGGCCGTCCGCTGGCGTCCCGTAGGATAGTTGGATGGGCTTCGAGCCATACGAGTGATCCGTCCTTGCGAATGCCTCGATACGGAATTCGGGGTGCGGGGGTTCCGGGTTCGCTCCGTGCATAAGCCGCGAAAGCGCTCTGCACCCTCGCCATATCTTCGGGATGGATGAACTCGTCGAACGCTCGTCCCACGAGCTCCTCTGCCCGGTAGCCCATCGGGTCCTGTATGGCAGGCGACAGATATTTGAACACGCCGTCGATCGAATAGATCGCGATGATGTCAGTCGCATTGTCGGCCAATAGCCGGTAACGCGCTTCGCTGTCCCTGACGGCCTGCTCGGCTTTTTCGCTCTCAGTCACATCCTGGAAAACGCCAAAAAGGGCAGCATTCGCCCCGTCGGGTCCGCGTTCGACACGGCATCTGGACACGACGATCCGCTCCTCGCCGTCCGGTCGAAGCAATCTCAGTTTAAGTTCACCGGCTTCGCCGGTCTCGAGAGCCGTCTCGCACCAGTCTCGGACAGCCTGTTGGTCGTCCGGATGATAAAAGCTGATGGCATGATCCAGACTCGGATCGAAAGTCTCCGGCGTTACGCCGTAGATCCGATAGACCTGCTCTGACCAGCGAACGTGGCCGGTGACCACATCCAGCTTCCAAGAGCCGATCCCGGCCAGATCCTCAGCGAGGTTAAGGGTGTGGACCAATTCCTGTTGCGCGCGCTCGGCTGCTTTCGCAGCCGTAATGTCTCTAACGCAGTCATGATATTCCGTGATCTGCCCAAGCTCATCCCGGATCGCGCGAGGCGTCGCCTCGAGCCAGACCAATGCTCCGTCCGCTTTCCTTGCTCGGTATTCATAGCGCGGGGAAGCGGCGCCTGGGACTTCTGCAGCATGTGCGACCAGGATTTGCCGAATGCGGTGAATTTCGTCCTGCGCAATAAAAGCAGAGCAATCTGATCCCAGCATATCCTCGGGCTCGCGCCCAAGTATGGTCCGAACGGCTGGGGAAACATACAGAAAGCGCCCTTTGGTGTCGAAGCGAGCCACGATATCGGTCGACGTCTCGCTTAACATCCTGAAGGATGCCTCAGTAGTGCGCAATTTTTCTTCTGTATTTACTGTATCGGTAACGTCCTGGAAGATCCCGAAAAGAGCAAGGGTTCTGCCATCTTCGTCCTGCTCAGTACGCGCCCGGGCCATGACACGCCGCTCCCCCAGTGCAGTATTCGTCAGCCTCAGTTCCAGATTATAACCTTGGCCCGTCTGGATCGCGCGCTCTACGCAGGCCGCGAGAATTTCTCGGTCATCTGGATTGTAGGCCTCCAACACGTCAGAATAGGTTGGGTCAAATGTCTCCCTGTCTTGGCCGTGGATGCGGTAAACTTCGTCGGACCACTCAATTTCCCCGCTACTTACCTCGAACCGCCAGCGCCCGAGACCCGCTAGGTCTTCCGCCATTTCCAGCATAGCCGTGTGTTTTGCCTGCTGTCTTAAAAGGCGGGCGGTATCGATTTCTTGTCCCACAAGTCGCGCCAGAACCCTGAGGCTATCCATCTGTGCGGCGCTTGGCGCCGGACGCGGCACTGTATCGATCACACAGACGGCCCCGTCTTGAGCTCCGTCGGCAGTTGTGATGACCGCTCCGGCGTAAAACCGAATGCCATCCTCCAGGACAAGGCGGTTGTCTCGGAAACGAGCGTCGACGGAAGCATCCTCAACGACGAGCGTTGAGCCTTCAGGTGTGCCAATCATATGGGCGCAAAAGGATTCTTCTCTCGTCGTCTGATCGGCACCGTACCCATGGTTGGATCGAAACCATTGCCGGCCTTCTTCGACTGCCGTGATTAGGGCAACAGGAGTGTCAAAAAGAGCGGCCGCCAGTTCTGTCAAACGGTCGAATGAGCCGAATTTGTCCAACGAGCCACTCCGAGATTGAAGCTTAAGGTTAACTGCCGCACCAGAACAAACCGTTACCCAAGACAGTTAAGGAGCGCGGTGATCCCGCAGTTGCTAGCGTGTGGAAGGGTCTTTTCGGGCCGGGATCGAATGGCGGCTTTCCATCTCTGGAGGCCCCCTTCAGCGCAGGAGTGAATTCGGGAGTTTCTGACACGTAGTCGGATGCTGCCATCTGTCCGGCCTATGGTGCGGCGGCGAACCGTCGCTGGCCTGTATGGGAGTTCGCGGATCCGGTCCAAATCACCCAAAGCGTGCTCGAGGCACGGTGGAAAGCCCTGGTTTTCCTGATCCCGTCTCGCCGACTGTTGCGCCATACGCTCCTTCGCTCATCCTACGCTTCGACGTCTCGCGTTGGTGCTGGCTAGGCCGGCACGCCCGGAGCTCGGTAGACATCGCCTTTGGCCCATAACGCCGAGACGATGCGGGCGTTCTTGTTGGCCAGGGCGACGATGACCAGCATCTTCGGCTTTCGCGCCAGCAATCTGGTCGAGCCATGACCCTGCCGGCGCGCCTCGGATGGAGGCCTGTTCGATGACGGCGCTGGCCCCGATGGTCAGGAGCCGTCGCAGTGTTCGCCCGCCCGCCTTGGTGATCGCGCCGAGCTTCAGTTGGCCGCCGGTCGATCGCTGTCTCGGCGTGAGGCCCAGCCGGGCAGCGAAGTGGCGACCGCTCTTGAAGGCTTCGTGAGAGGGAGCGAGTGCGATTAGGGCTGTCGCCGGGATTGGGCCGATCCCCAGGGATGATATTCAGGTCACGTGCGACCGGATCGTGCCGGGCGCGAGAAGCGATCTCCGCGTCCAGCACGGCGATCTGCTGGTCGAGTGTTCGCAGGGTCGAGACCAGAACCATTAGAATGGCCCGTGCGGCGAGAGGGAGCGCTTCTGCCGGGTCCTCCACGCGCGCGATCAGCCGATCGACATGGCGCACGCCCTTGGGACGACCCAGCAATACTCCGCCATAGCTTCGAATCGGAAAACCGATTGGTCCCCTTCTCGTATTTCTGAATCTGCTGAAAGGTCAGTCCAAGCGCCTTGGCGAGGTGGGTTTGGTTGAAGCCCCGGCTCTTTCGTAGGTCCGCAACCTGTCTGCCGACATGCACGTCAACCTCGTGAGGGCTAAGTTCGCCAACCGTTCTGGGCATCCGAAGTCCAGTCCTCAGAGCCGGTGCAATCAATCAATGCAATCATTGCAACGGTGATGCCACAAAAGCTTCCAATCATAGCAAAAATGGGATTAATGCCCATAGTCGCCCCTGAATGGAGAAACCCTATGGTTGATGACACCTTCGATGCATCGTCGGATTCGTTTGATGGGACCGTAGAACTTGTCTCCGCTTTTGTGAGCAACACGAACAACCGGCTCACTGCCGAAGAACTCCAATCGCTGATTCGCGATACGTTCGCGACGCTCTCAAGCCTTAGCCACGGTGGCCCCGCAGAAGCTGCCGAAGAGCCTGAGACCTATTCGAAGTCAAAGGCTGAAATTCGAAAATCCATTGGTCCAGACAGCCTGATCAGCTTCGAGGATGGGAAAGGGTATCAGAGCCTGAAGCGGCACCTTTCGGGACGCGGCCTGACGCCTGAAGGCTATCGCGCCAAATATGGTCTGCCGCAGGACTATCCGATGGTGCATCCGGCCTACAGCGCCCGTCGCTCGGAACTGGCGAAGTCGATTGGCCTAGGATCGAAAGGCCGTCAGGCGAAGGCGGCGTCACCAAAGGCGCCCGCTAGGAAGCCCAGAACGCCAAAAGCCCCTGCCGAATGAGATGATCAGCCCCGCTCCGGCGGGGTTTTTCATGTCCGGCGTTCACCGTATCGGCTGACGATCCGGCAACCGCATTCGATCACTCTACGGCCACGGCACGGGTTCGGCGGAACAGAGGAAGACGACCGAGTTGGATTGCTCCGCTACCCCCGCTCCTTCGCCTTTGTGAACGCCACCTTAGGGAAGCGATCCATTACATAGCCGGGTTCCCACGACGGCCCTTGGCGCACTCGAACCCGCCGTGCCGTGTCGAAGACTGGCGCTTAGGCAAGGCGGACGCCAACGTCTGCTTTTGAGCTGAAAGCTTTTGTCCGCTTCCCACCCGTTGCCGACGTTGGAAGCGTCCGCTTTCGGCGCTTGAGCCCGTTAGCTAGCCAGCCATTGCGACGGCTGCCGAATAGTTCTCAACGTCAGGCCGAAAATCAGACATTGACCGCCAGGCCTGAGAGCAGCCCTTCGGAACCGCCGCCTGGAGTGGAAAAAGGAAGTCGGGTGAAGACCGGCCTCCGCTCTCGACCTTGGCCGAAGCTGAGAGGGATGCCCCGGACCAGCTCTGCCTCGAAGGCCCGCCGACGACGACTCGTCAAGCTGACTTGGCGCGCTGGCACTCGCTGAGCACCTTCGCTAAAAAATCCGCATGACGAAGAAAGTTGACCAGTTCGAGGGGGACCTAGGCGAGGCTCCTGTCGAGGAGTTGCTCCGCCGCGAGCGAGACCGCATGCGGAGCGTTCTGGAGGGGATGGGCGAAGCGTTCGTGCTTCTCGGGCACGACTTTGCGGTAATCGACATCAACGCTGCGGGGCTGGCCCTAGAGACGCGAGGACGTGACGAGATCGTCAATCGCAGTCATTGGGACGTCTGGCCGAACACGAAGGGTTCCATCCTAGGCAAGCTCTATGAGCACGCGATCTCCACCGGGGAGCCGGTGTCCCTTGAACACTCCTATGAGTGGGACGACGGGCGCGAACACTGGATCGACATGCGCGCCTACCCGGTCCCGGACGGGCTGGCGATCTTCTACCGCGACATCACAGACCGAAAGCGCGCCGAGCAGGAGCTTGTAGCGCTGAACGAGAAGTTCGCGTCGGACGCGGCGGCACAGGCCGCCATCCTGGGGCAACTGACCGAAGGCGTGATCGTCACCGACACGGAAGGGCGGATCACCTTCGTCAACGAGGCCGCCGAGCGTCTGCACGGCGTCAAGCTGCTCGGCGTTGAGCCTGACGACTATACGGACGCCTATCGTCTGCTGACTGAGACCGGGGAACCCTACCCGGTTCAAGAACTGCCTCTCGCACGTGCAGTCCTGAACAGCGAAACCGTGCTTGACGCTCGCTGGCGCATCGCCCGGGAGGGTGGAGACGAGGTGCTTGCCATCGGGTCGGCTACGCCATTCAAAGATCCTCAGGGAAAGGCGCTGGGGGCGATCCTGACGCTCCGCGACGACACTGATCGCCACCTGGCTGAAAATGCGCTGGCGTCTACATCGAAGCGGCTGGACGCCATTCTCAACAACACGCGCATGGCCGTCTTCCTGATGGATGATCGCCAGCAGTGCGTCTATGCGAACACCGCCGCAGAGAAGCTGACCGGCTATAGCTTCGCCCAGATGCAGGGGCGTCCGCTGCATGATGTGGTCCACCACAAGAAACCGGACGGTTCTCACTACCCGCTTGAGGACTGCCCCATCGACCGGGCGTTCCCAGAAAGAGCCCAGATGAGCGGGGAGGAGTTGTTCGTCGCGCCAGACGGCTCCTTCTACCCTGTCGCCTTCACCGCCAGTCCCCTGCTCGACGATGAGGGCGAACCTGTCGGGACGGTCATCGAAGCGCGGAACATCGCCGAAGAGAATGCGCGCGATGCGGCTCTTCGGGAGCTTACCGAACGGCTTGAACAGCGTGTCGCCGAAGAAGTCGCCGAGCGCGCGAAAGCTGAGGAGAAGCTTCAGCAGTCACAGAAGATGGAGGCGGTGGGACAACTCACCGGCGGCATCGCTCACGACTTCAACAACATGCTGGCCGTGGTTATCGGCTCGCTCGACATCTTGGGACGCCGTCTCGGTGACACGGACCCTCGTCTGACGCGATACCTGGAAGCCGCCCAGGAAGGCGCGAGGCGAGCGACCGCCCTGACGTCGCGCCTGTTGGCCTTCTCACGCCAGCAGACGCTGCGACCGAAGCCGCTGGACGCGAACAGGCTTATTTCGGGCATGACCGAGCTGCTCCGGCACGCTCTTGGGGCGTCGGTGAAGCTGGAGACGGTCGTAGCGGGCGGGTTGTGGCGCGTTCACGCCGATGAGAGCCAGGTCGAGAACGCGATCTTGAACCTCGCCATCAACGCGCGTGATGCCATGCCGAACGGTGGACTTCTCACCATCGAAACACAAAACGCCTATCTGGACGAGCGTTACGTCACGGCGCACCCCGGACTTCACGCCGGGCAATATGTGATGATCGCTGTGACCGACACCGGCGCGGGTATGCCGCCCGACGTGGTCGCCAAAGCCTTCGATCCGTTCTTCACGACCAAGGATGTCGGAAAGGGCACCGGCCTCGGGCTTTCTCAGGTCTACGGCTTCGTGAAGCAGTCCGGCGGGCATGTCGCGATCTACAGCGAGCCAGGAGATGGCACGACGATCAAGCTCTACCTGCCACGGTTCTCTGGGACTGAAGCGGGCGATGATGAAAGGACGCCCGGTTTAGCCGCGATCAAGGGCTTCTCGGGCGAACTCGTTTTAGTCGTTGAAGACGAACCCGCTGTCCGTTCCTTCAGCGTCGATGCGCTGCTGGAGCTAGGCTACACCGTCATCGACGCCGGAAGCGCCGCCGAGGCGCTCACTTTGCTGGACGACCATCCGGACGTGGTGTTGCTGTTCACCGATGTCGTGATGCCTAACCAGAATGGGCGCAAGCTCGCGGAGGAGGTGCGCCGTCGCCGTCCGGGCCTGCCGGTTCTGTTCACGACAGGCTATTCGCGCAACGCCATCGTCCACAATGGCGTGCTCGATCCCGGCGTCCAGATGATCGGCAAACCATTCACGGTCGCCGAACTCGGGCAGCGCGTGCGGGAAGTGCTGGACGCAGCGGAGCGGGAGAGTTTGGGGTAATCGCACGCTCGGTGGCGACGCCGCTTGCACTCTCTCTCAGCGCGCGGTCCGGGACGTGTGGAATTATGGCTATGGGTCGAGGCCGTCCTGGGCAACGGCCACAGAGGTGACCTCTAGGCGCAGAAATCGCTATCAATCCTGTCGCCACGGGACTGACCACAAACTAGGCGGGGTGGGACAAAGTGTCTGATCCACAGTGATTGATGCGACGAGGACGAAGCCGAGGACGCTGTCGGCGGTCTTGTCGTATCGCGAGGCCAGTCGTCGGCTGTGTTTGAGCTTTGAGAAGCATCGCTCGACGAGGTTTCTCAGGCTGTAGATGTGGCCGTCGATGACGGGCTGCACCTTGCGGTTCCGCTTGGCCGGGATGACGGCGGCGACGCCTCGAGCCGCCAGGTCGGCGAGGATGAAGTCGGCGTCGTATCCCTTGTCGGCGAGCGGGACGCGAGGCGCAGGCCCGGGCTCGTTCATGACGGGGCCGTAGCCTTTCATATCCGAGACCTGACCGCCGCTCAGCGTGACCGCGACAGGGAGGCCCAGAGCGTTGCTGCGGAGATGGATCTTGGTCGAGAAGCCACCACGCGAGCGGCCAAGACCCTGGTCCTGATCCCCTTTTTTAGCGCGCCGGCGGCGTGCTGATGGGCGCGGATGATGGTGGAATCGATCATCTGGACGCTGGCGTGACCTTCGCCGGTCTCGGTCAGCGCCTCCAGCATGACGTCCCAGGTCCCCGCCTGTGTCCAGCGCCGGAACTGGCGATAGACCGAGTTCCATGTCCCGAAATGGCTGTGCAGGTCACGCCATGCAGTCCCCGTCCGGGCGATCCAAAATGCCCCGTCCAGCACCAGCCGATGATCGCGAGGACGCCGCCCTCGCCTTGGCCCCGTCTCGACCACGAACGGCTCGAAGAACGCCCACTCCGCATCCGACATCAAACCACGAACCAAGGCTGCTCTCCGCAAAGAACAGCCTTGAATCAGCGATCAGGCGATTTGGGAATCCTCTTTGTCCACACGGCCTAGACTCTCGCTAAGGCCGACGATTGGGCCACTATCGGCCGAGAAGCCAATGACCGCGACCTAAAGCGGACGCTAGCCGCGCGCTGAAACAGGTCCGACCTTGCGGGTCCGACGAGGGGGCGTTGCTGAGACCGTTGTCGACCTAGACCGAAGGCAGATCGAAAATGGCCGTGGCGAGGTCGTTGATCGTCGTCTGCGACATGTCGGTATTGTTCAGGACCACTACCGACCGACGATCCGACAGTCGGTAGGTGAGAAGGGATTTGTAGCCTCCCACGGATCCGGTCTCCCAAGCGACAGGTCCAGCGGCGCCCACGCGCACCCTGCCGCCCAGCGCGTAGCCTTCGTCCGCGTATCGCACGTCCAGGAGGTCTGACTTGGATTGCCGTGACAAGTGCGGCCCGCTCAGCAGCCGGTCCGCGAATGTCAGCAGGTCAGCTGCGCTGGCATAGAAGGTCCCTGAGGCGGCCCCGTAGCCATAGCAGGTGCTCATATCCAACCCCGCAGCGGCGGTCCGCCCGTCGAAGGCGGGGACCAGGCTGGGAACCGCCTCGAACCCCCGATCAGCAATACCCGTGTTTCGCAGGCCCATCGGTTGGAACAGCAGGCTCTGCGCCAGATCCTCGAAGCTTGCGCCGGTCTGGGCTTCAATCACAGCGCGAACGATTACCCAGTTCATGAAAGCGTAGTCGAAGTTCGAACCGGGGACGAACATGGTCTCCGCCGGTGCCCAACGGCTGACGATCTCGCCCGCGGAAGCCGTTGATGTCCGCAGATCGGCGTCAGCCTTGGCCGCAGGCATTAGGAGATCGGGAAGCCCGCTCGTGTTGGACAATAGATGCGCCAAGGTCACGGTTGCTCCGCTGCTCGCAGGGAAGCCGGGAAGAAGCGTGGATAGCGGCGTGTCCAGGCGCATCAAGCGGCTGTTCACGGCGTTCGATCGGCTGGGCGCCGAGCGCAGGAGCGGGGCCGAGGGTTCGGGTCTGGGGCTCGCGCTCTCGCGCGGGCTGGCTCGGGCCCAGGGCGGCGATGTCCTTTATCGACCGCGAACCGATCGGTCCGGCGCGGTCTTCATCCTGGACCTGATCGATGCACCATCTAACACCGGAGACGCCGAATGAGGATCGTGCCTGATGACGCCGCGCTGAAGGCCGCGCGGATCCTGGCCGTGGATGACGAGGCGGCCAACCTCAGCCTGGTGGACCGCGCCTTTCGAAGAGAGGGGTTCGGCGACGTCGCCACTTTTCTGGACGCTCGCGACGCCCTCGCCGACTTCGCCGCGACGCCGCCGGATCTCGTGCTGCTGGACCTGATGATGCCGGGATTCGATGGCTACGAACTTCTGGAGAGCTTTCGCCGTCTGACGCCGGAGACGGACTATCTCCCAATCCTGGTGCTGACGGCGGATTCGACCATGAACGCCCGGCTCCGTGCGCTGTCGCTCGGCGCCAACGATGTGCTTCTGAAACCCTATGACGTGGCGGAGCTTCTGATGCGCAGTTGGGTGGTGCTGGACACCCGACGCAGGTTCGGAGTTACCCGCGGCCTCTAGAACGCCGACGGTTTGCAGTTCCTGCGCTGCCATCCGGTCACCTCCCCAGAACCGGGCAGGTGCCCGGCAGTGTCGCTGACAGGCATGTGTGGGCACGGTTTTAAACCCCTTGGCGACAAGTCTGGCATTGGGGCGCCGTTTGTGTGGAGAATGGGTGCCGGTCCTGAAGGCGGAGCCGACGCGGCGCCACGTGGCACGGCTGGAACGGCTGGCCAATCATAAGCGTGCGTTATGATACGAATAGACCTTTCTGATTTGTCTTATGACGCACGCCGAGTACTGTCCTCAAGCGGCCCGGGCCCCTCTGACGATCATGGTGATCGTGATGTCGGACCGCATCGGGTGCGCTCGATGACGTGGGTCCGGCGAAACATCAACACGACGACCGGCTCATCCTCGAGTGCTCTCCGACAGACAGGAGAGGCATAATGTCGATGGTTCTATCGCGCCGGCTCAAGGCGTTGGAGGCTCTGGCCAAGCTGATGCTTGCCAAGGTCGGGCCCGAGTCTCAGCCTAGGGCGAGCTGGGTCAGCCCCAGTGGTTCAAGGCGCACGACCGCCAAGGTGTCTCGGCTCGGCCTGATAGCCGGCCTGGTACGCCGCCTCCGCAAGCGCTGAGACCATTCACCGCCACGAGCGGCGAGCCCAAATACCCTCATCCCATTGCAAGTCCGGCTGCCCTGTCGGCCAGCCAGGAGTCCCTCATCATCACCATGACCACGCCCACCCGCAAACGCGCTCCGGTCGATCACACCGATGTTTTCAGCGCCGGCGACGTCGAACAGATGGACGCGGTCGTCGCCGCCTGCTCCATGGTCGCCCAAGCCGACGGCTGGGTCACGCCCGACGAACGTCGGCGCATGATCGAGCGTATGCGGACCTCCCCCACCATCGCCTTCTTCGGCCCCGATGAAGTCACGATCCTGTTCGAGGCCCTCAACCTGCGCTTTGATCGCGATCCGGACGATGGGGAAGCGACGGCGGAGGTCGCTATCCGGAGGCTCCGTGGCCATCCCCGCGCGGCCCGGGCCTTGGTGGAGACGGCCTGTTCGGTCGCCGAGGCCGACGGCGGCTTCGACGGGGAAGAGCGGGCCGTGATCCTCCGGCTATGCGCCTTGCTGGATCTGGACCCCGCAAAGTTCGATCTGGAGGCGCCGCGCCCGGCCCGGGTGAGTGGTCCATGAGAGCGGGAGCCGTTAGCGGCGCGCCGATGCTAGCACTCTGGGCCGCCCAACTCGCCCAGACGACTCAGCGCGTAGCCGCGCACACGAGCAGCCCGACCGAACAGCCCGTCCAGGCACCCGGCGCGATCCGCGGCGACGTCTCGCTGCGCCGACCCAGTCGGCATACGTTCGACATCCGCGTCTGAAGCTGATTCACTCCCGAGTCTGCAGAAATGAGCCCGGTGCTGTCAGCCCAACGCTAACTCGTCGTCGCTAGGTGGAGTCAGGGCGGGGGACGCGAGCTCTATGCGGCGAGCGTCTGCCACTGAGCTAGGGCAGCTGAGCCTTGGGCCTTGTATGTCTCTCTGCTGATGAGGTGGCGGTCTTAACTGAAGTGGTTGCGGAGGCGGCGTGGACTGAGCTGAACTTCTGTAGCGTCTTCTATCTGGCGGAATCTCACCATGGCCCGGGAGCTGTCAAAATAGCAGACCGCGTTGGACGAGCGGGCCCTGGTGCGACACTAGGTGCACCGTTTCCAGCCGGCGATCAGCTTGGGCTGACAGAGCCCCGTCGGCTAGGGCGTGAAGCATAACGATGATACTGAGGTGCCCATGGAAGGGGAACGGGCACAAGATATCAGCAAGACCCAAATGCAGCCCTTCGCCGGGCTCGCGGCGCAGTATTTCGCCCCCCTGGTTCGGTTTTTCAGACGTCGCGGATATTCGGCCGATGCCGCCGAGGACGGCGCCCAGGAGGTATTCGTGAGGATGCTTGGGCTGGAAGATCACGCCCGCATCGAAAATCCCGATGCTTATTTGTTTCGTGTGGCCAGTACTGTCGTGACGGACCGGGCTCGTCGCGACGGCGTGCGGCACGTGTCGCGACACGAAAGTGCCGACGATCTTTCGATTGCCGGTGAGGAACCCTCGCCAGAGCGCGTCTTGTCCGACAGGCAGCAACTGGAACGCCTGCGCGTCGTCCTGGACGAAATGCCGGCGCGTCGCAGGGAGATACTGATGCTCAGTCGAATGGACGGTCTGAGCTACAGCCAATTGGCTGCTCGCTATGGAGTGACGGTGAGTGCGATCGAGAAACAGATGATGAAGGCGATCGCCCACATGCATCGCCGCATGGGGGAGGAATGACGATGCAAGACCGTCTCCGCCTGATCACGACGCCTGAGATCGCCGAAACGCCGCGCGATGCCGCGGGGTGGGTGGCCCGCATCTTGTCCGACCAGCACACGCCGGAGGATGTCGCCGCATTCGAGCGGTGGTCGTTGGACCACCCGGAAGGCCGCGCGGACTATGAGCGAATGGCGGATCTGACCGCGATGCTGTCGGGGGCGGCCGGGGATCCCCAGGCGCGGGCTTTGCTGCGCAGCAGTCGGCCGGCACAGGTACTCGGGCGGCGCAGCGCTACCGCGGCCTTCGTGGCATTGGCCGCCAGCGTATTCGCCGCATTCATCACCCCGACTCTGTTGGACCGCCCGGCTGTTTATGAGACCCGCGTGGGCGAGACGCGGCGCGTGCAACTGAAGGACGGATCGGTGATCACGCTGAACGTGGGCTCGCGGCTGCGGGTCCGGATGCAAGAGAGCGAAAGATTGTTGTGGCTCGACCACGGCGAGGCCCGGTTCGAGGTGGCCCACGACGCATCGAGGCCCTTCCGCGTCTTCTCAGACAATCGTGAAGTTCGCGCGCTGGGGACTGTGTTCGACGTCCGTCGCACGGATGGCAACTTCAGGGTTGTCCTGGAAACCGGGTCCGTGGGGCTCTTCCCGGCCGATGGCCCTCGCCTTCGTCCTGTCGCCGAGACCGGGCAGCCCGTGACGGTTCTGGCCCCCGGGCAGATGGCCGAGGCTTTGGCCGACGGCGCGGCGCTGGACGTTGAGGCTGCTGATCTCGCCGTCACAGGAGCCTGGCGGGATCACCGGCTGGTGCTGGATGACCGACCCCTCGGCGAGGCGGTGGCGGAGATCAATCGCTACAACGCGCGCGTGCTCGTGGTGGACGATCCGGTTCTGGCTGCCATGCCGATCAGTGGCGTGTTCCGCACCGATGAGCCCGATGCCTTTGCCCAGGCCGTTGTTATGATCCTGCCGGCCCGGGTCGCGGCGCGCGATGGAGAAATGGTCAGGCTGGAACGCCGTCCTCAAGGCTGAATCGCTGGTCCGAGACGAATTCGCCATCGGCCCGTCACATTTTCTTCGGGCAGGGGGGTGAGCGCCAAGCGTCACCTTGCGTCGAACAGGGTGAGAGCGCCCGGGGGCGCGCGATCTTTATCCGGGGGATGACCAATGATTCGATCCGACACGCACGGCCTGAAGCTCGCCCTTATGCTCGGCGTCGCTATGGCCACACTGGTGACGACCGCAGGCGCCGCGCACGCGGCCAGGGCCCAGGAAACTGCGCGGGCCATCACGGTGCCGGCAGGCGCCCTTGACGATGCGCTCCGCCGCTTTGCACTGGTCACCGGTCGCGATGTCCTGTTCTCCAGCCAGGCCACGTCCGGCCTGCGCAGCGGCGGCGTGTCGGGAGCCACGACCCAAGGCCAGGCCCTGGACGCCATCCTCGAGGGCAGCGGCCTAGGATGGTCGCAAACCACGTCGGGAGCCTATGCGATTTCCATGAGCGGTGCCGCGGACCAGCCCGACACGTCTCAACTGGATACCGTCACCGTGACGGGCTCACGCATCCGCGGCCTTCCAACCGACGGACCGGTCCAGGCCCGCACCATCACCGCCCAGGACATCCGCGAATCCGGCGCGACACAGATCATCGACGTCCTGCGTGATCTGCCCGCCACCTCGGGCGGGTCCGGGACCTTCTCAACCTCGACCTCGGGTCCGCTCTCGTCCAACACGCCGGTCGGGGCCGCCGGTGTCTCGCTGCGCGGGCTGGGGACCAGCGCGACCTTGACGCTGATCAACAGTCGCCGGGCCTCCATCTCTTCGTTCGCGCGGGGCCAGGAGTCCTTCATCGACGCCAACTCCATACCGCTGGCGGCCATCGAGCGGGTGGATGTGCTGCCCAACGGCGCCTCGGCGCTTTACGGCGCTGATGCCGTCGCCGGTGTCGTCAACTACATTCTCAAGGACGATTTTGAGGGGGCCGAGGTGTCGGTCTCCTATGGCGACTCGACCGCCGGCACCGACGAAGGACGGGTGGATGTCAGCGCTGTAGCCGGGACGACCATCGGCAATCAGTCCTTCATGATTGTGGCGAACTGGTATCGTCGCAACGCATTCTACGATCGCGACCGCAGCTATACGGCCGACAGCTTCCGTCCCAGCCAGCAGGGCTTCTATCCCAGCTTCAACGACCTGTTCGCCATGTTGAACGACCAGACCGAGTCGCCTGCGAACGGTGGCTGCCCGGCATCGGATTTCCGCACGGGCAACCTGGGTGAGTATTGCCAGGTCGACACCAACGACTTCACCGCCACCGACGAGCAGTTCGAAAGCCGGGGCGCGTTGTTCACCCACAAGGCCCGGCTGGGAAACAACACCGAGTGGTTCAACGAGCTTCTTTACCAAGAGTCCGATTCCAGCGGAACGGGCTCGCCCTCCAACTTCTCGCGGGCGCCGATCGACCCTGAAAACCCGAACTTCCCGGCCAGTTTCCGCGAGGATCTGCGCCGGGAGGCGCGCTTCTCTAACTTCTCCAGCTTCAACCGTTTTCCTATCTTCGCCTGGGGCAAGCTGCTGGAGCCCCGCGCCGTCGAGGTCGAGAGCCAGAGCCTGCGCTTCGTCTCCGGTCTGAACCACCAGTTCGAGAACGGCTGGACGGTCGAGGGGGCGCTGACACTGGGCGGCAACGACCGCACGCAGACCGGCACGTCCGGCCTGGTCCGATCCGCGGCCTTCTATGACGCCAATCTCGGCAACATCTGTACGGACGGCAGCCGGGTTCGGCGCTGGACCGTCGATCTGACGCGCCCCTCGGCCCGCTATGTCGGCAACACCTGCGAGGCCGCGGGCAAGACGACCCTCTGGTACAATCCCTTCAACGGTCAGCGGAACCAGGCGGTGGGCCTCGAGGGCATTCTGGAGACGACGGCGAAACGCGAAGGCGAGTCGCGTCTGTGGGCCCTTGACGTGTCGGGCGACGGCGATCTGTTCACCCTGAACGGCCGCACCATCAAGGCCGCCTTCGGCGCCGAGTACAGGCATGAAGAACTCTCCGACACGCCCTCGGGCGAGGCGGTCGCCACCTCCACCAATCCCGAGCCGATCCTGGGCTTCAGCTCCACCTCAGCCTTTGGCGAGCGCGACCAGTGGGCCGTATTCGGCGAGCTCTATGTGCCGCTGACCGACACGCTGGAAGTCCAGTTGGCGGGCCGCTTCGACGACTACGATGACTTCGGATCGGACTTCAATCCGAAGGTGGCCGTGCGCTGGCAACCGCTCGGGCCTCTGATCCTGCGCGGCAACTGGTCCACGTCGTTCCGTGCGCCTTCGCTGGCGCAAAGCGGTGCAGGCGTGCTGTTGTCCAGCTACCGCGTCAACTGTCGCATCACGCCCGGAGCCTGCAATGGCTCGACGACAGCCACCGGCCAGGCGTTGCTGTCGGAAGACGTCGGCAATCCCGAACTGGAAGCCGAGAATGCCGAGACCTACGGCTTCGGGGGTGTGGTCAAGCCGACCGACGACATCGCCATCGGCCTGGATTACTGGGACATCCGTCACGAGAGCCTGGTCGGTCTGGACCGCGACGACTTCATACGCCGTGCCCTGGCCGGCGAGTTCCCCGTGGTGGGCCAGGGCCTTCTGCCCACCGGCACGCCGGGGCTGGAGCGGTCGGCGACCGGCTTTGTCACCGATGCCCATTTCCGATTGTCGAACCTGGGTTTCCAGCACACGCGTGGCGTGGACTTCACCTACACCCAGCATATCGACGACATGGCCTGGGGTGACTTTACCGCCCTGGTCGACGCCAGCTATCTGATCGCCTTCGACCGTCAGGCCTCGGTCGGCTCAGCCGTCATAGACGAGGCGGGAGAGTACCAGTATCCGCAGCTGGTCGCGACGGCCAAGCTGCGCTGGCGGAACGGCGACTGGCGAGCCAGCGGACAGGTCAACTACACCTCCGATTACCGCGACGATCCCGACCCCCGGACCTTGACCGCGGTCGGCCTTCCGACGACGGCCATCGTCAACGTCGATGCCTGGACCACGGTGGACGTGAGCCTCAGCCGCGATTTTGGTGCGAGCACCTACGTCCAGCTGAACATCCGAAACCTTTTCGACCAGGATGCACCGCGGGTTCTGGGCAGCGGGGCGAACGTGGATCATATCAACCACGACACCCTGGGTCGCTTCATCACCGTCAAGGCGACCCGGCGGTTCTGAGGCGTGGGCGGGGAGGCTGATCGCCGTCCCGCCGGTCCTGACCCTGTACTCTCATGATAGTTCCCGATCCCGATCCCATCGTGCCGCCCAAGGCGCAGGGGCCCGACACCCTCCTGATTCTCCTCGCCGTCGCCATTCTGGCATTCGCCGCGAGTTGGCTGGCCCCCAAGGGCGTGTTCGAGCTGGCGGGTGTCGTCGGCGCGGGGGGCCGTCCCGCGATCGATCCAACCTCGTTCCACATCGTTCCGTCTTCGGAGGGGGGCGGGGCGCCGTTCTTCGGGTCGGGGGGAGAGGTCGGGTTTCTGAACTTCCTTTTCGAAGGTCTGGTGAGCGGCGACCGCAACGCCGCGACCGTCGGGCTGATGGCCTTCTTGCTGATCGTCGGTGGCTCGTTCGGTGTGGTCATGCAGACGGGAGCAGTCGAACGCGGCCTGCGAATCCTGATGGCGTGGGGAGGGACCGGGGGCGGCTGGTTGATCCCGCTGCTGTTCGCAATCTTTGCTCTGGGTGGGGCCGTCTTCGGCATGGGCGAGGAGGCGATCGTCTTTGTGCTGATCCTGTCGCCGGCTCTGATCCGGGCGGGCTACGACAGCCTTACGGCCGTGCTCGTGACCTATGTCGCCACCCAGGTCGGGTTCGCCACCTCCTGGATGAACCCCTTCGGTCTGGTCATCGCGCAGGGGATCGCCGGTGTCCCTATCCTGTCTGGGATGGCGCTGAGGCTTGTGATGTTTGCGGCCTTCACCGGGCTGGCGGCACTGGCGACCTGGCGCTACGCCCAGCAAATCAAGGCGCGGCCCGAACGGTCGCTGACCCATCGGGTCGACGCGGCGGTCCGCGCGCGATCCGCCGATACGGTGATCGAAGTCCGCGCACTGGGGATCGGTGACATCGCGATCCTCGTCCTGCTGGCGGCAACGATCGGGTGGATCGCCTGGGGCGTCGTCGCCGAGGGGTATTACCTGGCTGAGATCGCCGGTCAGTTCTTTGCCCTGGGCCTGGCGGCTGGAATTCTGGCCTTGGCGTTTCGCCTTCCCGATGTCGATGCCAACGGCCTGGCCGGTGCCTTCCGTGAGGGGGCCGTGCAGATGGCTCCGGCGGTGATCGTGGTGGCCATCGCCAAGGGCGTGGTCCTGCTTCTGGGCGGCGACGATCCGACCCGACCGAGCGTGCTGAACACCCTGCTCGACCTGGTCGGAGGCTGGGCGTCGCATCTGCCGGACTGGGGGGCTGCCCTCAGTATGCTGGGCCTGCAGAGCGTGCTGAATCTGTTTATCGCGTCCGGTTCGGGACAGGCGGCGCTGACAATGCCTCTGATGGCCCCGCTTGCCGACCTGACGGGTGTCACACGTCAGACTTCAGTACTGGCCTTTCAGCTCGGCGATGGCCTGACCAACATTGTCTGCCCTGCTTCGGCGGCCCTCATGGGATCGTTGGCGGCGGCGCGCATCGACTGGGCGACCTGGCTCAGGTTCATCTGGAAGCCGACCCTGGCGCTGCTGGCTCTGGCCGTGGCCTTCGTTGTTGTCGCCACGCTGACGGGATATCGCTGATGACCCGTCCCGGGCATGTCCTCAACGTGGTTCTCGGAGGTCTTTTCAGCCTGCTTATTGCGGCCCCCTCCGCTGCCGAGCCAGGACGACTGGTGATCGTCGGCGGCGCGCTCGATGCTAGGAATGCCGAGATCTGGGGGGCCTTTGTGGACGGGCTGCCCCACCCGGCGACCGACCGTGTCGCCATCGTCGCGGCAGCATCGGGCGAGCCTGTAGCGTCTTTTGAGTCGGCCCGCGCGGCGCTGGCGCTCCACGGCGTTTCCCCTGACCGGGTCGTCCTCGTTCGTGCCGCCCTCATCGATGATCCAGCCACGACCGATGACGAGAGTCTTTGGGCGAATGGAGGCGACGATCCGGCGATGGTCGCGATCGTCGAGGGGGCGGGCGGGATCTGGTTTACGGGTGGTGATCAGGCAAGGACCGCGCGGGTGCTGTTCGATGCGGCAGGATCGTCGACCCCGCTCCTGATCGCGCTACATCGCCGCCTTGCCGAGGGCGCGGTCATCGGTGGCTCCAGCGCAGGAGCCGCCGTCCAGAGCGCCACCATGATCCTGCGCGGAGACGGCCTGATCGCTCTGACCCGGCCGATGAAATCCCCCGGCACCGACGCGGAAATGGAAGATGGCCGACTGATCCTGGGCACGGGTGCTGGGTTCTTCACCGACGGGATCATCGATCAGCATTTTGACCGACAGGCTCGACTGGGCCGATTGTCCAGGGCGGTGACCGAAAGTCCGGGGGATCGGTTCGGCTATGGTATCGACGAGAACACGGCGTTGGTCGTCGATACGGCCACTCATACTGCGACCGTCAGGGGTGTCGGGACCGTGACGATGATCGACGACGCTCAGGCGTCTCGCGCTGAAGGCCCCGACTTCGCGGTCACAGGCCTGCGCCTGTCCATCGCGGCATCCGGCGACCGGATCGACCTGGCCAGCGGTGACGTTACCCCCGCCGCCGGTCGTCACGGCAGCCCCATGGCCGATCTGGCTCCCCCCTCGGGCGACGGCGCCGGTGTTGGCCCCGCCTATCCGGCGCGGCCATTGGTCGATCTGCTGGATCAGGCCCTGATCGAAACGAACGCAAGCGCCCTTGACCGGATCAGCCTCGGGGACGCCGGTGCAGCTGTCCGTTTTCGCTTCGAGGAGACCGACCGCACCTCGGCGATGAGCGGTCGTGGCTCTGAGCCCGGCGCGGGGTTGACCCTGCGCGATCTGCGTTTTTCGATCATACCTGTGGCCGTTACGGTGCAGGATATCCGGCCATGAGCGCACCCTGGTCGCTGGTGATCCACGGCGGTGCGGGCGTTCAGGCCGGCCGCTCCTATCTCCAAGCCGAAGCCTGTATGTCCGAGCTCGTCGGGCGGGGCGCCGGTGATCTCGCCGCTGGAGCTCCGGCGCTCGACGTGGTTCAGGCGATGGTCGCGGCGCTGGAGGCCTCCGGCCTGTTCGTCGCCGGCCGGGGGTCCGCTCCCAATGCGCTCGGCGATGTCGAGTTGGACGCCTCGATCATGGATGGATCGGACGGACGCGCCGGCGCGGTATCGGCGATCCGTGGCTTTGCCAGCCCGGTCGTTGTGGCGCGACGGATCATGGATGGGTCTCCCCATGTGATGCTGACCGGAACCGGGGCCGAGTTGTTCGCCAGGGAGCAGGGTTGCGAGCCGATCGTCGATCTCGCGACATGGCTGACGCGACCTGACGGGTTCGATCCTGCAGACTTGGACGAGGGTCACGGCACCGTTGGTGCGGTTGCCCTGGATCAAAAGGGCCGCCTGGCCGCCGCCACCTCGACCGGCGGAATCTATGGCAAGCGGCCCGGCCGGGTGGGCGACACCCCCCTGATCGGCGCGGGCACATGGGCCGACGACCGCGTGGCGGTATCCTGCACCGGCCTGGGAGAAGCGTTCATCCGCGCGGCTGCTGCTCACGATCTGTCTGCCCGTATGCGTTATGGCGGTGCACAACTCGCCGAGGCGGCCGCGCAGGTGTTGGAGTCGGTCGCGCGGTTGGGTGGCGACGGCGGGCTGATTGCCGTCGATCGCGAGGGCAACATCGCAAGGCCCTTCGATACGGATGGGATGAAATGCGCTTGGCGGACGAGCGCCGGCTCACAGGGCGTGGAATCCTGGCGGGCCTGAAGGTGTCGCCAAGTTTTTGTCAGTCTGCGAACTGGAGGTGCGGTTTCGCGGAATGGCGCTTAGGCGCAAGGTCGGCTTCTAGCACCGACTCCAAGGACTGCTTTCGACCCAAAACGGGCTCTCGCGACGACGCACTACCGGCATCAACGGAAGCCATCGGAACGTTGAGCTACCCCGTTGCCTTAAGCGTCTGAAGATCATCCATCGGGTGATTGAGATCGGCCGCGGCTAGCAAAAGGGACAGTGCACAAGGCCAATAGGGTCAGAATCGCGATCAAGGCCCACGCTTCGTTGATGGCGCGAACCAGCGCCAGTTTCTCCACCAGAGGGGTCAGCGTCTGAATCATCGCCGGATCAATCGGTTGCCCAATCCGGGCTACGAACAGGGCGACCGGGATGCCGAGGGCCTCGGCAGTCGGCACGTCGCCGGCCTGCAGCCGCGCAACGATCTCGCGCCCAAGCACCGGGGCCCGGCCGTAAATCACCGTATCGATCAGTGCAAGGCCGATCGCCCCGCCTAGGTTGCGCATGAGGTTGAACAGGCCGCTGGCGTCCGGCACTTCTGAAGCCGGGAGATGGCCAAGGGCGAGACGGGTCGGCGGCAGCAGACACAGCATGATGGCCACGCCGCGCAAAATCTGGGGCCACAACATCTCGTCGAAATCGGTGGCGGAAGTCTGGAATGCGCTAAGCCCCAGCCCAATCGCGAACAGCGCAAAGCCCATCGCTGTCATCAGCCGCGCGTCTATGCGCCGCTCCATGACCACGGCAACAGGTGCGGTGGCTAGCTGAGCAAGTCCCGTGACCAGCATGATCGATCCGATCGCCAGCGGCCCGTGACCTCGCACGAACGCAAGGAACACCGGCATCAGATAGACGGATCCGAACAGGCCGATGCCCAGTACGAAACTCAGCACACAGCCAATCGCGAAGCTGCGGTTCGACAATGTCCTCAGCTGCACCACCGGCTGGACGGCCACGAGGCTCCGGCGCACGAAGGCTACGCCGGAGGCAAGCGTTACCGCGGCCAGTCCAATCACCAGCGGCGAGGCCCAGCCGCGCTGCGGGGCCTCCTTCAGCGCGATCTCCAGCGCCGCGAGGGCCAAGGCCATCAGAATCAGCGACACCAGATCCAGCCGCCGGACCGCGCCCGGGTTCGGGCGGTCGCGGGGCAGCAGCCAGACGGCCAGAAAGGCGCAGATGACCCCGGGGCCCAGATTGATCAGGAACAGCCAGTGCCAAGAATAGGTCTCGGTGATCCAGCCGCCGACGATCGGCCCGACCGTCGGCGCCAACACCGCCAGCACGCCCGCGATCGTGGTCGCGACGCCCTGGCGGTTCTCGGGAAACAGCAGGAAGACTGCGGCGAACACCCCCGGGATCAGGGTCCCGCCAGAAAAGCCCTGCACCACCCGCCAGAAGATCAGGGTGTTGAAATCCTGGCTGAGCGCGCAACCCAACGAGGCCAGGCTGAACACACAGATCGCGGCCACGAACAGCCAGCGCATAGTGAAGGCGCGGGTGAGGAACCCGGTCAGCGGGATCGCTATGACCTCCGCAATCAGATAGGCCGTCTGGACCCAGCTCATTTGGTCCGGGGCGACGCCGATCGCGGCCTGGATTGTCGGCAGGGAAGTGGCCACGACCTGAATGTCCAGGATGGCCATGAACATGCCCACGCACATGACGATGAAACCCGTCCACAGTCGGATGGCGTTCTGTGCGGGTGCGGGCGGGAGGCTGGCCGACATCGAGATTTCCCAGGCAACCGAACGAAGATGGCATGCGGTTCGCAGGCCCCGGCCCCTGCGCGATAAGGTCACGCTCGACGGCCTATGGGAACTGCGACACGGCGATGTTGTTTGTGAAAGTCACCGCCCGGTGTCGACTTCCAGCCGGAGGCCGGTGCGGCGGTCGGAGTCGCCAATGACCGCGCCCGTCGCCCTGCTGTCCATCGGGACCGCCGACGCCCCTCACGACATGCCACAGACCGAGGTTGCCGCGGTGGCCCGGCAGCTTTTCCAGGACCGATTTCCGCAGTTCGACCGGATGGCCAAGGTTTTCGACACTGCAGGCATCCGGCATCGGCAGTCGGTCATGCCGATCGACTGGTACATGACGCCGCGGACCTGGCCCGAGCGGACCGAGGCATATGTAGCCGGGGCTGTAGACCTGTTCCGCCGGGCGGCCGCCAGTGCGCTGGAGAATGCTGGGCTGACCGGTCCTGATGTCGACATCATCATCACCGTCTCGTCCACTGGTATCGCGACCCCCAGCCTCGAGGCCCGTGCCATGGCGCATCTGGGGTTCCGTCCGGACGCTGCGCGCATCCCGCTCTTCGGTCTCGGCTGCGCCGGGGGCGCGACCGGGCTGGCGATCGCCAGCCGGATGGCCCGGGCCACCCCGGGGGCCGTCGTCCTGCTGGTCGCGGTCGAGGTCTGCACCCTGTCGTTCCGCATGGAAGGCCTGACCAAGGCCGACATCGTCGCCACCGCCTTGTTCGGCGATGGCGCGGCGGCCTGCGTCCTGCGCTGCGGCGAGGGCGGTTTCGCCCATGTCCAGGCCACTGCGGAGCACACCTGGCCCGATACGCTGGACATCATGGGCTGGCGGGTCGAGTCTGACGGTCTCGGCGTCATCTTCGCCCGCGCCATCCCGCCCTTCGCCCGCGAACATCTCCGGCCCGCCATGGACTTCATGCTCGCCAGCCACGGAGACCGGGTCGAGGCCGTCGACCGTTTCATCTGCCATCCCGGGGGTATGAAGGTGATTGACGCCATGGAGGCTGCCCTTTCCATGGATCAGGGCGCGCTGGACCATGAGCGGACCGTCCTTGCCGACCATGGCAACATGTCCGCGCCCACGGTCCTTTATGTTCTCGACCGCGCCCGCCACGCCGGCCTTCCGCAGCGCTCGGTCGTCACTGCTCTCGGACCCGGCTTCACGGCCAGCACAGTGACGCTGAGCCGCGCCGCATGATCACTTCGATCGTCATCCTCGCGCTCGTCACGGCCCAGCGGCTGGGCGAACTGGTTCTCGCACGAAGGAACACCGCCCGCCTGATAGCGCACGGCGGTGTGGAAACCGGAGCCGCCCACTATCCCGTGATCGTGGCACTGCATGCGGCCTGGCTTATCGGCCTCTTTGTTCTGGCATGGGATCGACCTGTGAACTGGATCTGGATGGGACTTTTTGTTGTGCTCCAGCTTGGCCGAGTCTGGGTCATCGCCTCGCTGGGCGCGCGCTGGACGACACGGATCATAACAGTGCCAGGCGAGACCCTGGTGCGGCGCGGCCCCTACCGGTTCGTTTCGCACCCAAACTACATCGTCGTGGCGGCCGAAATCGCGGTCTTGCCTCTCGCCTTTGGCCTGAACGCATTTGCGGCAATCTTCTCGCTTCTCAATGCGGCCATCCTCGCGATCCGAATCCGAGCCGAGGCCGAAGCATTGCGAAGAGCATCAAAGGTAGCTTGAGCCCGAAAGCAATGGTGCGGTCGACCGCGACGCATTCGAACTGACGGTGCCGTTTCGCGAAATGGCGCTTAGGCGCAGAGTGGGGGAGGGGAATGTCTGCTTTCGGCCTGGAAGCTTTTGACCGCTTCCAACCCATAGCGGACCCTTGGTCCAGGTCACGAGGGACAAACCGCGTCGGGGAACATGGCATGGCGTCGGCAGTTCTATGTGTCCCTTCAACAAAGGACACTCCTCAATGCACACCGGCAATGATCGCGCCATCAAGGCCCTCAACGATCTTATCGAGACGACGCTGGATAGCGTGAATGGCTATCGTCATGCCGCCGAAGGCGTCAGCAATCCGGAACTGAAAACCCTGTTCACAGAGCGCGCCGGCAAGCGTGAAGAACTCAGCCGTCGGCTCCAGGCCGAAGTTCGCACCTTTGGTGGCGAACCAGAGGATGACCAGTCTCTGTTGGGTCGCATACACAACAAGTTCGCGGAGATCAGAGGCGAACTCATGGGCCGTGATGACAGCGGGGTGATCGACGAGGTCGAGCGTGGCGAGGACGTGATCAAGGCGCGGTTTGAAGACGCGACCAAGGACGCCGATCTTCCCGACACGCTC
>NZ_JANODA010000023.1:0-15055 GCF_031412435.1 Brevundimonas sp.
GCGCAGCGATACAGTTTCCCGCTCGATCGCGCCCCGCCGCACGTCCGGGTCCTGGGCCCAGGACGCCTTCCCCATGCTGCGGGACGGACACAGTGTAAGGCCGCCGTGAGAGGGGGCGCACATAAAGGCTCTAAATAACTCCGGGCGTTGAAATCGTTGAGGTCCTGGGGGGATGTGTTGATGGGTCTGGGCCGTCCTTCGTCATTCCGGGCGAAGAGGCGGAGCCTCGCAGACCCGGAACGAGGCGGCGCGCGAGAGCGCGAACCTGTCGCGCCTGCGGCCGCTGAACCATCGCCTTTGCTTCGCTACGGCGCCGCCGTGTTCCGGGTCTCCGCTGCGCTGCGCCCGGAATGACGAAAGTGAGGGAGAACCGATGGGGCGGGTCTACCGCGCTTCGCCTCTCCGCCCGGAATGACGAAAGAACGGGTAGGAGCCCGGGTAACTATCCGACCTCCGCCTCCAGAGCCGCCCGCACTTCCGATATGGCCCTCGGCCAGCCGTCGAACCCGCCGGTCGCAAAGGTGCGGACGCGGGGGTAGAAGGGGTAGCGGTCGGTGTTCAGCAGGTGCCAGTCATCGGCCGCGTGGATCAGCCAGGTCCGGGCCCCCGTCGCGGCCGCCAGGTTGGTGCCGGCGATGCCCGGGCCGATGACGAGGTCCAAAGCGTTCGACAGGGCGGCCAGATCGTCGAGGTCGTCCTTGAGATTGATGGGCGGGGTCCAGATCTTCACCCCGGCGGCCTCGGCGGCGGCGAGATCCTCGGTCACGTCGCCACACTGCAGGTTGACCATGATGCAGCCGGGCGCCGTCAGGACCGGCTCCCAGCGCTCGAAGCTGGAGAAGTAGCGGGCCCGCACGCCGGTCAGCACCAGGCTCTTCCAGTGCAGGCCGACCTTGAAGCCCGGACCCAGTTTCTCGAGTTCGGTCTTCCAATGGGTGACCCGGTCCGGATCGGGTGTCAGATAGCCGTCGCGGTCGGGGAAGGCGGCGATGTCCTGGCGATAGACCGCGCTCAGGCTGGCCATCGGGGTCCAGTGGTCGGCCTTGCCGTCAGTCTCGCCGACCTCCTCCATGAAGGGGCAGTAGCGGGTCAGTCGGCCTTCGATCCGCACCGCCCTGTGCCCGCCGACCAGGGCCGTGGGGAAGGAGCGCTGGTAGAGATCGACCAGCCGGGGCTCGACGGCGATGAAGACCTTGCCCTCCGGGCCGACCGCCGCGATCACGTCGGGCAGGCAGGCGCCGAACACCATCTCGTCGGCGATGCCCTGTTCGCCGACGACCACCAGACGTTTGCCACGGATGTCTTCAGTCTCGGGATCCCAGCGCGGCGCGTCCACGACGACGTGCATCGCCTCGGGCATTTCGGGATCGAGCCGGACCTCATAGGCCTCGAAGCCATCCTTGAGACGCCCCAGGCCCATCAGCGTCATGGCCCGCGCCATCCGCATCATGGCCTGTTCGTAGGGGCTCTCGGCGCCCTTCAGGGCTTCATCCAGATCGGCGAGCGCCTGTTCCGCCTGGCCGAGCGGCTGGAGCGCGTTGGCGCGGTTGTAGCGGGCCTTGGCGAAGGCAGGGTCGATGCGCAGAGCCTCGTCGAAGAAGGTCAGGGATTCCTTCATCTGGCCCTGGTCGCTGAGAACGGTGCCGAGCGTATTCCACAGGGTCGGATCGGCCTGTTCGATCTGGATCAGGTCGCGCAGGGTGTCGATGGCCTCCTGATAACGCTTCTGGTCGCGCAGGACGCAGGCCAGGTTGTTGGTGCCTTCGACATGGCCCGGCTGGACCAGCAGGAATTTCCGCAGCAGCTTCTCGGCGATGTCGAGGTGGCCCAGACGCGCCGCCAGCCGGGACAGGTCGTGGGCGATGTTCGCATCTTCGGGCAGGATGCGCAGGGCGGCGTCATAGGCGTTCAGCGCCTCGGACAGGTGCCCGGCCTTCTCACGGCAGATGGCGAGAACGTGCCAGGCCAGACCGTTTTCTTCGTCGATCTGCAGCAAGGCAAGGCATCGGCGCGCGCCGGCGTCGTAGTCGCCGACACGGATCGAGGCGAGGGCGGCCTTCAGCGATTCGATCGCCTTCCTCTGGGCCTTGAGGTTCGCGCCCTTCTTGTCAGCCAGGGCGTGCGACAGCCGCCGGATCGCAGCAGGGGAGGCGGCGTCGCCTGTCGCATCCCGGGCCGTCGGGACATGGCCGTGGGCCAGTTCGGAGGGCGATGTATCGACGACGGGCATGGACGGTCTCGGCGCGGGATAAGGCAGATAAGGGGCAATACGGCCATGCTCTAGAACACATGGTTAACCACGGCTGTTTAGCCTGCGTCAGTCACCGCACGGCTATGTCGGAGCCCTCGCGGACGCAAGGAGGGCGCCTATGCCGTTGAAGTTGTCTTTGAAGCCCGGCGAGAAGTTCGTCCTGAACGGCGCCGTCGTGCAGAACGGCGACCGGCGCGGCGTGCTGATCCTGCAGAACAAGGCTTCGGTCCTGCGCGAGAAGGACATCATGCAGCTGGAGGACGTCACCACGCCCGCCAAACGGATCTATTTCCCGGTCATGATGATGTACCTGGACGAAAGCTCCGCGTCCAAGGTCTATGACGAGTTTGTCACCCGCCTGACCGAGTTCATGAGCGCGACCCGCAATCCCGACATCATGGTCGAATGCGTCTCGACGTCGAAACACGTCATGGCCCGCGAGTACTACAAGGCCCTGATGAGCGCGCGGAAGATCGTCGACTACGAGGAAAGCCTGACCTGATGTTGAAGGCCTACGCCCAGGCGTCGAACCGCACGGAGACGCCGCGCGAGATGGAGTATCGCCTGTTCGGTCAGGTCACGCGCGCCCTGATGCACGCCGCGACCGTCGACAAGAGCGATCTGAAGACCCGTATCGACGCCCTGGACTGGAACCGTCGCCTCTGGTCGGTACTCGCCACCGACTGTTCCGACTCAGACAACCAGCTGAACAATCCGCTGAAGGCCCAGATCATCTCGATCAGCCTGTTCGTCGGCCGCCACTCGTCGGCCGTCATGCGCGGCGAAGAGGATTTCGAAGCCCTGATCGATATCAACCGCTCGATCATGCAGGGCCTGGCCCCGCAGGGCGCGTCGGCGGCCTGATCTCGACTTTCGTCATCCTCCGGCGAGCATAGCGAGACCGGAGGACGAAGCGGCGCGCGAGAGCGCGAAACTGCAGCGCACGCCGTCTGCTTCCAGCATCCTGCCCGTACAGATCGCCCACGGCGCCGCTCGGTCCCGCGGTCTGCGGTGCTGCGCGTCTTGCCGGAGGCTGACGAAAGGGGGAGGGGGCCGGTCGGCAAACTCGTGGCCTGACCGGCTAGAAATTGCCGGGTTGCAGCGGCGCCGCAAGAACTTTCTCAATCCTTTCAATCTGATCGGTCCGGCCCAGCCCTTGCGTGGACGCGCGCAGGACCAGAACCGGTTCAACGGCCAGAAGGCCGCTCCCCCGACCAGAATGGAAGGACTCCACCCATGGCCAACTCGGTCAACACCAACCTCGGCGCGCTTGTTGCGCTGCAGAACCTCAACGCCACCAATGCCGAACTGGCGGCGACCCAGACCCGGATCAACACCGGCAAAAAGGTCGCCAACGCGAAGGACAACGGGGCCATCTGGGCGATCGCCCAAGGTCAACGAGCCGACATCGGCGCCCTGGGGGCGGTGAAATCCTCGCTCGACCGCGGCATTTCGGCGGTTGATGTGGGTCTGGCGGCCGGCGAGAGCATCTCGGATCTCTTGCTGCAACTGAAGGAGAAGGCACTGGCGGCGACCGACCGGTCGCTGTCGACGGCATCAAGGAAAGCGCTGAACGAGGACTTCAAGTCCATCCGCGATCAGATCAACACGGTTGCCGGAAACGCCGACTTCAACGGGATCAACCTCTTGAAGACCGGCGCGACCGGCTTCCAGGCTCTGGCCAACGCGGCTGGTACGACCACGATGACAGTCACCCCCGAGGTGCTGGCGCTGGGGTCGACGAGCGTCACCGTCGCGACGACCACGACCATCGGCACCTCGACCCTGGCCACCACGGCCCTGGGTCTGGTGAATGCCTCGATCGACAATGTCTCGGCCGCCCTGGCGCGGTTGGGTACGAAGGCGAAGGCTCTGGAGACGCATCGCACCTTCGTCGGGAAACTGACGGACGCGCTGGAATCCGGGGTCGGCAATCTGGTGGACGCCGATCTGGCGAAGGAGAGCGCCAAGCTCCAGTCTCTGCAGACGAAGCAGCAACTGGGCGTGCAGGCGCTGGGGATCGCCAACCAGGGGCCGCAGATCCTTCTGTCGCTGTTCCGTAGCTAAGTCAGCGTAGGACGCCCGGGGTTCGCCCCGGGCGTCTTTCTTTGGGCGCTATCGCTCGCGACGCGGTCGCTCGCTGCTTGAGCGCGAACGCCGAGGCACGTTAACCTTTCGACAAGTGAATCCGCGAACCTTGGCGACCTGCAACCCGGAGATGTCCCATGCTGAGCGCCCTCGCCGCCGCCTTCGCCCTCGCAGTAGCGGGGCCTCTCCAGACCGGGGACGCGCCCGATCGTTATTCGCTCGAACTGACCGTGATCCACGCAGGCGTGCAGACCGTGGGGGCCCGTACGGTCCTGGTCGAGGACGGCTCGGCCGTCATCACTGTCCAGGACGCTGACGGCCTGTTCGAGATGACCGCCCAGCTTTCACCGGTGCAGGGCGACGGAGACGACGACACCCTGGCCCTGACGGTCTCGATCATCGACGGGGACGCCCAGCCCTTCGAACCGAACCTGATCCTCAAACGCGGCGGCGACGCCAGCATCGTCGTCGGTCAGGAAGGCCCCGACGGCGTCATGTTCGAAGGGCTGAAGGTCACCCTGACGCCGCTGGCCGCGGACGATTGACGAACGGCCGAACACATCCCACCTTCAAGCTCCTGTTCAACAGTCGAAAGGAGGTGATCAAGTGATCTCATTGTCCCAAACCCGTATGGTGACCGAAGCTTGGTCCTCTCACGAGGTCCGGGCCTGATGACTTCCTTTGCGCGCTAACGCCCCTCGGGCTGCTTGAGCGCAGAGTCAGGCTGAGTATCGGTCAGGCCGTACCGCGGTCAGACAATGAGGCCCGCCGGAGCGATCCGGCGGGCCTTTTTGTATTGGGGCTTCCTGGTTCGCTACTGCTCGACGCGCCCCCAGGTCCGAACTCCGATCGACCGGAGGGCAGGCTCGGTCTCGCTGCCTGAGCTAGGAGAACAGCCCCTGAATCCAGTGCCAGGCGTTCAGGAACCAGCCGGCGCTGGCGAGGAAGAGGGTGGAGATCAGCGCCCAGGCGGCCCAGACGAAGATGCAGAAACCGGCGACGCCGAACCAGGCCGCGCCGATCAGGGCGCCGTCCCGCTGCATCAGGCCGAAGCCGAACAGGGCCACGAACAGGGACGGAAACAGGTTGCCGCCGAAGAGCGGCAGCATGACGATGATGGTCAGCAGGGTCGTGACCAGGCCGATCAGAACCTCGGCGAGCTCGCTGCTCATGATGCTGAGGCGCGGCCTGGACAGTTTCTCGACGAACAGCAGGGGCTTGCGCACCTTGCCGATGGTGGCGCGGTAGTTTTCGCGGGGCAGGCTGGATCTGAGCGCCCATTTCGGCATCCACAGCTGGTCACGGCGGATCAGCAGCTGCAGGCAGATCAGCAGCATGGGGGCGCCCAGGATCGTCGTCGAGCCCGGAATGGGGGAGGCGATGGCGTTGACCAGGCCGAAGAACACCATCAGGGCGCCGAAGCCGCGCTCACCGAAGGCGTTCACCAGTTCGCCGAGGTAAAGCTTCGCATTGTCCTTCGCGCCGATGTCGTCGAGCACCTGCGAGAAGGGCCTGTGGTCTCTCTGATAGTCGTAGTCGGGCATCAGGAACGGGCTCGGGGAGGGATGAGAACGATCTAGGCGCGACCTCGTCTCACCGCCACTTAACAATCCGACAGAACGGCAAAATCCGGCTGAAGAGGTCGAACCCGGAATCCGGGGCCCCTAGCCGCCCAGCAACTCCCGGCCGATCAGGAACCGCCTGATCTCGTTGGTGCCTGCGCCGATGTCGTACAGCTTGGCGTCGCGGACCAGGCGTTCGACCGGCCATTCCTTCGTGTAGCCGGCGCCGCCGAGGGCCTGGACGGCTTCCAGAGACACCTTCACGGCGTTCTCGGAGGCCAGCAGGATAGCGCCGGCGGCATCGTAGCGGGTGGTCTTGCCGGCGTCGCAGGCCATGGCCACGGCATAGACGTAGGTGCGGGCCGAGTTCAGGGCGACATACATGTCGGCGACCTTGGCCTGCATCAGCTGGAACGAGCCGATGGCCTTGCCGAACTGTTTGCGCTCGCGCACGTAGGGCAGGACGACGTCCAGCGCCGCCTGCATGATGCCCAGGGGGCCGCCCGCCAGGACGGCGCGTTCATAGTCGAGACCGCTCATCAGGATGCCGGCGCCGCCGCCGATCGGGCCCATGACGTTCTCCTCCGGGACCTCGCAGTCCTCGAACACCAGTTCCGCGGTGTCGGAGCCGCGCATGCCCATCTTGTCCAGCTTCTTCGAGACGCTGAAGCCCTTCATCCCCTTCTCGATCAGGAAGGTGGTGACGCCGCCATTGCCGTCGCCGGTGCGGGCGTAGACGACGAGGGTGTCCGCGGTCGGGGAGTTGGTGATCCAGAACTTGGTGCCGTTCAGGACGTAGCGATCGCCCTTTTTCTCGGCGCGGGTGCGCATCGACATCACGTCGGAGCCGGAGCCGGCTTCCGACATCGCCAGTGAGCCGAGATGCTCCCCGGAAATCAGCTTGGGCAGATATCTCGCCTTCTGATCGGCATTCCCCCATCGGCTGATCTGGTTGACGCACAGGTTGGAGTGGGCCCCGTAGCTGAGGCCGATCGAGGCGGAGGCGCGGGAGACCTCTTCCATCGCCACGACGTGCTCAAGGTAGCCCATGCCCAGGCCGCCATCCGCTTCCGGCACAGTGATGCCGTGCAGGCCCAGCTCGCCCATCTCGGGCCAGAGGTCGCGGGCGAAGGTGTTGGTCTCGTCGATCTCGGCGGCGCGCGGGGCCAGGCGATCTGAGGCCCAGCGGGCGGTGGTCTCGCGGATCATGTCGGCGTTCTCGCCGAGGCCGAATTCCATGGACTGGGGTGCGTTCGGAATGCTCATGCCGAGCGGGGTAGCACGATCCTGACGTGGCTGGGGAGAGGGGGTCAGTCCCCGCCCGGCAGTCCGAAGCGGCGGTACAGGTTGATCGACGACACGCCGACGCAGGCCAGGCCGATCAGGGCCAGGACCCAGCCGATCAGGGTCAGCTCATTGCCGCCGGAGTGTTCCGCAGCGCGCCGGAAGGCCGCCATCGAAGCGCCGAACGACACAAGGCCCACGCCGCCCATGAATATGAAGGGACCGGTCTCGCTCCAGTCGAAGCGGGCGGGAGGTTCGAACTCGATGTCGTTGCGCAGGATCGACCCGCCGCCCTGGGTCAGGGCGAGGTCCTCGCCGAACAGATTGTTCTCGGAGGCGTCGGGGGCCTCGCGTTCCTCGGGCGTCCACAACGGGCGTTCGATCGTGGGTTCCGGGGTGTCCGCCAGCGGGGTGAGGACCAGTTCCGCGACCGGCGCGGGATCCACAGCCACCGTTTCAGCAGGGGATGACGGCGTCTCGATGAGGACGGGTACGGGTTCGTCGGCCTGTGGCTTGCTCTCGACCACCTCTGACGGGGTGAGTTCGACGATCGTGCGCTCGATCGTGCGGGCCTCGGGCTCGACCGGCTCTTCGCGCGGCGTCGCAGGCTGCAGGAAGGGCAGGGGGCCGATCATCACCGCGCTGTAGGGGGCGTAGCGGCTGGCGTTCAGAACGACGGGATCGAGGAGCGGCGCGGGCGCGGGGGTCGGCTCCAGAGTGGTTTCGACTTCGACCGCGGTCTGGACTGCGTCATCCCCTTCGGGGGCCGATGGTTCGTCATGCAACGGCTCGGCAGCAGGTTCCGGCGAGACGGCTTCAGCCTCAGCCGGACTATCGGCCGGAGGATTGTCGTTGGAGGGGGCCGGCGGCGCTTCCGCCTCTATGATGCGGGCGGCCGTTTCGCCCAGCAGGGCGGCAACGGCGGCGCTGCGCGGGTCGATCGGGGCGGCGACCTCAATACTGGCGTCGGGAACGGCGTCCGGGCCTGTCATGGTTGCGGCCGGGATCTCGACCTCAACCTGTTTCGGCGACGCGGCGACGGCGGGTGGGGGCAGGGGAGCGGACAGCAGGTCGGACAGGGCGACCGGCGCCAAAGGATTGGCGACGAACAGGGCGCGCTCGGCGGCGCGGCGGCGCAGGGCGGTCTCGGGCAGGGCGGGCTCGGGCCAGCCCATCATGGCGTCAGCGGCCTCTCCGGGCGCACCGGCGTTCAGGCATTGACGGACGTCGGAGCCGGCGAAGCGGTCGACGCCAACGGAGAAGGCGAAGCTGACCAGGGCGTCGAACTGATGCTGATTCAGATCCCCGGGGACGGTTTCGTTTACCGTTTTCTCCACGGGCAGCAGGTCGTAGCGCAGGAGCAGTTCGGCGTCGGCTTCTGACACCGAGGCACCTTCGCGGGCGGACAGGGTGTGGCCATAGCCGATGATCCAGCCGCAATCTTCGCGGCGGATCGCGCGGGGCCTGAAGCCCTCGAAGCTCTTGATCAGCACGATCCCCTCGCGGGAGACCTTCAGATTTTGCCTGGACGCGTCGGACACCGGATTTGACCCAAATCGAGACAGGGCGCGGTCGCCCCATGGGGGAGGGAGCAAGGGTCGCGCCGTTCGATGTCGTCCTTACAACAGGACGATGGTCGCAAGGCCGAGGAAGATCAGGAACCCGAAGAAATCTGTCGTCGCCGTGACGAAGACAGCGGATGAGACGGCCGGGTCGAACTTCAGCCTGGACAGTGTCAGCGGGGTCAGAACGCCAACCGTCGCGGCCACGATCAGGTTCAGGATCATGGCGGAGGCAATGACGCCGCCCAGCCGCCAGTCTCCCGACCAGAGGCCGGCGGCCACGCCGATGAGCGGCGCCAGCACCATGCCGTTGGCGCCGCCGACGACGAACTCGCGCCAGAAAGTCCGGGGCGCGTTGGAGCTGTTCAACTCGCGCGTGGCCAGCGCCCGGACCGTTACCGTCAGCGCCTGGGTGCCGGCGTTGCCGCCGATGGCCGAGACGATGGGCATCAGGACGGCGAGGGCCACGATCTGCTGGATCGTGGCCTCGAAGACAGAGATGACGCTGGCGCCCAGCACCGCCGTCGCCAGGTTTATCGTCAGCCACGGCACCCGGCTGCGGACGATCTCGAACACGCTGGACCCGCGATCCTCGTCCTGAACACCCGCCAGGCGGAGGATATCCTCGCGGTTCTCCTCCTGGATGATGTTGACGATGTCATCGACGGTGATCTGGCCGACCAGCCGGCCGGCCGCGTCGACGACCGGCGCCGAGATCAGGTGGTATTTCTCGAAGACGTAGGCGACCTCTTCCTGATCAGTGTCGGAGGCGATGGCGTTCACCGGCTCCATCAGATCGGACAGTTTCACCGTCCGGGCTGCGCGCAGCAGCCCGCTGATCGGTATGCCGCCGACCGGCTTGTTGTGCGGATCGACGACATAGATGTCGAAGAACAGCTCGGGCAGATCCTCGCCTTGGGCCCGGACGTGGTCGATGGTGTCGCCAACGCTCCAGAACAGGGGCGCGGCCATCACCTCGCGCTGCATCAAACGGCCGGCGGTGTCCTCGGCATAGCCCAGCGAATTCTCGATCGCGGCGCGATCGGTCGCCGGCATGGCGGCCAGCACCTTCTCGCGCTGGTCGTCCTCAAGGTCCTCGACCACGGCGGCGGCGTCGTCGGAATCCAGCTCCTGAAGCGCTTCGGCAAGGGTGCCGGGGGCGACACGCTCCAGCACCTCCTCGCGGATGCCGTCGTCCAGCTCGGGCAGGGTCTCCGCCAGGAGTTCGGGCGGTAGCCACAGGACCACGACCCCGCGATGCTCGGCCGTCAGGAAGCCCATCAGGTCGGCGACGTCGGCCGGGTGCAGGTCTTCGAGCAGGGAGCGCAAGCGCATCCCGTCGCCGTCATCGGCGGCGTCGACCACCTTCTCGACGAAGGCGGCGGTCAGGACATAGTCCTCGTCCAGCGCCTCGTGGTCTTCGTTGACGTCGGGATCGAGAGTGGCGGGTCGTTCGCTCACGCGGGGCCTCCCTCTCTCGATGTGAATCAGCCTGGTAGCGCCGAATTCTTATTCCCTAGTCTGATGGTGCGGTCGAGAAGACTCGAACTTCCACGGGTTGCCCCACAGCGACCTCAACGCTGCGCGTCTACCAATTCCGCCACGACCGCTCGCATCGGAGGGGGGCTGATAGCGGAGAGATAAAGCGGCGTCTAGGCCGATCCGGCCATGAAGTCGTAGACGTCGGCGGGGCGGGTGACGGTGATGGCGATCCGGTCATCGCGGATTTCGATCTGGCCGCGGGCGACGGGGTGGTTGTTCGCCAGGATCCAGACCTCGTCGTGTTCGGAGGCGTCGAGCGGAATCACCGCGCCGCGCCCCATCTTCAACAGCTGGGACATGGGCAGCACGGAGCGTCCCAGCACGACGGACAGTTCGACGTCGACGGCTTCGATCTGGCTCAAGGGATCTCCGGATACGCTGGAGGGTACTGGCGGCGGAACTTGCATTGGCGGCCCTCACGCTCACATTGGGACCATCATGCTTGCCGAGCCGTTAAGCGCCGCCGTTTCCCCACTGTTTCGTATCGACGGCCGTCCCGTCGAATGGGTCGTTGCGCCCGGCTATGTGCCCTATGAGGAGGCCGTCGCCGAAATGGAGGCCCGTGTGGCCCTGATCGCGGCCGGAGAGGCGCCGGAACGGGTCTGGCTGCTGGAGCATCCGCCGCTCTACACGGCCGGCGTCTCCGCCAGGGACGAAGACCTGATCGACGCGGGGCGGCTCCCGGTCCACCGGACGGGGCGGGGCGGGCAGTTCACCTATCACGGGCCGGGCCAGAGGGTGGCCTATGTCATGCTGGACCTGAACCACAGGGGAAAGGACGTGCGCGGCTTCGTGCGCGGGCTGGAGCAGTGGCTGATCGGGGCGCTCGGCGAATTCGGGGTCGAGGCCGATGTCCGCGAGGGTCGGGTCGGGGTCTGGGTGGAACGTCCCCCGGTCCAAGCTCCGCTCGGCCGGAGGATGACGGAGGGCCCGGGTTGGTCTCGTGAGGCCAAGATCGCCGCCATCGGGGTCAAGGTGCGCAAATGGGTCAGTTTCCACGGCGTCAGCCTGAACGTGAAGCCGGATCTGGATCATTTCGGCGGCATCGTGCCGTGCGGCATCTCCGAGCATGGGGTCACCAGCCTGCTGGATCTGGGCGTGACGGCGACGATGGAGGAGGCGGACGCCGCCCTGAAGGCCAGTTTCGTGCGCGTTTTCGGCCCGACCTGAAATTCTTCGCCGACGAAATGCCGGGTTAAGAGCCCGGTTGTACGGTGGCGGAGGTCAGATTTGAGTCGGGGTGCATGACATGAACGGAAGGACGGCGGTCCACAGGCCCGAGGCTCCGCCCTCGGCGACGCCCGTCGATCTGTCGACCTTCTTCGACGTCACCCTGGACATGCTGGTCATCCGCGATCTGGACGGCGTGATCCTGAAGGTCAGCCGGTCGTGGGAAACCCATCTGGGCTGGCGCGCCGAGGAGCTGGAAGGGACGCCTCTGCTGCGTCTGGTTCATCCCGACGACATGCCCGGGACCCAGGCCAGCGTGATCGAGGTCGAGACCCGCCGGCCGGGCGATCCCATCCTCGGCCAGATCAACCGCTATCGCCACCGCGACGGCTCGTACCGCACCCTGGAATGGCGCGCCCACCGGTTCGGCGACCGCATCTACGGCGTGGCGCGCGACGTCACCGACCGGGTCGCGGCCGACGCCGCCCTGATCGAGGCCAAGACCGCGGCCGAGGCGGCCAGCCGGGCCAAGACCGACTTCCTGGCCAATATGAGCCACGAGATCCGCACCCCCCTGAACGGGGTCATCGGCATCGTCGATTCCCTGCGTCGCACCGAACTGACGCCCGAGCAGCGCGAGATGGTCGACCTGATCCAGGGCGCCGGGGTCACGCTGGAACGGCTGGTCTCGGACATCCTCGACGTGTCCAAGATCGAGGCCGGTCAGCTGGACTTCGAATCCCGCCAGTTCGACCTCGGCGAGGCCCTGGCCGGGATCATCGACCTGTCGCACAATCGCGCCGCCGAAAAGGGGCTGATGTTCGAGGAACGGCAGGGCTCGGGCGCGCGCGGCGTCTTCATGGGCGACAGCACGCGGATCGGCCAGATCGTCGGCAACCTGTTGTCCAATGCGGTCAAGTTCACCTCCGAGGGCACGGTGACGGTGGACTGGGACGTGAAGGGCGACGAGGTCGGCGAGGGCGTCCTGACCTTCATCGTGTCGGACACGGGGGTCGGCTTCGACGCCGCCACGGGCGCGACCCTGTTCCAGCGGTTCAACCAGGCCGACACCTCCATCACCCGCCGCTTCGGCGGCACGGGCCTGGGCCTGTCGATCTGCCGGTCCCTGGCCGAGCTGATGGGCGGGGTGGTCGAGGCCCGGTCCTGTCCCGGCGAGGGCTCGACCTTCACCCTGACGCTGCCCCTGCAGCGGGTGGTGGCCCTGGAAGAGTACGACGGCCTGGCCGCGCCGGTCGCGACCGGACCGGTTCCCCTCTATCTGCCCGAGCGGACACTGAGGGTGCTTCTGGCCGAGGACCATCCGACCAATCAGCGCGTGGTCCAGCTGATCCTGGGCTCGGCGGGGGCGGAGGTGGTCACCGTCGAGAACGGCGCCCTGGCCGTGGAGGCCGTGGGCCGGTCCCGGTTCGACGTCATCCTGATGGACATGCAGATGCCGGTCATGGACGGCCTGACGGCCACCCGCGAGATTCGGATGGCCGAGCGGGGCGGAGCGCGGACCCCGATCATCATGCTGAGCGCCAATGCGATGGCCGAGCACCGGTACGAGGCCCTGGCGGCGGGGGCCGACCTGCACGTGGCCAAGCCGGTGACGGCGGCGAGCCTGCTGGCGGGCATCGCGCAGGCGGTGGTGGAGTAGGCCCGGGAGCGGACCTTCCCCAGGTCTGCAACGGGTGGGAACAGGACATCGCGCCCCACCCGCCAGGCCGGGTCAGAGGCGCAATTCGACCCCGGTCGGGATGATCGCCGTCCAACGCAGACCGTCGCTCCCAAACTCCATATCCACTTCGCCGCCTGTTGCACCTTCGAAGACTCTTGTCAGCAACAGCGAGCCGAAGCCCGCCTTCCGACCCGGAGCGGCGGCGGGGTCTGACGTCGCGGGTGGACCACCCCGCTCCCGCCACGACAGGCACACCCGGTCAGGTCGGGTTTGAGCCCAACTGACCGTTACTTTTCCCTCCCGCACGCGGAGGCTGCCATGTTTGAGCGCATTTGTGCCAAGCTCGTGCACAGCCAATGATAGATAGGGAGCGACTTTGCCGGGGAGCAGCACTTCGGGCCCATCCAGTTCCACGCCCTCCAGATGCGATAGTTGTCGAGCCAACAGGCCTTGCAGGGAAAACCTGTCGTCCGACATCGTCAGCAATGAGTCCTGAGCGTCCGCCAAAGCGACGAGCCGGGCTTCCACCGCGCTGATGAACGCGTCTGGCACCGGTGTAGTGCGCGCGGACTGGCGGACAATCGCCTGAACAACGGCGAAGACGTTCTTGACCCGATGTCCCAGCTCCTTGGCCAGAACTTCCAGCTTTGTCTCGTTCAATTTGCGTGCGGTGACGTCGAGCGCGCTGGCGACCACGCCCGGCCGCCCGTCCGGCAGGGTCGAGGGCGACGCCTGGATATCCCACCACATCCTCCGCTCGCCCATCAGGACCGAAATCTCCTCGGTCTGCATATGATGGGTGTCGATGGTCCGGCGCAGGATGACCTCGAGAGGTCCCCCGACCTCCGGCCCGACGAATTCGGAAGGGGTCCTGCCAAGGCACTCAGCAGGCACATTGTGCGCCCAAACGTACTTTAGCGTTTCGTCGTGCTCAGACATGGCCAGACCGGAGATGTTCGTCGCCAGCGCGAACCGATCTGCAGTCGAACGGAGTTGAACGAGGCTGTCAGCCAGTTGGCGGTTGCGAGCCGAAAGCTCCTCGTCAGCGCGGCGGAGCTCGGAAATGTCTTCGTTCACTCCGACCATGCCGGCGAAGACTCCGTCCTCGCTGTAGTAGGGTCGGGCGCGCGTTTGCAGGATCCGCACTTCCCCATCCGCTCTCCGGTATCGCCCCTCACAGACGAACGCGCCCTGCGCCGCCATCGCGGCAGCAAACGGCTCGAAAACCACTGGGTGATCCTCGGCGAGCAGACTGGAGCTCCAGTCGAAGACGCCGCAATCATCGGGTTGCAGGCCCCAGAAGTCACGCATCGCGCGGCTGAGAAATACGCATCGGCCGTTGCAGTCTCCTCGCCACAACATGGCGGGAGACTCCTCTGCCAGCATGGCCAGGCTCAAGGTATCAAGCGCCGACGCGGTCAATGGGGCGGCCTGGCGAAGCAAGCAGTCTTGTAAGCCTCAGTTGGCATCTTTGCCCCAGAATACGGTCAAGCTACGCGCACCTGAGAAACGCGATTAAGGGAGAATGGTTCATATTGCTGAGGCTTCCGGTTTCAGCCGTCAGCGTCCGCTCTGGGTCGAGACCGGTGACAACCTGCCGGGCCGCAGCCCGGACAGAGCAGGTAGTCGCAGAACAACGCGCCGGAGATCAACTCTGGCGCGTCGTTCGATCTTGCACTTACGGATCCTGCCTCTAGTTGAGGCGATGCTTCAGACCACTAATCGTATCGTGGTCAGCCTTGATCGACACATACTCTTCAGCCACGCGCTGGCGGAGCGTGTCGGGAAGATCGGCGTCCTTGGTCGCGTCTTCAAACCGCGCCTTGATCACGTCCTCGCCACGCTCGACCTCGTCGATCACCCCGCTGTCATCACGGCCCATGAGTTCGCCTCTGATCTCCGCGAACTTGTTGTG
>NZ_JANODA010000024.1:0-19772 GCF_031412435.1 Brevundimonas sp.
TCTGAATCAGAAACAGTAATGGCCGCCGGGCCTCTCCGCTAGGAGGGCCGGGCGGCCATTGAATGCCGTTGGGACCTTGGCTTAGGCCGCGGTTTTCTCGTCGATGAACTTCACCGCGTCGCCGACGGTCTGGATGTGCTCGGCGGCGTCGTCGGGGATTTCGATGTCGAACTCTTCCTCGAAGGCCATGACCAGTTCGACGTTGTCGAGCGAGTCAGCGCCCAGGTCGTCGATGAAGCTGGCCTTTTCGGTGACCTTGTCCGGATCGGCGTCCAGGTGGTCGATGACGATCTTGCGGACGCGTTCCAGGGTATCGGACATGGGTGTCTCTGCCTTCTAGAGCCGCCGGGGCGGCGTATGGTGGTCTTGCCGTCTCACGACGGCTCCGCTTGCGCAAGAGGCAACGCCTCGCTGACCCAACCGGTTGCCGACGCCTTTAGCACAGCCCTCGGCGAGGGAAATAGGTGTGAACTCTCATTGATGGGCTATCGCGCGGTTGCGCGACTTGAGCCCGAGGGCTTTGACCAGCGCCGGCGATTGACCCACCACGCCAGGGCGCCGCCCGCCAGGGCCATAGGCGCGCCGTAGACGGCCCAGATGATCTGGCCGGTCATGAAACTGCCCGGCAGGACGTTGAGCCCCTGCAGCACCCAGATGACGCCGACCAGCAGCAGGGGGCCGGCGAGGAGGGTGGCGAGGTAGCGCAGGACAATCATCAGATCATCGCCATGCCGCCGTTCACATGCAGGGTCTGGCCTGTGACATAGGCGGCCTCGTCCGACGACAGATAGACGGCGGCGGCGGCGATCTCGTCGCCCGTGCCCAGCCGGCCGGCCGGGATGTTCCTCAGGATGCCGTCGCGCTGCTGCTCGTTGAGCACGTCGGTCATGGGCGAGGTGATGAAGCCCGGCGCGATGCAGTTCACGGTGATTCCCCGCGACCCGACTTCCTGGGCCAGGGACTTGGAGAAGCCGATCATGCCGGCCTTGGACGCCGCATAGTTGGTCTGGCCGGCGTTGCCGGTGACGCCGACCACCGAGGTGATGCCGATGATCCGTCCCGAACGGCGCTTCATCATCCCCTTCATGGCGGCGCGCGACAGGCGGAAATAGCTTTCCAGATTGACGGTCAGAACAGACTGGAAGTCCTCGTCCTTCATCCGCATCAGCAGACCGTCCTTGGTGATGCCCGCGTTGGCCACGAGGATGTCGAGGGGAGCGCCCGCCACGGCCTCTGCCGCCCCCACCAGGCCGTCGACAGAGGTCGGCTCCGACAGGTTCGCGGCCGAGAACGTCGCCCGATCCCCAAGCTCCGCCGCAAGTTCCGCCAGCACCGCCTCGCGCGTGCCGGACAGGACGACGGCGGCGCCCTGGGCATGCAGGGCGCGGGCGACGGCCCCGCCGATACCGCCCGTGGCGCCGGTGACGAGGGCGGTCTTGCCGGTCAGGTTGAACATGCTTCTCTCCTTACTGGGCCAACGACTTCGCGAAGGCCTCGATGTCTTCCGGGCTGTTGAGCGCCAGGCTTTCGGCGTCGGGGGCGATGCGCTTGGCCATGCCGGTCAGGACCTTGCCCGCGCCGATCTCGACGAAACGGGTGACGCCGCCTTCGGTGGCCATCCATTCCATCGACTCGCGCCAGCGCACGCGGCCGGTGACCTGTTCGACCAGCAGGCGACGGATCGTATCGGCGTCCTGCTCGGGGCGGGCGGTCACGTTGGCGACCACGGGCACGGCCGGCGCCAACAGCGCGGCCGAGGCGAGCGCGGTGGTCATCTCGTCGGCGGCGGGCTGCATCAGCGGGCAGTGGAAGGGGGCCGAGACGTTCAGCGGGATGGCGCGGGCGCCGAGCTCCTTGGCCTTCTCGATGGCCCGGTCCACGGCGGCCTTCTCGCCCGAGATGACGACATTGCCGTTATTGTTGTCATTGGCGACCACGCAGACCCCAACCTCGGCGCCCGCTGCGGCGGCGGCCTCGGCCAGGGCCAGGTCCGTCTTCGGCCCGATCAGGGAGGCCATCGCCCCCTGCCCGACCGGCACGGCGCGCTGCATGGCCTGACCGCGCAGCTTCAGCAGCCGCGCCGTGTCGGCGATCGACAGGGCGCCCGCCGCCGCCAGGGCCGAGTATTCGCCAAGCGAATGGCCGGCGACGAAGGCCGCGCGATCGACGGCGACCCCGAACTCCTTGTCCAGCACCCGGATGACGGCCAGCGACACAGCCATCAGGGCCGGCTGGGCGTTCTCGGTCAGGGTCAGCTGGTCCTCGGGGCCGTTCCGCATCAGGCCGGACAGATCCTGTCCCAGGGCCTGATCGATCTCGGCGAACACCTCGCGCGCCGATCCGAAGGCGTCGGCCAGCGCCGCGCCCATGCCGACCGCCTGGCTGCCTTGTCCGGGGAACAGGAGGGCGAGGGTCATGAAGGAGGTCCTTGGTCGGTTGAATCAGGACGGAGGGGTAGGACGATGGGCGCCTCAGGGCAAGCGAGGGCTAGGCAGCCCCGCCGTAGAGGTCGAGAACCCCGCCCCACGCCGTCCACGGCTCCTCGCCGTCGAAACCCAGGGTGGGCAAGGCGTTGTTGTAGGACGCGAGCCGCCGGAGAATCCGTCCCGTCCGGACATCGATCAGCCCGTAAACGCTGCGGATGTCACAGCTTTCCAGCAGGCCGATCAGCGCTTTTCGCCCGCTGGCGCTGACCGCGACACCCTTTCCCTCTCCCCAGTCGGTCGATCGACCGGACAGCCGCCAGACCCAGCGATCGCGCGCCAGGTCGTAGAGGCCCGCATAGTCGCCCGAAACCGGGGTGCGCGGCGGAGAAGGCCGGCGTTCGTAGAGGACGCCGGTCGCCTCCAGCGGAAAGCGAACCAGCAGTTTGCGACCACCGTCGGCGAAGGCGACGTCGCCCTCCAGCGCCTCCCCCGGAAGAACGGTCGGGCGCCGGCCTTCGGTCCAAAGCACGAGGCCGCCCACGCTGTCCTGCCCGGGGACCGTGGCATAAGCCGTCACGAGCGCCCGGGCCCGACCGTCATGCATCACGGCGCCGGGCCCGACCTTGCAGTAGATGTCCGTCGGCGGCGCGTCGTCGAAGAGGGCCAGGAGGTCGTCGCGGACGGAGACCTGGGACCGCACACGTCCCGTCGAGGCCTCGATCACCCCCAGGCAGGGCGCGGTGCTCGGCAGCTCGGGCCGGTAGGAGCCGCCGCGCGTGTCGAAACTGGCGATGCCGAGACCCGCCCCGGTCAGCCATCGCACCTGATCGAGACGTCCGGGCGCATCACGCAGGGCGGGCAGGTCCTCGAGCCTCCCGTCCACCCACCGGCGGGCGCAGACCCGGGGGCCGGTGGAGAAGCCCGACCGGGCTGTGTCGCCCTTCAGCAGCCAGAGCGACTGGCTGTCGTCGCTCCAGGCAATCGAGTCTTCGTCGTCCCCGACCCCGAACGACGGCCCCTCCAGAGGAAACGATCGCGTCGGGCCGCCGTCCAGCGACATGAAGATCAGCGTCCGATAGTCCCGGATCGCCAGTGTCCGTCCATCAGGCGAGAGACGATGAACCCCCGAGCCCGAGATCCGCGGACCGAAGACGGAAACCCGCCGCTGCGGGTCGGTCAGAGGGGCGCCGATCTCGCAACGACCAGGCGCGTCGGGGCCCTGCCTTCCGGCGTCCGGTTCGCCCGCCCGATCCTGGCCGAACACTCCGGAGGCGCAGGCGCCCAGCGCCAGCGCTCCGCCGAAAGCCTGTCTGCGGTCCATTGTCATCGCGACGACCAGTCCTCGAACGCCCTAGGATTGCATGGAAGGCGACGGTGAACGCGCCGGATTCGCGACCAAAGCCGACAGTTCTTGCCCGATCGCCGCTTTTCCCCTATACGCGCCCGCTTTCCAGGGCTTCGGTCCTGATGCGGAACACCAAAGGGTTCGGGAAGTCATCCCGGCCGCCGCTTCAGGATCCATCGTGGTTCGGACTTTACCCGGTCCGTCTGCGCCGATGCCCTACAAGGGAGACTACCGAATGGCTCTTTACGAGCACACGGTCATGTCGCGCCAGGATATCAGCGCGCAACAGGCCGAAGCCCTCAATGACACCATCAAGGACCTGATCGTGGCCGGCGGCGGTTCCGTCGCCAAGATCGAGTACTGGGGCCTGCGCAACCTGACCTACCGGGTCAAGAAGAACCGCAAGGCTCACTATTCCCTGCTGGCCATCGATTGCCCGCCCCCCGCCATGGCCGAAGTCGAGCGTCAGCTCGGCATCAACGAAGACGTCCTGCGCTGGCTGACGGTCAAGGTCGAAGAGCTCGACCTGGAACTGTCGCCGCTGCTGGCCCGTCGTGAGCGCGAGCGTGAACGCGACCGCGAACGTGGTCCGCGTGAAGACGCCGAAGTGGCCGCGTAAGGAGATCTGGAAACATGACTGACACCACATCCCCCTCCGCCAACGTCCCCGGCACCCCTGCCGGCTCGGGCGGTTCCGGCCGCCGTCCCTTCTATCGTCGCCGCAAGGTTTGCCCGTTCACGGGTGAAGGCGCGCCGAAGATCGACTACAAGGACGTCAAGCTGCTGCAGCGCTACATTTCCGAACGCGGCAAGATCGTGCCCTCGCGCATCACTGCCGTGTCCCAGATCAAGCAACGCGAACTGGCCAAGGCCATCAAGCGCGCCCGCTATCTGGCCCTCCTGCCCTACGTGGTGAAGTAAGATGAAGGTCGTTCTGCTCGAACGCGTCGAGAACCTCGGCGCCATCGGCGACGTCGTCACCGTCAAGGATGGCTTCGCCCGTAACTTCCTGCTGCCCCGTGAAAAGGCGCTGCGGGCCACCTCCAAGAACCTGGAGAAGTTCGAACTCGACCGCGCCGCCATCGAGGCCCGCAACGAGAAGAACAAGGGTGAATCGCAGAAGATCGCCGACAAGATCGACGGTCAGTCCTACGTGATGATCCGCCAGGCCGGCGAAACCGGTCAGCTGTACGGATCGGTCGCCGGTCGCGACGTCGCCGAAGCCATCCAGGCTGAAGGCGGCAAGGTCGAGCGTTCGCAAATCGCCCTCAACACGGCGATCAAGACCCTGGGCGTCCATGAAGTCGTCGTGCGCCTGCATGCCGAGGTCACCGCCACGGTCAAGATCAACATCGCCCGCTCGGCTGACGAAGCCGAACGTCAGGCGAAGGGCGAGGACGTGATCAAGTCGGCCTACGACGAAGACCGTAACGCGGCCGCCGAACAGGCGCGCGACATGGTCGAAGGCGGCGCCGGTCAACAGGACGGTCTCGGCTCCGAGGCCTGATCCTGAAGATCGGTTCGACGAACCGATAGCAAACCTAAAGGGCGTGTCCTCCGGACACGCCCTTTTTGCTGCGCGTCGCGAGCGGGTCGCAGAAACTATGTCAAAATTGCAACGAGCCCGGTCACTTGCGTTAACCCTAGCTTGACCGGGTCTCCGGACGCACCCAGCTTGCATGACAGGGGGGCGTCCGCGCCAGTCCGCGCAATAATCTTGCGCGGCTGGCCGGCCGACAACCACGAGGCCGTCAACGCCGGACCTCGGACCCAATATCGCGCGCCGCGCGTCCCGCGTCGGCCAAAGCTCATCAGGCTCGTCATGCACCTCAGAATCTCTCGCTCCGTCCTCCTTGGTTTTACCTCTGCGGCGACCTTGCTCGCCTGCCCGATCGCGGCCATGGCCCAGACGGCTCCGCAGGAAGAAGCGACGGCCGTCGACGAGATCATCGTCACCGGCACGCGCACGGTCGGCCGCACCCGCCTCGACTCCGTCGCACCGGTTGATGTGATCTCGGGCGAGGTCCTGACCCGGCAGGGCGCCGGCACCGAACTGGCCGCCGCGCTCGCCGCAACGGCTCCGGCCATCAACTTCCCCCGTCCCGCCATCTCGGACGGCTCCGACCACGTCCGCCCGGCGACCCTGCGCGGCCTCGCCCCCGACCAGACCCTGGTCCTGATCAACGGCCAGCGCGGCCACGTCGCCGCCCTCGTGAACGTCAACGGCAACCTCGGCCGCGGCTCGACCGCGTTCGACCTTAATACCGTTCCCGCCGTCACCCTGGGCAACGTCGAAGTCCTGCGCGACGGCGCCTCGGCCCAGTACGGCGCCGACGCCATCGCCGGCGTCATCAACCTGCGCCTGCGCGAAGCCAATTCCGGCGGCGGCCTGACCGCCGTCTATGGCGTCTTCGACACCGAGTTCGACACCGCCCGCGGCTCGCACGACCGCAACGACGGCGAACAGATCTCTCTCTCCGGCTGGATCGGCCTGCCCCTGTTCGGCGACGGCTTCCTGACTCTCTCCGGCGAGGTCCAGGAGCGCGATCCGACCAACCGCTCGGACTATGCCGCCCCTTCGAACGTTGTGGGCGGATCGGCCACGACGGTCCTCGGCCGCTTCGGCGACCCGAAGACCAGCGCACAGTCGGTCTGGTTCAACGCCGGCAAGCCTCTGCAGGACGGCTGGGAGGCCTACGCCTTCGGCGGTTTCCAGCACCGCGACTCGGAATCGGCCGCCACCGCGCGCGCCTTCAGCAACGGCAACAACGTCCTTGCCATCTATCCGAACGGCTTCCTGCCGATGATCGGGGCCGCGATCGACGACTTCAACCTGTTCGGCGGCCTGAAAGGCGAAGGCGGCGGGATCGACTGGGACTTCTCGATCGGATACGGCCGCAACGAGCTGGAATACAACGTCTTCAACAGCGTGAACGCCTCCTACGGCGCGGCGTCGCAGACCTCGTTCGACGCCGGCGGCCTGGCCTATGACCAGCTGACTATCGCAGCCGACGGCGTGAAGCAGATCGAGGCGGGTCTGTTCGAACCGCTGAACCTGGCCTTCGGCGTCGAGTACCGCCGCGAGACCTTCGAGGTCTCGGCCGGCGAGCCGACCTCGTACAACAAGGGGCCGCTCAACGCCGGCGCCGGCGCCCAGGGCTTCCCGGGCTTCCAGCCGTCCAACGTGGTCGACGAGGATCGCAGCAACATCAGCGCCTACATCGACCTGGAAGGCCGCTTCACCGAGGCGTTCACACTCGGGTTCGCCGCCCGCTACGAGGACTATTCCGACTTCGGCGACACGCTGACCGGCAAGCTTTCGGCGCGCTATGACGTCAATGATCACTTCGCCGTGCGCGGCGCGATCTCGACGGGCTTCAAGGCTCCGGCCCTGCAGCAGCAGTTCTTCAGCTACGTCGCGACCAACTTGGTCACCACCGTGGTCGGGGGCGTCCCCGTCACCTCGCTGGTCCAGGCGGGCTCTTTCCGCGTCAACGACCCGGTCGCCATCGCCCTGGGGTCCGCCCCGCTTGAGCCGGAGGATTCGACCAACTTCTCCGGAGGATTCGTCCTGCGGAACGGCGGCTTTGAACTGACTGTCGACGCGTACCGGATCGATATCGAGGACCGGATCATCTACTCCGAAACCTTGGGTCTGGCCCGTCCTAGCCAGACCCAGCTGACCACCGATACGACCTTGGGGCTGCTGCGGCCGTTCGGCGTGACGGGGGCCCGCTTCTTCCTGAACGGGGTCGACACCACGACCAGCGGCACGGACATCGTCGCCCGCTACCGCACCAGCCAGGACTTTGGCCAGTTCACCTTCACCGGCGCCGCCAACTTCAACGATACGGAGATCACGGCCTTGCCGACCGTGCCGTCGACCGTCGCCATCCCGACCTCGCCCGGTTACCTGTTCGACACCGCCAACCAGCGGTCGTTCACGGACGGCACGCCCAAGCGCAAGGTCGTGGGCAGCGTCGACTGGACCTTGGGTGACGTCTCCGCCACGGCGCGCGCGACCTACTACGGCGACGTTCTGGTCGCCAACAATACCTCCACGCTGAACTACCAGGTCGGCGACGCGACCCTGATCGACCTGGAAGGCCGCTATACCTTCCCGATCGGCGTCACGGCTGCGGTGGGCGTCAACAACCTGACGGACGAATATCCGAACTTCACCCCCGCCGCGAACAACGGCGGCACGGGTTCGGTGGGCTTCCCCAGCTTCTCGCCTTACGGCTTCAACGGGCGTTTCCTGTTCGCCCGGGTGAGCTACAACTTCTAAACACGTCCCTTCTGGACAGGGCGACGGCGCGGAGAGCAATCTCCGCGCCGTTTCCGTTTGGGGGCGCCATGCTTCCGCCACGAGCGGAGGCTGAAGCTTGGCCTTCAACCGGAGGGGTCCGAATATGAAAACCGCCGCCATCGCCCTGGCCGTCGCCGTCACGTGCGCCGCCCCCGCCTTCGCCCAGTCGAACGGGACGCTCGACACCTTCGTCACCCGGGCGAACCGCATCCCGCTAAACCCACTCGCCGCGCTCAGGCCCGACGCGCGCCGGCTGATGAACGAGGCCAATGCGGCCTTCACAGCGGTCGGCGCCGAGAACCGTGCGGCGCGCGCCGCCGGGCGTCGCCCCGCCGCCTGCCCGCCGGCTCGAATGGAGGTCAACCCGCGACAGCTGCTGGCCTTCCTCAACGCCATCCCCCAGCCGCGGCGCACGCGGATGACCCCGACCGACGGCATCCGGGAGTGGATGGCGGACCGCTACCCCTGCCCTGTGGCCTGACCCCGAACTGTTCCGTCTAGGGATTTTACAGCGGTCCACAGACTGACCGCTTTCATCCCCGTTCGAGGGTGCGACCGACCGTGTCGCAGGGGCGTGTGACGGGTAAGCGTTAACCCGATGAACGCCTTTTCTCCATTTTCCGCCGACGCTGTCGCCCTGCCGTCGCTGCCCCACAACCTTGAGGCCGAGCAGGCGCTGCTGGGCGCCCTGATGTTCGACAACGCCATCTTCGAGCGGTTGAGCGATCGCCTCCGCGGCTCGCACTTCTACGAGCCCTTCCACCAGCGGCTCTACGACGCCATCGAGGATCACATCCGCCAGGGCATGCTGGCCGAGCCGACCATCCTGATGGAGCGGTTCAAACAGGATCCGGCTTTCGCCGAGTTCGGCGGCCTGCGCTATCTGGCCGACCTGATGGACCGCGCGCCTCCGGGCGCCAATGCGCCGGACTATGCCCGGGTCGTCTACGACCTGGCCCTGCGCCGCGACCTGATCCGCATCGGCGGCGACATCATCAAGGAGGCCCCCGATCCCGAGCGCGCGGCGCTGGAACAGATCGAACAGGCCGAACTAACCCTTTATTCGCTGGCCGAGACCGGAGCTCCGTCGTCCGGCTTCGTCAGCTTCTCGACGGCCCTGGCCGGCGCAGTGCAGATGGCGGGCGAGGCCTATCAACGCGACGGGAAACTGGCGGGTCTGGCCACCCACCTCGACGACCTGGATTCCAAGCTCGGCGGCATGCATCCGTCCGATCTGCTGATCCTCGCCGGCCGTCCGTCGATGGGCAAGACGGCGCTGGCCACCAACATCGCCTTCAATGTGGCCCGCAACTACCGCTGGGAGCCCACGCCGGACGGCCGCAAGACCGTCAGCGGCGGCGTGGTCGCCTTCTTCTCGCTGGAAATGAGCGCCGAACAGCTGGCCATGCGTATCCTGGCCGATGCGTCGGGTGTGTCGTCCGACCGCCTGCGCAAGGGCGAGATCGACGCCTCTGACTTCGGCAAGGTCCGCGACGCCGCCATCGAGATCGGCGAGAGCCCGCTTTACATCGACGCCACCGGCGGCCTGGCCATCTCCAAGCTCGCGGCCCGCGCGCGCCGCCTGAAGCGGATGGAACAGGGGCTGGACCTGATCATCGTCGACTACCTTCAGCTGATTACCGTCGGCGACGGCAACGGGCAGAAGAACAGGGTGCAGGAGGTGTCGGAGATCACCGGTGGCCTGAAGGCGCTGGCCAAGGAGCTGAACCTGCCCATCATCGCCCTGTCACAGCTTTCACGCCAGGTCGAGAACCGGGAGGACAAGCGCCCTCAACTGTCCGACCTGCGCGAATCCGGCTCGATCGAGCAGGACGCCGACTGCGTGATGTTCGTCTATCGCGAAAGCTACTACCTGGGCCGCACCGAGCCGCGCGAGGGCACGGAAGAGCATCTGAAGTGGCAGGAGGACATGGACCTTCTGGAACACCAGGCCGAGGTCGTCATCGGCAAGCAACGCCACGGCCCGATCGGCATCGTGAAACTGAGCTTCGACGCGGATACGACGCGCTTCGGCAACCTGGCCCGCAGCGGCTACGGCAACTTCAGCGACATCCCGGAGTGATCGAAGGCGATCACCCGACCGCCGAAGCCCGACGCCAGGCCGTCTCGCAGGAGATCAGGCAGGCGACGGGCATCGACGAGGCGATGATCGACGCTCTGGTCGAGGGCTTTTACGCGCGCGTTCGAGAGGACGACCTGATCGGTCCCGTCTTCGCCGCGCGCATCGAGGACTGGCGGCCGCACCTGGCGCAGATGAAGTTGTTCTGGTCGTCGGTCGCCTTGTCGACTGGCGCCTATCAGGGTCGACCGATGCCGAAACACTTACCCCTGCCGATCGACGCCCGCCATTTCGATCGCTGGCTGGAGCTGTTCCGCCAGACCGCACGCGCACTCTGCCCGCCCGTCGCCGCCATTCATTTCATTGAGCGCGCCGAGCGGATCGCCCAAAGCCTTGAGCTCGGAATCGCCGGTGCGAACGGCGTGCTTCTGGCCGCCGGCGAGCGGTATGCGCGCAGAACCCGGGCCTGACCGCCTGGCGACCAGGCTTCAGTCGTCGCGGTGGACCCGTTCGCGGCGCTCGTGGCGTTCCTGGGCTTCCACCGACATGGTCGCGGTGGGACGGGCTTCCAGGCGGCCGAGGCCGATGGGTTCGCCGGTGTCCTCGCAATAGCCGTAGGAGCCGTCCTCGATCCGGCGCAGGGCGTCCTCGATCTTGGAGATCAGCTTGCGCTGACGGTCGCGGGTGCGGAGTTCCAGCGCGCGGTCCGATTCCGACGAGGCCCGGTCGACCAGATCCGGATGGTTCTCCGTCTCCGCCTTCAGGTTGACGACGGTGCCCTTGGATTCGCGCAGGATGTCATCCCGCCACGCCATCAGCTTGTGCTTGAAATAGGCGAGCTGACGTTCATTCATGAACGGCTCGTCGTCGGAAGGTCGGTAGGCGACCGGTTCGTCAGACACGATCGAGGCCAATGCGGTCATCGCACTCACACTCTAGAACAACGCCCCCCATGGCGCAGGACGGCGTATAGGCAGGCCAGAGAGTCGCGGCAACCGGGTTCGCGCGTCCGTGATCGTGGCAAAGCTTCGTTGCAACCGGCACCGTGACATTTCGTCCTCACTTCGCTCCCCGAACACGGGAATGAGACCGGTTTTCCGGCACTTATGCTGCGTTGCGGCGAACTTCGGCCTTGGCCAGTTCAACTGCGGCGCGCAGGTCGATCTGTTCCAGCAATCCGGACAGACCCGCATCCTCGTCTTCGGGCCGCTCCTCGCGCAGGGTCCGGCCCAGGCGTTCCAGCGCGCCCTCGCCGGCCTCCCCCGACAGCATGGCGATCTTCAGCTCGTCCAGACGGTCCAGCAGGGTTCCGCCGCGACGGATGGCGCGACGCCTGCGTTCCGCCGCCGTTTCGACGCCCTGCAGCGCCATCAGCGCCGAAACGTCGGCGACGGCGGACGTCGGAGCGGTCGCAGCGGCCGCCGCCGACGGCGCGGCGCCGGACGTCTGCGGCATCGAGAAGCCGCCGGCCGAACGCACGGAACGCTGACCGCCCGTTGGAGCGGCGCCTGACGGGCCGTTGACCTTCATGAACGCAGACTCCGGGACATTCCGCACCATCGTGGGCTGACCGTCACTGTTTGGTTAACGGCAGGGCAGGATTTGCCGGGCCCGACACCTCCATGCCCGACGCAGTCCCTGATTTCACTCACGTTTCTGTTCGGCACGATCTTCGCAACGCCCTCTCCGAACCCTCGCGGAAAGCCTGCCCAGTGCAAAAGTTTCTCACCGTCTTCCTGATCCCCCTCGCCGTCGGCGCCCTGATGGTGTCCCCGGCGTCGGCCCAGTCGCGGATCAAGGATATCGCCTCGATCGAGGGCGTCCGGACCAACCAACTGGTCGGCTATGGCCTGGTCGTCGGCCTGAACGGCACGGGCGACTCCTTGCGCAACTGTCCCTTCACACGCCAGTCCCTGGAGGGGATGACCGAGCGTCTGGGCGTCAACATCCGCGGGACCAACGCCAACTCCAAGAACCTGGCCGCCGTCATGGTGACCGCCGAACTGCCGCCCTTCGCCACGCCGGGCTCGCGGGTCGACATCTCGGTGTCCAGCCTGTGCGACGCCAAGAGCCTGCTGGGCGGCACGCTTCTGGTCACCAGCCTCCAGGGCGCCGACAGCCAGGTCTATGCTGTCGGTCAGGGCTCGATCCAGACCGGCGCCGTGTCAGGCTCGGGCGGCTCGGGCTCGTCGGTGACGCGCGGTGTGCCGACAGCGGGCCGCATCGCCTCGGGCGCCACGGTCGAGCGTGAGACGGGCTTCCAGCTGGACAGCCTGACCGAAGTGCGCCTCACCCTGCGCAACCCGGACTTCACGACCGCACAGCGTGTCGCCGCCGCCATCAACGCCACCTACCCCTCGACCGCCCTGGCCGAAAACGGCTCGGTCATCGCCCTGCGCGCCCCGGTCCAGCTGGGCATGGCTGCCTTCATCAGCCGGGTCGAGAACATGCCGGTCGCGGTCGACACCCCGGCCCGCGTCATCATCGACGAGGTCAACGGCGTCATCGTCATGGGCGAGAACGTGCGCATCTCCACCGTCGCCATCGCCCAGGGCAACCTGACCATCTCGGTCCAGGAGAACCCCCAGGTCAGCCAGCCGGCGCCCTTCAGCCAGGGCCAGACCGCAGTCGTTCCGCAAACCGACGTCACGGTCGAGGAGGAGCTGGGCCGCGAGATCAGGCTGGTGAACGGCGCGACCTCGCTGTCGACCCTGGTCAACGGACTGAACGCCCTCGGTGTCTCGCCGCGCGACATGATTTCCATCCTACAGGCCATCAAGGCGGCGGGCGCCCTGCAGGCCGACATCGAGGTGCTGTGATGCGCGACCTGGCCGTCTCCCCCTCCCTGCTGACCTCCGTCGCCGCACCGAACGCCGAAACGCCGCGCATGCGCGAGACGGCGGAGAAGTTCGAAGCCTCCTTCCTGTCGCAGATGCTGAAGCCGATGTTCGAGGGCCTTTCGACCGACGGCCCGTTCGGCGGCGGGGAGGCAGAGGGCACCTGGCGCAGCTTCATGATCGACGAGATGGCCAAGCAGACTGTCCGCGCCGGCGGAATTGGCCTGGCCGACACCGTCGTTTCCGAGATGATCCGCATGCAGGCCGAACAGTCGCAGGCGCAGACCCTGCCGGGAGCGACGGCATGAGCCACGATCCGACCACCGCCACGGCCTATCTGCGCAATCTCACGGCCCTGACCGACCGGCTGACCGCCCGGCTGGAAATGGAGACCGACGCCTTCGCCACCCGCCGCGCGGCCGACGTCTCGGCCGGTCTCGCCCAGACCCAGGAACTGGCGAACCAGTATCGTCGCGAGTCCGCTCACCTGAAGGCAAACCGCGCCCTCCTGATGGCCGCGCCGGCCGGCGAGCGGATGGCTCTGGTCAAGGCGACCGAAGCATTCGAGGCGGTGCTCGCCATCCACGGCCGCACCGTCGAGGCGGCGCGCACGATCTCGGAAGGCCTTGTCCGAACCATCGCCCAGGAAGTCGCCGGCGCGCGGGCCATGGGAACGGGCTATGGCTCGTCCGGTCAGGCCAACGGCGGCGACAGCCGGGCCGTCACCCTGAACCGCACGGCCTGACGGTCAGCCGGCCAGCGCTAGTTCGAGCGGACCGTCGGCCTCGGCGACCACGCCTCCCGAGCGATAGACATGCCGGCCGTCCACAGGCCAAAACTGTTCTGTCAGCGAGGCCCACAGGCTATTGATCTCGAAGGCCGCCCGGCCTTACCCGGCTGATCTTCGTGCGCCGCAGGCCCTTCCAGATCGCGTTCTGACAGGCGGTGCGCCGGCGCGGGCCGACCTCGACGAGGGGGACTTCGTTCACGATAGAAGCCGCGATGGCGGCGTCAACGAATCGGCCGCGCCGAAGTGGCTCCCTACGGGAGTGGCGACCTCATTAAGGATGACTTTGCGGCGAAGGTTTAAGACCTCTACGGACAGAATGACCGAATGACGATCAGCAAACGCCTCCTGGGTTTGGCCTTCGCGTCTTCGGACCTGCTGCTCGAACTCGACGCCAAGGGCGCCGTGGCGTTCGGCCTCGGGTCGGGACCGTCGGCCGATCTGTCGGCGGAGAGCTTCACCGGCATAGCCCTGAAGCACCGGATCGCACCCGAGAGCACACAACCGGTCAAGACTCTCCTGAAGAGCCTGAGGCCCGGCGCGCGTTCGGCGCCGGTCGACGTCCTGTTCCTGGCCGGCGCAGGCCGGATGCGCCGGGCGACGGCGCGCTTCTTCCTTCTCCCCGACCTCGCTCCCAACGTATCCTGCTCGGTGACCTGGGAAGGCCCCGCCTACCCCCTGCACAATCCGGCCGCCCCCCCCGCCCTGACGCCGGACGCCTTCCTGAGCCGCGCCCGCGAGGCCCTGACCCCGCCCGCTGACACGAAGGATCTGTCGGTCGCCTTTGTCGATGTCGAAGGTCTGGCCGCGGCCGAGGGCGAAGCAGGGGAGCGGCTGAACGCCCGCGTCGAGGCTGCGCTGCAGGCGGCCTCCATCGACGGGGCCTCGGCCGGCAAGCTGGGGCCGGAACGCTTCGCCCTGCTGCGTGACCGGACCGACGATGTCGACATCGAAGGCGAGGTGAATGAAATCGGCCGCAGCGAAGCCATCGACCTGTCCGTCCGGGCCTTCGAGACCCATCTCGCCGCCGCCGGCGGGTCGCTGAACGCGCTGCGCGCTCTGCGGGTGGCCGTCGAAGGCTGCCTGAATGATACCGGTCCAAACCGGCCGGAGCTGACCTTCAGCGCCGCCCTGTCGCGCACGCTGAACGAGGCCCACGCCTTCCAGACCATGGTCCGCGACCGACGGTTCGAGCTGCACTACCAACCCATCGTCGACCTGAAGACCGGCGCCGTGCATCACTTCGAGGCCCTCTCCCGGTTCAAAGGTACGGAGAGTCCGGCGAAGGTGATACGGATGGCGGAGGAGATGGCCCTGATCGACTGCTTCGACATCGCCGTGGCCGAGAAGGCTCTCAACCGACTGCGCCAGCGGGGCGCAGGGCTCCTGAAGTTCGCCATCAACGTCTCCGGCGCCTCGCTGGTCGACGATGCCTATGTTCAGGCCTTGCTGCGCATGACCTCGTCCAACCTCGAGGAGCGCAAGCGTCTTATCGTCGAGGTCACGGAATCGGCCGCGTTGTCGGACGTCGAGGCCGCCAACCGTCGCCTTGGTGCGTTGCGGTCGGCCGGGATCAAGGTCTGCATTGATGATTTCGGGGCCGGCGCGGCCAGCTACGACTATCTGCGTCGCCTCTCGGTCGATACGATCAAGATCGACGGGACCTTCATCCAGGGGCTGGAAACCGATCCGCGCGCGCGCACTCTGATCAGCCATCTCGTCGAACTCTGCCGTTCGCTGAAGGTCGAGACCATCGCCGAGATGATCGAGACCGAGGGTGTCGCAGACATCCTGCGCGACATCGGCGTCGATCAGGGCCAGGGCTGGCTGTTCGGCAAGGCGGAGGCGGAGCCGCGCACGGTGCTGGCCTACAACGAGCCTGTCGTGGCTCGCCGGGTGGGCGCCGTCGCCGGATGGGGCTGACGGAACGACCCGAAGCGTGACAGGTTTGGCGACCGCCCTCCGGAGGTCGCCTTGATCCGTTCCATGCTCGCCGTCACCGTCCTGATCGCCGTCGCGGGTTGCGCCACCGCGCCCGAGCCGACGTTCGACGGCCCGCCGGACTACAGCCCAATCCAGACGCAGCCTTCTCCACGCGCCAGCCTGTTCGTCGATTGCATCGCCCAAGCGATCGCCGCAGGGGTCTTCGGTCACGCCAACTCGGGCGACAGCGACCGCCTGCTGTTCACCTGCGCCGGAGCCCCTGCCCGCGCCTTCTATGACGGCCTCGCAAGGCGCAGCGACACCATCGGGTCCGAGGTCACCGTCAATGGTCGCACGTTCCGGTCGACGGAAATCGTAGAGCGGGATCTCTTCGGTGTGGACTATTGCTCGACTGGCGGAACCGACGACTTCATCTGCGTGATCACGCTGAACACCGGCGCCGCGCTGCTCGATTGACAGCATCTGGCGGCAGCGCCTTGATGTTCCCACATTGTTCTTGCTGAATCAGCAGGATCAGTTCCCATATAGCGTTGTCGCACCGGACACCTGTCCGGCCTTCCCGCGTTCCCGGACAAGATGACCGAAAAGCACAACTTCATTCGCGTGCGTGGTGCCCGCGAGCACAATCTCAAGGGCGTGGATGTCGACATCCCGCGCGAGAAGCTGGTCGTCATGACCGGCCTGTCGGGGTCGGGCAAATCCTCGCTCGCCTTCGACACCATCTATGCCGAAGGCCAGCGGCGCTACGTCGAGAGTCTGAGCGCCTACGCCCGCCAGTTCCTGGAGCTGATGGGCAAGCCGGACGTCGACCTGATCGAGGGCCTGTCGCCGGCCATCTCGATCGAACAGAAGACGACGTCCAAGAACCCGCGCTCGACCGTCGGCACGGTGACCGAGATCCACGACTACATGCGCCTGCTGTGGGCGCGCGTGGGGGTGCCCTATTCGCCCGCGACCGGCCTGCCGATCGAAAGCCAGACCATCTCCATGATGGTCGACAAGCTGACCGCCCTGCCCGAGGGCGAGCGTCTGTTGCTGCTCGCGCCCGTCGTTCGCGGCCGCAAGGGCGAATACAGGAAGGAGATCGCCGAGTGGCAACGCTCGGGCTTCCAGCGGCTCAAGATCGACGGCCAGTTCTACGCCATCGAAGACGCGCCGACGCTCGACAAGAAGTTCAAGCACGACATCGACATCGTCGTGGACCGGATCGTCACCAAGGGGGGACTGGAGGCGCGCTACGCCGACAGTCTGCAGACCGCGCTGGGTCTGGCCGACGGCATTGCGGTGGCCGAATGGGCCAATGCAGCCGAGGGTGAAGACCCGCGCCGGATGACCTTCTCCGAGAAGTTCGCCTGCCCGGTTTCCGGCTTCACCATCGCCGAGATCGAGCCGCGGCTGTTCTCGTTCAACAACCCGTTCGGCGCCTGTCCGGTCTGCGACGGCCTGGGGGTCAAACTGGCCTTCGACGCCGACCTGGTCATCCCGGACCGCGACAAGACCCTGCACAAGGGCGCCGTCGCGCCGTGGTCGCGCGGCCCCTCACCGCTCTACACCCAGACCCTCCAGGCCCTGGCGCTCCACTACGGCTTCTCGATGGACAAGCCGTGGCGGGAGCTGCCGGAGAAGGCCCAGTCCGTGATCCTGAACGGCACGGGGTCCGAGAAGATAAAGTTCGTCTATGACGACAACGCCCGGAAATACGAGGTCTCCAAGCCGTTCGAGGGTGTCGTTCCGAACCTCGATCGCCGCTGGCGCGAGACCGACAGCGCCTGGGTCCGCGAGGAGCTGGGCCGGTTCCAGTCCGAGACCCCGTGCGAAGCCTGTGGCGGCAAGCGGCTGAAGCCCGAGGCTTTGGCGGTGAAGATCGACGGTTCCGACATCGCCGACATCTCGACCCTGTCGATCAAGAAGGCCTTCGACTGGGTCAGCGCCCTGCCCGACCAGCTGACCGAGAAGCAGATGGAGATCGGTCGCCGCATCCTGAAGGAGATCGGCGACCGCCTGCGGTTCCTGAACAACGTCGGCCTCGACTACCTGAGCCTGTCGCGCGCCTCCGGCACCCTGTCCGGCGGAGAGACCCAGCGCATCCGCCTGGCGTCGCAGATCGGCTCGGGCCTGACCGGGGTGCTCTATGTGCTCGATGAGCCCTCGATCGGCCTGCACCAGCGCGACAACTCCCGCCTGCTGGAGTCGCTTCGCGGCCTGCGCGATCTCGGCAACTCCGTCCTCGTCGTCGAACATGACGAGGAGGCGATCCTGACCGCCGACTATGTCATCGACATGGGTCCGGCCGCGGGGGTCCATGGCGGTGAGATCTGCGCCGAGGGCACGCCTGAACAGGTCATGGCCAACCCGAAATCCCTGACCGGCAAATACCTGACCGGCGAGCGCGAGATCGAACTGCCGCCTGAGGGCCGCCGTCCGGTGAACCGCAAGAAGACGCTGAAAATCTCGGGCGCGACCGGCAACAACCTGAAGAGCGTCACTGGCGAGATCCCCGTCGGCCTGTTCACCTGCGTCACAGGCGTGTCCGGCGGCGGCAAGTCGACCTTCACGATCGAGACGCTGTACAAGGCCGCCGCGCGTCGTCTGCACAATGCGTCGGACGCTCCCGCCCCCTTCGACCGGATCGAGGGACTGGAGAATTTCGACAAGGTCATAGACATCGACCAGTCGCCGATCGGCCGCACGCCGCGCTCGAACCCGGCCACCTATACCGGCGCCTTCGGGCCGATCCGAGACTGGTATGCGGGCCTCCCGGAGTCAAAAGCGCGCGGCTATGGGCCGGGGCGGTTCAGCTTCAACGTCAAGGGCGGGCGCTGCGAGGCCTGCCAGGGCGACGGCCTGATCAAGATCGAGATGCACTTCCTTCCCGACGTCTACGTCACCTGCGACGTCTGCAAGGGCAAACGCTACAACCGCGAGACGCTTGAAATCGTCTTCAAGGGCAAGAGCATATCCGACGTTCTGGACATGACGGTCGAAGAGGCCGGGTCGTTCTTCAAGGCCGTGCCTTCGATCCGCGACAAGATGCTGACCCTGAACCGCGTCGGTCTCGGCTATGTTCAGGTCGGCCAGTCCGCGACCACCCTGTCGGGCGGCGAGGCGCAGCGGGTCAAACTGTCCAAGGAACTGTCGAAGCGCGCCACCGGCAAGACCCTCTACATCCTCGACGAGCCCACGACGGGCCTGCATTTCGAGGACACCCGCAAACTGCTGGAGGTGCTCCAGGAGCTGGTCGACAACGGCAACACCATCGTAGTGATCGAGCACAATCTCGACGTCATCAAGGTGGCCGACTGGCTGCTCGACTTCGGCCCGGAAGGCGGCGACGGCGGCGGCGAGATCGTCGCGGTCGGCACCCCCGAACAGGTCGCCGCCAACCCGAACCGCTGGACCGGCAAATACCTCACGGAGGTCCTCGACCGCCACGAGACCCGCCGCAAGGCGCGGGTCGCGACCCTGTCCGACCGCGTCGCGGCGCCGGCCGAAAAGCCGACGCGGGCGAAGAAGCGGGCCTAGGCCTCAGCGCCAGGCCCGCGCTGCCCGGACAGGCCCGTGACGCCGCGATAGGCGGCCGCGAACGGCGCGTACAGGATGCCGACCGTCAGGGCCGCCACGATGGCTTCGACCACGGCGTGGGCGATCACCCAGGGATTGCCGACGTTCAGGGCGGCCCGCACCGCCTCGGAATCCTGATCACCGCCGAACGACCAGCTCTGGAGGCCTGAGATCAGGCCGAGGGGCAGGGTGATCATGGAAGACAGCAGCTCGACCAGCATCACCATGACGATGGCGATCACCGCCATGCCGAGCAGCGGCCAGAACCGGCCCCTGGTGACGCCGAAGGAGTCGAAGAAGGCGAAGCGCTTCTCGGCCACGGTGATCGGCACCGCCAGGCTCAGCCGGACGGCGAGCCAGACGAATCCGCAGACGATGGCGAGGCCGCCGATGACGCCCGCGATGGCCGCCGGCCCGCCGCCGCCCGCCGCCTTGGCCGCCGCGATCAGCACGCCGAGGGCCACGAAGGCGACGACGAGGGCG
>NZ_JANODA010000025.1:0-133334 GCF_031412435.1 Brevundimonas sp.
CGTCACCCTCTTCCGCATCCCCGGGTCGGGCGCACGCGAAGGCTACTGGGCGGTCGGATACCTGCTCGTCTTCCTGCTGCTCAGCCTGTCAGAGAGCGTGCTGCTGAGCCACGCCAACCTGCCCTGGACCCTGCTGCTGGCCATCCTGGCGCGCGCCCTGGCGTTCGAGCCCGATGCCGTCCGTGCGCCGCTTGCTACAGGGCGGTCACGGGCCTACCAGACGGCTCCCCGAATCGCCGCACACTCCGCCCATGCCCGCGTCCACCGTCCCGTCCCTGTTCGATGACATGCCCGAAGCGCCGAAGCCGGCGGCTGCGGACCCCAAGCCTGCGCCCGCGCCCGAACCGGCCCTGAAGCCGCAAGCCGCCGCGCCTGCGCAGCCGGTCGCACCGCACGTCCCCGGCAGCTATTCCGCCTCCTCGATCGAGGTGCTGGAAGGGCTGGAGCCCGTCCGCAAACGCCCCGGCATGTATATCGGCGGCACCGACGAACGGGCCCTGCACCACCTGTTCGCCGAAGTCCTCGACAATGCGATGGACGAGGCCGTCGCCAAGCACGCGAAGCTGATCACCGTCGATCTGGACGCAGACGGCGTCCTGTCGGTCCGCGACGACGGCCGCGGCATTCCGGTTGATCCGCACCCCAAACACCCGGGAAAGTCCGCGCTCGAAGTGGTGATGACTGTCCTCCACTCGGGCGGCAAGTTTTCCGGCAAAGCCTATGAAACCTCTGGCGGTTTGCATGGCGTCGGGGTCTCGGTCGTCAACGCCCTGTCCGACGTTCTGGACGTCACGGTCTGGCGCGACGGGTTCGAGTGGAAACAGTCCTTCTCGCGCGGCATCCCGCTGGGTCCGATCCAGCAGCTCCAGCCGTCCAAGAAGAAGGGCACCCTGATCCGCTTCCATCCTGATGCGGAAATCTTCGGTGTCGGCGCAGCCTTCAAGCCCGCGCGCCTGTTCCGCATGGCACGGTCCAAGGCCTATCTGTTCCGCGGCGTGGAGATCAGATGGACCTGCGCGCCCGAGCGGATCACCGACGCGACGCCGGAGACCGCCACCTTCCACTTCCCCAATGGTCTGGCCGACGCCCTGTCTGAACGGATCGGCGAACTGGAGACCGTGACCCCGACCTTCTCGGGCCGCGTCGAACGCAAGGGCGAGGCCGGCGCGGTCGAATGGGCCGTGACCTGGTCGCCCATCGGCTTCGGAGAGGCCGACGGCTTCGTCCAATCCTACTGCAACACGGTCTCGACGCCCGACGGCGGCACCCACGAGGCCGGCTTCCGCGCCGCCCTGGTGAAGGGCCTCAAGGCCTACGGCGAACTGACGAGCGAGAAGCGCGCGGTCCAGATCACGGCCGAGGATGTCACCGCTAACGCCGGCGCCCTGATCTCGGTCTTCATCCGCAATCCCGAGTTCCAGGGCCAGACCAAGGACCGGCTGTCCTCGCCCGAGGGCCAGCGTCTGGTCGAGGCCCTGTTGCGGGACCCGATCGACCACTGGCTGACCGAGAATCCGCGGCAGGCCAACACCCTGCTCGGCTTCATCATCGAGCGGGCCGAGGACCGACTGCGCCGCCGCAAGGACAAGGAGGTCCAGCGCGCCCAGGCGACCCGCAAACTGCGCCTGCCCGGCAAGCTGTCCGACTGCTCGCGTCAGTCCGCCAACGGCACCGAACTGTTCATCGTCGAGGGCGACTCGGCCGGCGGTTCGGCCAAACAGGCGCGCGACCGCCAGACCCAGGCCATCCTGCCCCTGCGCGGCAAGATCCTGAACGTCGCCTCGGCCACGGCCGACAAGCTGCGCCAGAATATCGAGTTGTCGGATCTGACCCTGGCGCTCGGCGTCACCCTTGGGCCGCGGTTCGATATCGATGCGCTGAGATACGAGCGGGTCGTGATCATGACCGACGCCGACGTCGACGGCGCCCATATCGCGGCGCTGCTGATCACCTTCTTCTATCGCTCGATGCCCGAGGTGATCCGTCAGGGTCGACTGTTTATGGCCCTGCCACCGCTCTACCGGATCAGCGCCGGCGCCCTGTCGGAATACGCCCGCGACGACGCCCACCGCGACGAGCTGATCGCCACCGTCTTCAAGGGCAAGAAAACCGAGATCGGCCGGTTCAAGGGTCTGGGCGAGATGATGGCCTCCCAGCTCAAGGAGACCACCATGGATCCGAAGAAGCGCACCCTCGCCCGCGTCACCGTTCCGGAGTCTGAAGACGAGATCGAGGATCTGGTCGAGCGGCTGATGGGCAAGAAGGCCGACGCCCGCTTCCGGTTCATCCAGGACAATGCGCAGTTCGCGCAAGCCGATCTCGACGTCTAGGCGACGGCCGGCGCAGGGGGCGTCAGCCCCGCCAGTTTGAGCTTCAGTTGCGCCCTCAGGAACCACAGCGCCACCAGACAGTGGACCGCCACCGATGCGGCGGACAGCCACCAGATATGCTCCAGCCGCGCCCACGGCTGGCCCGATAGCCAGATCGCCGGGACTGCGAAGGTCATCAGTCGGCTGAAACTTCCCCACACGGCCGGCCGGGTGTCGCCCAAGGCCTGGAACGTCCCCGAGGCCACGAAGATCAGACCGGTCGCGAGGAAATTGATCGACGCGATCCTGAGAAACGCGGCGCCGACCTCGATCACCGCGGGATCACCGGCGAAGACGGCGATCAGGGCGTGCGGCCAGACCTGGCAGAGCAGGGTCAGCACCAGCATCAGCCCGGACGACAGCACCGCCGCGTCGCGCACCGTGCGCCTGACCCGGTCGGCCAGTCCGGCGCCGAAATTCTGGCCCGCAACCGGCGCCACGGCGAAGGACACCGCCATGGCCGGCAGGAAGATCGCCTGCATGACCCGCGCCCCGACGCCGTAGCCCGCCTGGGCCTCGCTGCCGAACTGGCGGATGACGCCATAGACGACGGCCGTGATGACGAACATCAACAGGAACTCACCCGCCGTCGGCAGGCCGATGCCCACGATTCGCCGGCACACGCTCCAGTCGGGCCGGGGCAGTTTCAGCGGATGGGCGATGAGGGTCTGGGACCGGCCGAACACGAACAGCATGCCGAGGAATCCGGCCGCCGCCGCGATCGAACTGGCCAGCCCCGCGCCGAACACGCCCAGCGGCATGCCCGTGCCCCAGCCCGCGATCAGTATGGGCGCCAGCACGGCGTTCAGGATGACCGATCCGGATTGAAGCAGCGTGGTCGGACGCGCCACGCCCGCCGCCCGCAGCGCCGATCCCATGGCGTTACTCGGGAAACTCAGGGCCAGCGCCGGCAGGAAGCCGAACAGATAGGCCTTGCCCATGGCCGTCGTCTCCGCATCCGCCGCGATCGAGGCCAGCGCCGGTTCGGCCAGCAGATAGCCGGCCACAAGCGTCAGGGCGCCCAGCCCCAGCGACAGGATCATCGACTGGCGATAGACGCCTTCCGCCGCGTCGAAATCCCTGGCCCCGATCGACCGCGCGATCAGCGACAGGGCCCCGACCCCGACCATTTGCGCCAGAGCCAGGCTGAGAAAGAAGGCGTTCCCCGCCAGTCCCACGCCGGCGATCGCCGCCGCCCCGAGGCCCGCGACGAAATACAGGTCGATGATGAAATACAGGGTCTGGAACACCAGGCCGATGCCGATGAACCCGGCCATCCCCACCAACTTCCCGGTGATCGATCCCTGAGTCAGGTCCTGTTGCATCGCGTCTTCCTCCGGGGCGTCCGATCGAACACGGACTCGCGGAGTGCCATTTACCCGGGTAAAACAAGTGCGTCAATATTACCCGGGCAATATATGGCCAGGCGGGGCGGAGCCGCCTGTCTACCGCCCCTGCTGCAGGACGTTGGTCACCCGCCGTCCCAGCGGATCGCGCGACACCCAGCTCTGGCCGACGCCGGCCTGGATCATCGGTGAACAGAAGCGGGAGATCATCATGAAGGCCGGGCGGATACCGTTCAGACAGACGCGTTCGCCCTCGACGCGCCAGCGCGCCGCCAACCGTCGCCCGTCGGAGAATTCGGCTGAATAGGAGCCGTCGCGATCGAACCAGTGTTTGACCCAGCCACCGTCCGGATACCGCGACAGCACGGTGTTGCCGAAGGTCTCGTCGATTTCAGCCGATGCCGTCATCGGGGTCGCCACGGCGACCGCCAGCGCCAACACGCCGATCCATTTCCTCATGCCCTGACCTCACGCGGCATCCCAATCCCCGAGGCCAATATTAACGTTCGTTCACGAATTGCCAAGCGCTGCCGTGGCTTGCGAAAACTTGACTCTGGCGAGGGGTCTTCTATACGCGGGCCACGCTCGGGACAGGACTGGCTACCGCGCCACCCGCTCGCCCAAGAGACAGGGTGGTTCCGCGTGTTCCCCGCCTCGCCACCGATGGCGCGGCCTTCCCGACCGATCCGTCTCGCATCGGTCGAACAGTCCCAACCCGGCGCCCATGGCGACCGGGCCTTTGTCCTAAGGACGCATGACCGAATTCTCCCAACTGGGCCTCTCGCCCACGACTTTGCAAGCCGTAATCGACACCGGCTATACGACCGCAACTCCGATCCAGGCCCAGGCCATTCCCGTGGCCCTCGCGGGCCGTGACGTGCTCGGCATCGCCCAGACGGGCACCGGCAAGACCGCCGCCTTCACCCTTCCGCTCATCGAACGACTGTCCAAGGGACGCGCCCGGGCCCGGATGCCCCGCGCCCTGGTGCTCGCCCCGACCCGCGAACTGGCCGACCAGGTCGCGATGAGCTTCGAGAAATACGCCAAGGGCACCAAACTGACCTGGGTGCTGCTGATCGGCGGCGTCTCCATGGGCGACCAGGTCGCGGCGCTGAACAAGGGTGTCGATGTCCTGATCGCGACGCCCGGCCGTCTGCTGGACCTGTTTGAACGCGGCAAGATGATGCTGAACGGCGTGGAGCTTATGGTCGTCGACGAAGCCGACCGCATGCTCGACATGGGCTTCATCCCCGACATCGAACGCATCTTCAAACTGACCCCGCCCAAGCGACAGACCCTGTTCTTCTCGGCCACCATGCCGCCCGAGATCACGCGTCTGACCCAGGCCTTCCTCAAGGATCCGACCCGGATCGAGGCCTCGCGCCCGGCCATGACGGCCGAAACCATCACCCAGTATCTGGTGCGCATTCCCTCCAGCGACCCCAAGGCCAAGCGCGCGGCGCTGCGCGCCCTGATGGAGCGGGCCGACGTCAGGAACGGCATCGTCTTCTGCAACAGGAAGTCGGAAGTTGACGTCGTCGCCAAGTCGCTGAAGCAGCACGGCTTCGACGCGGCGCCGATCCACGGTGATCTCGACCAGTCCCTCCGAACGAAGACACTCGCCGACTTCCGATCGGGCGCGCTGAAAATCCTGGTGGCGTCCGACGTCGCCGCGCGCGGCCTGGACATTCCCGACGTCAGCCACGTCTTCAACTACGACGTCTCGCACCACGCCGACGACTACGTCCACCGCATCGGCCGCACCGGTCGGGCCGGCAAGCTGGGACAGGCCTTCATGATCGTGACCCCGGCCGACGACAAGTCGCTCGACAAGGTCATGAAGCTGATCAAGATGCAGCCGGAAGAACTGGTGCTCGACATCGACTGGTCGAACATTTCCGGGTCGGGGGGCGCCGCCCGCCGTCCGGACAGCAAGCCTGATGCGCGCGGCGAAGCCCGTCCGGCCCGGGGTCGCAGCCGTAGCGAACGCCCGGCGCCCGAACCGGCCGCCGAGGTCGCCGAGGTCGCGGTAGCGACTGCCGCTCCCGTCCCTGCGGCCCCCGCTGCTGAAGGCGAAATCGCACCGCCCGCCCGCCGCACCCGCAGCCGTCGCCCCAGCAAGTCCGCCGAAGCCGTTCGGACAGAGGCAGCGCCTGTTGAGGTCGCCCCGGCTCCGGCTCCCCCTGTGTCGGATGACATCCCACACACGGTCACCGCTGCCGAACCCCGCCTGCGCCAGGCCGATCGCCGTCCCGGCGGCCGGACCGAACGCGATGCGCCGCCCGCGCGTGAAGGGGCCGGTTTCGGAGGGGACATCCCTGCGTTCCTCCGCCGGCCCGCCACTCGTAAAAGTTGAATTCGGGTCCTGTTTTATCGACTTGCGGCCCCGCTTAACCCGGCGTTACGGAACATCGGACTAGGTTCCGACCAGTAAAGCGTCTCCTCAAGAACGCAGGTCGGGAAAACAGAATGTCCACACAGGTGCAGACCACGCTCCGGGGGCCCGAAGCCTTTGGCCTGGCCCGTCGCGCGGTCGAGGAGATGGAGCGTGCCGGCGTGTGGCCGACCCCGCTCAACTTCGAGCTCTGGCTTCACTATCTGGGCGATCCCGACGGCGCCCTTGGCCAGGAAATGATCCGCCTTCTGGCCGTCGGCGACGCCTTCACCGAAGGCACGGCCGAAATGCTGGCTGCCGAATACCTGCCCCGCGGCCGCCTCTCCGAGGAGATCCGCGACGCCGGCGCCGTCCTGAACCGCGAACTGTCGACCGTCTCGGAAGCCATCGCCAAGGCGCAGCGTTCGCAAGCTGCCTATGGCGAGACCCTGGCCGGCGCCTCAGCCCACCTCGAAGGCGCGTCCGAGCCGAGCGCCTTGCTCGGCGTCGTGTCCAAACTGACCAAGGCCACGACCCAGGTCCAGGCCGAGAACGCCACACTCGAGAAGCGTCTGGAGACGTCGACCAAGGAAGTCGCTCGCCTGCGCGAGCACCTGGAACAGGTCCGCCGCGACGCCATGACGGATGCGCTCACGAACCTGGCCAACCGCAAGGCTTTCGACGAGGAACTGCTGCGCGCCTGCGACGAGGCCGAAAAGAAACGCCAGACGCTGAGCCTCGCCGTCATCGACATCGACCACTTCAAGCGGTTCAACGACACCTGGGGGCACCAGACCGGCGACCAGGTCCTCCGCTACGTCGCCAGTGTCATCGGTCGCGTCTCCAAGGCTCCCCGCGTCGCTGCGCGTTATGGCGGTGAGGAGTTCGCCATCATCTTCCCGTCGGAGACCGCTTCCGTCGTCGAGGCCGCACTGAACACCATGCGTGAGGAAGTCGGCACCCGGGCCCTGCGCCGCCGCTCGACCAACGATGAACTCGGCGCCGTGACCATCTCCGCTGGCGTCGCCCAGCGTCGCCCCGGCGAGAGCGGCTCCTCCCTGCTGGACCGCGCCGACGAGGCCCTTTACGCCTCGAAGCGCACCGGTCGGAACAAGGTCACCAACGGCGAACGGCTGGAAGAAGCGGCCTGATCAAACGCGTCAGGCCACGACGCCAATCTGGTGAAACTCGACAGCACACTCTGCTAGGCTGACCGGATGCGAAGTTTTGCGTTCAATGTCGCCTACTGGTTTCTGTCGATCGGCTACGGCCTGACCGCCGCCTTTGCAGCCCTCGCACCCGGCCGCGACGCCACCGCCTGGGTGATTCGCCGGTATGTGAGACGCATGGTCCAGGCCATGCGAGTCTTCGCCGGCATCCGGATCGAGGTGCGCGGCAAGGAGCGTCTGCCGACCGGCGCCTTCATCATCGCCTCCAAACACCAGAGCTGGGGCGACGGCTTCGCCACCTACGACCAGTTCGACGACCTGGCCTTCGTCACGGGCGATCACCTTGAGAAATTCCCGCTGCTGGGCACGGTTCTGCGCAAGCTCGGCGCGATCGTCGTCAACAACTGCGGCGGCCGCGAAGCCCGCGATTCACTCAAGCAGAGCGGCTCCACCGCCCATGCCGAGGGGCGCAGGATCCTGATCTATCCCGAGGGCAATCTGGCCAGGGTCGGCGAGAAGTTCCGCTATCGCTCCGGCGTCTGGCACATGTACCGCGACTTCGACATGCCGGTCGTGCCCCTGGCGTCGAACCTCGGCCTGTTCTGGCCGCAGGAGGCCTATGAGAAACACCCGGGCACGGCGACGCTGGAGTTCCTGGATCCCATCCCGACCGGCCTCGGCAAGGAGGAATTCCTCGCCCGACTCGAAGCCATGGTCGAGGATCGAACTGCAGAACTGATCGCCCAGGCGCGGGGCGGACCGGTCGTTCCGAGCGTCCGGGTGCTCGCGCCGGATGAAGCGGCCCGGGCCAAGGCGCCCGCTACGGCTTGACCCTGGCCTTGCGCGGTTTCTTCGCCGCGGCCTTGCGCAGCGCCGCATCGATCGCGTGGCGCGCCCAGTCGACGGCTTCCTCCGGATCGTCGAGCGCGGCCTCCGGCAGGGACCAGTAGGCCATGCTCATTGTCTCACCCCCCTTGGTCGGATAGCTGAACTGGCGGGATCCCGCCGCCCTTAGCAGCGGTTCGTTGACCTCGTCGACCTTCAGCCAGACGGTCCCGTCGTCGAGCAGGGCGAAGATCAAGCCGTGGGCATAGACGGCCCCCGCGCCGAACATCCGTTTGATCTCGATCGGGCCCAGGGCCGCGAAATGCTCCCGCACCCACTCACCGAAGTCGGGATCGTAGGCCATGGATCAGGCCGCCGGCACAACCGCCCCGTCGTACTTCTGCGCAATGAAGTCCTTCACCGCCTGGCTGCGCAGCGCCCTCGCCAGAGCTTGGATGCGCGGGTCGTTCTGGTTGTCCGGGCGAGCCACGAGATAGTTCACATACGGGCTGTCTCCGCCCTCGAGCGCCAGGGCGTCGGTCCTCGGCTTCAGGCCCGCGTCGAGCGCATAGTTGGTGTTGATCACGGCCAGATCGACCTGGTCCAGCACGCGCGGCAGGGTCGCCGATTCAAGCTCGCGGAAGCGCAGGGCCTTGGGATTTCCGGCGATGTCCCGCACGCTCTGAAGCGGGTTGGTCGGATCGTTCAGGCGGATCAGCCCCGCCGTCTGCAAAAGGATCAGGGCACGCCCGATCGAAGACGCATCGTTGGGGACGGCCACATCGGCGCCGTCCGGCAGTTCGGCCAGCGTCTGGAACTTGCGGGAATAGGCGCCCAGCGGCTCGACGTGGACGCCGGCGACGGTGATCAGGTCAGACCTGCGGGCGGCGTTGAACTCGTCGAGATACGGCTTGGTCTGGAAATAGTTCACATCGATCCGACGCTCTGCCAGTTGGGTGTTGGGCTGAATATAGTCGTTGAACACCTTGATCTCGATCGGGAACCCTTCGGCTGCCAGCGACGGCTTGATGAATTCGAGGATCTCGGCGTGCGGCACGGCCGTCGCGCCCACGATCAGCGGCGCCGATCCGTCGGCGGCCTTCTCGGCCCCCTGCCCGCAGGCGGCCAGGGCCAGGGTCGCGGCGGCGAGGATCAGGGTGCGTCGAAGCATGGGAACTCTCGGGTCATCAAAGTCAGCGGTGCGAGACTCTAGCGACCAGACGGTCGCCGATCATCTGCAGAATTTGTACGAGCACCAGCAGCAGAACTACGGTCACCACCATGACGTCGGTCTGGAAGCGCTGATAGCCGAAGCGGATGGCCAGGTCGCCGAGACCGCCGGCCCCGACCACGCCGGCCATGGCGGTGTAGCTGACCAGGGCGATGGCCGTGACGGTGGCCCCGGCGATGATGCCCGGCATGGCCTCGGGCAGCAGGGCGCGGGTGACGATCTGGAAGGTCGAGCCGCCCATGGCCTGGGTCGCCTCGACGACGCCCTTGTCGACCTCGCGCAGGGCCGTCTCGACCAGGCGCGCATAGAAGGGGGCGGCCCCGACGACCAGGGGCGGAATGGCCCCGGCGACGCCCAGCGAGGTTCCGACCAGCAGCACCGTCACGGGCAGCATGACGATCAGCAGGATGATGAAGGGCACGGACCTGAGAATGTTGACGACCAGCGACAGCACCGCGTTCAGCACCGGATTGGCCGCCAGCCGTCCCTTGCCGGACAGATAGAGCAGCACGCCCAGCGGCACGCCGAACACGACGGTCAGGACCATGGCGCCGCCCAGCATCAGCAGGGTGTCGCGGGTCGCCCGCAGGATCTCGGGCCAGTCGATGTTGACGAAGAAGTCCATCACAGCGCCTCCACCACGACCCCGCGCGCGGTCAGCTGGGCCACAGCCGCCTCGGCGTCGCCGCCGGTGAAGGCCACGACCATCTGGCCGTAGGGCTCGCCCCGGATACGGCTGATGCGGCCGGACAGGATCGAATAGTCGACGCCCGTCGTCCGCGCGACGCGGCTGAGTTCGGGCGCGTAGGTCGAACCGCCCCGGAAGGTCAGTCTGGCCAGCCGCCCACCGGCGGGAACGACAGAGGCGTCATGGGTCTCGCCGCCTTCGCCTTCGGCCAGCATGGCGCGCGTGACCGGCGACTGCGGATGCAGGAAGACATCGGCCGTCGCCCCCTCCTCCACCAGCCGCCCGTCCTTGAGCACCGCCACGCGGTCGCAGACGCGGCGCACCACCTCCATCTGGTGGGTGATCAGGACGATGGTCAGGCCGAGGTCGCGGTTGAGCCCGTCGAGCAGGCCGAGGATCTCGTCGGTCGTCTCGGGGTCGAGGGCGCTGGTCGCCTCGTCGCACAACAGGACGTCGGGGCCACAGGCAAGCGCGCGGGCGATGCCGACACGCTGCTTCTGACCGCCAGACAGCTGGGCCGGGTGCTTCTTCGCATGCTCAGCGAGACCGAGCTGGTCCAGCAGGTCCGCCGTCCGCTGTTCGATCTCCGCCCTTGGCCGCCCTTCGAGCTGCAAAGGGAAGGCGACGTTTTCGGCGATGGTCTTCGCGTTCAGCAGGTTGAAATGCTGGAAGATCATGCCGATCCGGCGACGCGCGGCGCGCAGCTCGGCCGGTTTCATCGCCGTGATTTCCTGCTCGCCGACGAAGACCTTTCCGGCGTCCGGCGTCTCCAGCCGGTTGATGGTGCGGATCAGGGTCGACTTGCCGGCGCCCGAGCGGCCGACCACCCCGAACACCTGGCCCTTCGCCACAGACAGGTCGACGGCGTCCAGCGCCACGCGTTCGCCCGCCGCGCTGCGATAGCGCTTGGTCACACCCTCCAGCCGGATCATGTCAGTCGGCGTCCAGCGCCGCAGCCGGGATGATGGTGACGCTCTCGCCGCAGCCGCAGGCGTCGGTCTGGTTCGGATTGCGGAACACGAATTTGGACGCCAGCTTCGTCGTCTCGTAGTCGATCTCCGACCCGATCAGGAACAGGATCGCCTTGGGCTCGATCAGGATGGTGACGCCCCTGTCCTCGACCACCTCGTCCATCGGGCCGATCTCCTCCGCATAGGCGAAGGTGTATTCCTGCCCGGCGCAGCCGCCGTTCTTCACCCCGACGCGCAGGCCGACATAGGCCTTCTCCGCATTGGCCATGATCTCGCGCACACGATCAGCGGCGGCGTCGGTCAGGGTGATGACCTTGGGGCGCGGGCGGCGGGGGCGTCCTCCGGTAAGACCGGAGGATGACGATGTCTGGAAGTCGGTCATCGCGTCACCCTCAGAACATGTTCAAGGCCAGCTTGGCCTCGTCGCTCATCTTCGACGAATCCCACGGCGGGTCGAACACCAGATTGGCCCGCGCCGACCTGATCCCCTCGACCTTCATGACCGCGTCCTCGATCCAGCCCGGCATCTCGCCGGCCACCGGGCAACCGGGCGCCGTCAGGGTCATGTCGATCAGGACGTCCTTATCGTCGGACAGGTCCACCTTGTAGATCAGGCCCAGCTCATAGATGTCGACCGGGATTTCCGGGTCGTACACGGTCTTCAGCGCCGCGATCAGTTCGTCGGTCAGCCGGTCCAGTTCGGCCTGCGGCAGGGCGGCCGTCTGCGGCTCCGCCCAGGTCTCGGCGAAGGTCTCGCTGCTGCTGATCTTTCCGTCCATCTCGCTCACACAAAGAACTCCCGCGCCTTGATCAGCGCGTCCACGAAGGCGTCTGCATCCTCGGTGGTGTTATATAGGGCGAAGCTGGCCCGCGCGCTCGACGTGATGCCAAATCGCCTCGACAGGGGCTCGGCGCAATGCAGCCCGGCCCGCACGGCGACGCCGTACCGGTCCAGGATCTGGGCCACATCGTGGGCGTGGGCGCCCTCGACCGTGAAGGTCAGGATCGCCCCCTTGCCGGGCGCCTCGCCGATGATCCGCAGCCAGTCCAGACCCGACAGCCGCGCCACGACATGGTCGTACAGGGCCGTTTCGTGCGCGGCGATCGCTGCGCGGTCAAAGGCCATGAACCACTCCAGAGCGGCGCCCAGACCGATCGCCTCAAGGATCGGCGGCGTCCCCGCCTCGAATCGGTGCGGGATGCCGGCATAGGTCACCGCGTCCTCGGTCACGGTCGCGATCATCTCGCCCCCGCCCTGATACGGCGGCAGGGCCTCGAGCGCGGCGCGCTTGCCGTAGAGGCCGCCGATCCCGGTCGGGCCGTACAGTTTGTGGCCGGTGAAGACGTAGAAGTCGCAGTCCAGGGCCTGGACGTCCGGGCTGCAGTGGACCGCCCCCTGACAGCCGTCGACCAGCACCAGCGCCCCGGCCGCATGGGCCAGATCGGCCACGGCGCGGACATCGTTCACCGTGCCCAGCACGTTCGACATATGGGTCACGGCGACCAGTTTCGTCCTCGGCCCGATCAGGGCGGCGAGACCCGCCATGTCGAGCGACCCGTCATCCGCCACCGGGGCCCATTTCAGCACGATGCCCAGCCGGTCCCGCAGCATCGACCAGGGCACGATGTTGGCGTGGTGCTCCATCTGGGTCGTGATGATCTCGTCGCCGGGCTTCAGGCTCAGCGCCAGCCCCGCCGCGACCAGGTTGAAGGCCTCGGTTCCACCCTTGGTCCAGACGATCTGGTCGGGGCTTTCGGCATTGAGGAACCGGGCCACGGTCTCGCGCGCCTGTTCGAAGGCCTCGGTCGTCTCGTTGGCCAGGGTGTGCAGGCCGCGGTGGACGTTGGAATAGCTGCCCTCCATCGTTGCGACCATGGCGTCGATCATCGCCCGCGGCTTCTGCGCCGAGGCGGCCGAGTCCAGATAGACCAGCGGCTTGCCATTCACCGTCCGCGACAGGATCGGGAACTGGGCCCGGGCGGCGTAGGGGTCGAAGCGGGCGATTGCGGCCCCTCTTCCTAGAGTCTGGCCGTCAGCCATGACCTCACCACCTCTCTCGCGCCTTCGTGCGCGATGCGATCGACGACCTCGAACAGGAAGGCCTGGGTCAGAAGCGCTCGCGCCTCATCCGCCGGAATGCCGCGCGACTGCATGTAGAACAGGGCGCTCTCGTCCAGATTGCCGACCGTATTGCCGTGCGCGCACTGCACGTCGTCGGCGTAGATCTCGAGCTCCGGCTTGGCGTCGACCTCGGCCCGCTCGCCCAGGATCAGGGCGTGGTGGCCCATCCGCGCATCGGTGCCGTCGGCCCCGCGCTCGACCACGATCTTGCCTTGGAAAACGCCGCGCGCGGTGTCGCGGACGACGCCCTTGGTCAGCTGGGAGGTGACGCCGTTCAGGCCCTTGTGGCGGACGACGCTGGTCAGGTCGGTGTGGCGCTCTCCGGACAGGGCATAGAGGCCGTCGAGCGTCACCGCCGTCGCCTCGCCGCCGTGGGCCAGATGCGTCTCCTGGCGCTGCAGCTTCGCGCCGCCGGTGATGGTGGTCTGGCGATAGACCGCGCCCGGCGCCGTCTTCACATGGGCGACGGCGATCGAGATCGCGTCCGCCGGCTCGTCGACGATCACCACCCGCGTCACCTCGGCGCCCGCCGGAACATCCAGCTCGATCCGAGTGTTGGCGACATAGCCTGCGCCTGAACCTTCATGGCTCTCCAGCAGGGTCAGCCGCGCGCCGGGCTTGACCGCGATCCGCACCGAGGCGCTGTGCCCCGTGCCCGTCGCATCCGACACGAACCGCAGTCGCAGCGTCTGCTCGCCCGAAGCGACGAAGGCGTCGGCCCCGACCGCCCGACCGTTGGCGAAGGCGATCTCCTCGCCGTCGAGCTTGGCGAAGGGTCCGCCCGGAACGATCCCGACGACCGGCGACGGCGGCGGCGTCTCGCGCAGCGCGCGGGCCAAGTCTGTGTATTTCCACGCCTCGACCCGCCGCGACGGGAAGGTCGAGGGATCGCGAAGATCGACCGCCGTCATGCCGCCTGCGGCAGGTATTTGTCGTACCCTTCCGCCTCCAGCTGGTGCGCCAGTTCCGGGCCGCCCGAGGCCACAATCCGGCCGGCGGCCAGCACATGCACCCGGTCGGGTTTGATATAGTCGAGCAGCCGCTGATAGTGGGTGATGACCAGCATGGCGCGGTCGGGGCTGCGCAGGGCGTTGACCCCCTCCGACACGATCCGCAGGGCGTCGATGTCGAGGCCGGAATCGGTCTCGTCGAGGATCAGCAGCGACGGCTCCAGCAGGGCCATCTGCAGGATCTCCATCCGCTTCTTCTCGCCGCCGGAGAAGCCGACGTTCAGCGGCCGCTTCAGCATGTCGAAGTCCATCTTCAGCGCCTTCGACGCCTCGCGGACCTGTTTCAGGAAGGCCGGTGCCGACACCTCCTCCTCCCCCCGCGCGCGCTTCTGGGCGTTCAGCGCCGTGCGCACGAAGGTCAGGGCCGGGACGCCGGGGATCTCGATCGGATACTGGAACGACAGGAACACGCCCTTCGCCGCCCGCGCCGCCGGGTCGAGCTCCAGCAGGTCCTCGCCGCGCCATGCGACCGAGCCCTCGGTCGCCTCATAGCCCGGCCGTCCCGACAGGGCGTAGCCGAGCGTCGACTTGCCGGCGCCGTTCGGCCCCATGATGGCGTGCACCTCGCCCGCCGGAACGTCGAGCGTCAGCCCCTTGAGGATGGGTTTGTCGCCGACGGACACATTCAGGTTTTGAATCTTGAGCATTGTTTCTTCTTGATTATCCGACCGAGCCTTCGAGGCTGATCGCCACCAGCTTCTGTGCCTCGACAGCGAACTCCATCGGCAGTTTCTGCATCACGTCGCGGACGAAGCCGTTGACCAGCAGGGCCACCGCCTCTTCCTGCGAAAGCCCGCGCTGCTGGGCGTAGAACAGCTGGTCGTCGGACAGGCGCGTCGTCGTCGCCTCGTGCTCCAGCTGGGCCGAGCCGTTGCGGGCCTCGATATAGGGGACGGTGTGGGAGCCGCAGTCCTTGCCGATCAGCAGGCTGTCGCACTGGGTGAAGTTGCGCACGCCCGTCGCCTTGGGGTGCACCGACACCAGGCCGCGATAGGTCGAGTCCGACTTCCCCGCCGACACGGCCTTGGCGATGATCCGGCTCTTCGAGTTCTTGCCCAGATGGATCATCTTGGTGCCGGTGTCGGCCTGCTGATGTCCGTTGGTGATGGCGATCGAATAGAATTCGCCCGAGCTCTCCTCGCCGCGCAGGACGCAGGACGGATATTTCCACGTCACGGCCGAGCCGGTCTCGACCTGGGTCCAGCTGACCTTCGACCGGTCGCCGCGGCAGTCGGCGCGCTTTGTGACGAAGTTGTAGATGCCGCCCCTGCCTTCGGCGTCGCCGGGGTACCAGTTCTGGACCGTCGAATATTTGATCTCGGCGTCGTCCAGCGCCACCAGCTCGACCACGGCCGCATGCAGCTGGTTCTCATCGCGCATCGGGGCGGTGCAGCCCTCCAGATAGGAGCAATAGCTGCCCTTGTCGGCGATGATCAGGGTGCGTTCGAACTGGCCGGTCTGGCTCGCATTGATGCGGAAATAGGTCGACAGCTCCATCGGGCAGCGCACGCCCGGCGGGATGTAGACGAACGATCCGTCGGAGAAGACCGCCGAATTCAGGGCCGCGAAATAGTTGTCCGAGACCGGAACGACCGACCCCAGATATTGCCGCACCAGATCAGGATATTCGCGCAAGGCCTCGGAAATCGGCATGAAAATCACGCCGACCTTGGCCAGCTCGGCCTTGAAGGTGGTGACCACGCTGACGCTGTCGAACACGGCGTCCACGGCGTAGCGGGGCGCGCCCTCGACGCCGGCCAGGACCTCCTGCTCCTTCAGCGGGATGCCCAGCTTCTTGTAGATTTCGAGGATTTCGGGATCGACCTCGTCCAGCGACTTCGGCCCGTCCTTCTTCTTGGGCGCGGCGTAATAGAACAGCGACTGGTAGTCGACCGGCGTATACTTCACCGACGCCCAGGTCGGCTCCTCCATCGCCAGCCAGCGCTCATAGGCGGCCAGGCGCCATTCCAGCATCCACTCCGGTTCGCCCTTCTTCTCGGAGATGAAGCGGACGATGTCGGCGTTCAGCCCGCGCGGGGCGTATTCCGTCTCGATGTCGGAGGTGAAGCCGTGCTCGTACTTCTCCAGCGCGGCGACGGCGTCGATGGTTTCCTGAACGGCGGCCATGGCTTAGGCGGTTTCCTTGGCGCGCTGCGACTGTCGCGCGCGATGCTTTTCATATGCGGAGGCCCAGGCCGAAGCGAAGCGCGACCAATCGTCTTCGGTCGTGCCCCAGCCGCCGGAGACGCGCACGCCGCCGGTCGCCAGGTCCATCCGCCCCATGGCGACGATGGCGCGGCTGGGCTTGGTCTTGCCGGACGAGCAGGCGCTGCCGGCCGAGACCATGACGCCGTCCAGATCGAGCACGATCAGCTGTTGCGGGCTGTCCCAGCCGGCGACCGACAGGAACAGTGTGTTGGGCAGGCGCGGCGCGCCCTTGCCCAGGATCGTGGCTCCGGCCGCCTCGACGGCCGCCTCGGCCGCGTCGCGCCAGGCCTTGTGCGCCCCGGCCTGCGGCAGGTCGCGCACGGCGCAGTCGGCCGCGACGCCGAAGCCGGCGATGCCAGGCACGTTCTCGGTCCCGGCGCGCAGGCCGCGTTCCTGACCGGCGCCGTGCAGGATGCGAACTGCCGACGAGCCTTCGCCGAGCACAAGCGCGCCCACGCCCTGGGGTCCGCCCAGCTTGTGTGCGGACAGGGTCAGGCTGTCGGCGCCCAGGGCGCGCATGTCGACCGGGATCTTGCCCGCCGACTGGATGGCGTCGACGTGGAGCCAGCCCTTGGCCGCCCGCACCATCCGCGCCGCCTCGGCGATTGGCTGGACCACGCCGCTTTCGTTGTTGGCGTGGTGGATGGCGACGACGGCCCGGCCGCCGGTCTGGCTCAGCAGCTGTCCGAGCTTGACCAGGTCGATGACGCCGCGGTCGTCGACCGGCAGCGGCTTGACCGGCTTGCCCGAGGCCATGGCCGCCTCGACCACGCAGGGATGTTCGGTCGTGCAGACGATCAGCCGCTCACACCCGGCCGCCAAGGCGCTCTGCAGGGCCTGGGCATTGGCCTCGGTGCCTCCGGAGGTGAAGATGACGGCCGTTGGATCGGCGCCGACCAGTCCCGCCACCTTCGCCCGCGCCGTCTCGACCCGCGCCCTTGCTCGCCGCCCGGCCGCATGGACGGCCGACGGATTCCCGTTGTCGGCCAGGGCCTCGGCCATGATCGCCAGCACCTCTGGCCGCACCAGGGCGGAGGCATTGTAGTCGAGATAGACGCCGCTCATGCCGCCACCCCGACTTCGCTCGCGACCGGGCGCCCGCCCGGTGTCGGGCGACGACTGGTGCGGTTCAGGATCACGTCTTCCAGAGACACGCTGGACAGATAGCGGTGGATTTCGTCGCCCAGATCCTCCCACAGATTGTGGGTGATGCAGCGTTCGCCGCCCAGCATGCAGCCGCGCGGCGTTCCGTGGGCCGCGCAACGCACCGCGCGGATCGGTTCATCGACCGCCAGGACGATTTCGGACACCACGGTTTCGCCGGCCGTCTTGGCCAGACGATAGCCGCCGCCCGGACCGCGGACGCTGCGCACAAGCCCGCTTTTTCTTAGCCGTGCGAACAACTGCTCCAGATAACTCAATGAAATCTCTTGTCGCGTGGCGATTTCGGCCAGAGACACGGCGCGGCCTTCGCCAGCTTCCGCCCGGCCATGCCGGGCCAGATCGGCCATCGCCATCACGGCGTATCGTCCCTTGGTCGACAGTCGCATCGCCCATCCTCAAAAATCGCGCGCTTTTCAGGGGTCTTGTGCTATGACCCGCCGCTTCGCGAGGCGGCCGAACGCAGACGGGACTTAGAAAGTCCTACCCCTGCGGTCAAGTATTCGGCGGGCCCGAAACGACAGAATTGAACGGATTCCAGAGCCCCATGCCTGAAGTCATCCTGCCCGGCGCCTCCGGTCGCATCGAAGGCCGCTACTCTCCCGGCAAGCGCGCCAACGCGCCCATCGCCCTGATCCTGCACCCGCACCCCAAGGCCGGCGGGCATATGAACAACCCGGTGACGGTCACCCTCTACCAGCTGTTCCAGAAACGCGGCTTCGCCACCCTGCGCTACAACTCGCGCGGCGTCGGCAAGTCCCAGGGCGAGTTCGACTCGGGCATCGGCGAGCTGGCCGACGCGGCCACGGCCCTCGACTGGCTGCAGTCCAACAACCCCGCCGCCACCCAGACCTGGGTCGGCGGCTATCAGTTCGGCGCCTATATCGGCATGCAGCTTCTGATGCGGCGCCCCGAGACGGACGGTTTCATCTCGGTCTCGCCGCCGTCGAACATGTACGACTTCTCCTTCCTGGCCCCCTGCCCGGCCTCGGGCCTGTTCCTGCACGGCACGGCCGACACCATCGTGCCACCGGTCGAGGTCGAGCGGGTGGTCAACAAGCTGCGCACCCAGAAGGGCATCGTCATCGACTATGAGCTGGAAGAAGGCGCGAGCCACTTCTGGCAGGACCACATCGGCGCGGTCGATCGCCGCGTCGGCCTGTACCTGGACAAGCGTCTGGAAGAAAAGCCGGCCTGACATCGTCTGACGGCGGTTCACAGACGCTTCTTCCGTCAGCCGTCACCCTCTATGGTCCAACTCTGGATTCGGGGGACGTGATGATCCGCAAGATGACCTTCGGCGCGTTCGCGCTTGCTGCCGCATGCGTCGCGGCCATGCCCGCAGCAGCCCAAAGGGTTCCGGACGCGGATCTGCGCGACTTCTGCGCCGACCGGCCCGGCAAGGGCACGCCGACCTGCATTCTTGATGTCGGCCGCTGGCAGGCGGAGGTCGGCCTGATCGACGGCGCACGCCAGACCGACAGCGCCTCGAGAGCCGAAAGCCGGGCCTATGGCGACCTGTTTCTCCGTTACGGCCTGACGCCGCTGACCGAGATCCAGTTCGGCATCACGTCCTGGACGACCGAGAAGGTCACGGACCGCTCGACGGGCGTCAGCGAGACGGTCGATGGCGTCAGCGACATCCAGATCGGCTTCCGCCACTCGCTCGCCAATCCCGACGGGTCGGGCGTGTCGGTCGCCCTGGCCGGTTTCATCACAGCCCCGACCGGATCGCGCGACGTGCGTGGCGACGGCTTCGAGGGCGGGATCGTCCTGCCGATCTCCCTGCCGCTGAACGACGACTGGGGCCTGTCGCTGTCGCCCGAGATCGACATCGTGGCCGATAGCGACGGCGACGGCCGCCACGCCGCCTATACGATGGTCGCGGGCGTCGGGCGCGGCGTCGGCCAGTGGGCCCTGGGCGCCGAGGTCTGGGTTAGCCATGACGACGATCCGATCGAGGCGACGACCCAGTCGACCTTCGACCTGACCGCAGTCTGGACTCCGCCGTCGATGCCGAACGCCCAGGTCGATTTCGGCCTCAACTTCGGCCTCAACGACGACAGCCCGGATGTAGAGTTCGGCATGGGCGTCGCCCGGAGGTTCTAGGTCAGTAGATCAGGAACGGCTTGCGCGTCTCGATCCAGGCCGCCTCATCCGGCTCCGCGATCGCATCCAGATCGGCCGCCGTCGCGCTCGCGTCGTCGACCCATTCCCGCAAGCTCGGCCCGCCGTTGATCACATCGATCGGCAGCTTCCCGAAGGCGTATTCATACGGGAAGTCCCGCCACAGGCCGTAGTCCGGATACAGCCGCCGGATCGCCTTGAACCCAAGCGCCTGGACCCGCCAGGGCCGGAAGGCGGCGTGGTCGTAGTGCGGCCCCTCGACGTGGATCTGAACTCCGCTACACAGCTGGCCGACGTGTTTGTGGAAGGTCGGTTCGAACCACATGTCGCGCAGCACGCAGCCCTTCACCCACTCGGGCGCGAAGGCCTTCATCTCGGCGATCACGGCGCGGGCGTCGATGTCGGGGGCCCCGAACAGCTCCAGCGGCCGGGTCGTGCCCCTGCCCTCCGACAAGGTCGCGCCCTCGACCATCACCGTGCCGGGATAGGCGCGCGCCATCGACAGGTTCGGGGCATTGGGGCTGGGGTTGATCCAGGCGCGTTGACCCAACGGCCAGCCGTAGCCCGGCCCGGCCTCGGGGTTATAGCCCTGCATCTCGATGACACGATAGGCGACGTTCAGTTTGAAGTGATCGATGAACCAGTGGCCCAGTTCGCCCAGGGTCATGCCGTGGCGCATCGGCATGGGACCCGCGCCGACGAAGCTCTCCCAGCCCGCGACGAGGGTCGTGCCCTCCACCGGCCGTCCGGCGGGGTTGGGCCGGTCCAGCACCCAGACCTCCTTGCCGTGCTCGGCGGCGGCCTCCAGCACGTACAGCAGGGTCGTGATGAAGGTGTAGATGCGGCAGCCCAGGTCCTGCAGGTCGATCAGCACCACGTCGAACGTGCTCATCATCTGGCCGGTCGGGCGACGCACCTCGCCATACAGGCTAAAGACGGGGAAGCCGTGGACCGGGTCGGTCTCGTCCGGGCTCTCCATCATGTTGTCCTGCAGATCGCCCTTCATCCCGTGCTGGGGCCCGAAGGCGGCGCTGATCCGCACGCCGGAGGCGATCAGGGCGTCGATCGAATGCGTCAGGTCGGCCGTCACCGAGGCCGGATGCGCCACCAGCGCCACCCGCCGCCCCTTCAGCGCGGCCTGCAGATCGGGCTCGGAGAGAACGCGGTCGATGCCGAATTTCATGGCAGGTCCAGAACGAAGGAATCGGGATGATGGAAGTCAGGCTTATCGGACGGATGGGCCAGCGCCCAATATGTCTTCGCCCCGTCGGTCTGTTCGATCACCGCCGACAAGGCCAGCCGGCCGTCGGCGTCGTGCGGCAATTCCATTCGCGCCGTCAGTCGAAAACCGCGGTCGTCTCGCTCCGTTGAGAGCGTCGGCGCTCCGATATCAGCCTCGGCCATGCCTTGCCGATAGCTGCCGAAACGATAGGCCGCCCATTGTCCCGACGGAGACAGATTGAATTCATAGTATCCTTCGCCGGCGTGCACGAAGACCTCAAGGCAGGTGGTGCGCCAGAGCCCGTCGGTGCGCTGCGGGGATGCAGGATCAGGCACGTTCACGCGATGAAGATCGCCATCCACCCGGAAGCTGACGTGCAACCCCGACGGCGTGGATATGACATCGGCCGTAATCGCCGACACCACGCCGCGACCCTGCCCGAACGCCGTCAAGGTTTGGCGGGTCACGACACCAGCCTCCATGGCAGACCGGACATCTGGAGCGCCATCCAGCACAGCGTGACGAAACAGGCTGCCAAGGGTCGGCGCCGGGACCACAGACTCCACGCCGCCGTCACGCCGGTGACGGGAACCAGGACAGCCGCCCCGGCAAGGCGCCAAGTGTAGGACGAGCTGTCGGCGATCAATTCCCACAACAGGGGCAGATTGGCACCCACCAGCCATGCGGCCAGCAGGGACGATGCGATCAGGAAGGCTAGCTGTATCCAGCGCATGTGGGGTTCCGAGGCTGACTCGCCGGGCAGCCAAGTGCTACACGCCCCATCTTCCCGTACAAAGCCGATCCCATGACCGACCCCCTCTTCCAGTCCGACTTCCTGCAGACGCTTCAGGCGCGCGGATACATCCATCAGATCACCCATCCGGCCGAGCTGGATGCGGCGGCCAAGGCCGGGGTCGTCTCCGGCTACATCGGTTTCGACGCCACGGCGCCCAGCCTGCACGTCGGCAGCCTGATCCAGATCATGATGCTGCGTCGGCTCCAGCAGGCCGGCGGCCGGCCCGTCGTCATCATGGGCGGCGGCACCACCAAGGTCGGCGACCCGACCGGCAAGGACGCCTCGCGCCCGCAACTGACCGACGAGACGATCCAGTCGAACATCGCCTCCATCAGGACCGTGTTCGAGAAATTCCTGACCTTCGGCGACGGCCCGACCGACGCGATCATGATCGACAACGATCAATGGCTGTCGAAATACGGCTACATCGAATTCCTGCGCGACTACGGCACCCATTTCACGGTCAACCGGATGCTGGCCTTCGACTCGGTCAAGCTGCGGCTCGAGCGCGAGCAGCCGATGACCTTCCTCGAGTTCAACTACATGCTGATGCAGTCGGTGGACTTCCTTGAGCTGAACCGCCGCCAGAATGTGACGCTGCAGATGGGCGGCTCGGACCAGTGGGGCAACATCGTCTCGGGCGTCGATCTGGTGCGTCGCGTGGACCAGAAGGCCGCCTTCGGCCTGACCACGCCGCTTCTGACGACGGCCTCGGGCGGCAAGATGGGCAAGACGGCGCAAGGCGCGATCTGGCTGAACGCCGAACAGCTGAGCCCCTACGACTACTGGCAGTTCTGGAGGAACGCCGAGGACGCGGACGTGGGGCGCTTCATGCGCCTGTTCACCGACATGCCGCTGGACGAGATCGCCCGGTTCGAGGCGCTGGAAGGCGCCGCGATCAACGACGCCAAGAAGGCGCTGGCCGACGCGGCCACGACATTGCTGCATGGCGCAGAGGCCGCGGCCTCGGCCCGCGCGGCGGCGGAAGGCGCGTTCGAACAGGGCACGCTGTCGACCGATCTGCCGACTGTTGAACTGCCTTCGGGCGAGGTGATCGGCGCCATGCTGGCCGCCGTCGCCACCCGAGCAGGCCTGACCGCGTCCAACGGCGAGGCGCGTCGCCTGGCCCAGGGCGGGGGCCTGCGGCTGAACGACGAGGCGATCGCCGACGGTGCGCGCCTGATCGAGGCGTCCGACGTCAATGCGGACGGGGTCATCAAACTGGCGGCGGGCAAGAAGAAGCTCCTGCTCGTGCGGCCGGTCTGATGGCCATGACCGAAATCATCGAAGGCTCCAAAGCCCCCGCATTCGACATCCCCGCCGACGGCGGCGGTCGCGCGACCCTCGCCGGCCCCACGGTCGTCTTCTTCTATCCGAAGGCCGACACGCCCGGCTGTACCAACGAGGCCATCGACTTCTCGGCCCAGATCGACGCCTTCAACGCGGCGGGGATCCAGGTGATCGGCATCTCGCGCGACCCGGTGAAAAAGCTCGACCGATTCAAGGCCAAACACGACCTCAAGGTCGTTCTTGGCTCCGACGAGGCCGAAACCGTCACCGAGGCCTACGGGGTCTGGGTCGAGAAGACCCTCTACGGCCGCCAGTATATGGGCGTCGAACGGGCCACATTCCTGATCGACGGCGCCGGTCTGGTCCGCAAGGTCTGGCGTCAGGTCCGGGTCAAGGGGCACGCCGAGGCCGTACTCGCGGCCGCGAAAGAGGTTTGATCCGACGACGGACGGGTCGGGGAAGACTAGCCTGCCTTCTCGACAGTCTATCGGAATACGCTCTGCACGCGAATCTAGGCCTGAATAGATTCGTTTTGACCGCCTGAGACGGGCAACGTGGTTAACATTGCGTGAACGGTATTGCCGTCTCGCAACAGTTCACGGATAACGCTTCCCGGTACGTGGGGGCGTGTTCGAATGCATGAAGAACAGGGAGTGGTCCGGCCCTCTTTGGTCGAGCGATGGTTTCCGGAGCGGCATGTCTATCTGCGCTCGAACGGAGACGACATCCGCGGCTATGTGCTGACCAGCGGCAAGCAGATGATGATGGCGAGCGTGGCCATCGCCGCCGCCGCCTGGACTTTGGTCGCCTCGGGCGGCTTCATCTTCGACATGGTCGCTCGCAGCCAGGCGGATTCCGAGGTCGTCAAGGCACGCGCCGCCTCCGAACGCCTGAACGCCGATCTGCAGGCCCGCCTCGAAACCGCCGTCGTCCGCATGTCGGCCACGACCGGAGGCCTCGACGAGATGGCCCGGATGGTCGAGCGACGCCACGCGGCCCTGACGAACGTCATGGGCATGTTCCGCGGCGTCGACGGCGCGGAGGCCGCCCTGACCCCCTCCCCGGCCCTGAGCGCCACCGAAGCTCGCCCCGTCCAGCGTATCGTCGCAGTCCGTATGGACCAGGAGCGGCTGATCGAACGGGCCGGCGACTTCGCCCAGACCCGCGCTGAGCGGCTGCGCCTCGCCTTCCGCCTCGCGGGTCTAAACCCCGCCGCCTACGGCGTCGCCTCCGGATCCGCCCTCGGCGGTCCACTGGTCGAAGCCCGCGACCCCCAGGCCCTAGCTGCCATTCTCGACGTGGACGAGCCTTTCGCGGTCCGTATCCGTCACGCCGCCGACAACCTGTCGGAAATGCGCAATCTCTCGGACGCCGCCGAACACCTGCCGTTCGACCGCCCGACCCAGGCCCGCACCACCTCGGGTTTCGGTGTCCGTTTCGACCCGTTCAACGGCCGCCCGGCGGTTCATCAGGGCCAGGACTTCGCCGCGCCCCTGAACACGCCGATCTTCGCCACCGCTCCTGGAATCGTGTCTTTCGCCGGTGTTCGTTCAGGGTATGGCAACACCGTTGAGATAGACCATGGTCGCGGTTTCAAGACCCGCTTCGCCCATCTGAACGCCATGGCCGTCCAGCCCGGCCAGCGCATCGCGCTGGGCCAGCGGATCGGCGCCATGGGCACGACAGGACGCTCCACCGGCGTTCACCTGCACTATGAAGTGTGGATGGATGGCCGACCCCAGAACCCCGCCCGCTTCTTCCGAGCAGGAGACCAGATTGTTCAATAAAACCAAATCCCCCGCCCCCGCCGCGCAGGACCGTTCGTCGAACGCGCCGCCGATCCCGCCGCTGCCGGATCTGCCGTCGCCCGGCATGAACCGCTCGGCTGCTCCGGCTCCGGCTCCGTCGCCGATCGCCTCTTCGCGCGGCCTGTCGACCCTGTCGTCGGACCTGCAGTTCGAAGGCAATGTCTCGGGCGCCGGCGACCTCCAGGTCGACGGCTCGGTCAAGGGCGACGTCCGCGTCGGCCGGCTGATCGTCGGCGAGACCGGCGCCATCGAAGGCAACGTCACCGCTGATTATCTTGAGGTTCGTGGCCGGATCGTCGGCGCTGTGACCGGCAAACAGGTCAAGCTGGTCTCGACCGCCTACGTCGACGGCGACATCACGGCCGAGCAGCTGTCGATCGACATTGGGGCCTATTTCCAGGGCCGCGTCCTGCAGAGCCGCCGCGAGGCGCCTGCACCCGTCGCCCCGGCTCCGCGTCCGGCCGCTCCGACCCCGGCCGCCGACCTCGCGGCCCCCGTCGCTCCGGTCATGGCCGCGCCTCCGGTCGAGGACAAGCCGCAGATTATCGACCTGAAATCGGTGTGACCAAACTCGCCAGGATTTGACCAGGGCGAAAGCCAAGGTCACCAGAATGACCAGGGGCGGCTCGATCACGAGCCGCCCTTTCTGTTTCTAGTCGACGGTGGAGCCGCGCGTCTCGCCGACCCGCTGGGCCAGGGCCGCGCCCATGAAGGCGTCCAGATCGCCGTCGAGCACGCCCTGGGTGTCCGAGGTCTCGACCTCGGTCCGCAGATCCTTGACCATCTGATAGGGCTGCAGGACGTAGCTGCGGATCTGGTGACCCCAGCCAATGTCGGTCTTGGCGTCCGCCATGGCTTGCGCCGCCGCCTCGCGCCGCTGCAGCTCAAGTTCGTACAGACGACCGCGCAGCATCTTCCAGGCCTGTTCGCGGTTCTGGTGCTGGGATCGCCCGGCCTGACAGGCCACGACCGTATTGGTCGGAATGTGGGTCAGGCGGACGGCGGAATCGGTCTTGTTGATGTGCTGGCCGCCCGAGCCCGAGGCGCGATAGGTGTCGGTGCGGACGTCTGACGGATTGATGTCGATCTCGATCGTGTCGTCCACGACCGGCGAGACGCCGACCGAGGCGAACGAGGTGTGCCGCTTGGCCGCCGCATCATAGGGGCTGATACGCACCAGGCGGTGCACGCCCGATTCCGACTTGAGCCAGCCATAGGCGTTCGGTCCCGTGACCAGGATGGTCGCCGACTTGATGCCGGCCTGGTCGCCGTCTTCCGACGCCTCGATCTCGACCTCATAGCCGTGCGCCTTGGCCCAGCGTGAATACATGCGCAGCAGCATCCCGGCCCAGTCGCAGCTCTCGGTGCCGCCGGCGCCGGAGTTCACTTCCAGATAGGCGTCGTTGCCATCGGCCTCACCGGACAGCAGGGCTTCCAGCTCGGCGCGGGCGGCGCGATCCTTGATGGCCTTCAGCTGGGCGCGGGCTTCGTCGAGCGTCGCCTCGTCGCCCTCTTCCTCGGCCATTTCGGACAGCATGACGCCGTCCTCAAGCTCGCGCTCCATGGCCTTGACGGTGTTGATCTGCGCTTCAAGCCTGGAGCGTTCCCGGCTCACGGCCTGGGCCTCGTCGGGCTTGTCCCAGAGTGTCGGGTCCTCGACCCGGGCGTTCAGCTCATCAAGCTTTCGGTTGGCGACATCCCAGTCAAAGACGCCTCCTGAGCAGAGCGACGCTCTGCTCGATGTCGGCCTTCATGGCCTCGACATCCGGTCTCATATGCAAATCCTTACGGTGCGAAGGCGCGGAGATAGAGCGCGCCGGTCGGTAGGGGAAGGGCTTTCAGTGATTGGTGGCTCTTGACCGGTGACGGGATGTCCGGCCACCCGTCACCAACCACCAGCCACCTAGAACAGTCCGTCCAGGTCCGCCGCCGGTTCCTGCTTGGGCGCAGGCGGCGTGGACGGCGGGGGCGCGGAGGGTCCGGACGTGATCCCGGCGGCCGCTTCCTGCTCGCGACGAATGACTTCGTTATAGTTCTGCGGACCTTGCGGCACGGCAGGCCCGGTATCGCGGCGCTCTTCCTCGCGCCGACGCTCGGTGCCGGGGCGGAAGGCTTCCTCGAACCCGTTCACGGTGCGGAAGATGGCGCCGCGCGGACGCACGAACGGACGCGCCGGACGCTCGCGCAGGGCGTCCTCCATGAAGTCGACGAAGATCGGCACGGCCGCCGAGGCGCCCGCCTCCCCGGAACCGAGCGACCGGTTGTCGTCGAAGCCGATATAGACGCCGACCACGATGTCGGTGGTGAAGCCCACGAACCAGGCCGAGCGGTACTCGTTGGTCGTGCCGGTCTTGCCGCCGACCCAGCGGCCCAGGCCGCGGGCGCTGGCGGCCGTGCCGCGCTGGATCACGCCTTCGAGCATCGACGAGATCTGATAGGCGGTGATCGGATCGATCACCTGGGTCCCGCGCGCCTCAAGGAAGGGCGATGCCTGGCCGGAGAAGGCGCGTCCGCAGTCGCGGCAACGACGCTGGTCGGCGCGGTAGATGGTCTCGCCGTCCCGGTCCTGGACGTATTCGATCAGGTACGGGTCGACCCGGCGCCCGCCGTTGACGAAGGCGGCATAGGCGGCGGTCAGGTGATAGGCCGTGACCTCTCCCGCCCCCAGAGACACCGACAGGTTGGGTTGCAGGTTGTCGGCCACGCCCATTCGTTCGGACAGTTCGACCACCCGCTCCATGCCGATGGTGTTGGCCAGCCTCACGGTCATGACGTTCCGCGACAGCTCCAGACCGCGACGCAGGGTCGAGGGGCCGTAGTAGCGGCGGCTGTAGTTCTCGGGCGTCCAACGCTGCCCGTTGGCCCCGCCGGCGAAGCTGATCGGCCCGTCGACCACGATCGAGGCCGGGGTGAAGTCGCCTTCCAGTGCGGCGGCATAGACGAAGGGCTTGAACGACGAGCCCGGCTGACGCCGCGCCTGGGTCGCACGGTTGAAGCTCGACAGGGCGTAGGAATAGCCGCCGACCATCGCCAAGACACGTCCCGACTGCGGTTCGATGGCGACCATGGCGCCGTTGACGGCCGGAACCTGTTTCAGGGCGAACTGGCCATTGCGCGGCTCGACGAAGATCAGGTCACCGCGCTTCAGCGGGCGGTTGGCGTTGGCCCAAGCGGCGTCCGCGACGATCAGGCTGCCGGTCGTATCGTCTCGCGCGGTGCGGATCTGGACGGTATTGCCCGACACGCTCTCGACGGCGGCGGCGCGCCACTCGCGGCGTTCCGGCGGCGCGGTCTGGCGCAGGGCCACGGCCTGCCAGCCCGGAGCGAAATCGGTCGTGCCCCATGCGCCGCGCCAGCCGTGACGACGGTCATAGTTCTCGAGCCCGCGCATCAGGGCGTCCCGCGCCGCGGTCTGCAACGACGGATCCAGGGTGGTGCGCATATAGAAGCCGCCGGCGTTCAGCTGGGAGCCGAACTCAGGGTTGGCCGCCGCCTGACGGCGCGCTTCCTCGACGAAGAAGTCGGCATCCTGGTATTCGGCGCGCCGCGGTGCGGCCCGGGTGGTCAGGGGACGCGCGACCGCCTCCTGATATTGCGCCTGGGTGATGAACTGGTTCTGCGCCATCTCGCCCAGCACCCAGTCGCGACGGCCCTTGGCCGCCTCGGGGTGGCGTTTCGGATGGTAGTTGTTCGGCCCCTTAGGCAGGGCCGCGAGGAAGGCCGCCTCATCCGGCGTCAGCTGCGCCAGCGACTTGCCGAAATAGTTGTAGGCGGCCGAAGCCACGCCGTAGGACCGGTAGCCCAGGAAGATCTCGTTCAGATACAGTTCGAGAATCTGCTCCTTGGACAGGGTCGCTTCCAGCCGGCTGGACAGGATCGCTTCCTTCAGCTTGCGGCCGATGGTCGACTCATTGGTCAGCAGCACGTTCTTGGCGACCTGCTGGGTGATGGTCGAACCGCCTTCCAGCCTGCGCCCCGTGGCGAAGTTGAAGACGTTCTTGAACATGGCGCGGCCTAGGCCCGAGACGTCGATGCCGCCGTGCTGGAAGAAGTTGCGGTCCTCGGCGGCCAGGAAGGCCTGCACGACCGGCGTCGGGATCTGCTCGTAGGGCACATAGATGCGCCGCTCGTCCGAGAACTCGCCGATCAGCGTCCCGTCGCCGGCATAGACCCGCGTCGCGGTCGCCGGCCGGTAGTCGGCCAGCTCGGACGCATCAGGAAGGTCATGGAACAGCCAGGCGGCATAGACCGCCACGATCAGCCCTGCGAGCGCGATCGCGCCCAAAAGGCCGATGCCCGCCATCACGAACCACCGTTCGGCAACCTTCACCAAGACTTCTCCGACTACGCGCTCGGCCCGATGTAGCCCGCGCCGCCAAGCGGGGCTAGCTGACTTTTCGCCGTTCGAGTTCGGCGCGCGCCGCCGCCACGGCGTCCGCGTCCATATCCGTCTGGGCCGCCATCCAGTGCAGATAGTCGGCCGGAACAACGGACCAGGGCTTCCGGCGATGTTTGCCGAAGGGAACGACCGACAGCTCGCGCGGCGCCCGCGTCCAGTCCAGCATCTCGTCGACCGAATGCGCCTGCAGCAGATCCATCAGGATATGGGCGGTGACCCAGGCGTCGGGTCCGGCCCGGTGCGCCGGATCGGCGAGGGCCGGGTCCAGCCGGAAGCCGCGCCAGTACCTCAGCACCTGGTTCGAATGCCCCGGCGCCTCGGGCCAGGCCTGTTTCGACGACCGCACCGTGCAGATCCACGGCAGGCCGCCGTGCGCCGTATCGGCGATGAAGCTCCGTTCGAACCGCGCGGCGTGGGCGACCATGACATCGGCGGGCCCCAGTTCGGCGAACAGGGCGCGCAGGGCGTATTCGTCGCAATGCGGATCGGCGTCGCAGAAATGCTCGGGCGTCAGATGGTGGACGGCCATGGCATGGACCGAAATCTCGCCCCTCGGCCGGAACAGTTTCGACACCGGCGGCCGGGCGCTCCAGCCCTCCCCATCCTGCACGACATCGACGATTCCGACCTCGATGATTTCAGAGGTCCGGTCCCCGCCGGTGGTTTCGAGATCGATGACCCGCAGTCGCATCCGGCCGATGTAGGCGATCGGCGCGCGATTGCACGGCCCGGGACGTCAGCTTCGGACGCAGGGTCTCAGGGCTGGCCGCCGGAAACGCCGTTGGAGGCGACCTGAAGCAAGGGAGACGGCTCGCGGAAATACCGGTCGATCCCTTCTGCCACGGCCCTGACCAGCCGGCGGCGTTGCGCGGTGTCGCCCAGGGCCCGCTCGTCGTCCGGATTGGTGATGAACCCCATCTCGAGCAGCACGGCCGGCACGTCGGGGGCCAGCAGCACGGCCAGACCGGCGTCGCGGTGGCTGCGGCGCAGCAGCGGATGGTCCGCCGCCTCCAGATGAGTGAGCAGGACACGCGCGAACTGGGCAGACCGGTTCTGGGTCGCGCGCTGGGTCATGTCGAGCAGGATACGGTCCACCGACGGGTCGCGCCCGGGCAGATGCAGGTCGCGGTGCCAGTCGTCGCTGCGGGTGACCTCGCGGACCGCCCGCGTCGCACCCTGTTCGGACAGGGTATAGACGGACGCCCCGCGCGTGGCCGGATCCGCGCCCGCGTCGGCGTGCAGCGAGATGAACAGATCCGCGTCCGCCTGGCGCGCGATGCGCACGCGGCGATACAGGTCGACATAGGCATCGGTCTCGCGGGTCAGCATCACGCGATAGCGACCGGTCCGGTTCAGTTCGTCACGCAGCGCCAACGCAGCGGCCAGGGTGACCTCGCTCTCGCTGCGATGCGCGCCCTGGGCTCCGGGATCGCGGCCGCCGTGACCGGCGTCGATCACGATCAGCGGGCGCTCGGTACGGCGCTGTTCGGGACGCGGCGCCTGGCCCCCGGTCGCGGGAAGGGGCGCCGAGCCAGTGGCGGCGATATCGATGACATAGCGATAGTGGGGCACCCCGTCGCCAGGCGGCAGCAGGAAGCGGCGTTCGATCCGCGCCGTCCGGGCCAGCCCCAGTTGCACGCGCGACGCCGTGCCCGACGCGCTGACACGCCAGTCGCGGACCAGACCCGAGCCCGCGCCGTCCACGCCGCGACCGGCGCCGACCCCGGCGAGCGTCAGGACGACGGAGCCGCGATCCCCGCTCTCGATCACTTCCCCGCGAGCCGAGCGGTCCAGATCGATGACGATCCGCGTCCGCTGCACATCTCCGCCGAAGCGCACGCCGCGCACGTCGCCGGTCGCACCGGCGGCCAGGCCGCGCGTGCTGACCAGCAGCACGACACCCAGCACCAGCAAGGCGAGCGCCGTCATGGCCCACTCTCGCGGGCCCCAGCCGGACAGGTTGAAATACTTGCGACCGGTCATTCTGACGGCGGACCCACCTTCTTTGTTGGGTCCTTCCTGACAGACGGCGGTTTGGATTGGGTTAAGCGGCGGCGTTTTCCGGCCCGCGTCCGCCTAAAGCGGAGCGCCGCCTTTCCATTCGCGTGCGGCATGCCTATGCTTGCATCCGTCCGCGAACGATCGCGCCGCCGCTTTGTCGGATCGGCGCGGCCCCGGCGCGGCGCTGACTTCCCGCCTTCGCGGATCGTGCGAACCCTGTCTCTGACTGAAGTCTGTGGCGGGCCCATCGATCGAAAAAGCCGGGCTTATCCGAACCGGATCTTGCGACGCCATCGGCGCGTGCGGGTCCAGGACCGACCAGAACCCATGGGCATTTCCGCCTGTCTCTCCCGTGAACCGACAGCCCGCTTCGGGCCGGTCGCAGTCGTCTTCGGCCATCGCCGCGACGACGGGATGACGCACGCGTCCGCCCCTTACCCCGTTCGGCGAGCCGCCACGGCCTATTCAGGCCCCGGCAGAGCGCGCCAGAGAGATACTTTCAATGTCAAAGACGATGCTTATCGATGCAGCGCACGCGGAAGAAACCCGCGTCGCTATCGTGGACGGCCGCCAGGTTGAGGAATTCGACTTCGAGTCGAAAACCAAACGCCAGCTTCGCGGCAATATCTACCTCGCCAAGGTCACCCGCGTAGAGCCCAGCCTTCAGGCCGCCTTCGTCGAGTACGGCGGCAACCGCCACGGCTTCCTGGCCTTCAACGAAATCCACCCCGACTATTACCAGATCCCGGCCGCCGACCGCGACGCGATCATGGCCGAGGCCCATTCGGCCGAGGACGATCACGACGACGAGCACGCCCGTGACTCCGACGACGGCGATTCCGAAGGCGGCATGGCCGAAGAGGAACGCCTGAAGCGTCGCCTGATGCGCCGCTACAAGATCCAGGACGTCATCAAGCGTCGCCAGATCCTGCTGATCCAGGTCGTCAAGGACGAGCGCGGCGGCAAGGGCGCGGCCCTGACCACCTGGCTGTCGCTGGCCGGCCGCTACTGCGTCCTGATGCCCAACACCGGCAAGGGCGGCGGCATTTCCCGCAAGATCACCCAGGCCTCCGACCGCAAGCGCCTGAAGGCCGCTGCGGCCGCCCTGGACGTGCCGCGCGGCATGGGCCTGATCATCCGCACGGCCGGCGCCAAGCGCACCAAGGCCGAGATCAAGCGCGACTATGAATACCTGCTGCGCCTGTGGGAGACGATCCGCGAGACCACCCTCGCCTCCCACGCCCCCTCTCTGATCTACGAGGAAGAGAACCTGGTCCGCCGCGCCGTGCGCGATATGTTCGACAAGGATTTCGACGGCATCCAGGTCGAGGGCGTCGAGGGCTTCAAGGAGGCGCGCGACTTCATGCGGGTGCTGATGCCCTCGCAGGCCAAGAAGGTGCATCTGTATCAGGGCTCCCGGCCCCTGTTCGCGGCCAACGGCATCGAGGAGCTGCTGACGCAGATCCACCAACCGATCGTGCCGCTGAAGTCCGGCGGCTATCTGGTGATCAACCAGACCGAGGCCCTGGTCGCCATCGACGTCAACTCGGGTCGCGCGACCAAGGAACGCAACGTCGAGGCCACGGCCTTCAAGACCAACTGCGAGGCCGCCGTCGAGGCCGCCCGCCAGCTGCGCCTGCGCGACCTCGCCGGCCTGGTGGTCATCGACTTCATCGACATGGACGAGTCCAAGAACAACCGGACCGTCGAACGCATCCTCAAGGATGAGCTGAGCCACGACCGGGCCCGCATCCAGATGGGCCGCATCTCCGGCTTCGGCCTGATGGAGATCAGCCGCCAGCGTCGCCGTCTGGGCGTGCTGGAAGGCGCCACCGAGGTCTGTCCGCACTGCCAGGGCGCCGGACGCGTGCGTTCCGCAGAGAGCGCAGCGTTGATGGTGCTCCGGGCCGTGGACATCGAGGCCGGCAAGAATGGCGCGGGTTCGATCAACCTGAAGGTCTCCTCGGCCGTCGCCCTCTACATCCTGAACCACAAGCGGGACTATCTGCAGCGCCTGCTGGAGCGTCGCGGCCTGGCTGTGATCATCCAGATCGACGACCGCATGGGTCAGGGCGAGAGCGCCATCGAGCGCACCGAGACCAATGAGGACTTCGTCGCGCCGGAAGCCGGCGTCACCCTGGCCGATCTCGAAGACGACTTCGACGACAACGCCTGGCAGGACGAAGACGACAACGACGACGAGGACGACGTCATCGCCGGGGACGACGACGAGGACGCCCTGGACCGCGAGGATTCCGACGACGACGAGCCGCGCGAACGCGCAGAACGGGCAGAGCGTTCGGACGGCGACCGGGGTCGCGGCCGGGGCCGTCGCCGTCGCGGCGGTCGTCGCGACGAGGAGGCCGCACCCGTGGCCGCCGACGCCGAGGTCGAGGGTCTGTCCGCCGATGACGATGACAGCGAGGCCGGTCGCCGCCGTCGTCGGGGTCGCCGTGGCGGACGTCGCATCCGCGAGGACGGGGACACCGCAGGCGCCGGCGGCGGTACGGGCTCCTTCTTCTGGGTCCGGGGCCGCACGCCGTCGCTGGACGATCCCTATGTCTGGTTCGACCCGATCAACCCCGCCCCGCGCGCCGAACGTCCGGCCGCACCCGCGCGTGACACGGCCGAGGCCGCCCGCGACGTCGAGGAAATCATCGGCGAACGTCCCGAGGGCGAACTGGCCGGGGATCGCGAAGGCGGTCGCTCGCGTCGCCGCCGTCGCGGCCGGGGTCGCGGCGAACGCGCCACGCCGCACGATCTGAAGGTCGAGGGTCGCGCCACCAACGAGGGCATGCCCGCCGACGGCGACCCCGAGGCCCCGATGGCCGTGATCCTTCCGGAAGACGCCTCTGACGCTGTCGCTCCGGAGATCGCGCCCGAGCCCCAGCGCCGTCGCGTCCGTCGCAAGACGGCCGCCTCGGCGGTCGAGGCCGAAATGGTCTCCACCGAGCCGGTCGAGGCTGTCGCCCCGCCGCTGGAGCCCGAAATCGCCTTCGTCGAGGCGGAACCGGCTCCCGTCGTCGAGGCTGAAGTCGAGCCGGCGCCGGTCGATCCTGCGACACTGGTCGTGGCCGAGGACGTCGCTCCGCCGGCGCCCGAGGCCGACCTGTCCGCGATCATCGCCGCCGATCCGAACCAGATCACCGCCCCGCCCGCCAAGCCGAAACGCGGATGGTGGCGTCTGTGACGAACCGCGCCTAGATTAGGGCCATGTGGCGGGGGCGCCGTTCGAAGGAGTTCGCCATGATCCGGCCGACCCGCGTCGCGTCCTCCGTCCTCGGGTGGGTCGCCGCGTCCGCCGCCGTCCTCGTGATGGCGGCGGCCGGCCCCGCCTCCGCCCAGTCGACGATCCGTGACACCGAGGTCGAGGGCATCATCCGCGAATGGTCGGACCCGGTCTTCACGGCCATGGGTCTGGAACCGTCCGAGGTCGAGGTTCTTCTGATCAACGATCCGGAGCTGAACGCCTTCGCCACACGCGGGCGGATCATGGGCATCAACACCGGCACCATCCTTCGCTCCGAATCGCCCGGCGAGCTGCTGGGCGTGATCGCCCACGAAGGCGGTCACATCAAGAACCGCCACACCCTGCGCGACGGGGCCCAGGCCGCCGGCATGCAGCCCTTCCTCATGTCCATGGCCCTGGGCGCCCTGGCCATCGCGGCGGGCGAGCCCGGCGCCGGCATGGCCCTGGTGGGGTCCGGCCAGTATTTCGGCACCCTCGGCGCCCTGCGCTACATGCAGAGTCAGGAGGGCGAGGCCGACCTGACCGCCGCCCGGGCCCTTGAGGCCGCCGGACAGTCCGGCCGCGGCCTCGTCGAATTCTTCGAGAACATGCGGGCCCAGGAAGTCTTCTCCGACGCCCGTCGTTACCCCTATTTCCGCAGCCACCCCCTGTCCGGCCAACGCATCGAGGCCCTGCGCCGCCCGGTCGAGGCGGCATCCCACTACAATGTCGTCGACAGCCCCGAACGCCTCGCCCAGTTGCATCTGATCCAGGCCAAGATCCGCGCCTTCACCGACCCTCCGACCCAGACCCTGCGCACCTATCTGGACAACGACACCTCCCTGCCGGCCCGTTATGCCCGCGCCATCGCCTGGTACAGGGACGGACAAACGTCCAGAGCGCTGGATGCTGTCGACGTCCTGATCGCCGCCGACGTCGAAAACCCCTACCTGTGGGAGCTCAAGGGCCAGATCCTGTTCGAGGAAGGCCGCCCGCGCGAGGCCATCGACGCCCACCGCGAGTCGATCCGGCTCAAGCCCGATGCCCCCCTGCTGCGCATCAACCTGGCCCACGCCCTGATCGAGACCAACGACAGCGCCAACCTCGAGGAGGCCGTCGACGAGCTGAAGCGCGCCGTGGCCCGCGAGGACGACAACACCCTGGCCTGGCGTCTGCTGGGTCAGGCCTATGCCTCCCAGGGCAAGGAGGGCGAGGCGCGTCTGGCCTCGGCCGAATACTATTTCGCGGCCGGCGGCGAGGAACAGGCCACCCAGTTCGCCCTGCGCGCCCGCGACATGCTGCCGCGCGGTTCGAACGAGTGGCGGCGCGCGATGGACATCGTCCTGGCGTCCGGCGCCACGATGGACGACATCGACGACCTCGACCGTCGTCAGCAGCAACGCCGCGACCGCCAGACCGTCGTCGCCCCTCCGGGCGCCTGATCGCCTTCTTTCGAGACCTGAATGACCGACGAAGCCCCTGCCCCGTCTTCGGACGAAAAGTCGACCGCACGCGATCCCCTGGCCTGGTTCGCCGGTGGCCGGGGCGGCGCCCTCGCCGTCGCGGTGTCGGTCGTCGCCCTGGGCCTGTCCGCCGCCCCCTACCTGACCGGCGGTGATTTCGGCGGCAAGGTGCGCGCCTATCTGCTCGCCAACCCCGGTGTGCTCGACGAGGCCGTGCAGGCGCGTCAGCTGGCCGAGGAAGGCAACCGGGTCGACACCATCAACGCCGCCGTCGCCGCCAACGCCGCCCTGATGGCCCCCGACCCGCGCGATCCGGCCTTCGGCCCCGACGATGCGAAGGTCACGGTGGTGGAATTCTTCGACTACCGCTGCCCGGGCTGCAAGGCAGTGTCGGAGGACTATCTGGCCCTGATCCGCGCCAATCCCGACGTCCGCTTCGTCTTCAAGGAGTGGCCCATCCTCGACCGGGGCGACGACACCAGCTCCAACTACGCCGCCCGCGCCGCCCTGGCCGCCCACCGCCAGGGCAGATACCTCGCCGTCCACCAGGCCCTGATGGCCGAGAACGGCCTGACCCGCGAGAGCGTGGACCGCATCCTCGCCGCCAACGGCGTCGACATGGCGCAGGCCGCCGCCGTCATCGCCGACACGGGCACCGACCGCCTTCTGGCCGACATCCACACGACCGGCGCCACCCTCGGCCTCGTCGGCACCCCGACCTTCCTGATCAACGGCAAGACCACGGCCAGCATCAATCCGCAGGAGGTCGCTGCAGCGATCGAGGCGGCGAAGGCGGGGTAGCGGGGGCGAGGGACTGGGGATCAGACCGGCTTCGGACGGCAAAGGTTCGGGTTGCGAGGCCGTAACCGATCGGCGGCAAGACTGAACAGTGTCTGCGCCGGAAGCATGGCATTCATTCCGGGCGATGGCTCGAAAATCTGCAGCGGGGCCGGGACGGAGTAACGCCGATCTTCCCGACCGGCCTACTCAGGCTGGAGATGAACCTACGGCGCACGAGCCCCCGGCGAAATCCGCCGACTGATGAGCGATTTACGCCGCCCCCCGGAGCCTTTGCGGAGGTGAGTACAGACATATGCGTGACATCAGCCCTTCAAAATCGGTCCCGACGGGACTTCGGTCACTGAGCCAACCGCCAGCACCCGACCAATCAGGGCCTGGGCGCTGATAGGCTTTGTCAGGAAGTCGTCAGCTCCTGCTTCCTCAGCAATTCCCTTAAACTGAGGCAGGGCGTTCGCCGTCAGCATACAGATACGCGCGCGGTCCAATCCCTCGTCCCGCTCCCTCTCCCTGATGCGCCGAATGGCCTCCAGCCCGTCCATTACCGGCATCTGCATGTCCATGAGGATGAGGTCGAATGACCCTGCGGCGGCCTCGGCCACGGCGAGTTCCCCGTTCTCGACGCTGAGCAGGTCGACCCCCAATGGTTCCAGCATGAACTCGACCACGCGCCGGTTCGCCGGATGGTCCTCTGCCAGCAGAATACGCAAGCGCCTCTCGGCCGATGCGACCACGAAAGTCGCGCCCTGCTCCGGTGATGCAGATACCATTCCGGCAAGAGCCAACGGCACCTCGAAGATGAAGGTCGCGCCCTCGCCGGGTCGGGATTCAACCCGGATCGTTCCGCCCATCAGTTCGACGAGGACCTTGCAGATGGACAGACCCAGTCCGGTGCCCCCGAACCGACGAGTGATCGAACCGTCCGCCTGTTCAAACCGGTTGAACAGGCGAACCTTCGCAGCATTGTCGAATCCGATGCCCGTGTCCTCCACAGCAAACCGGACCCCCGGGGAGCCAACGATTTCGACCACCTCCAACGTCAGCTTCACATGGCCGGCGTCGGTAAATTTCACTGCATTGCTGAGCAGATTGTTCAGCACCTGGCGCAGCCGCTTCTCATCCCCCATGAAGCGCGCACAGGCTTCCCCGGGCAGGTCCAGTTCGAAGGCGAGCCCCTTGGACATGGCGCTCGCACCGAAGAGCGCGCTCACACTTCGCACCATGGTCTCAAGATCGAACGGTTGGTGCTGGATATCCATGCGGCCGGCTTCAATTTGAGCGAGGTCGAGGATATCGGTGAGCAAGGCTTCAAGGGCGCGGGCGGAGGTGGCGATCAGTTCCACCATCTCCTTTTTTCTGGGCTCGGCGGTGTCGATGGCGAGGGATTCAGCCACCCCCAGAATGCCATTGAGCGGCGTCCGGAGCTCGTGGCTCATATTGGCGAGAAACTCTGACTTCGCCCGGTTGGCCTGCTCGGCATGCTCTCGGGCTTCGATCAGACGGGCCTCAATCTGGTGCCGTTCGGTCAAATCACGCACGATGATCGTGAACAGCGTTTCGCCCCCCGCGACGATCCGGGCAAGGGAGGCCTTGATCGGGATTTCGACGCCATCCTTCCGTAGTCCGTGGACAGGCGCGCGCTGCGCCATCTGCAGACTGTCACGCTGCCCCGCGGAGAAACGGGCGACGAGTTCGCCATGGTTGGCGCGAAAGCGTTCGGGCATTAGCCATTCAATGGATTCCCCGACTATTTCGTGGGCTGCATAGCCGAACACCGCCTCGGCCCCCGCACTGAAGATGACGACCCGTCCCTCCTGGCTGGCAACGATTATCGCTTCCGGCGATATCTGGAACATTCCTGTAAGCATGTCCTGATTGCGCGTGGCCGATCTCTCGACGGCTCGCGAGCGGGTCACATCCTGGACAATTCCGCGCATGCGAAGTGGACCGCCCGCCCGATCACGCTCGACTTCGCCGGACTCGTGGACGAAGCGGATTTCACCGTCGGGCCGAAGGATCCGATAGTCGAGTTCATAGGCAGCGCTGTCTTCGGCAGCGCGTCTGACGGTCTCCTCCACCGTCCCTCGGTCGTCGGGGTGAATACGGTCGAGGAAAGTGGAATAGCTGGCTCCGAAGGCATCTACCGGCAGGCCGAACAGGCTGAAAACCTCGTCGGACCAGCGCAACTCGCCCGTGGAGATATTCCATTCCCAGCTTCCCAGCTGGGCCACAGCCTGCGCCCGATTCAGGTGCCACAGGAGCTCGTCAGGACTTAAGGAGAGGCCGGGTCGGATAGCATCGGGAAGCGGAGCCTCGGCATTCGATCTATCCACTTCAACATCCGCACCCGATTGGTCCTGACCGTCACGCCTGAGGTGATTTGCAGACGCAGCAAACCTGCTGCGAGCGACGGGGGGGCCTGTTGAGTGACGCAGGCGCCGGAGCCTTGAACCGGCGGATCGATTCATGCGCCGCCAAGGGCGCCGCTTTGCACTCAGGGTTCAATCAAGCGCGTAGTGCGGCGGATTGTCACAGCGCCGGAGCCCCATGATCAGATTGGCAGGCGACGGACGCGCCGCTGGCACAGGTATGATCAAGGCAGGCGCCCGCCAGCGGGCAGGGACAGCGCGAGTGCAAGTACTTCCTGGGAGACGAGTCCTTCAGGTCCCGCATAATGCTGAGCAGTCCCAGCGCCGAGGACGGGGACAGGCTTTCGGGATGAAAGCCATCCCTGAGCGCTGGTTCGTTCTCGACCGTTTCGGCATCTGACTGGAACAGGCCGCAGCAGACGCCCCAGTCCGGGAAGTATCGCGTTTGCGCTGACTGGTCGCTGATGATCGACAGGGACGCAGGGCGAAGATCGCACGAGATCGCCCCATAGACCTGCCGGACGTTGTCCTTGGGGCCTTCAAGGACGCTGAGGAACTGTCCGTTAAGTGCGACGAGGATTCCCGTGACATGCAGGGTGGCCTTTCTCCGCCCGCCCGAAACCTCGACCTGTTCGAGAAGTTCGTGGAGCGGACGCGGGCTCTCCGGATTGGCTGTGCTGTAGTATATCAGCCGATGGCATCCGACGTCGGCGCCAGTCTGATCCGTCTTCCGGAGCGACCCGGGTGGGCGGATCGCGCCGGGAGCCGCCAGGGAAAACGACCCCGGCGCGAGGCAGACGCCCAGGCCGCCGCCCTCGCAACTTTCAAACGCCACTCCCATGGTTGAAAAGGCTTCGAACAGCGCGCGAAGCGTCCGGCTGTTGGCGTCCACGCGCCCCCGGATCCGCTCCAGTCGCTTGATGGTCTCCAGGCTGAGGCCGCAGCGCCGTGCCAGGTCAGACTGATCTATACGAGCGAGGGCGCGCCCTGCCCTGATCTGCTCGCCCGTGAGCGTCGACAAACTGAAATGCATTAAGCCCGGATCCAATTACGCTTTGAGTGCAATTTTTCCTACCGAAAGATTAACTGCCAACGCAGAATTGGATACTTGATCGCATGAGAGTTACTATCTCGATTGACCGATGGACCTAACCTTCCAGTAAATACACAATCTCTGGCACTATTTACCGAAATTTGCGCTGTCAACGGCCTCATCTATTCCATCGAGTCTGATCCTGGTTCTCATCCGCTTCGGCCGTTTTGTCAGGGCATGTTTCGTCCGGACGAATGAAAGAAAGCCCCCCTCGTGCACCCCCGGGGAAGGGCGAGCCAAGAGAGCGAACTTGATCGGGCGGAAGACGCCCGGCATCGAATCCCTGCTTCCTCGCTCTGTGATCTGGATCCCGGCCTGCGCCGGGATGAACGGAGAGAAGTAGACAGCCGAGCCTAGGCCAGCTTCAGGCTCATCTCGCCACCGATCCACTCGACCCGCGCTTTCTCCCGTGCGGTCCCGGCGGCGGCGGTGTTGCCCAGGGCCGCCTCGGCCTCGGCGAGGACGAAATAGCTGTAGGGGTCCATCGGCCAGTCGGTCAGCAGTTCCTCGATCTTCGCCTTGGCCCCGGCCGCGTCGCCGTTGGCCAGCATGGCGGCGGCCAGACTGCGCCGGGTCGGATACCAGATGATCGGCGGGTCACCGCCCTCCTCCTCCATGCCCTGGATCTCGGCGGCCCGGGTGAAGGCGGCCACGGCGGCGGAGGCGTTGCCCTCCAGCATGGCCGCACGCCCTTCCAGCACCCGTTGGGAGACCTCGACGAACAGTTTCATGTCGTCGGCCTGGTCACCCGTGAGGGAGTCGCCCTCGCGGATCGCCTTGATGGCCTCGGCCTCGGCCCGCACGGTCGCCGCGTTCCCGGCCCGGGCCGCCGCCTCGCCCCGCCCGTAGTGCCAGCTGGCGCGTAGCAAGGGCTTGCCCTCGGGCGGTTCGGCCAGGGCCGCGACCTGGGCCGGTGAGCCGAACCGGCCGAAGATCGCATAGGCGTCGTTGGCCATCAGCTGACGCCACTGGTTCTCCGCCGGGATGTCGGGCCAGGTGGCCAGGAAACCCTCGGCCAGCTTCAGCCCCTCCTCCGCCCCGCCGGCCATCAGGGCGCCGCCCATGCCGAAATGGATGTTGTGGGCGTGCAGCGGCATGCCCGTGATCCCGCCCGGAGGCGCGGCCAGCTCGTCGTAGCGCTTGTCGAGCGCCACGGCCTCGACATTGGACCTCATCGCGTCCCGATAGCGGCCGACCCGATAGAAGGTGTGCGACGGCATATGCACCAGATGGCTGGCCGAGGGCGCCAGCCGGGCCAGTTTCTCGCCATAGGGAATGGCCTTGTGCGGGTCGTCCGACCACTCGGTCAGGTGGATATAGAGGTGGATGGTTCCCGGATCGTCGGGCGCCCTGGTCAGCGAGGTCTCGAGGATCTCCATCGCCCGGCTGATGCCCCGGTCCTTGGGCGCGCCGTCTTCATCCCACCACTCGTCGGCCTGCAGCATCCAGGCGTCGGCCGTGATGGCGGCGATCAGCGGGCTGTCGGGGTTGCGGCGGGCGATCCGGTCCATGGCGCGGGCGAAGCGCACGCCCTGGCTCGCCCTGGCCCCCGAATAGCGCTGGATCAGGGCGTCGATCATCTGGCGCTGGAGCGCAGTGGCGCCTCCCGCCTCGCGCCGGGCCAGCTGAGCCAACCTCAAACCGGCCCGCAGGGAGTCGTCATCCGTGCCGCCGCCGTTGAGGTTGGGACCCGCCGCCCAGGCCTCGCCCCAGGCGCACAGGCCGCAGTCGGGATCGATGGCCCGTGCCCGGCGGAAGGCCCGGACCGATTCCTTGTGTTCGAACGCCCAGCGCAGCCGCACCCCGTGGTCGAACCAGGCCTGGGCCTCGGGATTTGTGGTGTCGACGGTCCAGCTCGCGACCTCGCCGAAGCCGGGCACCAGGACCATGGAGGCTTCCGGCGCCGCATCCAGCACCGACCCGACCCGGCCGCAGCCCCGGGGGTTCTGAAGCAGGGAGGCGCTGGCCTCCGCATCCGCCGTCGCCGAGGTCGCATCCGCGACGGCAGCCGGCCCCGCCAGACAGAGGGCCAGAGCGGTGAACGTCAGCAGCTTCAGTCGCATCGTCTTCCCCTCGATCCGAGGCGACGATCCTGCACCAGTCGAGGAGCGCTTCCAAGCGCCCCGATCGTCTCAGGGGTTGGGCAGGCTGTAGCCCAGGTCGTAGCGGTGCGCCCCGCCTTCGAGGATCAGGGCGAAGTCCCCGCTGATCCCCGCCAGATCGCCCGTCCCCGATCCTGGCACGACTGTGATCGACAGGGTGTAGCCCTCCGCGTTCATGTCGCCGCGATGGGCCAGCAGGAAGGCGCCCTGCCTGCCGTCTAGCGTGCCCACGAACCGCTCCAGCGCGATATAGGTCGCCTCCTCGGCCGAGACACCGCCGGCCAGCATCTGGCCGGTCGCGCTGCCGGTCATTCCGCCGCTGAAGGTCTTGGCGAGCGTGTAGCGGGACAGACCCAGCCCCGCCTCGACCACCTCCGGGTCGGCGGGCGTGACCGAGACCTCAAACGTTCCTGTGGCGTGATACACGACGGCCTCCTGGGCTTTGACACTTCCGGCGACCATGACCCCGAGCGCAATCAACAGGCCGAGCACCGCCACTGCGATATAGCCTCGGACTGTCAGGGTTCGCATCGGCCACTCCGGAACATTACAGGAACATCCTGTCTCCGGCGCGCTGTTCCGTCAAGCTCAGATCAGGCCGGCCAGTGGCGAGGACGGGTCGGCGTACATCTTCTTCGCCATCCGCCCGGCCAGATAGGCCTCGCGTCCCGCGATGACCGCATGCTTCATCGCCCGCGCCATGCGGATCGGGTCCCTGGCCCCGGCGATGGCGGTGTTGGTCAGGACGGCGTCGCACCCCAGCTCCATCGCCACAGTCGCGTCCGAGGCCGTACCCACGCCTGCATCGACCAGCACGGGCACCCCGGCTTGCTCCACGATCAGCCGCACATTGACGGCGTTCTGCAGCCCCAGCCCCGATCCGATCGGCGCGGCCGCCGGCATGATGGCCGCCGCTCCCGCGTCCTCGAGCCGTTTGGCCATGACCACGTCGTCGGTGCAGTAGACCATGACGTCGAAGCCGTCGGCGACCAGCAGGTCCAGGGCCCGCAGCGTCTCGATCATGTCGGGATACAGATGCGCCGAGTTCGACAGCACCTCCAGCTTGACCAGATCCCAGCCCCCCGCCTCGCGCGCCAGCCGCAGGGTCCGCACCGCATCCTCGCCGGTGAAACAGCCGGCCGTGTTGGGCAGGAATGTGAACCGGTCCGGCTTCAGATAGTCGACCAGCATCGGCTGGGACGGATCGCTGAGGTTCACCCGGCGCAGCGCCACGGTGACGATTTCGGCCCCCGCAGCCTCGGCCGCGGCCGCGTTCTGGGCGTAGTCGGCGTATTTGCCGGTGCCGACGATCAGACGGGAGTTGAAGCTGCGACCGGCGACGGTCCAGCTGTCGGCCGGGGTTTCAGTGGTCGGTGCGACGAAGGGAGCGTTCATGGCCTTCATCTAGGCCCGCGCGCCCGGAAACGGAACCCGCTCAGCCCCCGCCGACGAACTGCACCAGCTCGATCCGGTCGCCGTCTTCCAGCACCGTTTCCGCATGCAGGGACCGGGGAACGATCGCCAGGTTGCGCTCCACGGCGACCTTGCGGACGTCGAAGCCGAGCTCCTCGACGAGCGCCAGGACCGTTCGCGCGGCCACCTCCCGCGTATCTCCGTTGACTTGAATGCGCATGTCGTTACGTCAACCTGACCTGTGCGGCGCAACCTCGGCTTTGACGAGCGACGCCGTTCCGCTAAAAGGCCGCCCCACCGAAGCGGTCAGCCACTTCGCCAACCCGCCCGGAGCGAATGCCCGAAACTCCCGTCCTCTACGTCCTGAACGGCCCCAACCTCAACCTCCTGGGGGTGCGGGAACCGCACATCTATGGGCGCGAAACCCTGGCCGACGTGCAGGCCCTGTGCGAGGCGGCGGCCGGGGGCGCGAAGGTCGTCTTCCGCCAGTCGAATCACGAAGGCGAGCTGGTGGACTGGATCCAGGAAGCCCGCACAAAGGCCACAGCCCTCGTGATCAATCCGGCCGCCTACAGCCACACCTCCGTCGCCCTGCTGGACGCCCTGAAGGCCCTCACCATCCCGGTGGTCGAGTGCCATCTGTCCAACCCGGCAGCACGCGAGGAATTCCGGCGTCACTCCTACGTATCGCTGGCGGCCACAGGCATAGTCTCGGGCTTCGGCGCCCATTCCTACGAACTGGCCGTCAAGGCCGCCCTCCGGCTGGCGCGGGAACGCTCCGCATCGCCTGCCCGTTGAACCCAGACCACAAGGCATAGCTCTCATGGCGACCGACAAGAAACTGGATAACGAGCCCTCGGTGGAGATCGACACCACGCTGGTCCGCCAGCTGGCCGACATTCTCAACGACACCTCGCTGACCGAGATCGAGGTCGAGCGGGGCGAACTGCGCATCCGCGTCGCCCGCGAGATCACCGCAGCCCCGGTGATGCAGTACGCGTCCGCCCCGGCCCTTTCCCCGCAGCCCGGCGCCGCCCCCGCTGCCTCGGCCGCGCCGCTGTCCATGCCGTCGGACCCGGCCACCATCGTCGCCAAATCGGGCGAGCAGGTGAAGTCGCCGATGGTCGGCACCGTCTATCTGCAGGCCTCGCCCGAGGCCCCGCCGTTCGCCAAGGTCGGCGACAGTGTCAAGAAGGGACAGACGCTGCTGATCGTCGAGGCCATGAAGACGATGAACCCGATCCAGGCCCCCCGCGACGGCGTGGTCCAGGAAATCCTGGTCGGCGACGCCCAGCCCGTCGAGTTCGGCGAACCCCTCGTCGTTCTCGAGGCCTGAGCCCGTGTTTACGAAAGTCCTGATCGCCAACCGCGGCGAGATCGCGCTGCGCATCCACCGCGCGTGCAAGGAGATGGGCATCTCCACCGTCGCCGTGCACTCGGAAGCCGACCGCGGCGCCATGTGGGTCCGCCTGGCGGACGAGAGCGTCTGCATCGGCCCGGCCCCGGCCGCCAAGTCCTATCTGAACATTCCGTCGATCATCGCAGCCGCCGAGATCACCGGCGCCCAGGCGATCCACCCGGGGTACGGTTTCCTGTCCGAGAACGCCCGTTTCGCCGAGATCGTCGAAGCGCACGGGATGACCTTCATCGGTCCCAAGCCCGAACATATCCGGGTCATGGGCGACAAGATCAGCGCCAAACAGACGGTGCTGGAGGCCGGCATCCCCTGCGTTCCCGGCTCGGCCGGCGAGGTTGAAACGATCGAGGCGGCCATCGAAGCCTCCAAGGCCATCGGCTTCCCGCTGATCGTGAAGGCGGCGGCGGGCGGCGGCGGACGCGGCATGAAGGTCGCCCTGACCGCAGACGACCTCGTGGAGGCCGTCCAGACCGCCCAGACCGAGGCCAAGGCCGCCTTCGGCAACGGCGCCGTCTACATGGAGCGCTACCTCCAGAAACCGCGCCACATCGAGATCCAGGTCGTGGCCGACAGCCACGGCAACGTCGTTCACCTCGGCGAACGCGACTGCTCGCTGCAGCGTCGTCATCAGAAGGTGCTGGAAGAGGCCCCCTCGCCCGCCCTGTCGGCGGCCGAACGTGTCCAGATCGGCGAGGTCGTCAACCGGGCCATCGGCAAGATCGGCTACCTGGGCGTGGGCACGATCGAATTCCTGTGGGAGGACGGCGAGTTCTTCTTCATCGAGATGAACACCCGCCTGCAGGTCGAACACCCGGTCACCGAGGCCGTCACCGGCGTGGATCTGGTTCGCGAACAGATCCGCATCGCTGCGGGCCTGCCACTGTCCTTCACCCAGGAGGAGATCCATTTCGAGGGCCACGCCATCGAGGTCCGTATCAACGCCGAGAACTCGGAAACCTTCGCGCCGTCGCCCGGCACGGTCACCGATTTCCACGCGCCCGGTGGCTTGGGCGTGCGGCTCGATAGCGCAATCTACGCCGGCTATTCGATCCCACCCTACTATGACAGCCTCATCGGCAAGCTGATCGTCCACGGCCGCGACCGCGCCGAGTGCGTGGCCCGCCTGAAGCGCAGTCTGAACGAGATGGTCATCGGCGGCATCGACACCACCATTCCGCTATTCCAGAAGTTGCTGCAGGAGCCCGACATCCTGTCAGGCGATTACGATATCCACTGGCTGGAAAACTGGGCCAAGCGTCAGAAGGGCGAATGACGCCCATTCCTCCCCTGTTGGGGGAGGTGGCGCGGCGCGCCTTTGCGCCGTGACGGAGGGGGCCATCCGTACACGCCAGCATCTGGGGCCATTCCCCTCCTCCGCTTCGCGGTCCCCCTCGCTCCAAGGGGGAGGATTATGACTGATCCGGCGGCCAGCGCCTTCTCGCCGCCGGACCCGTTCGACGCCCACGCCCTGTTGCAGTGCTATGCCCACGGGGTCTTTCCGATGGGCGAGGATCGCGACGACCCACGCGTCTATCTGGTGGAGCCGGAGCAGCGCGGCGTCATCCCGCTCGACGGCTTCCACGTACCCGCCCGCCTGCGCCGAACAATCCGCAAAGAGCCTTTTGTCGTGCGCGTGGACACGGCGTTCGACGCCGTCTTGCACGCATGCGCCGCGTCCGGACCGGGCCGCGAGGAGACCTGGATCAACGACCCGATCATGGGCCTGTATCTGGATCTCCACATGAGGGGCCACGCCCACAGCATCGAATGCTGGCGCGATGAGGTCCTGGTCGGCGGCCTCTATGGCGTCACCCTGGGCGGCGCCTTTTTCGGGGAGAGTATGTTCAGCCGGGCAACGGACGCCTCCAAGGTCGCACTCGTGCACCTCGTGGCGCACCTGCGGCTCGGCGGCTGGCGGTTGCTGGACGCCCAGTTCCGCACCCCGCATCTGGACCAGTTCGGCCTGCGGGAAATCCCGCAGAGCGCCTATCTGAAGCGCCTGGCTGACGCCTTGCCGGTGATACCCGATCCGACCGCCCTGACCCGTCCGCTGTCGGGCGCTGAGGCCGTGACCTACGCCTTGCAGCCCACGACCCAGGCGTCATAGATCGGGTGCTGCAGCCCGCTGAGCGCCGGGGTCGACGAAAACATCCAGCCGCGGAAGATCTGGCGCGGGGCGGCACCCGCCGCCTTCGGCTGCAACGTCACATCGATATAGGCGATCGCGTCGGAGACCAGTTCGTTCTCGGCCGAGACCTCGCAGGCGCGGGCGGTGAAGATCAGCGACTGGTTGAAGCGCACGGGCCGTCCGCCGACCTCGACCTCGAACCGCATGCTTTCGGCCGTGATCTTGTCGATGGCCTCGATGATCGCGATGCGGCGACGCTGGCGCGGGACAGGCGTGTCGGCGGCGAGGCGTTTGGCCTTGTCTTCGTCGGACTCGCCCTCGTCCTTGTCTTCCGCATCCTCGTCTTCCGCCTGATCGCCCCCCTTGTCCTCTTCGAGGGCGGCCGTAGCGATCTCGACCGGAGGCGGCGGCGTGATGGCGATGGGCACGGCAGGCGCCGGATCGGCCGCCGGGGCAGCTTCCTGCGTCGGGTCGGCCCTCAGGGCGTCGCCGACAGGATCGGCTGCCGGGGTCGCGTCCTGGGCAGGAGCATTCTGCCAGCCGCCGGCGACCACGCCGCCGGAAACGGCCAGTCCGACGACCGCCGTGCCGATCAGCAGGATGCGCGCGCGGTTCATTCGGGCTTCCAGGCCTCGTAGTCGCCGGTCGCGGCGGGGCGAACCCCCTCCTCCAGCAGGGAGCCTTGAGGATGCCAGGCCAACGGCGTGCCAGTCATGTTCGGACGGTGATCCAATTCCCACCGACGGCGCGGCAGCGGCGCCTCCGTCGGCGGCTCGTCGAACGTGTAGTGCAGCCAGCCATGCCAGTCCGGCGTCACCTTCGACGCCTCAGCATAGCCGTCATAGACCACCCAGCGGCGCTTGCGGCCGTCATAGCTGACATTGTCGCGCGACTGGTAGTAGCGGTTGCCGTTCTCGTCGGTCCCGATGAGCTCGCCGCGCTTGGCGATGGTGAAGAGGGTGCCGATCGTCGCGCCGGACGTCCAACCGAAGATTCTGCCGAGCACGAGGCTTATCCAGTCTACAGATTCGGATCGGCGGGAGGCCCGATCCAGTCTCCCGATCATAGAAACCGGCCGCGTCCGCGTCCAGCGTCCAGCCGAAATCGCCGCGAGCAACATCTTGGGGGTAACCCGCAAGCAGACCGCTACATCTATTGCGAGGCAGGGCCGGAGCGCCCTAGGCTGACGAAACGATCCTGTCCGGGCCTGCGAATGCGCTTCACCCCCTTCCTGACCGACCTTGCGGCCTCCGTCGCGTGCGAAGCGCGCGAGATCGAGCGGGCCGACCGCGTCATCCGGGTCATGGCCCCGGCCGGCTGGAGCGACGCGCGGGTTGAGGCCTGGCTGGACTGGCACGACCAGTCGCCCGACGACTGGCCCCGCCTTGAGGGCGCGCCCTCCCGCACAGCGGCGGCCGGACCGCCCGTTCTGGACGGAGCCCTCGATCGATGGGCCGCCCGTCTTGCGGCCTGGGGTCGGTCGACCGGAGTGTTCCCGTCCGCGTCGGATGCTGAAACCTTCGCCTCGGAACTGGTCGCCAGCGTTCTTCTGGGTCTCGCCGCGCCGTCGTCAGGGTTGCTCGAAGGCGCCCGGACGCCGCCCGCCGCCGAAGACCAGCCCGGCCCCACCCGCAACGCGACCGTGTTCGACCTCGGCGACGCCGGTGTTCGCGCCCGATTCGAAAGCGACACGGCACGGCGACGCACGGCGTGTGTGACCGCCCATGCCCTGTCCGGCGTCACCCGCACCCTGCGCGCGGTAACCGATGCGGTCAGGCGTTGCGAAGGCCCGACCTCGGTGTGCGCCGACCCGGCCTCCAATCCCGCTCTCGGACGCGCCGCCCTCGCCGCTCGTCGCGCCGGGGCGGATGACACAGCCATTCTGGATGCCATCGCCGGACGGGTCTTCTCCGCGCCGGAGCCCGAGCCGCTGAAGCAGACGCGGGTCGTCGCCGTCGCCGATCCCGCTTCGCCCATGGACGCCCCGCTCCGGGCCGCCGCCGACGGCAGCCTGGCCGACGACCTCGTGGTCGCCTTCTCCGTGCGTGATGCAGAGGCCGCTGCGGATCTGGCGATCGCTCCGGGTTGCGCCATCGCCCTGCCCGCCGTGGCCGCCACCCTGCCCGACATGATCGATGCCCTCGACGCTCTCGCCCGGCTTTGGACGACGGCTCTGGAGATCGAGGTCGCCTGCGGTTTCGCCCCGGATGGGCGGCTGGCGCGTCGGCGTCACGCCGTGCGTCCCGTTGTTCTGACGCTGGCGAACGGTCTCGACTGGCTGGTCGCCGAGGCTGGCGGTGTGGTCAACGAAAATGAGTTCACCGCGGCATCCGGTTTGTTCGCCGCCGCGGCATCCCTCGCCTCCAGCGAACTCGCCGAAGCACTGCGCCCGGCCGCCGACTGGCCCGTCGCAGCGGAAGCCGTTCTGGCCGCCCTGGAGATGCGCGAGGCCCACCTCGCCGACCTGACGAGCGAGCTCGGGCGGGCGGCCGCCTTGCGAACCGCCCAGGCCCATGCCGCCGCCAGCGCCTCCGGCCGCCGCCAATGCCTGATCGCGACCCTGGCGGCGGATGCCGAGCGGGATCTCAGGCTGGGCGTTGCACCGCTGTCCGGCATTGAAGTGTTCGAGACCCGGGACGGGGGCATGGTTCGCCGTCTGCACCCGGCGCTGGCCGCCGCAATCACGGCCCAGGGCGGCGACGTCGAGGGCGCCGAACGCTGGCTCCTGGGCCGCCGCACGCTGATCGACTCGCCCGCGCTCGGCTATGCCGAACTCGCGGCGAAGGGGTTTACCGAGGTGGAGCTCGAGGCCGTCGAGGCGGCTCTGGCCCATGTCGAACGGCTGGATGAGGCCTTCGCCCCGCCTGTCCTGGAAGCCGGTTTCATCCGCGACGTCCTCGGCTTCGATCAGGAGACCGCGGGCCCAAGCGGCCCCTTGGCCTTGCTGGCCACCCCGAAAGAGATCACTGCCGCGACGGAATATGTGTTCGGCCACCGTGATCTGTCCGCCTGGCCGAGCGCGCCGTTGCGGCTGAAGGCCATTCTCGCCGACCTCGACGCCGCCTCCACCAACCTGACCCGCGTAGCCGAGCCGTTCAGCGACGTGGCGGACATGACCTCGGTTGAACTGCCCAGCCGCGCGGGAATCGGCGCGGCCATGGCCATGCTGACCCAGGCCGCGTCCGAAGGTCGTCGTGCGATTCGCCTCTCGCGCCGTCAGGCCTCCAATCAGCCCCTGCTTCACCTTCCGGATTTCGAACCCGCCCGACGCGCGCCGGAACCCGCGCCACAGCCTCGTCCCGCGACGACGGAGCGCGTTGTGGAACGGGTGATCGAGCGCGTCCGCACCCGCCGAAAACTGCCCGATCGCCGCAAGGGCTACATCCAGAAGGCCGCTGTCGGGGGCCACAAGGTCTATATCCATACCGGCGAATACGAGGACGGCGAACTCGGCGAGATCTTCATCGACATGCACAAGGAAGGCGCCGCCTTCCGCAGCCTGATGAACAATTTCGCCATAGCGATCTCCATCGGCCTGCAATACGGGGTGCCGCTGGACGAGTTCGTAGACGCCTTCCTGCTGACCCGGTTCGAGCCGGCGGGGCGGGTCACCGGAAACGATTCCATCGGATCGGCGACATCGATCCTGGACTACATCTTCCGCGAACTGGGCGTGTCCTATCTGGACCGCCACGAACTGGCCAATGCCGATGCGGAGCCGCTCGACGCCGACGGTCTGGGTTCGGGCAAGGCCGATGAACTGGTCCCGGCCGCCCGCTTTATCTCCAAAGGTTTCGCCCGGGGGGCCACGCCGGACAATCTCGTGGTCCTGCCGTTCGGCCGGAAGGCCGAAATGCCGGGCCGAAACGGTGATCACGGCGAGGCCGACGCCTGCCCCGCCTGCGGTGACTTCACGCTTCAGCAACGCGGCGGGGCCTGGATCTGCGACACCTGCGGCATCGCGCCCCAGATGCGCGGATAAGGCCTGGTGTCCGCCTTCAGCTGCCCCCTTCGCGTTCGCTGGGGCGAGGTCGACGCCCAGGGCGTCGTCTTCAACCCCAACTATTTCGTCTACGCCGATGTCGCAGCGACAGAGTTCTTCCGCGCCGCCGGCGTGATGACCGGCGACTACCCCGACATGGGCCAGAGCTACGTGGTCGATGCGCGCGCCAGCTTTCGCGCTTCGGCCCGGTTTGACGACCTCCTGGACATCCAGGTCTCCGTGCCCCGGATCGGACGCTCCAGCTATGAGCTTCGCGTCGACATTTTGCGGAGCGGCCAACTTCTGACCGAGGTCTCGCTGACCTATGTCCGTGCGCTGGAGGGCAAGTCTGAACCCCTGTCCGAAAGCTATCGCGCCATGCTGGCCCGGGTCGTCAGAACCGACTGAGCGCGGTTCAGCAGATCGTAAGCACCTGTGCGGTAGCCATGGGACGACGAACGCCGCCGGTTCGCCGGCTTCGGAGCACGACCGCCTTGAAACGCCTGATCCTCGTGGCGACCGCCCTCGCCCTCATCGCCGCCCCGGCCCTTGCCCAGAACGCCGGCCAGATCGCCCGCGTGCGCGGCGGGGCCAGCTGTTCAGGGTGCAACCTGTTCCAGGGCGATTTCTCGGGGCTGGAGGCCCGCGGCCTGAACCTCAGCGGCTCCAGGCTGCGCCAGGCGGACCTCAGTCTTTCGGAGATGAACCGCACGCGGTTCTCCGGCGCTGACCTGCGCGACGTAGAGGCCTACGGCGGTGTCTTCTCCAGCTCGAACTTCAACCGCGCCGACCTGACCAACGCCAGCTTCGTCGGGGCCTATCTGGAAGGCTCCAGCTTTTCGGGCGCGACCCTGACCGGGACAAACTTCTCCGGAGCCCAGCTGGCGCGCGCCACCGGCCTGACCCAGAGCCAGCTGAACCGGGCCTGCGGCGACGCCGCGACGACCCTGCCCGGAAGTCTGCGCATTCCCGCCTGTTGAAGACCTCCATCCTTACCGCGATTTAAGTAGGGTTTCCGGTGATCAGGGATCATCTAGGGGACGTGAAACAGACCGTGACTTTTTCCAGCCACCTGTCCGCCGCCCTGCCGGCGCTCGCGCTGTTCGCCGGCCTTTCGGCGCTTGCGGCTCCTGCGGCGGCCGAGGTCGGCCTGTCGATTCAGGACCGCGACGTGACCCGGATGGTCTCGCTGGGCGGGTCCTGCAACCGCTGCGAACTGTCGGGCCGCAACCTGGCCGGCGCGACCTTCACCGGCGCCAGCTTCCAGAGCGCGATGCTGGTCGGGGCGGACATGCGCGGCGCCGAACTGGTCGGTTCCAACTTCTCGAACAGCGACTTCACCGACGCAAACATGACCGGCGTGGAGATCCAGGGATCGAACTTCACCGGCGCTGTCTTCATCAACGCCAACATCAGCGGAGCGGAGGCCCAGGGATCGAACTTCACCCGGGCCGACCTCAGCCGCGCTAATCTGTCGGGCGCCGAGCTCATGGGCGCGAACATGAACGGCGCGGTCCTGTCGGGAACCAATCTGTCGAATACCGAGCTGTTCGGCACGACCCTGGCCAATGTCAGAGCGCGCGGCGCCTCCTTCGCCAATGCCGAGATGAACGCCGCCAACATGGCCGGCGGCGACTTCGCCAGCGCCAATTTCAGCAACGCCGAACTGGACGGCGCGCGCCTGTCCCAGGCGAACTTCGGACGGGCCCGCTTCACCGACGCCTCGATGCGCCGCGCCGACATCCGGGGCGCCGACCTGTCGACGGCCCGGGGCCTGACCCAGACCCAGGTCTCGCAGGCCTGCGGCGACTCCTCGACCCGCCTGCCGAACGGCCTCAGCGTCCGCAGCTGCGGAGCGCGGGTCATGCCCCCGGCCCCGCCCGCGCCTCCGGCTCCGCCGTCGCCGCGCCGCAACTTCGCCAGCGCCGACCGCCACTGATCGCGGCGGCCGTCGAGCCCGCCGTTATTTCAGCGGCAGGTTCTGGCGGATGTGAAGTTCCTTGTACTGACGATCCAGCGCGTCTGCGGGCGCGCTCATCAACAGATCCTGGCCCTGCTGGTTCAGCGGGAAGGCGATGACCTCGCGGATCGCGACCTGGTTGGCCAGCAGCATGACGATACGGTCGATGCCGGGAGCCAGACCGCCGTGCGGCGGCGCACCGTAACGGAAGGCGTTCAGCATGCCGCCGAACTGGTCCTCGACCACCGAGGCGTCGTAGCCGGCGAGCTCGAAGGCCTTGAGCATGATCTCGGCCTTGTGGTTCCGGATCGCGCCCGAGCACAGCTCATAGCCGTTGCAGACGATGTCGTACTGGTAGGCGCGGATGGTCAGCGGGTCCTGGGTCTCGAGGGCCTCCAGACCGCCCTGCGGCATCGAGAACGGGTTGTGCGAGAAGTCGACCTTCTTCTCTTCTTCCGACCATTCGAACATCGGGAAGTCGACGATCCAGCAGAATTTGAACTGCTCCTCGTCGACCAGCTTCAGCTCGGTCGCGACGCGGGTGCGGGCCAGACCGGCGAATTTGGCGAACACCGACGGCAGGCCGGCGGCGAAGAAGGCGGCGTCGCCCTTTCCGAGCCCCAGAGCCGTCATCAGGGCGTCGGTGGCTTCGCCCAGGTTCTTGGCGATCGGGCCGCCCCAGGCGTTGTTGTCGTCTGACCAGAAGATGTAGCCGAGGCCAGGCTGGCCCTCGCCCTGGGCCCAGGCGTTCATGCGGTCGCAGAAGGCGCGGCTGCCGCCGGTCGGGGCCGGAATGGCCCAGACGGCGTTCTTCGCGTCGGCGCCGAGGATCTTGTTGAACAGGCCGAAACCGCCGTCGCGGAAATGCTCCGAGACGTCCTGCATCTTGATCGGGTTGCGGGTGTCCGGCTTGTCGGTGCCGTACCACTTCATCGACTGTTCGTAGGTCAGGCGCTCGAAGCCGGCGTGCTCCAGGGTCTGGCCGAAGTCGTTGGTGAACGTGTGGGTCCCGGAGATCGGCGAGACGGGCTTTCCGTCCGCGAACTCCTCGAACACGCCGTGCATCACAGGTTCGATCGCAGCGAAAACATCCTCTTGCGTGACGAAGCTCATCTCGACGTCGAGCTGGTAGAATTCCAGCGAGCGGTCGGCGCGCAGGTCCTCGTCGCGGAAGCATGGGGCGATCTGGAAATAGCGGTCGAAGCCCGAGACCATCAGCAGCTGTTTGAACTGCTGCGGGGCCTGCGGCAGCGCATAGAATTTGCCCGGGTGCAGACGCGACGGCACCAGGAAGTCGCGCGCGCCTTCGGGCGACGAGGCCGTCAGGATCGGCGTCTGGTATTCGAGGAAGCCCTGATCGACCATGCGACGCCGGATCGAGGAGATCACCCGCGACCGCAGGACGATGTTCTTGTGCAGGGTCTCGCGGCGCAGGTCGAGGTAGCGGTGCTTGAGACGGATTTCCTCCGGATACTCCGGCTCGCCGAAGACCGGCAGCGGCAGTTCGGCAGCCTCGGACAGGACCTCGACGCCCGAGACGCGCAATTCGATCTCGCCTGTCGGCAGGGTCGCGTTCACGACCGAGGCATCGCGGGCGATGACTTCGCCGTCCACGCGGATGACGCTCTCTGCGCGCAGGCGCTCGACGGCTTCGAAGCCCGGGGTCTCCGGGTGGAAGACCAGCTGGGTCAGGCCGTAGTGGTCGCGCAGGTCGATAAACAGCAGGCCGCCGTGGTCGCGCTTGCGGTGCACCCAGCCCGACAGGCGCACATTAGAGCCCGCGTCCGAAGACCGGAGGGCGCCGCAGGTGTGGGAGCGATAGGCGTGCATGTCGGACATCGGGGGGAAAATCGTCTGAATCGGCCGGGAAACGGCGGGAATTGGAAGCGGCGTAAGGCGCATCCGCGCCCCGGAAAGTCAAGGTCGGCGGCGAGTCCGGCCGTGGCGCCGGACCCGAAAACACAGTCCGCCGGGTCCGGCGAGTCCGGATAGCCCAGAGTGGACGAACCCTTGGCTGGACGCTCTGCCAGTCTAGCTCATTTCGACACCAAGGCGCATTCGCGGCGTGGGGAACCCCGCCCGGCGGGACGAGAGAAGGGCTTCCGCGTCACATGACTTTATTTGTGCGGCGTCAAACGCGGTCGCAGCGGTCCACAGGACTGGATCGTCTGTCCACGTCGCATCGTGATCCCGTATCAGGACAATCGACCCGATCTGCTATGGTGAACCGATGTCGGCGCGCCGTCCCCCTCGCGAACAGCTCAGGCTGCCCCTGACCCGGGACGTGCCGCACGGCGCGACGGCCTTCGTCCGCTCGGCCTCCAACGCCTATGCCGTCGACGCCCTGGCCGCCTGGCCGGACAGCGCGGGCCAGGTCATGGCCATCTGCGGCCCTGCCGGCTGCGGCAAGAGCCACCTCGCCGCCATCTGGGCTGAAAGGGTCGGCGCCATCCCCCTGAACGGCGCGGAGGCCGCGCTCGCCGATCCGCTGGAGCTGGAGGGCCGTCCGGTGCTTCTGGACATCGCCCAGGACGCCGACGACGAGACCCTGTTCCACCTGATCAACCTGGCCCAGCAGGACGGGGGCGCCCTTCTGATGGTGTCGCGCCCCTCCCCGCGGCGCTGGCAGGTTGATGTGCCGGATCTGCGCTCGCGTCTCGACGCCGTGCGGGTCGTGGCCATGGAGGCGCCGGACGATACGGTGCTGTCCGCCATCCTCGCCGCGCGTTTCGCCGAGCGCAGCATCACGCCGGGAGACGGGGTGATCGACTATCTGGTGATGCGGATCGACCGGTCGGCGGCGGCCGCCGCGACCGTCGTCGAACGCCTCGACGCCGAGCATCGGCCGGTGAACCGGGCCCTCGCGCGGCAGGTTCTCGGGGCCAGCGACGATCTGTTCGACGACGCGGCTCAAGATGAAGGCGGATCAGGGTTGCAGCCGTAACAATCGCGCCCCACAACCGGCCCATGTCCGACGCCGCCATCGCCGACGCCACCCGGGGAGAGGAAGTCCCCTCCTCCCGTGCGCCCCAGTTGCATCTGGACGAGGACCTGATGGTCTCGCCCACCCGGTTCTTTAATCGCGAGATCAGCTGGCTGGCCTTCAACGCCCGGGTGCTCGAGGAAGCCGCGAACCCCAGCCACCCCCTGCTGGAGCGGCTGAGGTTCCTGTCGATCTCGGCCAATAACCTCGACGAGTTCTTCATGACCCGCGTCGCCGGCCTGAAGGGCCAGGTGCGCGAGCGCGTCCGGGTCCTGTCCGCCGACGGCCTGACCGCCGCCGAACAGCTGGAAAAGGTCAATGTCGCCGCCGGTGAGCTGATGGCCGAACAGCAGGCCCGCTGGCGCCAGCTCCGCAAGGAACTGACCGGCGCCGGTATCGAGGTCGTTCATTCCGGCAAGATCACCAAGACCGACAAGGAGCGGCTGGAGCCCGAGTTCCTGAACCAGCTGTTCGCCGTCCTGACCCCCCTGGCCATTGATCCGGCACACCCTTTCCCGTTCCTGCCCAACCTCGGCTTCTCGCTGGCGCTGAAACTGCGTCGCGAACGGGACAACAAGACCCTCTATGCGCTGGTCCCTGTCCCGACCCAGGTGCGGCGGTTCTGGGAGCTGACCGGTGACGGGCGGTCGGTGAAGGGGCGCAGACGGTTCATCTCGCTCGAAAACGTCCTGCTGCTGTTCATCGAGCACCTGTTTCCCGGCCACGAGGTGCTGGAGAAGGGCGTGCTGCGTCTGATCCGCGATTCGGACATCGAGATCGAGGAAGAGGCCGAGGATCTGGTCCTGGAGTTCGAGGAAGCGCTGAAGCAACGTCGCCTTGGCTCGGTGGTGCGGGTCAAGATCGAGGCGTCCATGCCCGACGATCTGCGCGAGTTCATCGTCGGCGAACTGGAGGCCGCCCCCCAGGATGTGGTGCTGGTCGACGGCATGCTGGGCCTGGCGCAGCTGGGCGAACTGATCCCCTCGGGCCATCCCGACCTGAAATTCCCCGGCTATGAGCCCCGCTATCCGGAGCGGGTCCGCGATCAGGGCGGCGACGTCTTCGCCGCCGTGCGCGAGAAGGACATCCTGATCCACCACCCGTTCGAGAGCTTCGACGTGGTGGTCCAGTTCCTGCGACAGGCGGCGCGCGACCCCAATGTCATCGCCATCAAACAGACTCTCTACCGCACCTCCAAGGACAGCCCGATCGTCGCCGCCCTGATCGAGGCGGCCGAGAACGGCAAGAACGTGGTGGCCCTGGTCGAGATCAAGGCCCGGTTCGACGAGGAGGCCAATCTGCGCTGGGCCCGGGCGATGGAGCGCGCCGGGGTCCACGTCGTCTTCGGCTTCGTCGAGTACAAGACCCACGCCAAGCTGAGCGTCGTCGTGCGCCGCGAGGGCGACGGGCTGAAAACATACTGCCATTTCGGCACCGGCAACTATCACCCGATTACGGCCAAGATTTACACTGACCTCAGCCTGTTCAGCTCGGACCCCGTGCTGGCTCGCGATGCGTCGCGGGTGTTCAACTACATCACGGGCTACGCGCAGCCCGAGGATCTGGAGGCGCTGGTCGTCTCTCCGCTCAATATGAAGGCCACGCTGATCGAACTGATCGGCAAGGAGATGTCGGCGGCGGCCAAGGGCAAGCCGGCGGCGATCTGGGTCAAACTCAATGCGCTCGTCGATCCGGAGATCATCGACGCCCTGTACCGCGCCAGCCAGTGGGGCGTGCGAATCGAACTGGTCGTGCGTGGCATCTGCTGCCTGCGGCCGGGCGTGCCGGGCCTGTCGGAGAATATCCGGGTCAAGTCGATCGTCGGCCGGTTCCTGGAGCACAGCCGGATCATCTGTTTCGCCAACGGCCGCGACCTGCCGCATGACAAGGCCAAGCTGTTCATTTCGTCGGCCGACTGGATGACCCGCAACCTGGATCGCCGCGTCGAGATCATGACGCCGATCACCAATGTGACGGTCCACGACCAGGTGTTGGACCAGATCATGGTCGCCAACCTGAAGGACGACGCCCAGAGCTGGGTGCTGGGCGCCGAAGGCGGCTACATCCGAGTCACGCCAGCCGACCCGGCGCGGCCCTTCTCGGCGCACAAATACTTCATGACCAACCCCAGCCTGTCGGGCCGGGGCCGCAAGGTCAAGAACAGGCCGGAAGCGCTGCGTTACGATCGGCCCGGTAAGTGAACGAACTCTACGCGACGCCGCGCGAGGCGGCGGTCATCGACATCGGTTCGAACTCCGTCCGTATGGTCCTGTACCGGCTGGAAGGCCGCGCCATCTGGACCGTGTTCAACGAAAAGGTGCTGGCCGGGCTGGGCCGGGACCTGCCGGAAACCGGCAAGCTTTCGCCTGCGGGCATCGAGATGGCGATGACCGCCCTGCGCCGGTTCGCCGCCGTGCTGGAGGGGGTTCGGCCCGCCTACACCTTCGTCGCCGCCACCGCCGCCGTGCGTGAAGCCCGGGACGGTCCGGACTTTTGCGAGCGCGTCGCCGCCGCCACGGGCCTGCGCGTCCGTGTCCTGACTGGCGAGGAGGAGGCGAAATACGCCGCGCTCGGCGTGCTCGCCGGAGAGCCGCGCTCGGAGGGCGTCGCCGCCGACATGGGCGGGTCCAGCCTTGAGCTGATCAAGGTCGGACAGGGCTCCATCACGCCCGGCGTGACCCTGCCGCTGGGGCCGTTCAGTCTGGCGGATCCAAAGGGGTTCGACGCCGGTCGGCTGCGGGCCACGATCGCGGACCGGCTGAAGCCGGCGGCGAAGCGATTCTCGGCCAGCGAACTGCACGCCGTGGGCGGGGGCTGGCGTTCGCTGGCCCAGCTGCACATGGCGATGAGCGACTATCCGCTCCACATCGTCCACCAGTATGCGATGAGCGCGGAGGACGCGCGGGGCATGGCGCGGCTGGTGGCGCAGCAGTCGAAAGCCTCGCTGGACCGGCTGCCGGGCGTGTCCAAACGCCGCGCCGAGACCCTGCCCTATGCCGCCCTCGTGCTTGAGGGACTGATCGACACCCTGGGGCTGAAGACCGTCACCTTCTCCGCCTGGGGCCTGCGCGAGGGCCTGCTGTATGAGACTCTGGATCAGGACGAGGCGCCTGCGGATCCGCTGATCGCCGGAGCCGCCGCCCTCGGCGCGCGCCAGGGCATCTCGCCGGCCCTGCCCGCCGCGCTGAACGCCTGGCTGGGCGATGTGATCGCGGCCCTGCCCGAGGCTTTCGGCCGCGAACGCGACGCCGTGCTGGCCGCCGCCGCGTGCCGACTCGCCGATCTGGGCGCGCGACTGCATCCCGATCACCGGCTGGAGCTGGTGTTCGACCAGGTCCTGCGCGCGCCGATCCCGGGCCAGACCCACCCCGAGCGGGTATGGCTGGCCTGCGCCCTGAACGGCCGCTACGGCGGCGGAGCTTCCACACCTGCGCCCGCAGTCGTCGATCGGCTTCTGAGCGATGACGCCCGCGCCAGCGCCCGGGCTCTCGGGCTGGCCATGCGGCTGGGCTGCGACCTGTCGGGGCGTTCGCCGCAGTTGCTGGCCAACGCCTCGGTTACCGTGAGGGACGGCGTCCTGAAGCTGACCGCCTCGCCGGGCTATGCCGACGTCCTGCTGGGCGAACAGACCCGTCGACGCGCCAAGGCCCTGGCCGAGGCCATGGGACTGAAGCTGGAAATCTGAGAAGGCGGCCTATTCGATCTCGACGACCTCGACCCGGGCCCCGTTGAGGACCAGGGCGATCTCGCCGCGCTTGAGCTTGAGCGCGTCCTCGCCGAACAGCTGGCGCCGCCAGCCGGTCAGGGCCTCGACCGCGGCGTTGTCGTCGATGGCGATTCGCTCGAGGTCGGCGACGTTGGCGATCAGCTTGGACGCCACCCCGGCATTGTCGCTCTTGGCCTTCAGCAGAACCTTCAGGAGTTCGACCACCGACGGCGGCGCCGGCTGGTTATGGGCCGGACGATCCAGCTTGGGGGCATGAGCCTCGGGGTCGGCCATGACCCGTTTCAGCTCCTCGGTCAGTTCGAGGCCGAGCCGCGAGCCGCCGAATCCCTTGGGCACGGAGCGCAGACGGTTGAAGGCGTCGACGTCCATCGGCGTCTGGGTCGCGATCTCGTCGATCGCCTCGTCCTTCAGGATACGGCCGCGCGGCTGGTCGCGATCCTGGGCCGCCCGCTCGCGCCACACCGCCGTCGCCTTGAAGGCGGCGAGGTATTTTGCGTTGTACTTCTTGGGCTTCAGCCGCTTCCAGGCCTTCTCGGGATCGGTGTCATAGAGGTCCGGATCGACCAGATCCTCCATCTCCTGCGTCACCCAGTCGAGGCGGCCGTCCTTGTTCAGCCGGTCGCGCAGCTTCGGATACAGGGCCGCCAGATGGGTCACGTCGCCGATCGCGTAGGTCAGCTGGGCGTCAGACAGGGGCCGGCGCGACCAGTCGGTAAACCGGCTGCCCTTGTCGAGGTCGATGCGAAGCATCTGGCGCACCAGCCCGTCATAGGCGACCTGATCGCCGAACCCGGCGGCCATGGCGGCGATCTGTGTATCGAACATCGGCCTGGGCATGGCGCCCAGCTTGACGAAGATCTCGGTGTCCTGGCGTGCGGCGTGGAAGACCTTCACAATCTTCGGATCGCGCAGGATGTCCAGGAACGGCTCCAGGTCCAGGCCCTCGGCCTGGGGATCGATGATGGCCTCATGCTCCGGCGTGGCGGCCTGGATCAGGCACAGCTTGGGCCAGTAGGTCGTCTCCCGCATGAATTCGGTATCGACCGCGATGAACGGGGCGCTGGCGACTGCGGAACAGAACTGGACCAGCGCGTCATTGGTGGTGATCGGCGTCATTGAAATGCTATAGCCCGGCCCGACGCCGTCGTGGCAAGAGCCGCGACCATATTTCCGCACCGATTCCAGGCCCGTGAGCGATGAGCGACAATAAAGACCCATTGCCTAACGGCCTGACCTACGCCGATGCGGGCGTGGATATCGACGCCGGCGACATGTTGGTCGAACACATCAAGCCCCTGGCCAAATCCACGGCCCGCCCCGGTTCGGAGCCGTCGCTGGGCGGATTCGGGGCCCTGTTCGACCTGAAGGCGGCGGGATTCGTGGATCCGCTGATCGTCTCGACCACGGACGGCGTCGGCACCAAGCTGAAGATCGCCATCGAGACGGGCCGTCATGACGGCGTCGGCATCGATCTGGTCGCCATGTGCGTCAACGACCTGCTGGCCCAGGGCGCGGAGCCGCTGCTGTTCCTCGACTACTATGCGACCGGAAAGCTCGAGATCGACGCGGCGCGCCGCGTGGTGTCGGGGATCGCAGAGGGCTGTCGTCAGGCTGGCGCGGCCCTGGTCGGCGGCGAGACGGCCGAGATGCCCGGCATGTATTCGGGCGGCGACTACGACCTGGCCGGCTTCTCCCTGGGCGCCGTCGAGCGGGGCCACGCCCTGCCCCGGCTGGACCTGCAGAACACCGGCGACCTGATCATCGGCCTGGCGTCGTCGGGTCCGCACTCCAACGGCTACTCCCTGATTCGCAAGGTGGTGGAGCGTTCGGGTCTGGCCTGGGGCGACGACGCCCCCTTCGCCAGGGACCGGTCCCTCGCCCAGGCCCTGATGGAGCCGACGCGCATCTATGTGAAGCCGGTCCTGCCGCTGATGAAGGCTGGCCTGATCAAGGGCGCGGCCCACATCACCGGCGGCGGCCTGATCGAGAATCCGCCCCGCTGCATCGCCGAGGGCCTGTCGGCCGAGTTCGACTGGAACGCCTGGCCCGTGCCGCCTGTGTTCCAGTGGCTGGCCGAGACCGGCGGCATCTCGGACCACGAGATGCGCCGGACCTTCAACTGCGGCATCGGCTTCATCCTGATCGTCGCGCCGGAGAATGCCGAAGACGTGCTGGCCGGGTTGCTGGAAGCCGGTGAAGCGGCGTTCGTCTGCGGACAACTGGTTTAAGCCTCTCCCGGTGGGAGAGGGATGTCGCTAGGTTGTCTCTGAACACGGAGTCGTCCCATGCGCCTGATAGCCCTCGCCGCCCTGCTGGCCCTGCCTGCAGTCGCCCAGGCCCAGACACCCGCCGCGATCGAACAGCCGCTACTGCACACAGTCGTCTCCGAGGTGGAGGCCGACCGGATGCACGCCGACATCACGGCGCTTGTCGGCTTCGGCACCCGACACACCATGTCCGAGACCCGATCCGAGACGCGCGGCATCGGCGCCGCCCGTCGCTGGACCGAACGGGAGTTCCGCCGCATCTCGGCCGAATGCGGGACCTGTCTCGAGATCGCCCTGCCGGCCGACACCGTGACCGGTCCACGCGTCCCGACGCCGACCGAGGTCGTCAATGTGGTCGCCATCCAGCGCGGGAGCGGCGATCCGAACCGCGTCATCATCATCTCGGGCCACATCGACAGCCGCGTCACCGACGTGATGAACTTCACCGCCGACGCACCGGGCGCCAATGACGACGCCTCGGGCGTGGCCGCCGTTCTGGAGGCCGCCCGCGTCCTGTCGAAACACACGTTCGACGCCACCCTGGTCTACGCCGTCCTGTCAGGCGAGGAGCAGGGCCTGCTCGGCGGCAAGATCCTGGCTGACTATGCCAAGGCGCAGGGCTGGGTCGTCGAGGCCAATCTGAACAACGACATCGTCGGCAACTCGGAAGGCCAGTCGGGCGTCCGCGACACCACGCGGGTCCGGGTCTTCTCCGAAGGCACCAAGACGGTCGAGACGACCCTGCAGGCCGATCGCCGGCGCTACAACGGCGGCGAGGTCGACAGTTCTTCGCGCAACCTCGCCCGCTATGTCGACGGCATAGCGGACCGCTATCTGGCGAACTTCGACGTCGACATGATCTATCGCACCGACCGCTTCGGGCGCGGCGGCGACCAGGTCGAGATGCTGCGCGCCGGCTTCCCTGCCGTGCGCATCTCGGAAGGCGCCGAGAACTACGACCGCCAGCATCAGGACCTGCGCACCGAGAACGGCGTCGAATACGGCGACACGATCGAGGGCGTGGACTTCGACTATCTGGCCCAGGTCGCCCGGCTGAACATCGCGACCATGGCGGCGCTGGCCAATGCGCCCATGGTTCCGGCGGATGTGACCATCGAGGGCGCGGTCAAGCCGGACACCACCCTGCGCTGGGCCGCCGTGCCAGGCGCGGTCGGGTATCGCGTCTGGTGGCGCTCGACCACCGCGCCGCAGTGGACGTTCAACCGCTCGGCCGGCACAACGACGTCGCTGGTCCTGACCGGCATTCCGATCGACGACTATTTCTTCGGCGTCTCGGCCATCTCCGAGGACGGCTATGAGAGCCCGGTCGTCTACCCGGGTCCCGCCGGCGCCTTCGTCTCGGTCGGCGACCCGCCGGCGCCCGCCGCACGATGAGACAGCCCGGGGGCCGCGTGCGCGTGGCCGTGCTGATTTCCGGCGCCGGATCGAACATGGCCGCCCTGATCGACGCGGGTCAGGCCGCCGATGCGCCGTATGAGGTGGTGCTGGTCCTGTCCAACGATCCGGAGGCGGGCGGCCTCGCCGTGGCGCGGGCCAAGGGCGTCGCCACCGCCGCCGTCGACCACAGGCCTTTCGGCAAGGACCGCGCCGCCCACGAGGCCGCGATTCAGTCGGAACTGGAGACTGCGGGGACCGAGGTCGTCGCCCTGGCCGGCTATATGCGCCTGCTGACGCCCTTCCTTGTGGGCGCCTGGGAGGGCCGGATGCTGAACATCCACCCCAGTCTGCTGCCGAAATATCCGGGCCTCGACACCCATGCCCGCGCCCTGACCGCCGGCGACGCCGAGGCGGGTTGCACCGTCCATCTGGTGACCGAGGGCGTCGACGAAGGCCCCATCCTCGACCAGCAGGCCGTGCCGATCGTTCCGGGCGACACGCCCGCGACCCTGGCCCAGCGGGTCCTCAACGCCGAGCATACCCTCTACCCGCGGGCGCTGGCCGACTTCTGCCGGGCGCGGATTAGAAGTTTGTAATCATCACGCTTTGCCCGCGACACCGCGACCCAGCGGGTTCAGTCTGCCGCAAATCTTCCGACAGGGATCCCTCATGTCCAGACTCCGCCTCATGGCGTGCGCCGCCGGCGCCGCCCTCTTGATCGCCTCGCCCGTCCTGGCCCAGACCGCGCCCCTGCCGGTCGAAATCCCGTCCGAGGATCAGGCCGAGATCGGCGTCTTCGGCTTCGACCTGAACGGCATGGACACCTCGATCCGGCCCGGTGAGGACTTCAACCGCTACGCCAGCGGGACCTATCTGGCCAACACGCCGATCCCCGCCGACAAGGCCTCCTACGGCATGTTCACCGTGCTGCGGGACCGTTCGGACGCCAATCTGCGCACCATCATCGATGAGAGCGCGGCAAACCCGGGCGCCAGCGCGGACGCGACCCGCATCGGCTCCATGTATTCCGCCTTCCTCGATGAGGCGGCGATCAATGCCCTGGGCGTCTCGCCGCTGCAGGCCGATCTGGCCGAGGTTCGCGCCGCCGACACCCGCGAGAAGCTGGCCGCCCTGATGGGCCGCACCCAGTACGGCTTCGGCTCCAGCCTGTTCGGCGTTCAGGCCTTTGAGGATCTGCGCACCCCGGATCGCACCTCGGCCTATGTCGTCCAGGGCGGCATCGGCATGCCCGACCGCGACTATTATCTGGAAGAGCGGTTCGCGACCCAGAAGGCCGCCTATCGCACCTATGTCGAACAGGCCCTGACCCTGGCCGGCTGGCCCGAGCCGGCCGCGGCCGCCGACGCCATCCTGGCCTTCGAGACCGCGATCGCCCGGGAACACTGGACCCAGGTCGAGAACCGGCAGATCGACAAGCTCTACAACCCGATGACCGTGGCCGAACTGAACACGGCCGCGCCCGGGTTCGACTGGACCGCCTGGTCGACCGCAGCCGGCCTCGGCGCCGACCGCACCCTGATCGCCGCCAACAACACCGCCTTCCCCGGCATGGCCCGCGTTTTCGCCGAAACCCCGATCTCGACCCTGCAGTCGTGGGAGGCCTTCCACGTCATCGACCAGGCCGCCCCCTATCTGTCCGACCCGTTCGTCCAGGCCCGGTTCGAATTCTTCGGCAAGACCCTGAGCGGTCAGCAGGAGATCCAGCCCCGCTGGAAGCGCGGCGTGGCCCTGGTCGAGAGTTCGCTGGGTGAATCCCTGGGTCGCGAGTACGTGGCCCGTCACTTCCCGGCCGAGTCCAAGGCCCAGATGGAAGACCTGGTCGCCAACCTGCGCGCCGCCATGACCGTCCGCATCCAGAACCTCGACTGGATGAGCCCGGAAACAAAGGAACAGGCCCTCTACAAGATGAGCCGGTTCGGGGTGAAGATCGGCTATCCCGACGAATGGCGCTCCTACGACGGGCTGACCCTCGTGGCCGGCGACCTCTACGGCAACGTCGAGCGCTCGGCGGCCTTCGAGTGGGAGTTCGCCCTCTCCAAGCTGGATCGCCCCGTGAACCCCCTGGAATGGGGCATGACGCCCCAGACCGTGAACGCCTACTACAACCCGCCGCGCAACGAGATCGTCTTCCCTGCCGCCATCCTGCAGGCGCCCTTCTTCGATCCGCGCGCCGATCCGGCGGTGAACTACGGCGGCATCGGCGCCGTCATCGGCCACGAGATCACCCACGGCTTCGACGACCAGGGTCGCAAGACCGACGGCGACGGCGTGCTGCGTGACTGGTGGACGGCCGAGGACGCGGCCAAGTTCGAGGAACGGGCCGCTGTCCTGGGTGCGCAATACTCGGCCCTGTCGCCGGTGGAAGGCGCCACCGTCAACGGCGACCTGACCATGGGCGAGAACATCGCCGACCTGGGCGGGCTGCTGATGGCGCTGGACGCCTATCGCATGTCGCTGAACGGCCAGCCGGCCCCGGTGATCAACGGGCTGACCGGCGACCAGCGGGTCTTCCTCGGCTGGGCCCAGGTGTGGCGGACCAACAGCCGCGACGCCTATCTGCGCCAGCAGGTGACGACCGACCCCCACGCCCCCGCCATGTACCGCGCGGCCGTCCCGCCCCGAAACATCGATGCCTGGTACGCCGCCTTCGGCGTCGAGCCGGGCGACGAACAGTATCTGGCCCCGGACGCCCGGGCCCGGATTTGGTAAGTACGAAAAAGGCCCCGGAGCGATCCGGGGCCTTTCTTTTTCAGGGCGCTACCGCTCGGCTCGCCCCCCGGTCCGATCTTCGATCGGCCGGAGGACAGGCTCTGCCTCGCTGCGTGAGCGCGTTCCTTGTGGCACCAAGGCGCGCGACGCGGTCGCGCGTTGCTTGAGCGACCTAGCCGACGATGTCGGCGTCCGTGAAGAACTGGGCGATCTCGATCGCGGCGTTCTCTTCCGAGTCCGAACCGTGGACCGAGTTCTCGCCGATCGACAGGGCGAACAGCTTGCGGATGGTGCCGTCAGCGGCGTCCTTCGGGTTGGTCGCGCCCATGACTTCGCGGTATTTGGCGACCGCGCCTTCGGCTTCCAGAACCTGGACGACGACCGGCTCGGCGATCATCTGGCCGACCAGTTCGCCGTAGAACGGGCGCTCGGCGTGGACTTCATAGAATTTCTTGGCCTGGGCCTCGGTCAGCTTGATGCGGCGCTGGGCGACGATGCGCAGGCCGGCGCCCTCGATCACTGCGTTGATGGCGCCCGTCAGGTTGCGGCGCGTGGCGTCGGGCTTGATGATCGAGAAGGTACGGTCGGTCATGAGGAGACTTCTTGTTGGGAGTTTGAAGGTCGCGGGCTTATAGACGCGGCGTCCGGGCTTTCCAACCCGTCGATCAGGCGGCGATCGCCCGAACGTGCCCCTGCGCGGAATAGGCGAGAATATCCCGGTCGCGTGTGATCATGACCGCATCGAGCGCACGCGCCGTTGCGGTCAACAACCGGTCAGCGGGGTCAGCATTGATGCCGTCCGGCAAATAGGCTGCAGCGATGCCAATCTCGGGCGTCAAGGGCGTCAGCACCACATGATAGGTATCGACGAAACGCCGAAACCAGGTCGTCGGATCTGGCAGAAAATCGATGGATCTGCGCGTATTTCGCGGCCGGCTGATGTTGCCGATTTCCCATGCCGAGACGGGTGAGACCAGCAATGCGCCACGCGCGGACGCTTCCACGGCGACATCCATCGAAGCCGGGCTGAGCCCCAGCCCCGTCGCAAGATCGATAATGGCGTTCGTATCGAGCAGGACGGGACGATTCATCAGTCGATGATGCCGTTTTCGGAATCGAGCGGGTCCAGATCCATGGGGGCGGTCCAGTCGAAATCGGCGGGAGCGATCACGGTGCCCTTCATCGCGCCGACGAGGCTTCGGAGATCAAACACAGCGGCAGGCTCGGGCTGATGCACCACCGCCGCCGTCTTTCCGCGCTTGGTGATCGTCACCTTCTTCAGAGCGCCACGTTGCAGACGATCAATTAGCTCAAGGCACTTGGCCTTGAACTCCGTCGCCGTTATGACGACCTCACCGGTCACATGGTCATGTGTCATGACCAGTCATATTGAACTGACCACTTTCAAAGTCAACGCTTCTCCATGCTCCAGATCACCAACCTGACGTTCAACGCCTGGGGTCGCCAGTTTCTGGACGACGCCTCGGTCAGCCTGCCGCCGGGCTCCAAGGTCGGGCTGGTGGGCCGCAACGGCATCGGCAAGTCGACCTTGTTCAAGATCATCTTGGGCGAACTGGCTGGCAACGGCGACGAGGTCTCCCTGCCCAAGACCGCACGCATCGGCTCGGTCGATCAGGAACACCCGGCCACGCCGGTCAGCGTGGTCGAGACGATTCTCGAGGCCGACACCGAACGCCACGACCTCTTGGGCCGTCTGGAAACCGCAGAGCCCGAGGAGATGGGCGAGATCTGGTCGCGGCTGATCGAGATCGACGCCGACGGCGCCCCCGCGCGCGCGGCGGAAATCCTCGCCGGCCTCGGCTTTGACCACGAGAACCAGCAGCGGCCGATGTCGGAGTTCTCCGGCGGCTGGCGCATGCGCGTGGCCCTGGCCGCCGCCCTGTTCGCCCAGCCGGACATGCTGCTGCTCGACGAACCGACCAACTACCTCGATCTGGAAGGCGCCCTGTGGCTCGAGGCGCGGCTGAAGAAATATCCGGCGACGGCCCTGATCATCTCCCACGACCGCGAGATGCTGAACGAGGTCTGCACCCACATCCTCCATCTCGCGAACCGCAAGCTGGAGATCTACACCGGCAACTACGACCAGTTCGAACAGGCGCGCGCCGAGAAGGCCCGTCTGCAACTGTCGGCCAAGGCCAAGCAGGACGCCGAACGCGCCCACCTCCAGTCCTTCGTCGACCGGTTCAAGGCCAAGGCGTCCAAGGCCGCCCAGGCCCAGTCGCGCATGAAGCGTCTGGCCAAGATGCAGCCGGTCTCGACCACGATCGAGGAACGCGTCGCCCCCTTCACCCTTCCCTCGCCGCCCCGTCCTCTGGCGCCGCCGCTGATTCGGCTGGAACGCGCCAACGTCGGCTATGAGCCCGGACGGCCGATCCTGCGCAATCTGAACCTGCGAATGGATCTGGACGACCGCATCGGCCTGCTGGGCGTCAACGGCGCGGGCAAGTCCACCTTCGCCAAGATGATCGCCGGCGCGCTCAAGGTCACCGAGGGCGAACTGCATCGCGACAAGAAGATGCGGGTCGGCTGGTTCCACCAGCATCAGATCGAGGCCATGGACCCGACCGACACGCCGCTGGAGATCATCCGCCGCGCCATGCCGGACGCGCCCGAGGCCGGGCGCCGCTCCAAGCTGGCCCAGTTCGGTCTGAACTACGAGAAGCAGGAGACGACGGTCGACAGCCTGTCCGGCGGCGAGCGCGCGCGCCTGCTGCTGAACATGGTGGCCATGGAGGCCCCGCACGTCCTGATCCTCGACGAACCGACCAACCACCTCGACATCGACAGCCGCCGGGCCCTTCTGGACGCGCTCAACGACTACACCGGCGCCGTCATCCTCATCACCCACGACCGCTCACTGATGGAGATGGTCGCCGACCGGCTGTGGCTGGCCGCGGACGGCACGGTGAAGCCGTTCGACGGGGACATGGACGACTACGCCAGGTTCGTCCTCGACCGCGCCAAACAGGCGGCGGTGAAGCCGAGCCAGATCAAGAAGGAGGAAGCCGCCGTCGCCTCCGCGCCCGCCGCCAAGCCGCAAAAGCAGAAGTCCGGCCCCTCGCCCTCGACCCTGCGTCACGCGGTGAAGAAGGCCGAGGAACGAGTCGTCGCCCTGACCGCCGAGATCGCCCGCATCGACGACGATCTCGCCAACGCCGCCGTGTCGAACCCCAAGGCGCTGGAAGGCCTGACCCGCGCGCGCGCCAAGACGCAATCCGATCTTGACGCCGCCGAAGCCGCCTGGATGGCCGCGGAGGAAACCCTGGCCGAGATTTCGTGATGAAGCCGATCGTCTTCTCGAAGGAAGAGCAGCGCGACCTGATCCTGCGCATCAAGACCTTCGTGCGCGACGAACTGGATCAGGAGATCGGCGACCTGCAGGCGTCGATGCTGATGGACTTCTTCGCCAACACCCTGGGCCACGCCGTCTACAATCGCGCCCTCTACGACGCCCAGGCGTTGATCGCCGCCAAGGCCGACGAGATGGCCGAAGCGCTCTATGCGCTGGAGCAGAAGCCGTAATTCAATCACCGTGCACACCGGCGAAGGCCGGGGTCCAGATGGCGAACGATTTTGCATGACGCTTGAGGACTGGCGCCAGATGCCAGCCGCCTGCTTCTGTGATCTGGACCCCGGCCTTCGCCGGGGTGCACGGCACTAACTGGAAAACACGACCCGGCCGCCGACGATGGTCATCTCGACCCTGCCCTGCAGCCGGCGCCCGTCGAACGGCGAGTTCTTCGACTTGGACCGCAGCGTCGCCGCATCGACGATCACCGGCGCGCCGGGATCGAACACGATCAGGTCCGCCGGAGCCCCCGCTTCCAGCACGCCCGCGTCCAGCCCCAGCAGGGTCGCCGGCCCATGGGTCATCGGCCGCAGGACGTCGAGGATATCCAGCCCCTCCTCATGATGCAGGCTTAGCGCCGCCGGCAGCAGGGTCTCCAGACCCACCGCCCCCGGCGCGGCCTCGGCGAACGGGCGGCGCTTGTCCTCGGCGGGCGCGGGGGTGTGGGCCGAGGTGATGGCCTCGATCAGTCCGTCGCGCACCGCCTCGATCAGCGCCCGCCGGTCGCTCTCGGGCCGCAGCGGCGGCTCCAGGCGGAAGAAGGTGCGGTAGTCGCCGATGTCGATCTCGTTGAAGCACAGATGATTGATCGACACCGAGGCCGCGACCTCCAGCCCCCTGCCCCGCGCCCGCGCCAGCACCTCCAGCGCCGCCTCGGTGGAGATCTGGTCGACGAGGAAGCGCACGCCGGTCTGTTCGACCAGGGCCAGATCGCGCTCCAGCTGGATACGTTCGGCGATGGCCGGGGCGCCCGACAGGCCCAGACGCGTCGCCAGCTCTCCGGAGGTCGCCACCGAGCCTTCGGTCAGCCACGGATCGGCCGGGCGGCAGGCGATCAGGGCGTTGAATGCCGTGGCATAGGCCATGACCCGCTGCAGCACCCGACTGTCGGCGATGACGTGGTCGCCGTCGGTGAAGTAAAGGGCGCCGGCCTCGTGCATCAGGCCGATCTCGGCCATCCGCTTGCCGTCGCGCGCCTTCGTCGCCGCCCCTGCCGCCCGGACGTTGACGAGGCTCAGGGCCGCGCCCCGCCTCTGGATAAAATCAACCATGGCCGGATCATCCACAGCCGGGTCGGTGTCCGGCTGGATGACCACCGTGGTGACCCCGCCTGCAGCGGCAGAGAGGCTGGCGGACTTCAGCGTCTCCTTCGGTTCGGCGCCCGGCTCGCCGGTGCGGACGCGGATGTCGATCAGGCCGGGCGACAGGCACAGGCCGCGCGCGTCGAGGATTTCCGTGGCCGAAACCGCGACCGAGCGGCGCTCGACGCGGGTGATGACGCCGTCCTCGATGACCACGGAGCCGGGGCCGTCGTAGTCGGACGCCGGGTCCAGCAGGCGGGCGTTGATGATGGCCTGCGAGCTCATGCGAAAATCCTCCCCCCTTGGGGGAGGGGGACCGCGTCTTCGCGGTGGAGGGGGCCCACCGCGCACGCCGGAGTCCGGGGCTGGCCCCCTCCGTCTCTACGCTTCGCTTCGAGCCACCTCCCCCGATGGGGGAGGATTTGGCGGAACGAACTCATGCCGCGCCCTCCAGACGGGCGGATAGCGAGGCCAGCACTGCCATTCGCGCCGCGACGCCCATCTCGACCTGGTCCTGAATCAGCGACACGGACAGGTCGTCGGCGACGTCGGAATCGATCTCCACGCCCCGGTTCATCGGCCCGGGGTGCATGACCCGGGCGCCCGGTGCGGCCCAGGCCAGCTTCTCGCGGTCCAGACCCCAGAAGCGGAAATACTCGCGCGTCGACGGGACCAGGGCCCCGTCCATCCGCTCCAGCTGCAGCCTCAGCATCATCACCACGTCGCAGCCGGCGAGGCCCTCGCGCATGTCGTGGAAGACCTCGCAGCCCCAGCGGTCGGCGTCGCCGGGCACCAGGGTCGGCGGCCCGATCAGACGCACCCGCGCGCCCATCATCGACAGCAGCGCAACATTGGAACGAGCGACCCGGCTGTGGGCGATGTCGCCGCAGATGGCGACCGTCAGTCCTCCGACGTCACCGAAGGCGCGGCGCAGGCTCGGCAGGTCCAGCCGGGCCTGGGTCGGATGTTCGTGGCGGCCGTCCCCGGCGTTGACCACCGCGCAGCCGACCTTCTGGGACAGAAGGGCCGCCGCCCCCGACGCCCCGTGCCGCACGACCAGAATATCCGGCTTCATGGCGTTCAGGGTGACCGCCGTATCGATCAGGGTCTCGCCCTTCTTCACTGACGAAGCCTGCACCGGCATGGTCACGACGTCGGCGCCCAGCCGCTTGGCCGCGATCTCGAACGAAGAGCTGGTGCGGGTGGAGTTCTCGAAGAACAGGTTCATGACGGTGCGACCGCGCAACAGGTCGAGCTGCTTGCTCGATTGCCGGTTCAGGTCGACGAACGCATCCGCCAGATCGAGCAGGCTCAGAACGAACGGCGGATTCAGATCGCCGGCGGCCAGGAAATGCGGTTTCGGAAAGGGGACCAGCCGGTCGGCGATCAGGTCGGCGGCTGCATCATGCTGGGTCATTAAAGCCCGGCTATAGGGGCGCCCGGCGCCAAGCTCAAGGATGGCGCCTCAAGTCAGTCGGTGCAGGAACAGCAGCAAGGGGATCATCAGGGCGCTGACCACCGTCGTCAGGGCGATCACCCCCGCCATCAGGGGCGCGTCTCCGCCCATCTGCCGCGCCAGCAGATAGGAAGCCGCCGCTCCCGGCGCCGCGCCGCACAGCATCGCCACTCCCTGCGCCAGGTGATCGCCGCCCAGCAGGATGCACAGGCCCCACATCAGGGGCGGCATGATGATGAGCTTCACAAAGGACACGCCCGCGATGGTGAATTTGCGCCGCGCCACCTCAGCGAAGCTCAGGCCCGCGCCTGCGATGATCAGGCCGAGCGGCAGGGCGGCCGAGCCCAGCAGCTCCAGTGTCTCCCAGATGCCCGGCACATGGGGCACGCGGGCGAAGTTCAGCGCCAGGCCGATCAGGCAGGCCAAAAGGATCGGATTGGCCAGCATGGCCTTCACGAGGGCCAGGGGCGTCACCCCGCGCTGTCCCGCGCCCCATTTCGCCAGGACGGCGACGCAGGAGATATTGGTCACCGGAATGATGCAGGCGATCATCACCGCCGCCAGCGCCAGTCCCTCGGCCCCGAATGACGCCTGGATGACCGGCAGGAAGACGAAGCTGTTCCACCGGATCACACCCTGGAACACGGAGGTATAAGCCGGGCCGTCGATCGTCATCAGCGGCTTGGCCAGCAAGGTCCCGGCCGAGACGATCAGGACGGCGATCACCGCCGCGCCCGCCGCCGCGCCCGCGCTGCCGCCCGACAGGTCCGCACCCCAGACGGCGGGGATCAGGAAACCGGGATACAACAGGTTGATCGACAGCTTCTCGATCGGCCGCCAGGTCGCGTCGGGCAGGAAGTCGGTCTTGCGCAGCCCATAGCCCAGGGCGATCATAACGAAGACCGGAACGACCCCGGCGATGAGGCCGATCATGTCCAGGTCTGCTGGTCGCGCACCCGGTCCAGCGCTCCCTGCAGAATCCAGGCGGCGGCGGTCCGATCGACCACTCCGGCCCGGCGCTTGCGGCTCAGGTCCAGTTCCCCGATCAGGAACCGCTCGACTGCCGAGGTCGACAGCCGCTCGTCCCAGAAGGCGACGTTCACAGGGCGGAACCGCTCGAGATTGCGCGCGAAGGCCCGGCAAGACTGGGCGCGCGGCCCCTCGGTCCCGTCCATATTGACCGGCAGGCCGATGACGAGGCCGGACACCTTGCGGGCGTCCATCAGCTTGAACAGGGCCTCGGCCTCGGCCGTGAATTTCGATTTGCGGATCAGCTGCAGCGGACTGGCGATCAGCCGCGTGGTGTCCGAGACCGCGACTCCTATGGTCGTCTCGCCGAGGTCCAGCCCCATCCAGGCGGTACCGGGCGGGCAGGCTGCGGGCAGGTCGACGATATCCACAACAGGCATGGGCGGGCGGTAGGCGTTGCCATTCCGCCTGTCAAAGGCGACTGTCGCCTATCACCGGTCCGCGAGGGGTCCATGTCTGTGCGTTCTTCGTTTCTGAGCATCACCATCGTCGCGGCCCTGTCGCTCGCCGCCTGCGACGCCATGCCGTCCACGAAGACGACTGTGACGCCGACCACGGACGGGGCCGACACGCCTTCCCAGGCCGCGCCCCTCACGGCATCCGGAGCCCCCGAGACCCTGACGATCGCCGACCCGTCGCAGACCGACAACGGCCTGCAATGGGCCGCCAGCGTGGTGAAGAGCGACGATATTCCGGGCGAGAGCGCAAAGCTGTTCGGCGTCTCCGGGGGCGATCCGGCCATGAACGGGCTTCAGACCTACATCGCCTTCTTCGAGAACCCCGCAGACGGCTGGGCCATCTATCAGATCGGCGATTTCCTCGACTACACGGTCCTGTCCCACGCCAACGGCCGGATCGATCTCGACATCCATGAGAGCACCATGGACGAAGCGACCGGCGATATCGGCGACCGCCATCGCAAGATCATCATCCAGTGGACCCAAGGCGCGGACGACGCCGCCCCGACCGTCGTGACCGTCACGCCCGCTCAGTAGAGCCTGCGGTCCTTGTGCGGCGCGGCACAGGCGGCTAATCCCGCCCGCTTGCACTGAGACTATCGGAGGGCCGCATGGCCATCGACGCAGAGACGGTGAGGAAGGTCGCGCACCTCGCCCGTATCAAGACCGCTGACGACCGGCTGGAGCCGCTGGCTGGCGAGCTGAACGGCATCATGGCCTGGATCGACCAGCTCAACGAGGTCGACGTGGTCGGCGTCGAGCCGATGACGTCCAACGTCGCCCAGCCGCTGCGTCTGCGTGACGACGTCGTCACCGATGGTGCAAAGGTCGACGCCGTCCTGTCCAACGCGCCGCAATCCGCAGACGGCTTCTACGTCGTGCCCAAGGTGGTCGAATAGTCATGAGCGACCTGACCAAACTGACCCTCAAGGCGGCCGTCGACGGGCTGAAGTCGAAGGCCTTCTCGTCGGAAGAGATCACCCGCGCCTTCGTCTCGAACATCGAGGCCGCCAACCCGACCCTGAACGCCTATGTCGTGACGACCCCGGAAAAGGCGATCGAGATGGCGAAGGCCTCCGACGCCCGGATCGCGGCCGGGACCGCCGGCCCCCTCGAAGGCGCGCCCCTGGGCATCAAGGATCTGTTCTGCACCGAGGGCGTCCAGACGACCGCCGGCTCCAACATGCTGCGCGGCTTCGTCCCGCCCTATGAATCGACCGTGACCGCCAACCTGTGGCGCGACGGTGCGGTCATGCTGGGCAAGCTCAACATGGACGAGTTCGCCATGGGTTCGTCGAACGAGACCTCGGCCTTCGGTCCGGTCGTAAACCCGTGGAAGTCCAAGAACTCCAATGCCGACCTGACCCCGGGAGGCTCATCGGGCGGTTCGGCCTCGGCCGTCGCCGCCGACCTGTGCCTGGCCGCCACGGCCTCGGACACCGGCGGTTCGATCCGCCAGCCCGCCGCCTTCACCGGCACGGTCGGGATCAAGCCCACCTATGGCCGCGCCAGCCGCTTCGGCATGGTCGCCTTCGCCTCCTCGCTGGATCAGGCCGGGCCGATCACCAAGACGGTCGAGGACGCCGCCCTGATGCTGCAGTCGATGTGCAGCTTCGACGTCAAGGACTCGACCAGCCTCGACATCCCGACGCCGGACTGGTCCGCCTCGGTCGGCCAGTCGGTCAAGGGACTGCGCATCGGCGTGCCGGCCGAGTACGTCGTCGATGGCATGCCCGCCGAGATCCAAGCCCTGTGGGACCAGGGCGTGGCCTGGCTGCGCGATGCAGGCTGCGAGATCGTCGACATCTCCCTGCCCCACACGAAATACGCCCTGCCGACCTACTATATCGTCGCCCCGGCCGAGGCCTCCTCGAACCTGGCGCGCTACGACGGCATGCGGTTCGGCCATCGGGCGGAAAAGGCGACCAGCCTGACCGACCTCTACGAGACCAGCCGCGCCGAGGGCTTCGGCAAGGAGGTCCAGCGCCGCCTGGTCATCGGGGCCTATGTGCTGTCGGCCGGATTCTACGACGCCTATTACGTTCGCGCCCTGAAGGTCCGGCGGCGCATCGCCGAGGACTTCGACAAGGTCTGGGGTCAGGTCGACGCCATCCTGACGCCGTCGACGCCGTCGGCCGCCTTCGCCCTGGGCGACAAGCAGATCGACCCGGTGACCATGTACCTCAACGACGTCTTCACGGTGACCGCCAACCTCGCCGGCCTGCCCGGGATTTCGGTCCCGGCTGGCGTGGATTCCAACGGCTTGCCGCTGGGCCTGCAGGTGATCGGCAAGGCGTTGGACGAGGCGACCGTGCTTCAGGTCGGGGCGGCGCTGGAACAGGCGGCGGGCGGCGTCGGCAAGGCCGAGCGCTGGTGGTGATCCAGGCAGACGCGACAAGATGGAGGGCCGCCGGGAGAACCGGCGGCCCTTTTCGCATCAGCCTCCGCCGTTGCCGATCCCACGCCCGACCGGCCGCCAGTCGCGGACGAACTGTTCCAGCAGCCGCACCCCGAACCCGGCCGAGCCCGCCGGCTTCCAGTCATTGGCGCCGCCATAGGCCATGTTGGCGATGTCCAGATGGGCCCACGGGGTCTCGCGGCTGACGAACTCCCCGATGAACCATGCGCCCGTGCCGGCTCCCGCCCCGCCATCGCCCGAGTTCTTGATGTCAGCAATGGTGGAGGAGATCTCCTGGGCATAGGAGGAATGCAGCGGCAGGCGCCACAACCCCTCGCCGGTCGCATCTGAGGCGGCCGTCAGCTGATCCGCCAGCGCGTCGTGGCGGCTGAACAGGCCGGCGTAGTCGTCGCCCAGCGCCCCGCCGACCGCGCCGGTCAGGGTGGCCACGTCGACGATCGCGGCTGGGTTCACGTTGCGCTCGGTCCAGACCAGGGCGTCGGACAGAACGAGCCGCCCCTCCGCGTCGGTCGAGATGACTTCGATCGTCTTGCCGTTCATGGCGGTCAGGACGTCGCCCGGACGCATGGCCGCGCCGTCCGGCATGTTCTCGACCAGGGCGGCCACCGCGACGACGTTCACCGGCGCGGCCGACCGGGCCAGGGCCAGGGTCGCGCCGACGACCGAGGCGGCCCCCGACATGTCCATCTTCATATTGCCCATATTGGCGCTCGGCTTGATGGAGATACCGCCGGAGTCGAAGGTGATCCCCTTGCCCACCAGCGCCACCGGCCCGCCCTCCGGCGCCCCCTCGCCCGCATAGCGCACGACCAGCAGGCGCGGCGGACGGGCCGAGCCGGCCCCGGCGGCCGTGATCACCCCCATGCCCAGCCGCTCCATGGCCGGAACGTCGAGCACCTCGATCGACACCCCGCGCACGCCCCGGAAGGCGGCGCGCGTCCGCTCCACGAAGGTCTCCGGATAGACGATGTTGGCGGGCTCGTTGGAGATGTCGCGCACCCAGGTCATCGCCTCGACCAGAGCGGCGCCGCGCGCCTGATAGGCGGCCTCGGCGGCCTGGCTTTGGGGGGTCACGACCGTCAGCCCGTCCGGCGCCGCCGCGGTCCGGGCGGACGCCTGATGGATGTTCGAACGATAGTGGCCGATGCCGAAGCCGGTCGTCAGGGCGGCCGCCTGTTCGCCCGACAGCGCGGGGGCGAGAACGGTCACGGTCCCCTCGTCTGCCATCAAGCTCCGTCCCGCAACCGCGCCGCTCCATTGCAGAGCGGCGGCCTCGCCCTCGGCGCCCAGACCCAGCACCAAAATGCGGTCCCAGCCGCCGATGCCGCGCAGGCTCAGCGTCTGGCGCGCGCCATAGCTGAACTCGGCCGAGGTCAGGGCGCGCCCGACCGCTTCGATCTCCGGGAGACCGGTCAGGGCGTCGAGATCCGCCGCCGTCCGTAATGGCAGGACCAAAGCACCCGTCGTTTCTCCCGGCTCGGTGGCGAAGACCACCGCCCGCGGCGTCGGAGCCGCCGCCACGCCCGCCGCGCCGTGCGACTGGGCGACAGCCGGGGTCGATGCTGCTGCGAGGGCCAGGGCGGATACGGCGAGGACGAGATGGCGACGGGCGGAAATCATGACAGGGCCTCCAAAAGAACCGGGGCGAAACTCTGTAACAGCCGGGCGACGAGGACCATGCGACCCAATGGCCACCTCGGCGCCTCGCGTCACTCCCCTCGCAATCCGCCTCCCCCGACGCTACATCCGCTCCACGTCATCGTGAGAGCCTGTCCATGTCCGATCCTGTCGTCATCGTCGCCTTCGCCCGCACGCCCATGGGCGGCTTCCAGGGGGTCTTCAACGGGGTGAAGGCGACCGAACTGGGCGCGACGGCGGTCAGGGCGGCAGTCGAGCGCGCGGGCGTGCCGCCGCAGAAGGTCGAGCAGATCTATATGGGCTGCGTTCTGCCGGCCGGTCTCGGTCAGGCTCCGGCGCGTCAGGCGGCCATAGGCGCCGGCCTCGGCCAGCATGTCGAGGCGACGACGGTCAACAAGATGTGCGGCTCGGGCCTGCAGGCCGTCATGATGGCCAGTGACGCCCTCCACGCCGGTTCGGCCGACGTCATCGTCGCGGGCGGCATGGAGTCGATGACCGGCGCCCCCTATCTGATGAACAAGCACCGCGGCGGCGCGCGCATCGGCCACGATGTCATCGTCGACAGCATGTATATGGACGGCTTGGAGGACGCCTATACGCCCGGCAAACTGATGGGAAATTTCGCCGAGGACTCGGCCGCGACCTATCAGTTCACGCGCGAGCAGCAGGACGCCTACGCCCTCGAAAGCCTCAGCCGCGCGCTGAAGGCCATCGAGACCGGCGCCTTCAAGGCCGAGATCACTCCGGTCGAGGTCTCGGGCCGCAAGGGGACCGTTACGGTCACCGAGGACGAACAGCCCGGCAAGGCCATGCCGGAGAAGATCCCGACCCTGAAGCCCGCCTTTTCCAGGGACGGGACCATCACAGCCGCCAACGCCTCCTCGATCAGTGACGGCGCCGCCGCCCTGGTCCTGACGCGCGAGAGCGTCGCCCGCGCCCTGAACCTGCCTGTCATCGCCCGCATCGTGTCGCACGCCGCCCACGCCCATGAGCCCGGCCTGTTCACCACGGCCCCGGTGCCTGCCATGCAGAAGGCGCTGAAGAAGGCCGGCTGGTCGGTCGAGGACGTCGACCTCTGGGAGATCAACGAGGCCTTCGCCGTCGTCCCCATGATCGCCATGCAGGAGATGGGTATCGACCACGCGAAGATGAACGTGAACGGCGGCGCCACGGCCCTGGGCCATCCGATCGGCGCGTCGGGCGCCCGCGTCCTGACCACCCTGATCTCGGCCCTGCAGATCCGGGGCAAGTCGAAGGGAATGGCGTCCCTCTGCATCGGCGGCGGCGAGGCCGTGGCCCTTGCAGTCGAGCTGGCCTGATGATCGATCTCAGCCGTCGTTCCCTTCTCGGCGCGGCGGCTGTGACCGCCGCAGCGGCCGGCGCCGTTCAGGCCCAAAACACTGCCGGGAACGTCGCCCCGGCCGATCCGACCGAAGTCGTGCACCTATGGCCCAGCGGTGCGCCGGGCGGCGAAAACGTCACCGTCACCCCCATCGTGCCCGAACGCTCGACCGATCCGTCGTTCCACGACCGCTACGCCCAGTACACGACCGACCCGCTCCTGACGGTCATGCGGCCTGAGCGGCCGAACGGGGCGGCCCTGCTGCTGATTCCGGGCGGCGGCTATCGCTGGGCCGTCCTGGACAAGGAGGGGTTCGACGTCGCACGGGTGTTCGCGGCGGTCGGCGTGACCTGTTTCGTCCTCCGCTATCGACTTCCCGCTGACGGCTGGGCCGCCGGGCCGAACGCACCGCTTCAGGACGCCCAGCGGGCGCTGCGTCTGATCCGCGCCCACGCGGCCGACTATAGCGTCGATCCGGCCCGTATCGCCTGTCTGGGAGCCTCCGCCGGCGGCCATCTGGCCGGCTTGCTCGCCGTCCGGTCCGACGCGACCTATCAGGCCGTCGACACGGCCGATGAGGTCTCGCACCGCCCCGACCTCACCATTCTGCTTTATCCGGTCACGACCCTGGCCGACCCCTTTGCGCACAAGGGGTCACGCGACCAGCTCCTGGGGCCCTCCCCCACGCCCGAAATGATTTCCCGGTGGTCCCTCGACCAGATGGACTGGACCGGGGTCGGCCCCACTGTCCTGATCCACGCCCTCGACGACGCCGGCGTACCGCCGGAGAACAGCCTTCAGCTTCTGGCCACCCTGCGCGCCTCGGCCGTCGTGTCCGAGGCCCATCTGTTCCAGGAAGGCGGCCACGGTTTCGGCATCCGCCTGATCGCCGGAAAGCCCGCCGCTGTCTGGCCCGAACTGGTCCAGGCCTTCGGTCGCCGGAACGGCTGGCTTACCGCTTAACCGCGCGGTCCACAGGTTTCGGCGGCGTCTGCTGCGGATGCAATTTCGCCTCCCGCATCAGGCGGATCAAGGCGTCTGGGCCTGCCGACAGAACGATCACCGTCACACCTGTTTTTGCGAGTGGTTCGCAACATTGCGCCGTCTTTCGGGCCGTGGCAAGCGGATCCCCGGCGGCTTTTTCAATCGGATCACGACCATGCGAAGCGACGGAAAACTGGACTATCTGGAGCTGCCCTCCACCGGCCTGCCGGAAACAAAGGCCTTCTATGCGGCCGCCTTCGGCTGGACCTTCCAGGACTATGGCCCGACCTACGCCGCCTTCGACGAGGGCCTGGACGGCGGCTTCGACGCCGACCCCGAACGGCCGCAAGCCCCCCTCCCCGTGCTTTACGCCACCGACCTTCCGGCCATGCTGGCCCGGGTCGAGGCGGCCGGTGCGACCATTCTTAAGCCCATCTTCGACTTCCCCGGCGGCCAGCGCTTCCACTTCCGCGACCCATCCGGAAACGAGCTGGCGGTCTGGTCCGAGGGCGGATGAAATCCTGCGGCGATTGCGGCCTGTGCTGCAAGATCATGGGCGTCACCGCCCTTGAGAAGCCCGCGGGCCGCTGGTGCCGCCATTTCGGCAAGACGACCGGCTGCTCCATCTACGAGGATCGCCCGAGTGACTGCCGCGTCTTTAACTGCCTGTGGCTGCTGACCGAGGCGCTGGATGACCGCTGGAAGCCGACGGCCTCGGGTTTCGTCCTGCATTCGGAACTTGGCGGCGCACGGCTGATCGTCGAGTGCGACGCGGCCCGCCCCCATGACTGGCGGCGCGAACCCTATGAGGCCCAGTTACGCCGCTGGGCTGCCGCCGAGGGTCAGGAAGTGCTGGTCTTCGCCGGCAAGCGCGGCGTGCGGCTCGGCGAGACCGACACCCCCGTCAGAAGGGCCTAGGACCTGATCCAGAAAAGTGTGAGCGGTTTTCCGGTCGGATCAGGTCCCAGATTCAAGCTGGGCCTTGATTCACGGCATCAGCGAGATCGCGAAGCGATCTCTCCTCAGCCGATCAAGGCCTAGCGGACATCCACCGTCTGGCCGATCCGTTCGGCCAGAGTCCGGTCGGCGCCGTCCACGCTGGTGATCCAGACGTGGACCTCCTGAGGCGCGGTCGTGCGGGTGAACAGGTGCTCCAGAGCCACGCGACGGCCGTCCTCGGTCGACACAACCGAGGCGCGGGCCCCGGCCTCGACCATCTCGCCCGAATAGATCGGGAACTGCGACGCCGGCCCGGCATAGATCATGACCAGGGGCTGCTGGCCCCTGCGGATCGTCCAGATGTTGAAGTTCGGCCCCGGCCGGCCGGTCGTGATCGTGATCCCGGCCGGAAGGTCGACCGTGAACGGCAGGGCCCGGATCGCCGGGGCGTCCAGCACCGTCATCGGTGCGGGAGGCGGCGCAGCAGGCGCGGTGACCGGAGGCGCCGTGACCGGCGCGGTCGCTACTGGCGGCGTGGGTCGCGGAGCCGGCGCGGTCGCGGTCGGCGCAGGCGTCGTAGCGCGCGGAGCGGGGGCAGCAGGCGGCGCTACAGTCGCAGGACGAGGCGTCGGCGCGGCGACGGTGGGCGGAGGCGTCGTCGGGCGCGGCCTGGGCGCTGCCGTCACGGGGGCCGCCGTCCTCGGCGCGGTGGAGGCAGGCGGGGTCGTCGTCAGCGCGGGCGTTGCAACCGGGGAACGTGTGGGAGCGTCCGGCGCGGCGGTGACGGGAGCGGGCGTCGCCAGCGGCAGGGTCCGGGGCGGATTGGCGACCACAGGCGGGGTCAGAGGCTGCGTCCTCGGCGGTGGCGAGACCGGGGCCGAAGGGATCGGCACGACCCGGCCCGGAGGCGGTGGTGTCGTGACGGGGGACGGCATGGGTGAGATCGGGCGCGGCGCGACGGCGCCCGCAGGCGGCGCCGAGTTGAGGCTGCGGGTAAGCTCGCTTCCGGGCCGGGGGGCCGTGGCGGACTGTGCCGTTTGTTGGGTCTGACCCGATCCGACGATCAGAAGGGCGGCGAGGACGAGCACATTCGACATGGCGCAACCATCGCCTTTCAGCCCATGAACGGCAAGCTTCTCAGCACATAGGCGACGACCGCGACTGAGACCGATCCGGCGACGCACAGGCCCGCGAACCAGGCCAGCTTCTTCCACAGCGGACCGCTGTCTTCGCCCGTTTCGGGCGGGGGAACGGGATCAATGATGATAGCCGGCCTCCTCGTCGATCTTGCCTCGGAACACCCAGTAGACCCAGCCGGTATAGGCCAGGATCAGGGGCAGGATGGCCGCCGTCCCCACCAGCATCAGAGCCAGCGCATTGTCGGGCGCCGCTGCCTGCCGGAAGTTCAGGGCGTAGGGCACCACGTAAGGAGCGAACCCGACCGCCAGCCCCAGATAGCCGGACAGGAAGACCAGGATCGCCCCCACGAACGGCCAGTGATGCGATCCCTTGCGGCTCATCACGAAGACGAGGCCCAACCCGATGAGCCCCACCAGCGGGATCGGCAGAAGCGGCGCCAGATCAGCAAGTTCCAGTGCGAACCCGTCCTGCAGATTGACCCCCCAGCGCTCCGCGATGCGAGGATGGATCAACAGGGTCGCCAAGCTGACCGCCGCCAGCAGGCCAGCCACGACCAGCGCCGAGATGCTGGTCCAGCGCTTCGCGTCGCCATGCAGATTGTCCCTGGTCTTCATCATCAACCAGGCCCCTCCCAGCAGGGCGTAACCGGCCACCAGACCCGCGGCGACCAGAAGGGTGTAGGGCGTGAACCAGTCGAATTGCCCGCCCGCGAACCGGTCGTCGCGCACCGTCACCCCCTGGATGAAGCCGCCGAGCACCAGACCCTGCGCCACGGCCGTCAGGATCGACCCGCCGGCGAACATCTGGGTCCAGAACTTGCGGCCCCTGTTTCGCGCCCGGAAGCGAAACTCGAACGCCACGCCTCGCAGGATCAGCCCTGCGAGCATCAGCAGGATGGGCAGATACAGCGCGGGCATCAGTACCGAGTAGGCCAGGGGGAAGGCCGCCAGAAGCCCCCCTCCTCCCAGCACCAGCCAGGTCTCGTTGCCGTCCCAGACGGGGGCGATCGTGTTCATCATCACGTCCCGTTCGCCGGGCGACTTCGCGAACGGGAACAGGATCCCTATGCCGAGGTCGAACCCATCCAGAGTGACGTACAACAGGACGGAGACCGCGATCAGCCCGGCCCAGATCAGTTGCAGGTCGAGGTTCATTTCGGGCCTCCCAGGACGCCGTCGGGTCCGCCCGGGGTCGTGTCCTCCGGCGCCTTGGCCAGCGGCGTGCCCGGCGGCCTCTGTCCGGGCGGCGCCGGTTCGGTGCTGGCCGCGATCGGTCCCTCGGCCATCAGTCTCAGGATGAAGATGGCTCCGGCCGTGAACACGACGGAATAGACGAGGATATAGGCGATCAGTGAGGTTGCGACCTGGCTGGCGACGACGGGCGAGACGGCGTCACGGGTCTTCAGCACCCCATAGACGACCCACGGCTGGCGCCCGACCTCGGTCACCATCCAGCCGGCCAGCACGGCGATGAAGCCGGTCGGACCCATCAGCACGGCGAACCGCAGGAACAGCGGGCTGTCGAAGATCCGTTTCCTCCAGATCAGCACCGCGCCCCAGGCGCCCAGGCCGATCATCAGCAGACCCAGACCGACCATGATCCGGAAGCCGAAGAAGGGGATGAACGGCGGCGGCTGATCCTCGCGCGCCCAGCTATCCAGGCCCTGAATGACCTCGTCCTTCGGCACGTTCTGGATCCAGTTGCCGACGCCGGGGATGGAGACCTCGAAATGGTTCTTCTGCGCGTCGCGATCGGGGATGCCGAACAGGTGCAGGGGCTGGTCGGCGCGCGTCTCCCAGTATCCTTCGATCGCTGCGGTCTTGGACGGCTGATACTTGTGCGCGACCTCTCCAGAGGCATGGCCGACGACCAGTTGCAGCGGCGCCAGCACGGCGATCAGCCCCACCGCCATGACCAGCGAAATCCGGCTCTCGCTCCACCCCTCGGTCTTCAGCCCGGCCGCTCGGTCCTTGAGCAGCCGGTAGGCCGACGCCCCGCCGACCACGAGCCCTGTCGTCAGGAAGGCGGCCAGCAGCATGTGCGCCAGTCGCGACGGGAAACTGGGGTTGAAGATGACCTGCATATAGTCGGTCGCCTGGAGCCGCCCATCGGCCATGATCTCAAAGCCCTGCGGCGTCTGCATCCAGCTGTTGGCGGACAGAATCCAGAAGGCCGAAATGCTGGTGCCGACGGCCACCAGAACGGTCGAAGCGAAGTGCAGTTTCGGCCCGACCTTCTTCCAGCCGAACAGCATGACGCCGAGGAAGGACGCTTCCAGGAAGAAGGCGGTCAACACCTCATAGGCCAGCAACGGCCCGATCACCCCTCCAGTCAGGCGGATGAACTCACTCCAGTTGGTGCCGAACTGGTAGCTGAGCACGACGCCCGAAACGACGCCCATGCCGAAGCTCAAGGCGAAGATCTTGACCCAGAACAGATACAGGACCTTGAACGCCTCCCGCTTCGTCCACAGCCACAGACCCTCCAGCACGGCCAGATAGGCCGCCAGCCCGATCGTGAAGGCCGGGAAGAGGATATGGAAAGCGATGGTGAAGGCGAACTGCAGGCGCGACAGCAGCAGGGCGTCGAGGTCCACGGGGTGTTCCTAGTGACAATGCGATCGCGGCGAATTGCGCCCTCACAACGAAGGTGTCCACAAGCGCGACGGGCGCGCGACAGTCGGTCGCGTTATTTCATCAATCAGTGAATACCGTCGTCAGGCAGCCGGCAGTTCGATCCAGAAGGTCGCGCCTTCGCCGGCTACGGACTCCACACCGATGGACCCGCCCTGCAACTCCACCAGCCGCTTGGCCAGGGCCAGGCCGATGCCGTGTCCCTCGATCGCCGACCGCTCCAGCCCGAGCCGGTTGAACGGTTCGAACAGCTGAGCCTGTTTCTCGAGCGAGAGGCCCGGGCCCTTGTCGACGACCTCGATGCGGACGCCGTCGTAGACCCGCCGGGCGCGGAACAGCACTTCACCGCCGCCGGCGCCGTATTTCACGGCGTTTGTCGCCAGATTGTCGACGACCTGGGCCAGCCGCTGGGAGTCGGCCAGGGCCACAAGACCGTCGCCTTCGCAGATGATCTTGAGCGACAGCATCCGGGCCTCCGGCCGCATCGCCGTGGTGCGGCGCACGTCTTCGAGGATGCCGGGGATGTCGGTCGGGCGCATCTCGACCTTGACCGCTCCGGACTCAGCGCGGGCCACGTCCAGCAGGTCGTGCGACAGGGCCTCGACCTGACGGGCCGTCTTGACCAGCATGGCGGCCATCTCCGCCTGGGTCTCGGTCACGGGACCCAGTTGGCCGGTCGACCACAGGTCGCCGATGCCGATGACCCCGCCGATGGGGCTCTTGATCTCGTGGGCGACATTGGCCAGCAGGCGGGACTTCGCGGCCGAGGCCTTCTCGGCGCGCAGTTGCCCCGCCCTGGCGCGCGCCGACAGGCGGTCGCGTTCCTCCAGCAGGGAGGCGACGAGCACGATCGGCAGATAGCCGAACAGGATCGTCAGCTGCAGCAGCACGGCGCGTTCGGACAGATCCCCGATCACGAGCCGCCAGGGTCCGACACCCATCATCAGGGAGCTCAGCGACATGACCGAAATGACCACCAGGGCCGCGGTCGCACCGATAACCCTCAGCCGAGCGGCGATGACAATGAGCAAGGGCACCATCACGAAGCCCAGCGGCATGCTCACCACGAAATAGATGGTCAGACAGACGGCGATGAGCAGGCCGAACAACAGTACCGTCTCGAGCGCGCGCCACGGGTTGAACATCGCCCTGACGGCCCGCATGTCGAGGGCCAGGATGAAGGAGCCGATCACGGCCAGGCCCAGGGCATGACCGAACCACCAGGTCTGGAAGGTCGGCAGGAACGCTGCCCCGCGGGTCAGGTACAGGAAGGCCCCTGCGGCAAGCCCGGCGACGGCGGGGGCGACGACCGCGGTGCACAGGATGAACCGGCACGCGCCTTCCACTGTGGCCAGGTTGAGCGTGGGGGCGAACCGCCGGGCCAGCCACACGGCCAGCACGATCTCCAGCATGTTGAGCGCAGTGAACCCCACCGACAACACCGGCCCGTTGCCGGCCAGGAACTCTCCGGCCAGAACCCCGAACGCCATCAATCCGCCGAAGGCCATGTCGTAGCCGACCCCGCGACCGCTTCTCAGCCAGACCGCGACGGCAAGGCCGTTGGCCGCCCACAATGCCGCAACCATGTCGGCCGTGCGGGCCGTCGAAATCGCCACGATCACCAGAACGGCCACGGCCAGAACGGTCAGCATGGGGGCCAGAGGCTGGGCGAAGAGCGCGGCCGCGGTGGATGTCCGACCCGGACGCGCGGCGGCGGCAGGCTCTAGCGCCTCCGCATCGGTCGCGGTTATCGCGCGGGTTTGAGGCATTAACGACGACTCTGGGCGGGGAACGAGACCCGATCCTTAACCACAGCTTCCTAATATCCCCTGAAGCCGGATTAGCCGGCAAGGATCGCCAAAAACCGGCGCACGGCCTCGGCGGGCCCCTGCGGGTGCGACCACACGCCGGCGCTCACCGCGATGAAGTCCGCGCCCGCCGCGACCAGGGGCGCGGCGTTGTCGATGGTGATGCCGCCGATGGCTACAGACGGGGTTTCCATGGTCTCCTGCCAGATGGTCAGGATGTTCGGTTCCGGCTGATGCACGGTCTCCTTGGTCGAGGTCGGATAGAAGGCTCCGAAGGCCACATAGTCAGCCCCCTGCTCCGCGGCCTCCATGCCCAGATGCCGGCTGTCGTGGCAGGTCGCGCCGATCATGGCGTTCCTGCCCATGATCCGGCGCGCGGACGCCACCGAGGCATCCTCCTGACCCACGTGCACGCCGTCACAGCCCAGAGCCGAGGCCAGGTCCGGCCGGTCGTTCAGGATCACCGCCACGCCGCGGCTCTGGGCGACGGGCGCGAGCCGGCGAACGGCCGCAGCGATCTGTTCGTCCGACGCCGGCTTGATACGAATCTGCAGCGCGGCGACCGGTCCCGCATCCAGAGCGGCCTCGAGCTGGCCCGCGAAAGCGTCGAGGTCGCCGATGACGGGCGGGGTGATCAGATACAGTTGGCAGGCGGGCGCGGACATGGTTCGCAGGTGCGATGCCTGCGACGCCGCGTCAACCACCGCGCCCTGCGAACGCGTTGCAATCGCCCATTTGTCTGCTATAGCGAACCAATCGCAACTGACGCTTCGGGGCGGCCCACATTGTACGTGTGTAACTGTAACGGTCTGAGACAACGCGACGTGGCGCGCGCGATCGAGGCGGGCGCGACCCGTCCGCGCGAAGTTTTCCAGCGCAATCAATGCGAAGCGCAGTGCGCAAAATGCGTCTGCGAAATGCGCCAGATGATCGCGGAAAGCCGCGAAGTCTACGCCCTCGCCGCCGAGTAGGTTCGCAGTCCTGCGGACCAAAATCATTCGCAATATCAATGCGCCGATAAGCGCTCGCAACTGAACACAGGCATTTTTCCTGTGCTATGGCACCCTTTGAACGGTCCTCGACGGGCCGCCGGTAAAGCAAGGACGAGACGGCCATGAAGGGCGACCCCGCGATCATCCGCACCCTCAACGCGGTGCTGACCAACGAGCTGACGGCGGTCAACCAGTACTTCCTGCACGCCCGCATGTTTGAAAGCTGGGGCCTGAAACACCTCGGCCAGATCATCTACGACGAGTCGATCGGCGAGATGAAACACGCCGACAAACTGATCAAACGCATCCTCTTCCTGGACGGGCTGCCGAACCTGCAGGATCTGCACAAGCTCAAGATCGGCGAGACGGCGATCGAATGCCTCGGCGCGGATCTGCAGCTGGAACTGGGCGGTCGCGACACCGTCGTCGCCGGCGTCGCCCAGGCCGAAGCCGCCTCGGACTTCGTCAGCCGCCAGATCCTGATGGAAATCCTGTCCGACACCGAGGAGCACATCGACTTCCTCGAGGCCCAGTTCAAGCTGATCGAACAGCTGGGCGAGCAGAACTACCTGCAGTCGGCCATGACCGAGATCGCCCCGGACAAGTCCGCCACCGGCAACTGATCTACAGCACCTCGCGACGGCTCAGGTGGGCTGTCGCGAGGACCAGGACGACCAGCCCGAGACCGCAGCCGAGCCCCAGCGCCGTGTTCACGCGCCAGGCCTCGGTCGCCAGCATGTTCACCGGCATCTGCCACGGGAAGAACACCCCCTGCTTCGCCGAGGTCGCCACGACCGAGAAGAAGGTCCCGCCGATCCCGACCACCAGGGCAGGCACGAAGCTGGCGAAGCGCAAAGCGATCCACAGCTGGATGGCGACCATCAAAATGGCGGCGAGGAAGACCTTGCCCATGGTCGCCGCATAGAGCCCCGTCTCCAGTGCTCCGGTAGGCGTCAGGTTCGGTTTGATTGTCACCGCCAGCATCACCGCGCCCCATGTCAGGACCAGGGTCAGCACGCTCATGATCGCGACAACGGCCAGAACCATCACCGCCTTGGCCGCATAAAGACGCCAGCGCGGCAGAGGCAGGCTGCGCAGGTGGTCCCACGATTTCGGGCCGTGTTCCATATGGGCGACCAGGGCCGTCAGGGCGGTCACGCTCATCGGCAGCATGAAGTACGACCATATGCCGATCGCACTGACCATCCACATTTCCCACGGCTGGGGCGCCTTGCCGCGCAGCACCATGAAGAAGCCGAAGACGGCGATGAGCGACGGTGCGGCGACGGCCAGCACAGCGGCCAGCGACCGGTTCAGCTTCCGCATTTCGACGGACAGGACGGCGAGCATCAGACGGTCTCCGGTTGATGGGCGGCCGCATCGCGCGGCGCGGTGACACTACGATAGATCCCCTCCAGCGAGGGACTGCGCGAGCCGATGGCGAACACGCTGACCCCCGCATCGACGAGGTCGCGGTTCAGGGCGGCGGTCGTCGCATCGTGGTCCGCGCCGGGTCTCAGCCGAACGACCAGGCCGGCGGCATCTTCGCCCAGGGTCAGGTCGTAGCCCTTCAGCACCCGCTCTGCCCGCGCCGCATCATCGACCCGCAGCCCGATCTCCGGCGCCAGGTCGGCCTTCAGCACCGCCAGGTCTCCCTGCAGCACCAGCCGCCCGTCGTGGACGATGCCGACATGGGTCGCCGTCTGCTCGATCTCGCCCAGCAGATGGCTGGACAAAAGCACAGTCGCACCCGTGCGTTCCGGAAGGCTCTTCAGAAAATGGCGCATTTCGGCGATGCCGTCGGGATCCAGGCCGTTGGTCGGCTCGTCCAGAATCAGGACCGGCGGCGCGCCCAGCATGGCCCGGGCCAGACCGAGCCGCTGCCGCATGCCCAGCGAATAGTCCGAGACCCGCCGACCTGCGTTGCCGGTCATGTCGACGACCTCCAGCACCCGGTCGATCTCTGTCGCCGGCAGGCCCATCAGCACCCGCGTCAAGTCCAGGTTCTCCCGACCGGTCAGGTTGCCATAGAAGCCGTGCGCCTCCAGCAGCGCCCCGACCTTTCGCGCCGCCCCGATCCGGTCCTCGCCAACATCGACGCCGCAGATCCGCGCGGCTCCGGACGTCGGCTTCAACAGCCCGAGCAGCATCTTCAGGGTCGTGGTCTTGCCCGCCCCGTTGCGTCCGAGAAAGCCATAGACCGCTTGCTCGGGCACGGTCATCGCCACCGCATCGACCGCCAGATGCTTGCCGAAACGCCGTGTCAGCCCCTCGGTCTCGATCGCCGCTATCATCCGCCCGCCCCGTTTCGTTTAAGTCAGATATAAAGTTGCGAAGCTCCCGTCTTTAAGTCAAGATTAAAGATACGACAGGAAATCAGCGACGCCATGACCATCCAGGACCTCACCCGTTTCCGGCGCATGTGCGGCCAGTTCCGCTGGCTGGCGGTGTTCATGGTGATCAGCGTCGGAGCGATTCTGGCCCTGAGCTATCTGGTCGCGCCGCTGGCGCTGAGCTTGCGCGGGACACTGCCGAACTACGGCATGCGTCTCCTCACCGGGCTGATCATGGCGTCACCGTCGATTTGCTATCTGTTCGGCGTCTGGTCGATCGGCCGGGTTCTCGGCCAGATCGCCAAGGGCCGGCTGATCCAGCCCGCTCTCGCTGACGGCCTGCGCCGCGTCGGCCTGGCCCTGGGTGTCGGCGGCCTTCTGGCCGTCTTCGCGATCAGCAACCTGATGCGCCTGATCGGCGAGACCAGAGGGGGCTATCTGAACTTCGATGTCGCCTCCATGACCCTCGGCATGATCGGCGGGGCCCTCTTCCTGCTCGGCCGCGTCGTGGATCAGGCTGACAAGATCCAGTCCGAGCTGGACGAGATGATCTGATGCCGGTCCGCGTCACCCTCGACCGGCTGATCGTCGCGCGCGGCATAAAGGCGCGTGATCTCGCCGCCGAGGTGGGCCTCAGCGAGACCCAACTGTCCCTGTTCCGCTCCGGCAAGGTCAAGGGCATCCGCTTTTCCACCCTGGCCCGGATCTGCGCCGCCCTGAACTGCCGCCCTGGGGACCTTCTGGACTACGATCACGATCCGGCTGATCTGGCGCGCACCGACGACGACGGAGTCTGAGCCGGAACCCCTCCGCCCGCCGACCATTCCTCCTCCGCTTGAGGAGCGAGGCCATGACCGACATCGAAGAGACCCTGGACGACGTGCGTGACGCCGCCGCCGACTTCCTCAATGCGGGCGAGCGCAGCGCCGGCCACGTCGCTCTCGGCGTTGTGGCGACTCTCGGGTTCGCTCTTCTCGCTACCGCCCTTGCCAGCGGCGCGATCAAGCCTCCCCGGCGCACGGCGGCCCAGGTGCGTCACGGCGACGGCCCGGTGACCGAGCGCCCGCGCGGCGCCTTCAGCCTTGTCCTGCCCGCCGTCTTCTCGGCGACCACGCTGTCGGCCGTGCGCGTCTGGAACGCCCCGGCCAATCCGACCCGAACCAGCGCCATGGTCCTGTGGGCGGGTGCGCAGGCGATCAACGCCCTCTGGATCGCCCTTCGACCAGCCAGCCGCGGCATGCAGATCGCCGCCGCCATGACCTCCGCCGGTCTCGCCGCCGCCTTTGCCCACGAAGCCCGCAAGCTCGACCCGAAGGCCGGCAAACTCGCTGCCCCGACCGCGCGCGGCGTCGCCTTCGTCAACGCCATCGGCCGCAAGGCCGAGGCCAGCCGGGACACTGTCCACTAACCTTGCCCTGACGAGCCGCCTCCTATAGGGATCGCGCCCGATTTCGCGCGCCGTACTGGCAGCGCCCCAACCCCTGTGATTCCCATGGCGAAAATCAACGGCAACACCATCAAGCCGGGCATGGTCCTGCAACACAACGGCGGCCTGTGGGTCGTCACCAAGGCCAGCCACGTCAAACCCGGCAAGGGCGGCGCCTTCGCCAACGTCGAGGCCAAGAACCTCGAGACCGGCAACAAGCTGAACGAACGCTTCCGCTCGGAAGACAAGGTCGAGCGCGTCACGCTCGAACAGAAGGACTTCTCCTACCTGTACGAACAGGGCGACGCCCTGGTCTTCATGGACGACGCAACCTACGAGCAGATCGAACTGCAGAAGACCTGGGTCGGCGAGGATTCGATCCCCTATCTCCAGGACGGCATGAAGGTCGTCATCGAGATGCACGACGATCGTCCGATCGGCCTGAACCTGCCCGACCAGGTCACGGTCACCGTCGCCGAGACCGAGCCGACCGTGAAGGGCCAGACGGCCTCGTCGTCCTACAAGCCCGCCATCGCCGACAACGGCGTGCGCATCATGATCCCGCCGTACATGTCGGCCGGTGAGCGCATCATCGTCGACACGACAACGGGCGAATACGTCCGCCGCGCGGAGTAGATCGTGACTGGCGGCGGGTGACGGGTGACGGGTGATCCCGCTGCAGCCACCAGCCACGAGCCACCACCCACCTGCCCTCCGGGGCCTTTGAACTTCTCCGTACCTCCGGGCGACATGCCTTTTCAGGAGCTGCGGACCAGGAGATTCCGACCATGGCCCTGTCCTCCGCCCTCGTTTCCGTCATGATCGACGCGGTCCGCAAGACCGCCCGCCCGATGCTGCGCGACTTCGGCGAGGTCGCCCAGCTGCAGGTCTCGCGTAAAGGGCCCGGCGACTTCGTCACCGCCGCCGACATCAAGGCCGAGGACACACTCTACGAACTGCTGATGAAGGCCCGACCCGGCTACGGCTTCCTCGGCGAGGAGCGCGGCATGATCGAGGGCACCGACAAGTCCCACACCTGGGTGGTCGATCCGATCGACGGAACGACCAACTTCATGCACGCCATGCCCCACTTCGCCATCACCGTGGGCCTTCAGCGCTATGCGCCGGACGGCTCGTCGGAGATCGTGGCGGGCGTCACCTACAACCCCATCGCCAACGAGCTGTTCTGGGCCGAGAAGGGCAAGGGCTGCTACCTGAACGACCAGCGCATCCGTGTCGCCGGCCGTCGTGACCTGTCGGAAAGCCTGATCTCGACCGGCCTGCCCTTCATCGGCAAGTCGGGCCACGCCCAGTCGATCAAGGACATCCACGCCATCGGCCAGCGCACGGCCGGCATCCGTCGCCTGGGCGCGGCCTCGCTGGACTTCGCCTGGGTCGCCTGCGGCCGCTACGACGCCTTCTTCGAGCGCAACCTGAAGCCCTGGGACGTCGCGGCGGGCATCCTGTTCGTCACCGAGGCGGGCGGTCTGGTCACCACAATCGATCAGGACGGCGATCCGAAGTCGGGCGTGTCGATCCTCGCCGCAAACCCAGAACTGCACCCGCAGCTGCGCAAGGTGCTCCAGGCGGCGTAGGGCTTCACAGGGGCGTCACGCCCCTGCCCTACCGCTGGGGCATGATCCGGTTCATCCTCGCCGCCCTGCTCCTTGCCAGTCCGGTCAGCGCCCATTCTTTTGAAGAGCTGGCCATGCCCCGTCATCCCCTGGTCATCGCCCACCGCGGCGCCTCCGGCGAGCGGCCGGAACACACCCGCGCGGCCTATGAACTGGCCATCGAACAGGGCGCCGACTTCATCGAGCCGGATCTGGTGATGTCGAAGGACGGTCAGCTCATCGTCCGCCACGAGAACGAGATCGGCGGCACGACGGACGTCGCCGATCATCCCGAATTCACCGACCGTCGCAGGACGAAGACCATCGACGGCCTCCCGACCACGGGCTGGTTCACCGAGGACTTCACCCTCGCCGAGCTGCGGACGCTGAAGGCCCGTGAACGCCTCCCGACCCTGCGCCCCGGCAACACCGCCTACCTCGACGAGACGATCCTCACGTTTCAGGAGGTCATCGACATCGCCCGCAGGGGGACCGCCCGCACCGGCCGTGTCATCGGCGTGGCTCCCGAGCTGAAACACCCGATCTATTTCGTCGGTCTGGGCCTGCCGATGGAGCCCGCCTTCGTCGAGGCCCTGCGCGCCAACGATCTCATGTCGGCCGACAGCCCGATCATGATCCAGTGTTTCGAGATCGACTGCCTGCGCTCGCTGAACGCGCAGACCGACGCGCCTCTGCTCCAGCTGATGTCGCAGTCGGGCGGCCCGGCCGATCATCCCGACATGACCTACGCCGCCATGGCCACGCCCCAAGGGCTCGCAGAGATCGCGACCTATGCCGACGCCGTCGGGGTCGAGACCGCCCTGATCATCCCCCGCACGCCATCCGGCGCCGCCGCCCCGCCGACGGCCCTGGTCCAGGATGCCCACCAGAAGGGCCTGACGGTCGTCGTCTGGACCTTCCGCGCCGAGGACATTTTCCTGCCCACCGACTACCGCGGTGACCTGCCCGGCTGGATCCGCCGCTTCTACGACGTGGGAATCGACGCCGTTTTCAGCGACTTCCCCGGGGTGACTGTCGCGGCCAGACCCTAACGCCCGGCGACCAGTTGCACCCGGATCGTCTCGCCGGTCACGGCGCGAGCCGTCCATCGCGTCCCGACCCCGCCGCGGACGATCGGGGTGCAGAACGAGCGCGGAGACCAGATCGGTCGACGCTGGCCGAAACAAACCTGGCTGTCGCGAACGCTCCACACGCCGCTGCTGGCCCCGCCGCGTCGCCCTCGCCCCTCATACCGGCCATTTTCCTGCAGCCACATCCGGGCCGTGCGCCATCGGGATAGGTGGACAGCAGGGTATTGCCGAACGCGGGCCCCAGGTCGGCTGCGCCCGGCTGGGCCTGAGACAGGACGGCGGCGAGGATCAGGGTGGTGAGCATGAAAGCAAAACAGCTCCGCTCCGGAACGGTTTCACCCCTCCCTGAACTGCAGCTCCGCCAGCCGTGCGTAGAGCCCGCCCTTGGCCACCAGTTCGTGGTGGGTGCCCTCTTCCACTGCGGCGCCGTCCTCCATGACGACGATCCGGTCGGCCCTGAGCACTGTGGCCAGACGGTGGGCGATCACCAGCGTCGTGCGACCCTCCATCGCCTGATCCAGCGCGGCCTGCACCAGACGCTCGTTCTCGGCGTCCAGCGCGCTGGTCGCCTCGTCCAGCAAAAGGATCGGCGCGTCCCGCACCAGGGCCCGTGCGATGGCCAGGCGCTGCCGCTGTCCGCCTGACAGGCTCTTGCCGCGCTCGCCCAGAGGCGTGGCGAATCCTTCCGGCAGGGCGTCGATGAAGGTCAGAGCCTGCGCCTCGTCCGCCGCCTTGCGCGCCTCCTCTTCCGAGGCCGCCTCGCGTCCGAAGCGGATATTCTCAAGAGCCGAGCCCGAGAACAGGGGCGCCTCTTGGGACACCCAGGCGAACCGGTTCCGCACCTCGACCGGATCGGCCGCGCGCACATCGACACCGTCCACACTGACCGCGCCTTCCTGCGGGTCGTAGAAGCGCAGTAGCAGGCGGAACACCGTTGACTTGCCGGCCCCCGACGGCCCGACCAGGGCCACGGTCTCGCCCGGCCGCACTGTCAGGTCGAACCCCTTCAGCGCCGGCAGATCGGGTCGACCCGGATAGGCGAACCGGACGCCCGCCATGGCCACGCGTCCCTCGGCCGGGCTCGGCAGGGTGACGGGGGCGTCCGGAGCCATGATGGAGGGCACGGCCTTCATCAACTCGTCTATCCGCTGCATGGCGCCGGAGGCCTTCTGCACATCCCCCCAGCTTTCACCGAGCGCGCCGACGGCGCCGGCCGTGAACACGGACAGCAGCACGAACTGCAACAGGGCCCCCGGCGTCATCGCGCCGCGAATCACGTCCTGCGCGCCCAGCCAGAGCACCAGGGTCACGCCGCCGAAGATCACCACGATGACCACGGCCGTCATCCACGCCCGCGCGCGCATCCGCACGATGGAGACGCCGAACGCCTCCTCGACCACGCCGCCGAAGCGCGCCACCGCGCTCTGCACCCGGCCGAACGCCTGCACCGTCTCGATGGCGTCCACGCTCTCGCCTGCGAAGCCGACGGCGTTGGCGAACCGGTCCTGGGACTTCACGGTCAGTTTCCTCACCGACCGCCCGAACAGGAAGATCGGCGCCATCAAGAGCGGGGCGGTCAGCAGCACCAAACCGGTCAGCTTGGGGCTGACAATGAACAACAGGACCACCCCGCCGATCAGGGTCAGGAAATTCCGCAGCGCGAACGACACAGACGTCGTCAGGAGGGTCTCCACCAAGGCGATGTCCGTCGTCAGCCGACTCAGCACCTCTCCGGTGCGCATTCGCGCGAAGAACGCGGGATCCAGCGTCAGGATGCGGTCGAACAGCGCCTTCCTGAGGTCCGCGATCATCCGCTCGCCGGTCTTTGTGACGTAGAAATACCGGACCGCCGTCGCCACGCCCAGGAACACGGCATTCAGCCCCAGGAAGAGGAACCAGCGATTGATGTCGGCGCCGCCGTTCTCGAACCCATGGTCGATGGCGCCTCGCGCCGTCGCCGTCAGGGCCAGGGAGGCCGCCGTCGAACCCAGTAGCCAGAAGCCCGCGATCAGGGCATCCAGCCGATGCTGCATCAGATAGGGCCACAGCCGCAGCAGGGGACGGACGTCCTTGCGCTTCTCGCGCCGCGCGCCGGCCTCGCCCATCTGTTCGACCAGGACGGCGCCGGCGCCGGGCCGTCCCACCGCCTCCGTGCTGGAATAGGCGTCCGGGGTCGGCGGGGGCGTGCTCATGCGCGGCTCTTGCCCCGGAACGCCCTGCGGTGTAAACGCCGCCGCTCATTCCCGCCGGACATCTGGCGGGATTTGTCATTTCGCGCACAGACGGTCGGCATCGTCACCGCGCCCAAGAGACCGGAACACGACCATGAAGGCCGATACGCACCCCGACTACCACTTCATCACCGTCACCCTGACGAACGGCGACACGTACAAGACGCGTTCGACCTACGGCAAAGAGGGCGACGTGCTGAACCTGGACATCGATCCCTCGACCCACCCGGCCTGGACCGGCGGCAACCAGCAGATGCTGGACCGCGGCGGTCGCGTTTCGCGCTTCAACAACAAGTTCGGCGGCTTCATCAAGAAGTAGGCCCCAGCCTGGTTCTCCCAGGCGGTCGACTGGAAGCTGGCGCATCACACCGGTGCGACAAAGACGTCACGAAGAGCGCCGGTCGCCCGACCGGCGCTTTTTGTTTGTCCGGAACGTCGATAACATGTTCCCGTCCGGCGCACGGGCGTGGACACGGGGCTCCACCAGGCGCCGAACGAAGGCGACAAGAGACCATGAATCGACGCGAACTCACCCTCGGCGCCGCCGTTTCGGCTCTGGCCGGCTCTGCGGCGGCGCAGACCGGGCCGGCCCCCTCTCCCGCCCAGGCCGCCCCCAGTGGGTCGACCAGCCCCTACTACGCCGCCTTCAACGCCCAGCTGGAGCGCCTGCCCGCCGCAACCCAGCCTGACGTGCGCGCCTTCTATGAGTTGAACGACTGGCGCCCGGTGTGGACCGCCGCCCGCCTGCGCACCCTGAACCAGGCCTCGGCCCGCGCCGAGCGTCACGGCCTGTCGCGTTCGGACTTCTTCGACTTCGTGGGTCTGGCCGCCGATCCCGACAGCGCGGATATCCGCACCACCGCCGCCGCCATCACCTATGCCCGCACCCTGGCCGAGGGCCGCGTCCGTCCCGAGACAGTCGAAGAGCTTTGGGAAATGGAGAAGAACCGGGTCGACCTGCCGGTCGGGCTCAACGACGCCCTGGTCCAGAACAAGATCGTCGAATGGTACGAGGGCCTCGCCCCGACCGATATCGGCTACACCAACCTGTCCGCCGGCTATGTCCGTTATCGCAGACTCATCCGCGAGGGCGGCTGGCCGCGCTTCGCCGCCCGCTCGGGCACGATCGAGCCGGGGGCCAGCGATAATCGCGTCCCCGCCATGATCGCCCGTCTGGTGGCCGAGGGCGACCTCTCAGCCGCCGACGGCGCGCGCCTGACGGCCGAGGGTCTCGTCTACGGGCCCGAACTGCAGACCGCCATGCGTGGTTTCCAGGCCCGCCACGGTCTGGCCGCCGACGGTCGCATCGGCGCCGGCACACAGAGCTCGCTCGGCGCCTCGGCAGAGGACCGCGCGCGTCAGATCGCCCTGAACCTGGAACGCCGTCGCTGGCTGAAGCGCAACCTCAGTCCCGAGCGGATCGAGGTCAACACCGCCGCCGCTATCATGGTCTACTGGAAGGATGGCCGCCCGGTTCACTCCAACCGGGTCGTCGTCGGCGCCCCGGCGACCCAGACGCCGAGCCTCGAAAAGCCCTTCGCCTCGGTCGTCGCCAACCCGCCCTGGTACGTGCCCGCCGGCATCGCCCGTCGCGAGATCCTGCCCCGCGGCCCCGGCTATCTGGCCAGCCAGAACATGTATGTCTCCAACGGCACGGTCATCCAGCGCGCCGGCCCGACCGCGGCTCTTGGCTATGTTAAGTTCGAGCTGCGCGACAGCTACGCCATCTTCCTGCACGACACCCCGTCGAAGGCCGCCTTCAACCTGTCGATGCGTCAGCGGTCTCACGGCTGCGTCCGCGTCCAGAACGCCGTCGAGTTCGCGCGCCTGCTGCTGTCGCCCGACCCGACGCTGCTCGGCCAGTTCGACGACGCCCAGGTCAGCCGCGACACCCGGCGCATCCAGACCGGCCGCGAGATCACCGTGCGCCTGCTTTACTGGACCGCCTTCGTCGACGGTCAGGGCCGCGTCGCCTTCCGCGAGGACGTCTACCGTCGCGACCAGAAGCTGGCCGAGGCCCTCGGCATCGCCGTCAGCCTGCCGGCAGTGATCGACGACGGCGCCGCTGTCGCCAACGACGTCGGGCCGTAGTCGCGACCGGTCTAACTCCTGAACGCCGCTTCCAGCATGCCCATCTGGCTCAACACCGGGTTGGCGTCGGGCTCCGGCGCGTCGTCGAGGTACATCCGCTTGTCCAGATACAGGACACGGTCGTGCAGTTTCTCGGCGCGCACCAGGTATTCGACCAGGGCGATCGGCATCTCCGGGTGGCTCGGCTCGACCTCGACCTTGCGTTCGTTGAGGCGATAGCGCGGCTCGCACGCGGCTTCCGCGGCCATGTCGCCTTCGCGCACAGCGCGCTGCACCAGCAGCCAGGACGCCACCTGCATCAGGCGGGTGGTCAATTTCATGCTCTCGGCGGCGTAGGCCAAGGCGGCGGAGCGCGACAGCAGCTTGGATTCACGGCGACCGTCGCCGTCCAGATAGGCGGCGGTCTCCTCGACCAGGTCCATGCCGTCCTGGAAGGTGCGCTCGAACAGTTCCGAGCGTGCGAAATCGCGGATTTCTCCGGCCCGCGACGCCGTGTTCGGCGCGGAACTCTCGTCGCCCGTCAACTCAACCATACTCATCGTGATCCGCAACGTCCGCTGGTCCATCGGGCCGTAACGGCGCCGCACGCCGTCCGCCTGCAACCGCCATGCCACGGAAAAGGTCTCTGCGGAACCGCATCAGCGTCCAAAGTTGAACAGGGCGTCCGCAGCGGACTTCTTGGCGGTCTTGCCGGCGATGGCCGCGCGGGTCCGCGCGACCTCGGCCTCCAGCGCCTCGATACGCTCGCCCAGTTCATCGACCGAATACAGGTCCAGATCCTCGCGACCGAGGGCCGCCACGGCCGCTCCGCGTTGCGGGCGGGGTTCGAGATCCTCAAACGTCATCGTCGCCTCCTTGGCCAGAAGCCCGAAGAAGCCCATTTACGCTCCCGGACACGGACGATTGCAAGGCTTGGACGATATGCGGGTGATCGAGATCGACGGCGGCTCTGGTCCCGCCGAGGCCCTGCGTCTCTCCGAACGCCCCGATCCCCAGGCCGAAGACGGTGAAATCCGCATCCGGGTGCGCGCCGCCGGGGTCAATCGACCCGACCTGATCCAGCGCGCAGGCGGCTACCCTCCCCCGCCGGGAGCCTCCGACATCATGGGGCTGGAAGTGGCTGGCGAGGTTGATCAGGTCGGCCCCGGCGTCACCCGCTGGCGGACCGGAGACCGGGTCTGCGCCCTGCTGGGCGGCGGCGGATACGCCGAATACGCCGTCGTCGACGCTCGTCACGCGCTGCCGATCCCCGACGGCCTCGATTTCATCCAGGCGGCGGCCCTGCCCGAGACCGTCTTCACCGTCTTCGCCAATGTGTTCGAGGCCGGCGGGTTGAAAGCCGGCGAGACCTTGCTGATCCACGGCGCCACCTCCGGCATCGGGGTCACGGCGATCCAGATGGCCAAGGCGGCGGGTGCGCACGTCGTCGCCACATCGCGGGGCGCGGCGAAGGCGACGGCCGCGCTCGCCCTCGGGGCCGACGTCGGCCTGGACGCATCCGCCGGAGACCTCACCGAGGCCATCAAGGCGGCCGGCGGCGCGGACGTCATCCTCGACATGGTCGGCGCGGCCTATGCGGAAGCCAATCTCAACGCTCTCAAGGCCGGCGGGCGCTGGGTCGTCATCGCGACGCTAAGCGGCGCGCTGGCCCAGGTCGATCTGATGCGCATCATGATGAAACAGGCGACACTGACCGGATCAACCCTGCGCCGCCGTTCGGCGGATGAGAAGGCCCGTCTGTCCGCCGCGGTCGAGCAGACCGTCTGGCCCTGGGTCGCATCCGGCGCGGTTCGGCCGCCGGTCGAGGGGACCTTCCCCCTGGCCGAAACGAAACTCGCCCACCTCCGGCTGGAGGCGGGCGAGCATGTCGGCAAGATCGTGTTGACGGTCAGCTCAGGCAGCGGGTGACCGCGGCACGAGCGGTACCAAAGGAAAATGCTACCAGCGGCCGCCGCCCCGAGCCGGACGCATCGAGGAAATCCGGTCGTTATAGCCGGTGTTGCCCAGGTTCCGGGTGCTGTTCGTCACGATCTGGCACTCGCCGCGATAGTTGGCGTCGGTGCAGACCTCCCAGGCGCCGTTCAACTCGATCGAGCTGATCTGGTCGTTCAGGCCCGAGCTGTTCAGGTTCGGGACCTCACCGCGGAAGGTTTGCGAATAGCCGCGGTAGTTGGCGTCGGCATAGACGGTGATGCTGTTCCGGCCGTTGTTGCCGCCCCAGCCGCCGCCGTTATTGCCGCCATTGCCCCAGCCACCGCCGTTGTTGCCGCCATTGCCCCAACCGCCGCCATTGTTGCCGCCGTTGCCCCAGCCGCCGCCATTGTTGCCGCCGCCGGGCCGTCCGCCGCCGCCGTTGTTTCCGCCGCGGTCCTCGTAGTCGCCGCGAACATTGTAGCAGACCAGCAGGCCGTTATCGTTGCCGATATCGCTGGACGAACAACGCGCCAGCTCGATCGACGAACCACGAACGTTGCCGCGCATGTCGCGGCAGTCGGCATAGAGCCGACCCTGGTTCACGTAGGAGCCCGAGCAGCTGTCGGCATAGCTGCCGCGCGGCGCGACACGTTGGGGGCCGCCTCCACCGTCCATCGACGGGGCGCGTTCCTGAACGCCGCCTGCGAACATCGCCAGAGCGGCGATCGAGGTGAGTGCGATAGACATGGTCTTCCTCCAGATGATCCTCAAGGCGCTGAACGCGTCCGATATGACAGTGTTCAACTATCAGCATGAACCGTTGCTGTATGACACCGACAGACGACGTTTTCTTTTGCTCCGAACAGGCCTATATCAAATCATCAGCGCCCGGCCGAAAGGTCGGGCGCCGTCGTATCCAGAGCCCGCGATCGCCGGGCCCCTCATTTCCGGGACTGCCCCAATGACCGACATCCTGATGCCCAAGGCCACTGCGGTCTGGCTTGTGGACAACACCTCGCTGACCTTCGAACAGATCGCCGACTTCTGCGGCCTGCATCCGCTGGAAGTGCGTGGCATCGCCGACGGCGACGTGGCCCGCGACATCCGGGGCGTCGATCCCATCACCGGCGGCCAGCTGACGCGCGAGGAACTGGACAAGGCCCAGGGCAACGACACCTATATGATGAAGGCTGTCGTCAGCCGTCACGCCGAACTGCTGAAGACCCACAAACCGGCGCCGAAATATACCCCGGTCTCGCGTCGTCAGGACCGTCCGGACGCCATCATGTGGTTCGTCAAGAACCACCCCGAGGTCACTGACGCCCAGATCGCCAAACTGCTCGGCACCACCAAGTCGACGATCGACAGCGTGCGCAACCGCACCCACTGGAACAGCCCCCAGATCAAGCCCGTCGATCCGGTGACCCTCGGCCTCGTCGGCCAGCTGGTGCTGGACGAACTGGTCTCCAAGGCCGCCGACAAGAAGAACAAGGACGACGCGAAAAAGGGCGGCGCCGCCCTCCAGCCGATCGAGGCCGAACCCGCCGAGCCGGAGTTCGTCCCCGAAGAACGCGAACGCCGCACCGCGGAGCCGACTGCAGCGTCGGTGTTCGGGACGAACGAGTAAAATCCTCCCCCTGCGCTGCGCTTGGGGGAGGAATAAAAACGGCCCCGGGATCGCTCCCGGGGCCGCCTGTTTTTCTGGCGGAGGCCCGGGCTAGCCTGCCCTGGCCTCCAGACTGGTGATTTCCTCCTTGAGCCGGAGCTTCCTTCGCTTGAGCTCCCTGACCTGCAGCGGATCCACGGACGGTCGTCCCACCTCCTGCCGGATGGTGTCATCCAGCTGGCGGTGACGATTTCCCAGTTCGCGGATACGAGCTTCGATGGTCATGGCTTGCGCCTCCATGTCTAAGGGACCACACAGTGAGCGCCCGGATTTGCCGCCTGTGAAATCACGGTTCGGTGACGTGAACAGAACGTAAAATTTCTCCGGGCACGTCGGAACCTGGGCCCCAATCTGGACCATGATGTGAACGTAGCTGTACGGACCCCGCCGACCCGTCTGGTGGTCGGAATCTCAGGCGCGTCGGGCGTCATCTACGGAATCCGGGTCCTGGACGCGCTCAACGAACTGGGCGTCGAAAGCCATCTGGTCGTCACCCGCGCCGCCCTGCTCACATTGTCGCAGGAGACGGACTTCAGCGCTGACGACCTGACCGGCAAGGCCTCGGTCGTTCACAAACTCAACGACGTCGGCGCCTCGATCGCCTCGGGCTCGTTCAAGTCCCTGGGCATGATCGTCGCCCCGTGCTCGGTCCGGACCATGAGCGAGATCGCCACCGGCGTCACCTCAACCCTCCTGACCCGCGCCGCCGACGTGGTGCTGAAGGAACGCCGGCCCCTGGTCCTGATGGTGCGCGAGACGCCGTTCCACCTCGGCCACCTGCGGACCATGACGGCCCTGGCCGAGATGGGCGCCACGATCGCCCCGCCCCTGCCCGCCTTCTATGCGAAGCCCGCCTCGATCGAAGAGATGGTCGATCAGTCCGTAGGTCGCGCCCTGGACTTGTTCGGCCTCGACTGGGCCCCGGTGAAACGCTGGGACGGGCTGAAAGGCCCCGGCGATGCCTGAGACCGGCCCCCCTTTCTGGGACTGGGCGCTGAGGGCCTATGCCGCCCCCGGCGTACCCGAGGCCTGCCTGCAGTTGCAGGACGGAACCGGCCAGAACGTCCCCCTTCTGCTCTGGGCCGGCTGGACCGCCGCGACCGGCCGCGTCCTCGACGAGGACGCCATCGAGGGCGCCTGTGACTGCGCCCGCGCCTGGGACGCCGCCGCCGTCTCCCCGCTGCGCGCCCTTCGACGCACGCTCAAAAACACCAACCCCGATATCGACAACACCGCGCGCGAGAGCCTGCGCGAGGCGGTGAAGGCCGTCGAACTGGCCGCAGAACGCCATCTGATGGCCGGACTGGAGGCGCTCGCGCCGCCGTCGAGCGGCCCGCCGAAGCCCGCCATCGACGCCCTCGTCGCCGTCGCGCGGGTCTGGAGCCGCGTCGTGCCGCGCCCGGCGCTGACAACGCTCGCCGAACGCCTTCCGGCCTGACGCGGCCTCGGCTATAAGCCCGCCTTCGCGGGGACCGGCATGAACGACGACCAACCCTTTCTGACCGACGACGAGATCGCCCTGCATGCCCAGGTCAAGGAGCTGAGGCTGGAGCACGCCGACCTTGAGGCCTCGATCGACGCCCTGTCGCACATGCCGATCCCGGATCAGCTCCTGATCGCTCGCCTGAAGCGCAAGAAGCTCCTGCTGCGCGACGAGATCGTGAAGATCGAGAGCCGGATTCTGCCCGACATCATCGCCTAGCTGACCGTTGGGAGAGGGGGACCAGTTGGACTCTGTTTTTCCGAGTCCAGAAAGTGCATCGCCTTAGATCCAGTCTGCGCATTGCCGCATAGACAGTTGTTTTTGCGAACTATCTTCCGCGCTTGCGCACCCACATCGCCGCGTCCGCCTCGGCCAGCCAGGTCTCGACATCCGCCTGCCCCGTGAAGGCCCGCACCCCGAACGAACCGCCCAGCGACGCCGGCTGGCCGTCGTAGATGAACGCAGCCTCCTCCAGCGCCGCCTTCAGTCCGGCCGCCTTCTCGCGCCCCGCATCCATGTCCGCGTTCAGCAGCAGGACCGCGAACTCGTCCCCGCCCAGCCGCCCGACGGCGTCGGTCGCCCGCACGTTCTCCAGCAGCAGCTCCGCCACCCGCACCAGGGCGGCGTCTCCCGCCGCGTGGCCGAGCGTATCGTTGACCGTCTTGAACCCGTCGAGATCCAGATACAGCAGCACTGCCGGGACCTTGTAACGGGTGCAGTAGGCCATGGTCCGCACCATCGCGGCCGCGAAGCCCCGCCGGTTCAGCACCGGCGTCAGGACGTCATGCTCCGCCGCCGCCTCCGCCGCCTCGGCGCGCGCGGTCAGGGCCGCCACCTCGGCGCGCAGCCGGGCGATCTCGGCCTGAGGGTCGAGGATATCGTCGATGTTCGGCGCGTCGGTCACGTCGAGAAGCAGCTCCGGGCGCGACTCAGTGCGTGCGCCTCCTGCGCCCAAGCTAACGCCGTTGGTTGCGGGCGCAACGCGCGTGCTGTAACCGGCCGCTTTCCCGCGCTGGAGCCCTGTAAGCATGGCGACGACGACCCCCCCGGTGGCGATCATCATGGGCAGCCGCTCGGACTGGCCCACCATGAAGCACGCGGCCGACATGCTCGACCGCCTGGGCGTCGCCTGGGACGCCCGCGTCGTCTCGGCCCACCGCACCCCGCAACGCCTGTTCGACTTCGCCGGCGGGGCCCGGGCGGCCGGCTTCAAGGTCATCATCGCCGGCGCAGGCGGCGCAGCCCACCTGCCTGGCATGGCCGCCTCCATGACGCCGCTTCCGGTCCTCGGCGTCCCGGTCCAGTCCAAGGCCCTCAAAGGCCTCGATAGCCTGCTCTCGATCGTCCAGATGCCCGGCGGCGTTCCCGTCGCCACCCTGGCCATCGGCGAGGCGGGGGCGAAGAACGCCGGCATCCTGGCGGCCCAGATCCTCGCCCTGAACGACGAGACCCTGGCCGGTCGGCTCGACGCCTTCCGCGAGGCCCAGACCGAGTCGGTCCACGAGACGGTCGAAGACTAAGTGACCGCTGTTCCCGCCCCTCTCCCACCCGGCTCGACCATCGGCATCCTCGGCGGCGGCCAGCTGGGCCGGATGCTGTCCCAGGCCGCCTCGCGCCTCGGCTTCGACGTCGTCATCCTCGACCCGGAGGAGAACAGCCCTGCGGGTCGCGTGTCCCGCGGTCAGATCGTCGCCGCCTATGACGACCCGACGGCGCTCAGCGTCTTCGGTCGCGTCTGCGACGTCGTCACCTTCGAGTTCGAGAACGTCCCGGCCGCCTCTGTGGAGTTGCTGGCCGAGGCCGGAGCCCTGGTCGCCCCCGGCCCGACCGCCCTCGCCGTGGCCCAGGACCGGATCGACGAGAAGACCTTCCTCAACGCGGTTGGCGCGACCACGGTCGCTTTCGCCGCAGTCGACCGCGCGGACGACATCACGGCCAATCTGGATCAAGTCGGCCTGCCCTGCCTGCTCAAGACCCGGCGCGACGGCTACGACGGCAAGGGCCAGGTCTGGATCCGCGACGCCGCCGACGTCCCTGAGGCCTGGGCCGCCATCGGCGGCCGCCCCGCCATCCTTGAAGCCAGGGCCGCCTTCACCCGCGAACTGTCGATCATCGCCGCGCGCGGCCGCGACGGTTCGGTCGCCGTCTATCCTCTGGGCGAGAACCACCACGCGGGCGGCGTCCTGCGAACGACCCACGCCCCGGCCCGGGTCGATGCGAAGACCCTGAAGCGCGCCAAGGCCATCGCCACCGCCGTGCTGGAAGGCTTGGCCTATGTCGGCGTCGTCGGCATCGAGCTGTTCGATCTCGGGAACGGCAAGCTGCTGGTCAACGAGATCGCTCCCCGCGTCCACAACACCGGCCACTGGACCCAGGACGGCTGCGTCTGCGACCAGTTCGAACAGCATATCCGCGCCGTCGCCGGGTGGCCGCTTGGCCCCACGACCGCCCACGCCAGGGTCGAGATGACCAACCTGCTGGGCGACGAGATCGAGCAGTGGTCGAACCTGGCCGCCAGGCCCGACCAGCGCCTCCACCTCTACGGCAAGTCCGAGGCCCGGCCGGGCCGAAAGATGGCCCACGTGAACCGGGTCACCAGCCTCTAGCCGATTGCGTCACCTTGCGGATCGCGATTAGGCTGAGGCATGGATAGCTCTGTCTGGGTCACCAACGGTCTGATGTGGCTCGCCATCGCCATGTCTCCGATCGCGCTTTGGGCATCCCGGCGAAAGATTCTGGCGCGCGCCAACGGGCGGACGGAGTTTCAGGCGCTGGTCGGTCTCAATGTCGCTGTCGCCATCGCCGCACTGATCCTGACGCTGTTCACCCTGGGCTATGCGGAAGGCAAGGCACGAGCCTTGGCCGACAATCGCGCCGACGCGGCGGCGGCGAGCTGACCGGATCGCGGCGGCTCGCGTGACATGAGCCGCTGCAGCCGCCCTAGGCCTTGGGCGGACGTGGCAGGGCGGCGACCGTCATCCGCCCGGCCTCGGGCGGCGCGATCACATCGGCAGGGAACGGTTCGGCGAACAACCAGTCGGCCCACCGCTCGCTCGGGACCGGGATCACGCCCCGGTCGTGGTACGGCGCCACATCGGGACCCGGCTCGGTCGTCAGCAAGGCGAAGGATGCGCCCTCGCCCGCTTCCCCCGCGCGCCAGATGCCGGCCAGCGCCAGGAACGCCGCCTCCGCATCGCGGAACACCCAGCGCGTCTTGGGATACCGGTCGCCGGTGAACTCGTAGAATCCGCTGACCGGCACAAGGCAGCGACCGGTGCGCTCCCGGTTGTCGAACACGCGCCCCTCGGCTCGCAGGTTGACCACGGGCCGGGCTTTAGGACGGGGCGGCGGGAACCCGAACTTCAGCATGGCCAGCCGCGCCGACCCGGCGGTTCCGCCTATGACCGGAGATGCGTCCGTCGGCTTGACCTCATCGACAGGGGCCAGGTTCGGCAGGCCTGTCGTCATGTCCAGCGGCGCTCCCGCCTGGCTGAACAGTTCGACCAGCTGGGTGATGTTGAATCGAGCCTCGTAGGACGCGCACACCTAGCGGGCGCCGTATCTCAGCCGGCTCAGCAACGCGGTGACCTTTCGCACCGGCGCGTCGAAGTCCTTGCCCGCCTTCCATTTCTCGAACGCCATGACGTTCTCGATCCGCGCGGCGACGAACGCATCGGCCGCCTCCTTGCCGTCGAATAGCCTGAGCGTCATCGCCGGGATCAGGATGCCGGACAGGATCGTCCGCTTCGAATAGTGGTTCCAGTCGGTCGCCGTGTCCCCCGCCCAGCGCCACAGCCGGTCCGCCGTCGCCCAGGTCAGGCTCAGCACCAGATCGGCGTTGGTCGGCAAAGCGAGGAAGCCCGACAGCCGCTTCTCGGCTTCCGCATCCGCCGCCGCGACCTCGAGCCGGGTCGAAACGGCTGTGGCGATTCGCTCGCGAATCTTCAGCGGCGCGGGATCGCCCAGCGCCGCGAGGGTCTGGTCGTCGTGCCGGCGCCACAACAGGACCGCCAGATCGCGCGCGCCGTTGGGCAGCAGAAGCTCCTGATCGCCTTCGCTCAGGCCATTCGCTGCGCAGGCCTCGCGCACCATCCGGCCGTTCCAGCCCAGCCTCGGAGCCAGGCCCAGCGCCGAATCGAGCACGGACTGCTCCATCCGGTCGGCCCAATCCGGTACATTGGCGCCCTCGTGAACGTTCGACAGGTGTGGCGTATCGGTCATTTCGCCATAATACGCCCGTCACAGCGGGATCGCGAGCGTCACGGAAGCGCCGCGACGATCTGGACAGGGGGCGAGGCTTGGTGTATCCGCACGCCTTCGCTCGCCGGGCTGTCGCCCGCGAGAACCGATTTTATTTGTCTGCCCGCCTCTCAAGGACGCGGCGGGCGGCCAAAGGAGAGTTCAACCTGGTACAGATTTTCGTTCGCGATAATAACGTCGATCAAGCGCTCAAAGCCCTCAAGAAGAAGATGCAACGCGAAGGCAGCTTCCGTGAAATGAAGCGCCACGTGCATTACGAGAAGCCCTCGGAGAAGCGCGCCCGCCAGAAGGCCGAGGCCGTTCGTCGCGCCCGCAAGCTGGCCCGCAAGCGCATGCAGCGCGAAGGTCTGCTGCCGCCTCCGAAGCCCCGCGTCCCGCGCGCCTAAAGGCCGCGACGCAGGTCCAGATTTCAAAGGCCGCCCCGGGAAACCGGGGCGGCCTTTTTCTTTGTCTCCTCCCTATGCGCGAAGCCGCATGGGGAGGTGGCTCATCGCGCTCAGCGATGAGACGGAGGGGCGAGGTAACGGTTGAAGTGAGGGAATCGGCGCCCCATCGGAGACACGGTGTCGCCCCCTCCGTCTCGAAGCTGATCGCTTCGAGCCACCTCCCCATCGGCCTTCGCCGACAGGGAGGAGACGACGTTACCGCCCCCCGCCGCTGATCGCCTGGCCGAAGCTCTTCCAGCTCAGCTTCACGTCCGACAGGGCCCCCGCCCGGAATGCCCGTCCAGCCAGCCACACCATCAGCAAGGCCACGGCGAACATCCCTGCCATCGTGCCGATGATTTCGATCATGGGCGGCCCCGACGGCGCGCGGGCGCTCATAAGGAAGGGGGTGAAGAACGGCACCCAGGACAGGAACTTCACCGCCGGCGCGTCGGGGTTCACCAGAGCCATCTGGACGACCAGCAGCGGCACGACGAGCACCATCATGATCGGCCCCATCAGGGTCTGGGCGTCGCGCGGCGTCTCGCAGAAGGCCCCGATGGCCGCGAACAGCACCGCGTACATCAGATAGCCGCCGACGATATAGCCGATGAAGTAGAAGATCAGCCCGTTGGTCATCAGCACCGCGGCCACATCTCCGGCCACCGACGGCGCCGCCGTGATCAGGCCCACGGCCCCGATCCCGCCCCAGACGACCAGCACCGACAGGGTCAGCATCGCCACCCCCAGCACCTTTCCGGCCAGGATCTCGGTCGCCGAGGCTGACGACAGCAAGACCTCCAGGATCTTGTTCGACTTCTCCTCCATCACGCTGTTCAGCAGGATCGAGGCGCCCGTGATGATCAGCGACCACAGGATGAAGCTGAAGGCCAGGCCGATGATGCCGGGTAGCCGGTCCTTGAACGACACCTCGCCGCCGCTGGCCGAGCGCGGCGAGAAGACGTTGATCTCGGGCCGGAAGGCGTCGACCCGTTCGACCACAGCCGCATCGATCCCGGCCTCGCGCAGGACGGTGTCGCGGTTCTCGTCCCGCAGGGCCCGGCGCACGAAGTCCTCGACCGTGTCGTCGGTCGCTCGCGCGGCCCAGACCCGGGCCGCCGGCCCCTCGGGCGTGCGGGTCAGGAAGACGACGGCGTCCAGCCGCTGTTCCTTGGGCGTTGCGTCGGTCAGATAGCGACGGACGACCGCGTCCTGGGCAGGCCCCGGTGCGGCAGTGGACAGATCGGCCGGCGCATCGATGAACCGCACGCGCGCCCGGGTCATGGAAGCGATCGCGCTTTCCGCGGCCCCGGGAGGCGCTCCGGAAGATCTGGCGGCCTTCTCGGCGGCTTCGCGAGCGCGCTCGGCCTGACGTTGGGTGTCGGCGTCCAGGACGTTCTTCACGGCGGCGGCCAGACCGGTCGCGGCCGGGCCCTCCTCGATCAGGACGACCGCACGCACGGGATCGGCCCCACGCATCAACAGAGGCACGGCGCCGCCCAGCACCGCGAAGATCGGGAAGGCCAGAAGCGACAGCCAGAAACCAACTGTCTTGGCATAGGCCAGGAACTCGCGCTGGGCGATCAGCAGGATACGGTTCATCGGGCGACCTCCGTGTTGGTGGCAGGTCGGGCCACGCTCTGGTCCTGATCGGGATGGTCGCCGGTCAGGTCGATGAACGCGTCATGCAGGGTCGGCTCCTTGAGCTCGAACCGGCGCACGTCCAGCCCGCTGATGAAGGCGGTCTTCAACGCCTCCTGTCCCCCTGCCCCGCTGGCCAGAGCGCCCTTCAGAACGCGAACGCCGCCCAGATCGGACACGACCTCGACGCCAGTCACGCCGGGCAAGGCCGCCACGGCCTCGGCCGAAATCTCGCCTTCCAGTTCCAGGAAGCGGCGCGAGGTCGCACGCGCCTCGGTCACCGTGCCGTCGAACGCCTTGCGACCGCGCGCCATCAGCACGACCTGGTCGCACAGCCGTTCGGCGTGCTGCATGACGTGGGTCGAGAACAGCACAGTGGCCCCATTGGCCGCCAGGTCGCGGATTACCGTCTCCAGCCCCTGCTGGTTGACGGGATCAAGGCCCGAGAACGGCTCATCCAGGATCACGAACTCCGGCCGGTGCACGACCGAGGCGATCAGCTGGACCTTCTGCGCCATCCCCTTGGACAGCTCCTTCATCTTCTTTTTCTGGGATGCGCCGAGACCCTGGGCCTCCAGCATCTCGCGGGCGCGGCGCTTGCCCTCGCGCGTCGGCAGGCCCTTCAACGAGCCGAAGAAGGCGATCGCCTCGACGGGTGTCATCTTCTTGTAGAGGCCGCGCTCCTCCGGGAGGAAGCCGATCCGGTCGCGCACCTTGCGCCCGTCGGAGGCGCCCAGGATGTCGATCGCGCCCGCCGATGCCGACTGCAGACCCAGGATCATGCGGATAGTCGAGGTCTTGCCCGCCCCGTTGGGCCCCAGGAAGCCGCAGATGGCCCCTTTCCGGACCTGAAAACTCAGGTCCTTCACCGCCTGAAAGTCGCCGTAGCGCTTGCTCACGCCGTCGAGCGTCAAGGCCGCCATACTCATCCCCCGTCAAATACAGACCCAGAGGTAGCAAAGGACGCTTTACATGGGAAACGGATTCGACGTCAGTTGGCGACGATGACCTGGAAGGTTTCGCCGACGACGCGGGACGGGTTCACCTGCGTCCCGCCGCGACGGACTTCGAAATGCAGGTGCGGACCGGTGGAGTAGCCCGTGGAACCGACCAGGCCGATCCGCTCGCCGGCCCGCACGTGGTCGCCTGACGCCACGTCGATGCGGCTCAGGTGGGCATACAGGGTGGTCATCCCGTTCGGATGGCGCATCTCGATGAAGTTGCCGTAGCCCTCGGGCTGGCGACCGATGCGGACGATCTCGCCCTCGGCGGCCGAATAGACACTGGTGCCCTGCGGGGCAGCGATATCAACGCCCTTGTGCATCCGTGCGCCGCGCTCACCGCCCAGCCGGCGCATGCCGAAGCGGGAATTGATGGCGAAGCCGCGAACCGGTTCCTCGAACGTCATCGGACGGGTCAGAGGGCCCGCCGGCTCCGCCACGGCCCGGACGGGCGGCAGCTCCGGCAGGGCGACGGTCTGAATCCGGGGTTCCCGATCCGCAGGCGCCATGGCCATGGCCATGACGGCGACGCCGATGAGGGCGGCGGTCTGGCCGGAGTGGGTCACAAAGGCACGGGCGGTCGGAAACAGTCGGCGCATGAAGTCGTCGGCTCGGTGGCGCTTTTCGAAAGCAATGGACGCCTGTGGGCGCGGGTCCAGGACCAGCGCGCGCTTCGGCGAACGGCCGTATCGACAATTCCTGGGGCGACTTTGGGGCGGGCCGGGCGACAGGGCGTCGCACCCCGGGAACCGGACAAACGAAAGCGCGCCGGCCGCCGGGGCCGACGCGCTTCGCCGCAGGCCTGAAGCCGTCGCTTAAAGCGGCAGGGTCACGGTGATGCCGCCCATGTGGCTGTCGGCGCGGTCGCCGAAGCGCCCGCGATAGCCGATCTCGACCTCGAGCGGACCCAGGTCGCCGCTCAGCCCGGCCGAGGCCAGGACCGAACCGCCGAACGGATCATCGAAACGACGCGACAGGACCTGGGCGGGGTTGCCCGCGATCCCGACCCGCACGGCGTCGGAACTGTCGTCGAGGCTGTCGCGATAGCCGCCCTCGACGAAGACGGCGAAGCCGCCCATGTCGCCCTCGGCCCGCAGCACGGCTTCGGCGGTGATGCCCTTCACGGTGCGGTCGCGGTACTGATAGGACGCGGCCACGCCCTGTTCGACATAGCCGTCCACTCCGGAGTTTCCGTAGGTCACGGCGACGCGCGGCGAAATGGCGATCCCGCCCGCATCGAACCACATCCCGCCCTGCAGACGCGCGCCGGAGCTGACGCCCCGGGTCGTTCCCGTCTGGACGATCGGCGCCAGGGCGCTGACCCGTTCGATGTCGTTGTAGTCGTCGCTGGCGAAGCCGGCGGCGACGGTGATGAACGTGGCATTCGACCGCCAGCCTGCGGCGACATCGACCGCCAGGGTCTGCAGCTGGAAGCTGGTCGGGCCGGCGACGACGTCGGCATTGCGGTAGCTGCCGGTCAGGCCGAACCGCAGGGTTTCGGTGCCCGACTCCAGCGTCATCTGGGCGCCGTAGCCATCGGATTCGGCCGAAGACACCGTGCCGCGAGCATCGGTCTCGGAGCGATCGTAAAGTCCGCCGATCGAGATCGATGTCCCGGCGGTCCAGGCCGCGCGGCCCGACATCCGTCCGGTGGCCGCATCCAGGGCGTCCTCGCGGTGACGATAGGCCGTCTCGCCCTGCAGGGTCGAACCGGCGGCCCGGTCGCCGTAGTACAGGTAATCGCCGGCCAGAGTGGCGACGAGCCGGTGCCCGGCGGCGGTGGGGTGGACGCCGTCGAAATACAGATAGGTGTCCGGATTGGCGCAGACCGTCACCCCGTTGAAACAGGCTTCCGTCACATTGGTCAGGCCGAAGCGACCCGGGTTGGCGGCCAGGGTGTCAGAGACCTTGGCCAGGTCGAACAGAATGATGTTGGAGCCGGGCCGGGCTGCGGCGGTCGCCATCAGGGCCGTCTGCAGGCCGCTGTTGAAGGTGGAACCCGCGTAGTCGGCCAGGGGCGAGGCCGGCGAGGTGCGGAACTGGGGCGTGATGCCCAGCCGCGGCAGGTTGGTCACCAGGATGGTCCCCGCTCCGCGACTGGCGATGTCATTGACCAGGAAATTCATGTCCGCCACAGCGGCGTTCAGGGTCGGCGTAATCGCAGCCGCCGGGCTGGCGGAGGCGCCTGCGGCCGGCAAGGCCTGGAAGATGTTGTTGGCGCCGCCGAGGACGCTGACCAGGTCATTGGCGCCGAACGTCCCGCCGCGGCCGAGATAGGTCGTCAGCTGCTGGCGCATTCCGGGGGGGAAGGCGACATTGTTGTCGGTCCGCGACCCGCCGTAGGCGAAGTTGATGCTGCCGGTGACCGCCCCGTTGAAGTTCACCGCATTGAACCCCAGCAGTTCGGTGAACACCCGCCCATTCGAGAACCGGCCCTGGAAATAGGGCGGCGACGGCGGCTGGGTCCCGCCCGAGGCCAGGAACAGGTTGCCGTTGTCGCTCAACGAGTCGCCGAAGACCACCAGACGGCCGTAGGATTGTGCCGAGGCGGCGGTGGCGAGCGCGGCGGATGCGGCGAGCGTCAGCGCAGCCAGGGCTGCGCCGCGAAGATAGCGTGACATGGTCTTCCTCCCTCGGTCGTCGATTTCGCGACCGTTGGACGACAGTCTGCGCCCGTTTTACGGGAGCGCAAGATGCCGCTAGGGAAGGTTCCTAGTGCAGAAGGCGGAAGCGAAGCGTTCCGGCCACACTCTTCAGGACACGGAGCGCCTGAGGGTCGTAGTCGCGGTCCACGTCCATAATGACGTAGCCGGTCTTTTCGTCGGTCTTCAGGTGCTGGCCGAGAATGTTCAACCCGGCCGCCGACAGCTCGCGATTCAGCTCGGCCAGGACGCCCGGCTGGTTTCGGTGGATGTGCAGGATGCGGTGGCCGCCCGAGACCTCGGCCAGCTGCACGTTGGGCAGGTTGACGCAGAAGGTGGTGTCGCCGCGGTTCAGATAGCCCAGCAGGCGCTCGGCCGCGAACTCGGCGATTGCTTCCTGCGCCTCTTCGGTCGAGCCGCCGATGTGCGGGGTCAGGATGACGTTCTTCAGACCCATCAGCGGGCTGTCGAACGGATCGGCGTTGGTGCGCGGCTCCTCGGGGAAGACGTCCAGCGCCGCCCCGCCGATCCGGCCCGAACCGATGGCCTGGGCCAGCGCGCCGACATTGACGACATGACCGCGCGACAGGTTCAGGAACAGGGTTCCCGGCCGCATCATCTGGAACTCGGATGCGCCGATCAGATTGGTGTTTTCGCGCCGCCCGTCGACGTGCAGAGTGACCACATCGGCCTCGGCCAGAAGCGCGTCCAGCGACCGCATCCGCTTCGCATTGCCCAGCGCCAGCCGTTCCGAAAGGTCATGGAAGATGACCCGCATGCCCAGCGCCTCGGCCAGCACGGACAGCTGCGATCCGATGGCGCCGTAACCCACGATGCCCAGCGTCTTGCCGCGCAGTTCGCGGGACCCGTCGGCCGACTTGTTCCACCGGCCCTCGTGCATCGCCGCCGACTTGTCGACCACGTCGCGCATCAGGGTGATGGTCAGGCCGATGGCCAGTTCGACGACGCTGCGGGTGTTCGAATAGGGGGCGTTGAAAACCGCGACGCCCCGTGCGGCGCAGGCGTCCAGATCGATCTGGTTCGTGCCGATGCAGAAGGCCGCGACCGCCAGAAGACGATCCGCCGCCTCCAGCACCGCCTCGGTCACATTCGTCTTGGAGCGGATGCCGAGGACATGAACGCCCTTGATCTTCTCGATCAGGTCCGCCTCGTCCAAAGCCCCCTTCATCGTCTCGACGGAGTATCCCGCCTCCTCCAGCCGCTCGACGGCGGCGGGGTGGATGTTCTCCAGCAGCAGCATGCGGATACGGCTGCGTGGATAGGACCAGCGCCCGGCCAGTCCCTCGGCATGCAGCAATTCGTCGATCGATTTCGCCTCGCCGTCCGCCACGGCCACGACCTTGTCGCGCCGCGCGATCTCGGTGAAGGCGTAGAACCGGTCGGCCGCCCCGCCCAGCTTGACCTCTGCGTCGTTCCAGCCGTCGCCGACCATGACCACCGGCCCCGTGAGCCCCAGCGTCTTGATCACCGTCGGCTTGCCGTTCTCGTGCGACAGCGGATTGACGTCGTCCACGCCCGTCACCACCCCGTCTGCGTCGTAGATCAGGTCATTGCAGATCACCCGGTCCGGCGACACGCCCAGCCGTTCTGCGACCGGCGCGATCACCTCGCGGAAGCCGCCCGACAGGATAATGATGTTGGCCGCGTTCTCGTTGAAGAATCGCAGGTTCCGCCGCACCGACGGTGTGCCCTCCTCCAGGATGCGGTCAGCCAGCGTCTGAACATGCGCCCTGGTGAGCGGCAGCAGGGCCAGCCGCGCCCGCAATGACTCGCCGAAATCGACCTCTCCCGCCATGGCCCGGTCGGTAAGCGAGGCGATCTGCCCGCGGATCGAGGCGGCATCGCCATGCCCCTGAAGGGCTATATCTGCGAGGGCTTCGAGGGTTTCGATGCGCACAAGCGTCGAATCGAAGTCGAAAATCAGCGTCGGAGCGGCGGTCATGCCCCTCTTTCGCCGACCTTCGCAGTCGCAGCAACGGGTTTGTGGGTCTTTAGAGGCCCGTCAGGCGACGCACGCGGCTGTCCGGTCGCCGGCTTTCGAGAGCTGCGGCCCCGATGGCCGCCGCGATGGTCGCCACGGCCAGCAGGACACCGCCCTCACGAGCGTGATCCTTGGCGTAGCGACCGGCGTCACCGGCATAGCGTCGCGCCTGGTGGCCAGCTTGATCCGCATAGCGCCGGGCGTCACGTGCATACTTTTGCCGCCGCTTGTCCGAAACGGCCCGCTGGCCGCGCTTCAGCAGCTTCTTCGCCTGATGACGCGCGTCGTCGCCCAGGTCGCCGGCGCGGTCACTGACGTCTTCCGCACGCTCGGTCAGGCCGCGCGAGATGTCCTCGAACCGGTGCCGCAGGGCCTCCGCGTCGATCCAGCCACGCGGATCGAACCGGTCGCGCAGTTCATCGAACCGGCGTGGACCTGTCCGCTGCGTCAACAGATAGGTCACGAGCGCCGCCGTCGCGACCAGCGCGATGGAGCCTGCGGTGTAGCCGGGGTGCTTGCGAACTTCGGCCAGGGCGCTGAACTGTCGGACCATGGGATAATGAACCTCTTCGTCGAGGCCGTCATCGGTCGGGTCATAGAGCCCGTCGTCATACGGCTGATAGGCGGAACCCCTGTCCCGCATGAGGACAGGAGCGAACCGGGCGAAAAGTGGTTCCGCCAGGCCTGGCAGCAGGGCGTAGAAAGACGCTATGACGCGCCCTCCCCCGCCGACGGTGATTTCCCGGATCGGATGGGAGGCGCACCACAGGACGGTGTCCGCCACGACGTGGGCGGCATAGACAGGTTGCGGGTTCTGCACCGCATAGCCTGTCAGGTTACGAGCGTGCTTCGGATAAGGCGTATCCACCGCTGCGGGCTTGACCAGACTGACGGCGACCGGTGCGCCCTCGCGCATAAGCTCCATGCGGAAGGCGTTGGTGAACCCCTTCACCGCGTGCTTCGACGCCGAATAGACGCCCTGCACCGGCATGGGGGCGTCACCGAGGACCGAGCCGACGTTGACGATGGCGCCGCCGTCCGGTCGCGCGCGCAGATGTTCGGCCGCCACCAGCGACCCGTTCACCACGCCCCAGTAGTTGGTCTCGAACAGCTGGTGCTGATCCTCCAGCGTCGTCTCGCGGATCGAGCCGTAAATCGAGACGCCGGCATTGTTTACCCAGGTGTCGAAGCCGCCGAACAGCCGTCGGCACTTGTCCGCCGCCTCGGCCAGGGCCTCATAGTCGGCGACGTCGGCGACGGCGTAGGCGACGCGCCCCCCCTCTTGCTGAAGTTCCTCGACCAGCGCCCGCAGGTCGCCCTCGCCACGCGCGATCAGGAAGACACAGGCCCCGGCCTTGGCCGCCCGACGTGCGGTGGCCAGACCAATGCCGGAGGTGGCGCCGGTGATGACGATGGCCTGTTGGCTGACGGGTTTCAGGTTCGGCTTGGCGGGCATGGGCGAGGCTTTCGTCGGTATCGGCTTCGAAACGGGCGGGCCGTGCGCCCGGTTGCGACAGATAGCACGCCAACGCGCCCGCGCGAGCCAACAGGCGGTCGCCCTTACCAACCGGCCTCGCGTTTCCTATCTTGCACCGTTCTCGACATCCTCCCCTTCAAGGACTCGCCGTGACCGATCACGAGCCCGCAGCCGTTTCCGCGCCGACGGACAATCTCGCCGCCGCCTTCCAGATCGAGGGCTGGCCCGTGCGTGGCCGCCTGGTCCGTCTCGGCGACGCCATAGACAAGATTCTGTCGGCCCATGCCTATCCGGAGCCGGTCGCAGCCCTCTTGGGCGAGGCCTGCGCGCTCGCGGCCCTGGTCGGGTCGGCGCTGAAGTTCGAAGGCCGGCTGATCGTCCAGGCCCAGGGCGACGGGCCGGTCCGCTACGTCGTCGCCGACTATGACACCGAGGGTCACCTGCGCGGCTACTGCCGCTTCGACGAAGACGAGGTCGCCGCCGCCTCCTCCGGATTCGCGCGCCCGGGCGCCCGCACCCTGCTGGGCCAGGGCGTCTTCGTCATGACCCTGGATCGCGGCCCCGACTTCGAACGGACCCAGGGCATCACGCCGATCGAGGGCGAGAGCCTGTCGTTGGCCGCCGAACACTATTTCGTCCAGTCCGAGCAGATCCCGACCAAGGTCCGTCTCGCCGTCGGCTCCGTCACCGACGAGACCGGCACGACCTGGCGCGCCGGCGGCGCCCTGATCCAGCTTATCGCCGCCGACGACGCACGCGGCTCGACCGAAGAGGTGTGGGACCGCACCCGCGCCCTGTTCCAGACGCTCGGAGACGACGAGTTGGTCGATCCGACGATCACGCCGGAGATCCTGCTGTTCCGCCTGTTCCACGAGGACGGCGTGCGGCTGGAGGACGCCCGCGCCCTGAAGGCCCAGTGCCGTTGCTCCGCCGACCGCATCGGCGCTGTCCTGTCCTCCTTCGGGCCGGAAGAACGCGCGGACATGGTCGAACCCGACGGCAAGATCCACGTCACCTGCGAATACTGCGGCACGCTCTACAGGCTGGAGCCTGACGTCGTGGATGCCCAGGCCGAGGTTCAATAAGCCAGCGCGATCCCGTCCTTTCGCATCTCGGTCGCCGCGCCATAGGTCCAGCGCCCTTCCCCGTTGTTCTGGCGCACGACGTTCTGATAGCCGCCGAAGCCGCCGTTCGTCGGGCCAAGCACCCAGCCTTTGGCCTCCAGCCCCGCCCGTGTCGCCTGCGGTACGCCGTTCTCCAGATGCAGCACGCCAACGCCCTCAGCCGCCTGGCCCGTCGGTTCGGATGAGCCCTCGTGCTGCCAGCGCGGGCTGTCTCCCGCCTCCTGCGGCTCCAGACCATAGTCGACCATGTTGATGATGATCTGGGCCTGGCCCTGAGGCTGCATGCCGCCCCCCATGACCCCAAACGCCATCCACGGCTCCCCGTCCTTGCAGGCGAAGCCGGGGATGATCGTGTGGAACGGCCGCTTGCCCGGCGCATAGACGTTCGGGTGACCGTCGGTCAGGGCGAAGAGCTCGCCCCGGTCCTGGAACATGAATCCCAGCGGCCGCTCGCCGTCGTCGGGGGCCAGTCCCGACCCCATGCCGCGATAGTTGGACTGGATCCAGCTGACCATCATTCCGTCCCTGTCGGCGACGCTGAAATAGGTCGTGTCGCCCTGGGTCGGGGCGTCGCCCGGGAAGGCGCGGTCCATGACCCGGTCCGGCCGGATCAGTCGCGCCCGCTCGGCGGCATAGGCTTTGGAGTTCAGCCGTTCGACCGGCGTCCGCGAGAACCGCTCATCGGCGAACCATCTGGCCCGATCCTCGAACGCCAGCCGCTTGGCCTCCGCCTGATGGTGGATCGAGGCGGCCGACTGGAAGCCCATCTCCTTCAGGTCAAACTGCTCGCAGATGTTCAGGATCTGGTTGGTCGACAGGCCCTGTGTGTTCGGTCCCAGCCCATAGACATCGACCCCGCGATAGTCGGTGCGGATCGGCTCGACCCATTCGGTGCGATGCGCCGCCAGGTCCGCGCGGGTCATCCAGCCGCCGATCCGCCGGAAATACCGCTCCATCTGTTCGGCCAGTTCCCCCTCGTAGAAGGCGTCGCGCCCGCCCTCGGCGATCAGCCTCAGGGTGCGACCCAGATGGGGGTTGGCGAAGACCTCGCCGACGCGCGGCGTCCGCCCGCCCGGCGCATAGACGGTCTTGCGGTTGTCGTTCTCCTCGATGCCGCCGGCCCGGTCGAACCCGGCCATGTTCCGTTCCAGGTACCAGGCGATGGTCTGGGGCATGGGCACGCCCTGTTCGCACAGCTCGGCGACCGGGATCAGCACGTCCTTCCACGGCAGCTTGCCGTAGCGCTGGTGCGCGCTCCACCAGGTATCGACCGTGCCCGGCACATTGACCGTCACCGCTCCATAGCGCGGCAGATGGCCGTCCACGGTCCGGCTCCGCGCCGTCTCCAGCGACAGGCCGAGCGGACTGTTGCCGGAGCCGTTGAAGCCGACCACCTTCCGCTGCGCCGGATCCCACAGCATGCAGAAGGCGTCGCCGCCGATGCCGTTGGCGGTTGGCTCCAGGAAGCCCAGGGCGGCGTTGATGGCGATGGCGGCGTCGATGGCCGAGCCCCCGCGCCTCAGGGTGTCGATCCCGATCAGGGTCGCCGTCGGATGCGCCGTCGCCGCCGCGCCGTTCGTGCCCCAGACCGTCGACCGCCCCGCGAACGGCGCGCCCGTGATCCGGTCGCCCATGGTCACGTCGGCGAAGGGGTTCCCGGGCGAAGTCTGGATGACCGGTCGCGCGGCGGCAGGCGCCCCGGCCGTCGCCATCAGCGCCCCGGCGGGCAGGGTCGACAGGAAGGTACGGCGGCGCATGGGCGAAACTCCCGGAAATCTGAGGTCGGGACCGTAACGGTTTCAGGGGCGGAGGAAAGGGTTCGAACCGGCACCTGCATGGTTCGATGCGACGCGCCGTCTCTTGGTGTCGCAGGCGGGACATGACAGGCTCGGACCGAAGGCGCGAGACAGCGCTCGGGGGATACGCTCATGGGATCAGCCATCACCGTCATCGGGCTGCCGATCGCGCTGGGGATCATCATGTTCGGCCTGGGGCTCAGCCTCACGACCGGTGATTTCGTTCGCATCGGACGCCGGCCCAAGGCGGTGACCATCGCCCTCGCCTGCCAGCTGATTCTCCTGCCTTTGATCTGTTTCGGCCTCGTAATGGCCTTCCGTCTGCCGCCCGTCCTCGCGGTTGGCATGATGCTGCTGGCGGCCTCGCCGGGCGGCACCACGGCCAACCTCTACAGCCATCTGTTCCGGGGCGACGTGGCCCTGAACATCAGTCTGACGGCCATCAATTCGGTCGTCGCCGTCATCACCCTGCCGATCGTGGTCAACCTGTCGCTGGCGTATTTCGATCCGGGCGGCGGTCAGGTCGGGTTGCAGCTGAAGAAGACCGTCGAGGTCTTCCTGATCGTGCTCGGCCCCGTGGCCCTGGGCATGTTGGTGCGGAATTTCAGGCCTGCATTCGCGGCGGCCATGGACAAGCCCGTGCGCATCGCCTCGGTCGTGATCCTGACCCTGGTCATCATCGGCGCCGTCGCCGCCCAGATCGACATCCTGACGCAGCATTTCGCCGCCATCGCCGGGGTTGTCATCACCTTCTGTGTGGTCAGCCTCGGCATCGGCTTCCTTGTTCCCCGCTGGCTGAACGTCGACCGGCCGCAGTCGATCGCCAGCGCCTTCGAGGTCGGCCTGCACAACGCCACCCTGGCCATCGTCATCGCCCAGTCGGTGCTCAGGAACCCAGACATGTCGATGCCGGCCGCCGTCTACGGCGTACTGATGTTCCCCTTGGCGGCGGTCTTCGGGGTGCTGATCACGCGCGGATCAGCGAAGGGTCAGCCTTCCAGATCCAGCGAATAGCCCGCCGACCTCACGGTGCGGATCGGGTTGGCGCTGTCGTCGACGTTCAGGGCCTTGCGCAGACGGCCGACGTGGACGTCCACGGTGCGGGCCTCGACATAGACGTCCGAGCCCCAGACGGCGTCCAGCAGCTGTTCGCGGCTGAACACCCGACCCGGATGACGCATGAAATGGTCCAGCAGGCGGAACTCGGTCGGGCCCAGATGGACCTCCTTGCCCGAACGCTTCACCCGGTGGGCGACGCGGTCGATGACGATGTCGCCGTGACCCACGCGGTCGTCGGCCAGACCCGGTCGGATGCGGCGCAGCACCGCCCGGATGCGCGCGATCAGCTCGGTCATCGAGAAGGGCTTGGTCAGATAGTCGTCGGCGCCGGTGTCGAGGCCGCGCACCCGGTCCGATTCCTCGCCCCGCGCGGTGAGCATGATGACGGGCAGGTTGCGCGTCTCCGGCCGCCCGCGAATACGCCGGCAGACCTCGATGCCGGACACCTTGGGCAGCATCCAGTCGAGCAGGACCAGATCCGGCTGACGCTCGTCGATCTGGACCAGGCCCTCCTCCCCGTCGGCAGCGACGACGACGTCGTAGCCCTCCTTTTCGAGGTTGTACTGAAGCAGGGTCGCCAGCGCGTCCTCGTCTTCCATCACCAGGATATAGGGCTGCACTCAGGTCTCTCCGTCAGGTCGTCGTCGCGGGGGGCGGTGTGGGCAGGTGCCCCGAATCCGCATCCCAGTCGCCCGGCGTGGGCGTCCAGCGCGGGCGTTCGCCGGTCATTTCGTCACCGGTGATCTCGTAATGGATGACCTCGGCGATGTTCGTCGCGTGGTCGCCGATCCGCTCCAGGTTCTTGGCCATGAACAGCAGATGAGTGCAGGCGCTGATCGTGCGCGGGTCGCCCATCATGTAGGTCAGCAGCTCGCGGAACAGGGCGTTGTAATGCTCGTCGACCTCGTCGTCGGAGGCCCAGACCGCCATGGCCCGGTCGATCTCGGAGGCCGTATAGGCGTCCAGCACGTCGCGCAGCCGCATCGACACCAGCTTGCCCATCCGCTCGATCGAGCGGGTCAGGGGCTGCATCGGCTCGGTTTCGGCCAGGCTCAGGGCGCGCTTGGCGATGTTTTTGGCCAGGTCGCCGGTGCGCTCCAGATCGACCGAAAGCTTCATGGCGGCCAGGGTCTTGCGCAGGTCCGACGCCACCGGCTGACGCAGGGCGATCAGGCGGATCGCCTTCTTCTCGATGTCGCGATGCATGGCGTCGACCTTGGCGTCGCGCTCCACCACCGCCCGCGCCAGGGCGATGTCGCGGCGTGCGACCGACTCGACCGCGTCCGCCACCTGGGCCTCGGCGAGACCGCCCATGCGGGCAACCTCGGCGGTCAGCTGGTTCAGTTCGTCGCCGTAGGCCTTGACCGTGTGCTGGTTCAACCGAAGCGTCCCGTGATGTAGTCCAGCGTGCGCCGTTCGCGGGGATTCGTGAAGATTTCCTCGGTATTGCCGTGCTCGACCAGGCGGCCGAGATGGAAGAAGGCGGTGCGCTGCGACACCCGGGCCGCCTGGGCCATCGAGTGGGTGACGATGACGATGCAATAGCGCTCGCGCAGTTCGTCGATCAGTTCCTCGATCCGGGCCGTGGCGATCGGGTCCAGCGCCGAGCAGGGCTCGTCCATCAGGATGACTTCAGGGTTCACCGCGATAGCGCGCGCGATGACCAGACGCTGCTGCTGGCCGCCCGACAGGCCGGTGCCGGCCGAATGCAGACGATCGGCGACCTCGTCCCACAGACCGGCCTTCTTCAAGGAGCTCTCGACGACGCCGTCGAGTTCGGCTTTCGACGTCGTCAGGCCATGGATTTTGGGACCATAGGCGACGTTTTCGTAGATTGTCTTCGGGAAGGGGTTCGGCTTCTGGAACACCATCCCGACCTGGGCGCGCAGCAACACGGGATCCACCGCCCTGGCGTTGATATCCTGACCGTCCATCAGGATGCTGCCGGTCACGCGGCAGCCCTGGATGGTGTCGTTCATTCGGTTCATCGTGCGCAGGAAGGTCGACTTGCCGCAGCCCGACGGGCCAATGAAGGCCGTGACCGTCTTGTCCGGGATATCTAGCGAGACGTCGTACAGCGCCTGTTTGTCGCCGTAGAACACCGAGACGTCGCGGGCCGCGATCTTGGTCGGACCGGCGGGGCCCGACGGAGATTTGACCTCGGGCACGCGACCGGCCAGGCCGCCCGCCGTTTCCGGCTGCGGGGACAGGACGGATTCGTCACGACGCTCGCCGTCCAGAGGCTCTGTCCTGGCGCCGGGCACAACCTGACCGCCCATCAGCGGGGTGTCGCTCGAGCTGCCGCCCTCGTTGCCGTCGGGGCTGCGGAAGAAGGGAAATTTCATTGACTTACCACCGACGTTCGAAGCGCCGACGCAGCAGGATCGCGGCGGCGTTCATGACGATCATGAAGGCGAGGAGAACCAGGATGGCCGCAGCCGTCCGCTCGTGGAACGCGCGCTCCGAAGCGTTCTCCCAGATGTAGACCAGAGACGGCAGGGCTCCGGCCGGCTCGTCGATCGCGCCGGGAATACCCGGCACGAAACTGACCATGCCGATCAGCAACAGCGGCGCGGTTTCGCCCAGGGCGTGGGCCATGGAGATGATGGTGCCCGTCATCACGCCCGGCATGGCCAGCGGCAGGACGTGGTGAAACACCGTCTGGGTGCGACTGGCGCCCATGGCCAGAGCGGCTTCGCGGATCGAGGGCGGCACGGCCTTCAGCGCCGAGCGGGTGGCGATGATGATGGTCGGAAGCGCCATCAGGGCCAGCACCAGACCGCCGACCAGCGGCGAGGATCGCGGCAGATGCATCCAGTTGATGAACAGGGCCACGCCCAGGAGGCCGTAGACGATCGACGGCACGGCCGCGAGATTGTTGATGTTGACCTCGATCAGGTCGGTGATCCGGCCCTTCCTGGAAAACTCCTCCAGATAGACAGCCGCGCCGACGCCCAGCGGAATGGCGATCAGGGCCGTGACGAGAAGCATCAGGGCCGAGCCGACGACGGCGCCGAGAACACCCGCGAGCTCAGGCTCCGTCGAGTCGCCGTTGGTGAACAGTTGAGCGTTGAAGGTCGTCGAGACGTGCCCGTCGCGTTTCAAGCCGTCAAGCCAGGCCATCTGCTCGTCGCTGACGCGGCGCTGGTCGGCGGCCGTCTCGCGGGTGATCTCGCCCTTGTAGTAGAGGTCCGCCTCGTCCGAGACAGGTGCGGTGATCTCGATCGTCCGCCCGATCAACGACGGGTCGTTGCGGATCAGGTCGGCGGCGCGGAATTTCAACTCAGAAGACAGCAGCGCGCGATAGGCCGTCGCCTTCGTGCCTTGCGCGTCATCGGTTTCGCTGAGCCGCGCCAGCTGTTGCTGCGCAACCATCTGCTGGAAGTTCGTGCCCTGCGGATAGGCGCGGTCGATGCGCGCGGGGTCCATGTAGATCTGGACGGTCATCTGGTTGGCGTAGAAGGCCGTGTGGCCCTGTTCGATGATCCGGCCGAGCAGCAGCAGCAGGAAGCCGATCGCCACCGAGACGGCCAGGATTCCATACAGCTTGAAGCGCCCCTCACGGGCATAGCGCTTCTTGAGCCCACGCTGCAGCCGTGCGGCGCGGGCGGGGTCCTCGGCCGCCAGGCGGGCCCACATCTTGTCGGCTCCAGTGTCAGTCATACTGTTCCCGATAGGTCTGGACGATCCGCTGGGCCACGATGTTGAGCAGCAACGTCACGAGGAACAGCGTCAGACCGAGGCCGAACGCGGCAAGCGTCTTCGGACTGTCGAACTCCTGGTCCCCCGTCAGCAGGGTCACGATCTGGACGGTCACCGTGGTCACGGTGTCGAGCGGGTTCAGGGTCAGGTTCGCGGCGAGGCCGGCGGCCATGGTCACGATCATGGTCTCGCCGATGGCCCGCGACATGGCCAGCAAGAGCGCGCCTGCGATGCCCGGCAGGGCGGCGGGCAAAAGCACCCGCTTTACCGTCTCGGACTTTGTCGCGCCCATGGCGTAGGAGCCGTCGCGCAGCGACTGCGGCACGGCGTTGATGATGTCGTCGGACAGGGATGACACGAAGGGGATCAGCATGATCCCCATGACGGCGCCGGCGACGAGGGCCATCTGGTTCTGGACCAGCAGCAGGTACTGCCCCAGTCCGTCGAGCGGCCCGCCGACCAACATCGCGCCGATGCCGTTGAAGAATTCGCGGAAGGCAGGGCCCACCGTCAGGGCGGCGAAGAAGCCGTAGACCACGGTCGGAACGCCGGCGAGGATCTCAAGCACAGGCTTGACGATCCCGCGCGACAGCGCGCTGGCGTACTCCGACAGATAGATGGCCGAGAACAACCCGACGGGCGCCGCCACCACCATGGCGATCAGCATGATCAGGAAGGTGCCGGCGAACAGCGGCACGGCCCCGAAGGCGCCGGACGAACCGACCTGATCGGCGCGGATTGCGATCTGCGGGCTCCACTGGGTCCCGAACAGGAACTCGGTCACCGGCACGGCCTGGAAGAAGCGAAGCGAGTCCCATAGCAGGGAGAAGACAATGCCGACCGTCGTGAGGATGGCGACAGCGGAACAGGCGAACAACAGGCCGCCGATCCAGCCCTCAACCCGATTGCGTGCCCGCAGGGTCGGCCGGATTTGCGTCCAGGCGAACAGGCCGCCCATCACCGCCGCCAGGATCGCCGCGACCACACCGCCCAAGGTCAGGGTCTGGTGGATCCGGGCGGAACGCGCCGCTTCCTTCGGCAGGGCCTCTCCAAGTTCGCCCGGCCAGACCTGGAAGGCCCGCTGGCCCTCTCCGGTCAGGCGCGCGTCATTGAAAAAGGCTTCGCGACGGAACTGCTCAAGCTCCTGGACCGCCGGGGGCGCGCCGGCCGCCAGCAGGTTGTGTGCGACGGGCCCCGAGAACACGCCTGCGAGGATCGTCACGACCAGCGCGGGCACGGCGACCCAGATGAGGGCGTAGTAGCCGTGCTGCTCAGGGCGAGAGTGTGCGTGCTGGCGGCCGTCCAGGGCCGCAGCGCGACGCTGCGCCTGACCGCGCCCGGCCAGATAGGCGAGCACGGCGAATACCGCCACGAGAGGAAGAACAAGCCAGATCATCAGGCCCCGGAGCGCACACGCCAGAATCAGAACGTGCGCGGAAGTCCGGGCCCGTCTCGGCGCGGAACCTGCCCTCGGATGGTCAGCGGATTACGACGGCTGGATGACAGTTCTGCAACGCCGTAAACGACCGATGTTTTTCAACCGTCAAGCTGGCTCGGATGCACTCGCCGACGCGGTCGCCATCGGGAAGTAGACGTTGAACAGCGACCCGTCGCCCGGCGCGCTTTCGACCGTCATTCCGCCACGGTGGCGATTGACGATGTGTTTGACGATCGCCAGACCGAGGCCCGTTCCCGGCCGTTCGCCGCTTTTCTGACCCTCGACGCGATAGAACCGCTCTGTCAGCCGCGGCAGATGTTCTCGCGCCATGCCCGGGCCGTAGTCACGCACTGTCACCACGACATAGCGCACGCCGGTCTCCCGGTCGGGCGTCAACAGCGACAGCCGCGTCGCGCCCGGCACTCGGGCGCCTGCCGCCGTCTCGACATCCAGCCCATGGCGCACCGTCAGGTCGATCGTGCCGCCGACCGGAGAATATTTGATCGCGTTGTCTGTCAGGTTCTGGATCACCTGAACGATCTCATCGCGGTCGCCGATAATGCGCGCATCGCCGGGCTGGACGTCCAGCAAGACGGTCACGCCCTTGTCCTGGGACAACACGCTGACCGCATCGACGACGTCGGAGGCCGCGCGAGGCAGATCGACCTTCCCGGATGGCGGGATGTGTTCGTTCAGCTCGATCCGGCTCAGCGACAGCAGGTCCGCGACCAGCCGCCCCATCCGGTCCGCCTGGGCCGCCATGATGTCGAGGAACTTGTCGCGCGCCTTGGGGTCGTCTTTCGCGTGGCCCTTCAGGGTCTCGATGAAACCGCTCAGCGAGGCCAGGGGCGTGCGCAATTCGTGGCTGGCATTGGCCAGGAAGTCGACGCGCATCAGCTCCATCCGCCGCACATCCGTCTCGTCGCGCAGGCCCAGCAAGGCCATGGTCGTGCCGCCCGGCGACGGTAGCGGTCGCACCCAGGCCTTCCAGTGCCGGGTCCTCGCGCCCGCGGCGTTATAGTCCGTCGTCCGGCTGACCCCGCCGAACAGGGCCTCGTCAACCGCTTCCAGCACATTCGGATCCCGCACGGCCGAGACCAGCAGCGCCCCTTCCCGCTGGATCCGCAGCAGATCGCGGGCGGCGCGATTGGCCAGCACGATGCGGCGGCCGGCGATGTCGTCGGCCTCCCCGCCGCTGACGATCATGACCGGATCGTCCAGCGCCTCGAACACGCTGTCCAGCAGCCCGGCATCCTCAGTCGCGGACAGGCTGGCGCCGGCGACAACCGCCGAGCCCTCGTCCGCGACCTTCCGCGGCGCTCTCAGTCCCATCAGGGTCATGAAACCGGTGACCGCAGCCCCAGCGAGCAGCCATGGCGCAGCTTCGGGTCGTACCGACGCCAGAGCCAGCATGATGATCACGGCGACGCCGCCAGTGGCGCCATTGGTCCAGAGCCTGGAGGTGGCGAGCGGGGCGACGGGGGACGGAGACTCGTCGAACGGCATGGGGTCGTCACGCCTCCTGTCCGACGCGCGGGCCGTCCGACGTCTCCCTGTTTCCCTAGAACGAGACACGCCGAAAAGGCGAGCGGATTCGAGCCCCCTAAGCCGCGTCCGGGCCATAGGCCTGTTTTTTTACCTATGGCGTTCAAAGTGATCGCGAATGTCGGGGAAGACGCGCCTTTGAACTGGATAGTCCACTGCCTGGTGGTGCAGCACGACTGGCGGCTCACGCTGCTGGCGGCGACCGTCTGCGTGGTCGGTCTGGCCACCAGCATCACCCTGATCGGCATGGCCCGCAACAGCGCCCCTCGCGTGCGCGTGATCTACGGGGCGACCGCAGGTCTGGTCGGCGGCCTGGCCGTCTGGGCGACCCACTTCCTGGCTATGCTGGGCTACCGGTCAGACGCCCTGATCCGCTACGCTGCGGGCGAGACCCTGCTGTCGCTGGGCATCGTCATCATTGGCATGATCCTCGGCGTCGCGGTCGCCCTGAGCGGCGGCTCGCGACCGATCCGAGGCCTGGCTGCGGCTCTGGCGGCGACCAGCGTGGCGGCGATGCATTTAGTCGGCATGGCCGCGATGCGGATCGAGGGCGGCGCCCTCGCTTGGAACTATGGCGTCGTAGCCATGGCCGTGGGGCTGAGCGTCGCGCTCGCCCTCTGCACCGCGCTCTGGGTCAAACGTGACGGTTGGTGGCGCATCCCCGCCAATACGACCTTCGCGGTCCTAAGCGTCGTCGCCCTGCATTTCGGGGGCATGTCAGCGATAATCATCACGCCTGACCCCGCCTCCACTCTTTCGGCCAGCCTGATCCCGGAGTCAGCCCTCCTGCTTTGGGTTGTCGGCGGCGCCACCCTTGTCGTGGTCATCGCCTCCATCGTCACGAGTCTGGGCCTGTGGGGTCGTTCCAGTGCGCTGAACCACCTGCGGGAAGCCATCGACACCATGCCGGACGGGCTTGGCTTCTACGACGCCGACGATCGCCTGCTGATCTGGAACGCCCGCTATGCGGAGGTGAACCCCGAGGTCACAAGCGCCCTGGCCGTCGGCGTGCGCTTCCGCGACATGCTACAGCTGGGCATCGACAACGGCCTGTATGAGGATGCCGTCGGTCGCGAACAGGACTGGATCGAGGAGCGTCTGGCCGCCCGTGGCCGCCTGTCGAACACCATGGAGCAACAGATCGCCGGCGACCGCTGGCTGCGTGTTCAGGATCGCCGCACCTCAAACGGCGGCATCGTCACCGTCGTCAACGACATCACCGATCTGAAGCGGGACGCCAAATCGCTGGCGGAGGCGCGGGACGCCTCGGAGGCGGCGAACCGGGCGAAGTCCGAGTTCCTGGCGAACATGAGCCATGAAATCCGGACGCCACTCAACGGCGTCATCGGCCTGACCCAGGCCCTGGCCCGCACCGATCTGGCGCCGGATCAGCGCGAGATGCTGGATCTGATCCAGTCGTCCGGCCACACGCTCCAGACCCTGCTCAGCGACATCCTCGACCTGGCGCGAGTCGAATCCGGTCGTCTGGAGATCGCTGACGAGGTGTTCGACCTGTCGCGCGCAGTCAACGACGCGGCACAGCTGTACCGGGAGCCAGCCTCCGACAAGGGCCTGCAGTTCTTCGTCGAGATCGAGCCGGAAGCCGCTGTCTGGGTCCGCGGCGACGTGGTGAGGGTGAAGCAGATTCTGACCAACCTCGTCTCCAACGCCGTCAAGTTCACTACCACCGGTTTCGTCAGCCTGACCGCCTGTGTCGGCAAGGACCGCGCCGGCGCGCCGATCATGCGGTTCACGGTCGAAGACACGGGCGTGGGATTCGACGCCGCAGCCAAGGCGCGCCTGTTCACCCGTTTCGAACAGGCCGACGGCACCATCACCCGCCGTTTCGGAGGCACCGGTCTGGGCCTGGCCATCTGCCGTCAGCTGGCGGACATGATGGGTGGCGAACTGGACTGCGAGAGCGAACCCGGCGGCGGATCAGCCTTCATTCTGACCCTGCCGCTGGTCGTGGCCGAGGCCCCGGCCGCGCCCGTGGAGGTTGCCGCAACGACCCATGACGCGTCGGAGGGTCGTCTGCGCGTCCTCGTCGCCGACGATCACCCCACCAATCGCAAGGTGGTCGAACTGATCCTGTCACAGGCGCCGATCGATCTGGTTCAGGCCGAAAACGGCGCCGAGGCTCTTGAAGCCTGCCGTACCCAGGCCTTCGACATGGTCCTGATGGACATGCAGATGCCGGTGATGGACGGCCTGACCGCTGTGCGCGAAATCCGTCTGCACGAGCTGGCCATGGGCCGGGCACGCGCACCGATCGTCATGCTGACGGCCAACGCCCTGCCAGACCATGTCGCGGCGGCCAAGGCGGCCGGGGCCGACCGGCACCTGGCCAAGCCCTTCGATGCCGCCGAACTGCTGGCGCTGGTGGCCGAGCTCGGTGGTGAGAACCGGCAAAAAGCTGCGGCGGCGTGAACGGCAAAAATTCGGCGACGTGAACCGCCGACACCGCCAATTCAGGCAGCGCTGAACAGCAAAAGCCGCCGACACTGCGAAGTGCCGGCGGCTCTGTTTTTCTACTCGTAGCCGTGGGCGGCTTCGTTGATCACCTGCGACGGCATCTGGCTGAAGTCGACCGTGGTCGGCGCCGAGGCGACGGCGAGCTTGGTCTGGTAGGTCTTGATCACATGCTCCAGTCGGCGACGGACCTCGCGTTCAGCTTCGGAGCCGGAGTCCAGCGCCAGGGGCGCCAGGCAGAAGTCGATGATAGCCTGGGGGCGGCTCAGCGGTTCCATATGCGTCTCTCCTCGGTGGGTTATTCGGCCGCGACGAACTGTGCGGTCTCGGTGGATTCCTTCATGGCGGTCGTCGAGGACTGCCCGTTGGAAATGACGGTGGCGACCTGGTCGAAGTATCCGGTGCCGACCTCGCGCTGGTGGCGGGTGGCGGTGTAGCCGGCGGCCTCGTTGGCGAACTCGCGCTGCTGCAGCTCGGAATAGGCGGCCATGCCGCGGTCGCGGTAGCCGTCGGCCAGTTCGAACATCGAGTTGTTCAGGGCGTGGAACCCGGCCAGGGTCACGAACTGGAACTTGTAGCCCATGGCCCCCAGCTCGCGCTGGAACTTGGCGATGGTGGCGTCGTCCAGCTTGGCCTTCCAGTTGAAGGAGGGCGAGCAATTGTAGGCCATCAGCTTGCCGGGATGCTCCTTCTGGACGGCTTCCGCGAACTTCTTGGCGTCCTCCAGCGAGGGATGTGACGTCTCCCACCACAGCAGGTCGGCGATCTTGGCGTAGGACAGGCCGCGCGCGATGCAGTGATCCAGGCCGGTGCCTTCCTTCAGGCGGAAGAAGCCCTCCGGCGTGCGGTTCTCGCGGTCGATGAAGGGGCGATCCCGCTCATCCACATCCGAGGTGATCAGCTGGGCGCTCTCGGCGTCGGTGCGGGCCACGGTGATCGTCGGCGTGCCCATGACGTCGGCGGCCAGACGCGCCGCGACCAGATTGCGGATATGGGCCTGGGTGGGGATCAGCACCTTGCCGCCCAGGTGGCCGCACTTCTTCTCCGAGGCCAGCTGGTCCTCGAAGTGGACGCCCGCGGCGCCCGCCTCGATGAAGGCCTTCATGATTTCGAAGCTGTTCAGGGGCCCGCCGAAGCCGGCCTCGGCATCGGCGACGATGGGGGCGAACCAGTCGCGTTTGGCGCCGCCCTCGGCATGCTCGATCTGGTCGGCGCGTTGCAGGGTGCGGTTGATGCGGCGGCACAGCTCGGGCGCGGCGTTGGCCGGATACAGGGACTGGTCAGGGTACATGGCGCCGGCCGTGTTGGCGTCGGCCGCGACCTGCCAGCCGGACAGATAGATGGCCTTCAGGCCCGCGCGAACCATCTGCATGGCCTGGTTGCCGGTCACGGCGCCCAGGGCGTTGATGTAAGGCTCGGAGTGCAGCAGCTCCCACAGGCGATTGGCGCCGCGCTCGGCCAGGGTGTGGGTGATCGGCACGGAGCCGCGCAGCTTCAGGACATCTTCCGGCGTGTAGGGGCGCTCGATGCCGTCGAAGCGGCCTTTGGGCGAAGGAACGAGATCGGCGAAGGTGGTCATGGCGCTCTGCTCAGGATCTGACCGGGGCGAACGTCGCCTCGGTTCGGTCAGCACAGAGACCACGCCGCTGTCATTTTTGATACATCGCCGGGCTATGAGTTCGTGTCATGTTGTCATATTGTGACTCTTGCATTCTGGTCATGATATGACATTCTGCGTCGATGGACGCCTCGGCCGATCGCAAACTGTTCCTCGGCGCCCGGCTCAAAAGGCTGCGGCGCGATCGCGGCCTGACCCAGACCGCCATGGCCGGAGACCTCGGCGTCTCGCCCAGCTATCTGAACCATATCGAACGGAACCAGCGCCCTGTCTCGGCTCAGCTGCTGCTGCGTCTCGCGGACACCTACGACGTCGACCTGCGCACCCTCGGCCAGTCCGGCGGCCCGGCGTCCGAGGCCGAACTGACCGAAGCCTTCGCCGACCCCGTCTTCCAGGGTCTGGCGGTTCCCCGCCACGAGATCATCCAGCTGGCCGAGGATCAGCCCGCCGCCGCCGATGCCCTGCTGCGCCTGTACCGCGCCTTCGCCGACCGCCGCACCCGGGACCGGGCCGAAACCGACGCCATGGGCGGCCGCGACGATGACAGCCCCGCCGACTGGGTCCGTGAATACGTCCAGGCCCGCCGCAACCACTTCCCCGAACTGGACGCCCTCGGCGAGGCCCTGTCGGACGCGATGGGTGCCGACACGCCCGGCGAGGCCTTCGAGACCCGCGCCCGTGCCCGGCTCCAGTCGCGCCACGGCCTGACCGTCCGCACCCTGCCCGCAGAGGTCATGGTCGAATGGACACGCCGCTACGATCCGCACCGCAAACGGCTGCTGCTGTCCGAGACCCTCGGCGCCTCGTCGCGCGCCTTCGCCGTGGCCTATCAGCTGGCCCTCGCGGAGAATGACGCCGAACTGACGGCCCTCGCCGATGCGGCAGCCACGCCCGATGAACCCACGCGGCGCCTGCTTAAGGTCTCCCTGACCAACACCCTCGCCGCCGCCATCCTGATGCCCTACGCGGCCTTCCAGCGCACGGCGGAAGAGACCGCCTACGACATGACGCGGCTTCAGGCCCGGTTCGGCGTCGGCTTCGAACAGGCTGCTCACCGGCTGACCACCCTGTCGCGGCCTACGGCGCGGGGCGTGCCCTTCTTTCTGATGCGGGTCGACCAGGCCGGCAACATCTCCAAACGCTTCGCCTCGGGCGCCTTTCCCTTCTCGCGCTTCGGCGGCGCCTGCCCGCGCTGGCGGCTGCACAGCGCCTTCCGCACGCCCGGCAAGATCATCACCCAGATCATCGAGACGCCCGACGGCGGCCGCTGGTTCACCCTCGCCCGCACCGTCGACCGTCAGGGCCATGACGCTTTCACCGAAGGCCAGGATCTGGCCATCGGCCTCGGCTGCGAGCTGAAACACGCCCACCGCCTGACCTACGCCCGCGGTCTCGACCTGACCGCGCCCGAAGTCACCCCCATCGGCCCCGCCTGCCGCCTGTGCCACCGCCACCCCTGCGCCGAACGCGCCGCCCCGCCGATGGACCGGGCGCTGGTGGTCGACGACTGGGCCAAGTCGGTGAGCCCGTATCCGTTCGCGGGAGGATGAGGCGGGTGATTTTCAGGCGCTATCCCCGGCCAGCCGCGCCGCTCGA
>NZ_JANODA010000026.1:0-64816 GCF_031412435.1 Brevundimonas sp.
AACAGGGTCAGGTCCACGCTCTGGCGCCGGTCGCCGAACCCCTTGCCGGGGGCCAGGGCCGTGACCGCGGCGAACCGGTCGCCGACCATCGGATCGGTCAGCCAGATGGCCTTGGTCGCCCCCGCCATGCGGGCGACGATGGCGGCGTCGGTGGTGTCGTCGCGCGTGACCTCCACGCCGCTCGCGGCCCCCGCCGTGCCGCCGATGACGACGGTCCAGGTCGCGCCCTCGCCCACGGCAGTGACGGCCTGGCCCTCGGGCACCGAGATCCGCATGGCGGTATAGTCCGGCCCGACCGCCCAGCGCGCCTCGCGGCCGGTGCCCAGATCGGCGGCCTTCGACAGGTCCATCCGCGCGGCCGTGTCGAACACGACCCAGACGGCTGCCCCGCGCCGGAAGACCGCCGCGCCCACGGGGGCCGTCCAGCCGAACTTCAGGGCAACCTGCTGATCCGTCCTCGTCGCCGTGACCGGCACGGCGCCGCCCGACGGGACCGCCTCGGCCGGGGTCGCGGCCGCCGCCGTCGATCCGGCGGGATAGAGGTTCAGCCACACGGCCCCGTCGTCGGTGCCGGAGCGGGCCTCGGCCCCCTCCGCAAGGGTCAGGACAAGTTCGGTGGCGTCCAGGGCCGCGCGGGTCTCGACCTTCTCGACGCCGGGGGGCGGGTCGACCTTCAGACGCGTGACGTCGGGCGCGGCGGTCGAACCGATGCGGACGACGACGCTCTGTCCGTCGCGGCGGATGCGCGCCCGCGATCCGACAACGCCGGCGAACTCGACCCGGGTGAAGCCCCGGTTGGCCCCGATCCGGATGGTGATGGGATCCAGCGCGGCCGTGAATTCCTGCGCGATCGCGGGGACGGCCCCGGCGATCGGGGCGAACGCGATCGTCCCGGCGGCACCGAGTGCCACCGTGGTTCGTCCGAATGCGGTCCTGGAGCGGGCAGCGGCCATACGCGCGCACACTCGCGCGAACGCCCTTTCGACGCGGTTAACGGGATGTGACCGATCGGCCCTTGAAGCGTTGGACGATAAGGCCGACGTCATCCCGGTCAGGAGTCCAGAATGTCACCCCCCGCCGCCCCCGAGTATCCAACACTGTCCACGCTCTCGACCGGACTGCGTTGCCGTTGTCCCCGCTGCGGCAAGGGTCCGCTGCTGCAGGGCTATCTGACCATTCGCCCGGCCTGCCCCGCCTGCGGCCTGGACTACAGTTTCGCCGAGCCCGCCGACGGGCCCGCCTTCTTCGCCATGTCCGCGATCGGCATCCTGGGCATGATGGCGTTCATGGGGTTCGAGTTCACCGTTCACCCGCCGATCTGGGTCCATTTCGCCGTCACCTTCCCCCTGATCGCGGCGGCCTGCCTGCTGGTCCTGCGACCGTTCAAGGGCTGGCTGGTGTCAGAGCAGTACGTCCACAAGGCCGCGCCGCCCGAGTGGGAAAGCATCGGCGGCCACGGCGACGGGTCGAAGTGGAAATGAAGGCGTGGCGACCCCGGAGGGACTCGAACCCCCGACCTCTGCTTTAGGAAAGCCTTGCTCTATCCGGCTGAGCTACGGGGTCACGCGATGGCGTCGTAGCCGCTGACGTCGGCGGAGGGAAGCCGGCACGATGCGCGCGAGCGGCCGGCGGCCTTAATCACACCGGCTAACGCGCGCTTAAGCCTCGCATACTATTGTTCGGCCAGTCGACGCCCCGGGGGACGTCGGGAAGGCCGGACCAGACCAGGATGCTCGTCACTGCACGCCGTACCGATCGGTTGATCGATCTGGAGATGATGCGCGTCGCCGTTGGCAACACCCTGCCCACACTGGGCGTGTTCGTGGCTGCCGCCGTGGGCCTGTATCTCGTCAGCCGTTCGCCCGGGGAACGATTCTACGACCTCTGGCTGGCCGTGGTCCTGGGCCTCTGCGCCTTGCGCATGGTCGTCAGTCAGCTCCTGGCGCGAGGCCTCGCCCGCTATGCCCAGGACAGCCGGACATACCCCTTTCCCGACGCCCTTTGTCAGGCGCACCGCATCGGCTACATCCTCGGCGCGCTGACACTGGTGGCCGTGGCGCTCTTCAGGATGCCGCAGGAACCCGAGCGGGTTCAGTTCGCCCAGATCATCATCTTTTCCGCCCTGGCCGCGGGTGCCGTGGGCGTGCTCGCGCCGATGCCACGAACCGGCATGGCCTATATCGCGATGCTGCTTCTGCCGCCCGGCTTGATGATCGCGATATCGACGACGATGTCGCCGCTCGTCGGACTTCTGAGCCTGCCCTTCTCCGTCGTGATGGCGTTCGGCATCCGCAACAACCACCAGCTCCTCCGGCGGTCGATCCAGAGCCAGCAGGATATCTCGGACCTGATGCAGACGCTGCGGGAAAAAAATCACGCGATCGCTGCGGCGAACACCCATCTGGAACAACGGGTCACGGAACGGACTGCCGAGTTGCAGGCGATGGCCGTCAGGGCCGAGGCGGCCAATCGGGCCAAAACGGCCTTTCTGGCCACCATGAGCCACGAGATCCGGACCCCGCTGAACGGCATCCTGGGCATGGCACAGGCGATGCACGCATCACGCATCAGCGTCGGCCAGAAACGCCGGCTGGACACGATCCTTGAATCGGGGCGGCTGCTGTCCGGCATCCTGAACGACGTCCTCGACATCAGTCGTGCCGAGGCCGGCAAGCTGGAGCTGCGGCCCGCGCCGACCGACATGGACGCTCTGATCGACGGCGTGGTGCGTCTGTACGGACCCATGGCCTGCGACAAGGGTCTGGCCCTCCTGCGGGAACGGGGGCCATGTGTCGAAGGCCTGCGCGAGGGCGACGAGGTGCGTCTGCGACAGGTCATGGGCAACCTGGTCGCCAATGCCATCAAGTTCACCGAGCGGGGCCAGGTCGTCATCCGGACGTGGTCGAGCGAAGACTCCTGGAGCTGCGCGATCAGCGACACGGGCCCGGGCCTTGACGAACACGATCGCGAGTCGGTGTTCGATCGCTTCGTTCACGGCCCCGACATCGGGGCGCATCGCCCGGGTGGAACGGGCCTGGGGCTGGCCATATGCCGGGATCTGACCGCGGCGATGGGCGGCAGGATCGATCTGGTCTCCGAGCCCGGCCGGGGATCGGTCTTCACCGTCCATCTGCCCCTGGCATTGTGTCCCGGTTCGACCCTTGCCCCGCCTGATGCGGCGGTCGCGTCGCGCGCGATCGAACACCACCACAACCGGATCCTGGTCGTGGACGACAACGCCGCCAACCGTCAGGTCCTGCAGGCCCTGCTGGGTGCCATGGCGGCCGAGGTGACTGTGGCTTGCGATGGACGCGAGGCGGTGCGCCTGTGGTCCGAGGGTACCTGGGACGTCGTGCTGATGGACATCAACATGCCCGTCATGGATGGTCTGGACGCGACGCGCGCCATCCGCGGGATCGAGGCCACGCGGGGCCAGGTGCCGATGCCGATCGTCGCGGTGACGGCCAGCGTCCTCAGCCACGAGACCGGCCGCTACTACGCCGCCGGCATGACGGAGGTCCTGGCCAAGCCGATCGAACTGGCGGAATTGGCGGGATTGCTGACCCGATTGCGCGCCCCGGCCGACGGCCTTGCGGCCGTGGCGGCCGCCTGATCGCCAACCGGTTTACGCATTGTGGTTAATCGGTCTTAAGATACAATATCTTGGGGTGAACAAACCCCGAATCGGGCTGTGTCACTGATTCGGTCCTGATTCGTTTCGCCCCTGTTCCGTTGCATCGCCCTCGCCTGTTAAGCTCCGCTGGCCAGGAGACGCCGATGACCCTCGATACCCTGTTCAACATCGCCAATACCGTGGCCCTGGTCGGGTGGATCATCCTGGCGCTGGCCCCCTTGCGGCGCGGTCTGGTGATCGTGGCCGCGCGCTGCATCGCCGTCGCCCTGGCGGTCACCTATACAGTGCTGCTGGTCCAGGCGGTCGCGAGCGGCGGGCTGGGTGGCGACCTGACCACCCTGTCAGGCCTGACCGAGGGCTTCAGCAAGCCGGAGGCGGTGCTGGTGGGCTGGGTTCACTATCTGGCCTTCGACCTGTGGGTCGGGTCCTGGGCGATCGAGGATGCGGGCAAACGCAGCGTGCCACACTGGGCGATGGTGCCCGTCCTGTTCCTGACCCTGATGGCGGGGCCGGTCGGGCTGCTGACCTATCTGGCGGTTCGGGCGGGCCTGGGCCGTCGCCCTGCGCCCGCGTTGACGACTTAGTTTTGATATGAAACGGTCTCCTATTCGCAGGAGACCGCCATGCCCCTGAAGCCATCCTGTCTGATCGTCGGTGCCGGCGACGGGGTCGGGGCCGCCATCGCCCGGGCCTTTGCCCGGGAGGGTCTGGCGGTCTGCATCACCCGGCGACCGCGCAATCTGGATCAGCTGGAAGCCGTCGCCGCCTCCATCCGCGCCGAGGGTGGCGAGGCCCATGCGTTCGGCGTCGACGCCCGCGTCGAGGCCGAGATGATCGCACTGGTCGACAGGATCGAGGCCGAGGTCGGCCCGCTCCAGGTCGTGGTGTTCAACATCGGGGCCAATGTGCGCTTCTCCGTCATCGACACCACGGCCCAGGTCTATTCCAAGGTGTGGGAGATGGCGGCCCTGTCCGGCTTCTTCACGGGCCGCGAGGCCGCGCGCGTCATGGCTCCGCGCGGCCGGGGCACGATCCTGTTCACCGGGGCCACGGCCTCGACGCGTGGCGGAGCCGGTTTCTCGGCCTTCGCCGGGGCCAAGGCGGCGCTGCGGCAACTGGCCCAAAGCCTGGCCCGCGAGATGGGACCGCAAGGCATCCACGTCGCCCACGTGGTGGTGGACGGGATGATCGACGGTGTGTTTGCCCGCTCCATCGCGCCAGACATCCAGGCCTTGCTGGACGACGACGCCATCCTGAAACCCGACGAGATCGCCAGGAACTACGTCTGGCTGCACAACCAGCAACGCAGCGCCTGGACCTTCGAACTGGACCTGCGCCCCTGGAAGGAGACCTGGTAATGGCCAAGACCATCGACTTCATCTTCGATTTCGCCAGTCCCAACGGCTATTTCGCCCGCAAGGCCCTGACGGGTGTCGCGGAGCGGACGGGGGCCACGATCAACCTGATCCCGTGTTTGCTGGGGGGTCTGTTCAAGGCCACCGGCAACCAGGCCCCGATGGTCGCTTTCGGCGGCATCAAGGGCAAGATGGACTACGAGATGCTGGAGATCCGGCGCTTCATCGCCCGGCACGGCCTCGCCGCCTTCCGCATGAATCCGAACTTTCCCATCAACAGCCTGACTGCCATGCGTGGCCTGTGCGCCGTCGAACCGGGCCCGGATTTCGACACCTATGTCGAGGCCGTTTCGGCTGGATTCTGGGAAGGCCGTCTGGCGATGGGTGACCCGGCCGTACTCGCGTCGGTCCTGACAGAAGCCGGTCTGGATGCCGAGGCGATCCTGACGGCGGCCCAGACCGATCCGGTGAAGGCCAGGCTGGCCGACAATACGGCCGCTGCCGTCGACCGCGGTGCCTTCGGCGTGCCCACCTTTTTCGTGGGCAGCGAGATGTTCTTCGGCAAGGAACGGCTCGGTCAGGTGGAGGAGATGCTGAGTTAACCCTCTCCCGCAAGGGGAGAGGGAACAACGTCTTGAGGAACCCTGAGCAAATCGCCACCTTGGTAAGATCATGAGCGACCGCCCCACCGGCCTCGCCCCGTCCCGCGTCGTCGCGGTGCTGGGGCCGACCAATACCGGCAAGACCCATCTGGCGGTCGAGCGGATGCTGGGCCATGCCTCGGGCATGATCGGCCTGCCGTTGCGGCTGCTGGCGCGCGAGATCTACGAGCGGATCGTCAAGCAGCGGGGCGCCAACGCCGTCGCCCTGATCACCGGCGAAGAGAAGATCATCCCGCCCCGGCCCCATTTCTGGGTCTGCACCGTCGAGGCCATGCCGCTGGAGCGCGAGGTCGAGTTCCTGGCCATCGACGAGATCCAGTTGGCGGCCGATCCCGAGCGCGGCCACGTCTTCACCTCGCGCCTGTTGCACGCCCGCGGCCGGTTCGAGACCATGTTTCTGGGGGCCGCGACCATGGCCCCCCTGATGCGGCGACTGATCCCCGACGTGGAGATCGTCACCCGCGAGCGGCTGTCCAACCTGACCTATGCCGGGTCCAAGAAGCTGACCCGCCTGCCCCGGCGCAGCGCCATCGTCGCGTTCAGCACCGAGCAGGTCTATGCCATCGCCGAGCTGATCCGGCGCCAGCGCGGCGGGGCAGCGGTGGTGATGGGCTCGCTCAGCCCCCGGACCCGCAACGCCCAGGTCGCCCTGTTCCAGTCGGGCGAGGTCGACTTCCTGGTCGCCACCGACGCCATCGGCATGGGGCTGAACATGGATGTCGACCATGTCGCCTTCGCCGGGATGCGCAAGTTCGACGGGCGGCGGACCCGCTGGCTGCACGCCCACGAGATCGCCCAGATCGCCGGCCGTGCCGGACGCCACATCCGCGACGGGACCTTCGGCGTGACGGGCGAGGCCGAGGAGCTGGACGAGGACCTGGTCGAGCAGGTGGTCGAGCACCGCTTCGACCCGATCCAGGCGATCGAGTGGCGCAACGCCCGGCTGGATTTCGACACCCTGCCCGACCTGTTGCGCTCGCTGGTCCAGACGCCCGGCGTCCCGGGATTGAAGCTGACCGGACAGGCGCTGGACGAGACCCTGCTGCGCCGGGCCCTGCAGGACGACGAGGTCAAGCGCATCGGCCGGTCGCGCGGGACCATCATGCGGCTTTGGGAAGCGTGTCAGCTGCCCGACTTCCAGAAGACCACGCTGGAGGAACACGTCCGCCTGTCGCGCGACGTCTTCCATGCCCTGACCGGCAAGAGGGGGCGGCTGACCGACGACTGGTTCGCGCCGAGGTTCGCCGAGGTCGATCGCGACGACGGCCAGATCGACCAGCTGTCGGCGCGTCTCGCGGGGGTGCGGACGTTGAGCTACATCGCCAACCGGCCCGACTGGCTGGACGGGATGAAGGGCTGGCGCGAGCGGACGCGGTCGCTGGAGGATCGTCTGTCCGACGTTCTGCACGAACGGCTGACGGCCCGGTTCGTCGACCGCAAGACGACCGCCCTGATGCGCTCACTCCACGACCGCGAGGGCACGATGGCCGAGGTCGCCGAGGACGGCGTGGTCAGTGTCGACGGCGAGGCGGTCGGGCACCTGGAGGGCGTGCGGTTCGCCGTCGCGTCCGGCGGATCGGCCCTCGCCGACCGGACGCTGAAGACCGCCGCCCTGCGCGCCGTGGGGCCGGAGATCGCGCGGCGGCTCGGCAAGCTGGCCAGCGACGGCGATGAAGCCTTCTCCGTGACACCGGAGGGCGACGTCATGTGGGCAGGGGCGCTGGCAGCCCGCATCGTCAATGCCGAGCCCTTCAGCCCGCGCGTGCGGCTGATCGGGGAACTGGGGCCCCAGGCCGCGCGGGACCGGGCCCAGCGCCGCATCGAGGCGTGGCTGGCGGCCGAGGCCGGCCGGGCGCTGCGTGATCTGCGACGCCTCAAGACGGCGATCGAGAGCGGGGCGCTGAAGGGCCTGCCGCGCGGGATCGCCTTCCGGCTGCTGGAGGCGGGCGGCGTCATCGACCGACGCGACGTGGAGCGCGACCTCGCCGCCCTGAGCCAGGTCGAGCGGCGCACGATCAAGACCTTTGCCATCCGCGTCGGCACCCATTCCGTCTGGCTGCCGGGCACGCAGAAGCCACGCGCCCGGGCCATGGCGCAGGCTTTCGTCGCGGGCGAGCCTTTCCGGGCCAAACCCGACGGCCTGGCCCTGTTGCCGATCCCCGCCCCGTCCGCCCGTGCACTGGCGGCCTTCGGCGTGCGCGCCGCCGGACCCTGGGCAGTGCCGGTCGACGACCTCGAGCGCGCCGAAACGCTAAGGCGCGAGACCAAAGGGACGCTGTCCGACGAGGCGCTGAGGACCCTGGGCTGGACCGCCGGAGACGCCAGGGCGATCTGGTCCGCGTTGAAGGTCGTGCGCGCCCAGATGCCGGATCGCGAGGGCAAGGCCCCCGTGGTCGTGAAGGATTCGCCCTTCGCCAAGCTGGCGGAACTGACGGCGAAGCCTGCACCGCCTCGCCGCAATCGCACCCGTCGCAGGAAGGCGGCCGGTTGAGCGTCGAAACCGTCCGCATCGATGTCTGGCTGTGGCGCGCCCGGTTCGCAAAGACCCGGTCGCTGGCCGCCGCCTTGGTCGAGCGCGGCGCGGTGCGTCTGACCCATCAGGGGCGCCAGACCCGGCTCGACAAGCCCAGCCGAGGGGTTCACCCCGGCGACGAGATCGTCTTCGCCCGCGAGGGCCGGATCACCTCGGTGCGGGTCGAGGCCCTGGGCGAGCGGCGCGGACCCCCGGCGGAGGCCCGCGCCCTCTATGTCCCGATCGGGGATGACCCCGAATAGGGTTTATTCGGCGATGTTGAACTCGCCTTCGATGTGCAGCTTCACCTCGTCGGACACGGCCGGCAGGGCGTAGTTGATGCCGAACTCCGAGCGCTTGATCGTGGCCTCGCCGTCGAAGCCGGCCTTGTAGGCGCCCATGGCGGTGCCGGCCTGGTTGAACTGGACCTCGATGGTGACCGGCCGGGTGACGCCGCGCAGGGTCAGGTCGCCGACCACCGTGGCCTCATTGGCGTCGTCCGCGTCCACGGTGACCGAGCGCGACACGAAGGTGGCGGTCGGGTGGTTGGCGGTGTCGAAGAAGTCGGCGGTCTGGAGGTGGGCCCTCAGCCGGTCGTCAGCGGGGTCGACGTCCGTCAGGGGGATGGTGGCGGTCAGGGTGCTGGCCGACGGGTTGGCGGGGTCGATCGTCAGGTCCGCCTTCACGTTCACGAACTGGCCGTAATAGGTCGAGAAGCCGAGGTGATTGACCGACCAGGTGATCTTGCCGTGGCCGGAATCCAGCGCATAGGCGCCGGCGCGGACTTCGGCGGGGTTCTGGGTCAGCGCGGACTGGGCGACGACGGCCCCACCCCCGATGAGTCCCAGGGCAAGGACCCCGGCGAAGGTGGATCGAACGAGCAGGCGACGGTTCAGCATGGGGTAAACTCCTGGAATGGGGAAAACAGCGCTAACTGCAATCAGCACTGATGCAAATAGGCAAGCTATTCGTGAGGGCAAGGTTTATGCGTCGATCGGAGCCCGCCGGGCGAGTTGACAGGGGCGAGGCGCGCCTGCATGTCCGGAACACCCGAGAGGGTGTTTCGCCCAACCTTCCAGAACACCGATTTTCGCCCATGACCTACATCGTCACCGACGCCTGCGTGAAATGTAAGTTCATGGACTGTATCGAGGTCTGTCCCGTGGACTGCTTCTACGAGGGCGAGAACTTCCTGGTCATCGCGCCAGACGAATGCATCGACTGTGGCGTCTGTGAACCGGAGTGCCCCGTCGACGCCATCGTGCCCGACACCGAGGATGAGCCCGACGGCAAATGGCTTCAGGTCAACGCCGAATACGCGAAGTCCTGGCCGAATATCACCGTCAAGGGCACGCCTCCGGCGGATCGCGAACAGTACGAACGCGAAACCGGCAAGTTCGAGAAGTATTTCTCTCCGGCGCCCGGCAAAGGGTCCTGACTTCAAAAAAGCTCCGGGTCAGGAATAGCGCCGGTTTCGCAAGGGACGCTTGCGACGTTTTGAAATTGCCTCGTTTTGTGATATGTTCCTTCACATTGGGTCGGGCGGAATGCGTTTCATGCGCGCCGCCCGCGTTTGCGACAGAACCTCGTCCATGAAGACGGGGTCGGCCAGAGGTTGGGTTATCCGTTTCCACGACTGACGACTGCATCATTCCGATCGGTGACCCCCGTCGCCGGTCCGGGAGCAATTGTCCGTCGCGCCTTCGATGACCCGTCCCCTGCGTCCGGGAAAGGAATGACATGACCACCAAGAGCGTTCTGGAATTCAAGGTTGGCGATGCTGTCGTCTATCCGGCGCACGGCGTCGGCAAGGTCGCGGCGGTCGAGACCCAGGAAATCGCGGGCATGTCGCTGGAGGTCTACGTCGTGACCTTCGACCACGAGAAGATGACCCTGCGCGTCCCGACCAAGAAGGCCAAGACCGCCGGCCTGCGCTCGCTGGCCGCTGACGACGTGGTCACCAAGGCCCTGACGACGCTGAAGGGCCGCGCCCGCATCAAGCGCACGATGTGGAGCCGCCGCGCGCAGGAATACGAAGCCAAGATCAACTCGGGCGACCTCGTCTCCATCGCCGAAGTGGTCCGCGACCTGCACCGCGCCGATTCGCAGCCGGAACAGTCCTACTCTGAGCGTCAGCTCTATGAATCGGCCCTCGACCGGATGGCTCGCGAAGTCGCCGCCGCCAACCGCATCGACAAGGACGCGGCCGTCCAGCTGCTGTCCAAGTCGCTGAGCGCCAAGAAGGCCGTCATCGCCGCCGCCGAAGCCGCCGAAGCCGAGGAAGAAGCCGAAGCCGCATAGGTCCGGGCGTTGCGCTGGAATGCAAAAGGCCCGGTGGAAACACCGGGCCTTTTCTTTGTCAGAAGTATTCGGCGCCCGCCGGACAGACCGCCGCCACACGGCGCGCCGTGATCGAGGCCGGAAGATAGGGCGTGCCGCGCGCCAGCTGGGCCCCGCCGGTGAAGCGGAAGTTTTCCTGCTGATACGAACCGCCGAGACGCACGTTCACCCGACGGCCGCGATGATCGGTGCAGGTCCCCTCGAACCGGGCCGTGCCGCCGCCGACGACACGGGTCGGATAGACGCACTGCCAGCGGCGCGTGGACAGGCCGCCGAAGAAGCGGTTGATCTCCGACGGCCGCACGCATTTCGTTTCGGTCGAGCGGATGCCCACGGCGCTGGTCGTATACTCCCAGTAGCCCGGCAGGACCTCGGTCACGGCGGCCTGCGCATGCAGCGGGGAGGACGGCGCGGCCAGCAGGATCGCCCCGGCCAGGGCAGGGGCGGCGACGGCGACGGTGCGCATCAGAAGGGAAGGCAGGGTCATCGTGGATCTCATCCTCGGGACAGTCCCGTGAGCTTAAGCATTGAAACGCGGCGATTGAACGACGCATGAACGCCTGACCGCCGAGACTCGGTTCCGGAGCCAATCTGGCCTCCAAAGCCTTGACGGCGCGGGATCGGTTCCTCTATACGGCCCCCTCTCGCGCGGGGGTCCACCCTCGCGCGCATTCGTTTCATGCGCTCTCCACGGTTCGGGGCAGCGCCACCTCAAGGATAAGACGATGTCGCGTCGTTGCGAACTCACCGGTGTCGGGCCGATGGTCGGCCACTCGGTCAGCCACTCGAACATCAAGACCAAGCGCCGCTTTTTGCCGTCGCTGAAGAAGGTCAAGCTGGCGTCGGAGGCCTTGGGCCAGTCGTACAGCCTGCGCATCTCGAACGCCGCGCTGCGCACCCTCGACTTCAAGGGCGGCCTGGACCCCTTCATCGTCAAGGCCAAGGACGAGCAGCTGTCGATCACCGCGCAGCGTATCAAGCGTCAGATCAAGGCCAAGCTGGCTGAACAAGCCGCCGCCTGATTCCTGACGGACAATGAGTTTGAACGAGGCCGGTGGAAACACCGGCCTTTTTCTTTGGCCGCGGTGGCGGCACACTCGCCCGATGACCCGCGACGAGATGTACGCTTACGCCCTGTCCCTGCCCGACGTCGAGGAATCGACATTGCACGGGGTCCGCTGCGTGCGGCTACGGGGCAAGCTGCTGATCAACGATACCCGCCTGCCCGAGGCCGTCTCCCTGTCGCTGGACCATGGCGACATCGACCTGTTGATGGAGACCGAACCGCAGACCTATTTCAAGACGCCGCATTTTGAGGGCTGGCCCGCGGTTCTGGTTCGCTACGAAGCCGCCGATGACGGCCGGCTGCGGGAGCAGATCGACAAGGCCTGGGCGCGGCGGGCGACGAGGGCACAGCAGAAGACGCGCGGACTCGACCTCTAAGATTACAGGGAGTTCATTTGCCGGAGCGAGCCCATCGCCTACCGTCCCGCTGTCAACAGGATGGGGCTTGGTTATGCCGGTAACTTTTGGACGTGCCGTGGCGATGACCAGCGCGCTGGCGCTGATGGCGACCGCCGCATCGGCGATGGCCCAGGACGCCCCGGCCCGTCAGCCGACCGCCTTCACCCTCGAAACCGACAATCCGCGCACCCCGGAGCAGGAGGCCGTCCGCTTCGACAAGGCCGATGTTTCGATCAAGGTCCTGCCCGAGCAGAAGGCCATCGAGGGCGTCGCCGTCCTCGACTTCACAGTGCTCGCCCCGATCCAGCGTCTGGCGGTCGAACTCGACACCCTGTTCACGATCTCCGAGATCCGGCTGGACGGCGAGGTGGTGCCCGCCGACCGCTGGTCCAACCCCGAGGGGCGCGTGACGGTCGAGGTTCCGGCGGGTCTGGCGACCGGCGTCACCCCGACCCTGACCATCACCTATGCCGGCGTCCCTCGCGTCGCTCCGCGCGCGCCGTGGAACGGCGGCTGGGTCTGGTCGACCGCACCCACGGGTGAGCCCTGGATCGGCACGGCGGTCCAGCTGAACGGCTGCGACCTGGTCTGGCCCTGTATCGACAACTCCAACGCCGAGCCCGGCCAGCTCGACATGCACATCACCACGCCCGGCAATGTCTCGGCCCCGGGACCCGGTGTGTTCAAGGGCATGACCGCGAACGCTGACGGGACGAAGACCTGGAGCTGGAGCATCGCCAATCCGAACATCTACGCCGGAATGATCAACGTCGGCCCCTATGAAGAGGTCACGGCGAGCTACGCCAGCCGGTTCGGCAACACGATTCCGATGCACTACTGGCATCTGCGGTCCGACGACCCGGCCAAGGTCCAGCGCCTGTTCGCCGAGTTCGCCCCCATGCTCGACTTCTTCGAATCGACCATCGGCCCCTACCCGTTCGGCGACTCCAAGATGGGGGTGGTCGAGACGCCCTACCTCGGGATGGAGCACCAGACGATCAACGCCTACGGCAATGGCTACAAGATCGAGACTCGCGGCTACGACACTCTGCTGCAGCACGAGTTCGCGCACGAGTGGTTCGCCAACCAGCTGACCAACCGCAATGCCGACGACATGTGGCTACACGAGGGGCTGGGCTCTTACATGCAGCCGCTCTACGCCCGCTACCTGCACGGCGAGCGGTTCATGCAGTCCGAGCTTCAGCGTCAGCGCGAGGGCCTGGTGAACGCCTTCCCGGTCGTCTCGGGGACGAACCGGACGGTCAACCAGGTCTATGGCGGCTCGGAAGGTCCCGGCGGCGACATCTATTCCAAGGGCTCTCTGATCGCCCACACTTTGCGGATGACGATTGGCGACGACGACTTCTACGAGGTCATCCGGCGTCTGGTGTACGGCCGCCCCGACCCGCGCCCCGGCAACTTCACGCCACAGATCAGTTCGACGCGCGAGATGAACGCCATCGTCAACGCAGTGACCGGTCAGAACTATGACTGGTTCTTCGACGCCTATCTGTACCAGGCGGCTCTGCCGGTCCTGACCCGGACGCGCGAAGGCGATCAGCTGACTCTGGCCTGGACCACCGACGGCGGCGGCGACTTCCCCTTGCCGGTCGACATCGAGATCGACGGCGAAGCCCGCATCGTACCCATGCCGGGCGGAAGCACGACGATCACCGTCCCGGTTGGCGCGACTGTGCTGATCGATCCCCAGAACAAGCTGCTGCGTCAGCTCGACGTCATTGACGACTGGCAAGCGTACAACCGGGCCGAACGCGAGCGGGCCGCCGCCGAACGCCTCGCCCGCTCCGCCAGCTGACCTGCATGCTGAAACCCCTCGTCTCCGTCCTCGTCCTGATCGCGGCCGCCACGCCGGCCCTGGCCCAGACGCCGGCGCCGCGCCAGTCCACCCCCTTCACTCTGCAGAGCGGTCAGCCGCGCACCAGCGAACAGACGAACGTGCGCTTCGACCAGGCCGATCTGTCGATCAAGGTCTTCCCCGATCAACGCCGTATCGAGGGGGTGGCGGTGCTGGATTTCACGGCGACGACCGGCACGATCTATTGGATGCAGGTGGAGCTCGACACCGTCTTCTCCATCGACTCGATCGCGGTCGACGGCGTCGATCTCTATCGCGACGACAACTGGCGCAATGATGAGGGCCGGCTGGCCATCCACCTCGGCCGCGATCTCGAACCGGGCCAGTCGGTCCGGATCCGCATCGCCTATTCCGGCCAGCCGCGTGTTGCGCCGCGCGCACCCTGGTCCGGCGGTTTCGTCTGGTCGACGACGCCGACCGGCGAACCCTGGATCGCAACGGCGGTGCAGGGCGAAGGCTGCGACATCTTCTGGCCCTGCATTGACCATCCGCTGAACGAGCCCGGCCGGGTCAATCTGCACATCACCGTGCCGACGGGCCTGTCAGCGCCGTCCAACGGCCGCTTCCTGGGCCGCGAGGACCACGGCGACGGCTGGACGACCTGGAACTGGACCGCCGCCAATCCAAACACCTACGCCATCGCCCTGAACATCGGCCCCTATGAAGAGCTGACCGCCACCTACCACAGCCGGTTCGGGAACAGCTTCCCGATGTCCTTCTGGCATCTGAAGTCCGACGATCCGGAACGGGTCGCCGCCCTGTTCGCCGAATTCCCGCGGATGCTCGACTTTTACGAGGCGACCGTCGGCCCCTTCCCGTTCGGCGACGAGAAGATGGGAGTAGTGGAGACGCCGCACCTGGGCATGGAACACCAGACGATCAACGCCTACGGCAACGGCTATCGGCTGGACGGCAAGGGCTACGACTGGCTGCTGCAGCACGAGCTGGCCCACGAATGGTTCGGCAACCAGATGACCAACATCGACGCCGACGACCTGTGGCTGCACGAGGGGCTCGGCTCCTACATGCAGCCGCTCTACGGCCGCTGGCTGCACGGCGATCGCTACATGCAGACCGAGCTGGCGAAGATGCAGCAGGATCTGGTCAATCGCTTCCCGGTCGTCTCGGGCTCGCACAAGACGGACGCCGAGGTCTCCGACGGCCCCGGCAACGACATCTATTTCAAGGGCGCCCTGTTCGCCCATACCCTGCGCCTGCTGATCGGCGACGAGGCCTTCTTCCGCTCGGTGACCACCCTGGTCTATGGCCGCCCCGATCCGAGACCCGGCAATTTCACCACCCTGTATCGCTCGACCCGGGAATTCATCGACATCGTCAATGCCGAGACTGGCAAGGACTACGGCTGGTTGTTCCGGGGCTATCTCTACAACGCCGCCCTGCCCGATCTGGTCGAGATCCGCGAGGGCGACCGCCTGTCGCTGCGCTGGGTCACCGGCGATGGCGCCGCCTTCCCTATGCCGGTCGAGGTCGAGATTGACGGCGTGGTCCAGACCGTGGCCATGACCGCAGGCGAGGGTTCGGTCACCGTCCCGGCCGGCGCCCATGTGGTTATCGATCCAGCCAACAAGGCGTTGCGCCGGCTGGCGTTCATCGAGGAGTGGCGGGCGCGGGCGTCATGAATCGTGGGGTCGCCCCCTGACACGCCATGTTAAGCGTCACCATGAACAGACCCACGGGAACCCTGCCATGAAAGCCGTCGCCCTCGCTCTCGCCCTGTCCCTGCTTTCGGGCGCCGCCGGCGCTCAAGAAAACCCCGTTCAGCGCGAGGCCTCCGACCCCACGGGCCTGTTCATCGCCAAAATCGAGGCCAGGCTCTGGTACGAATAGACCGGTCGTCTGTCCGACAACGTCCTGACCGAGGGTTTCACCCTGTGGAACAGCATCATCGGCGAAGGCAGCGCGGAGGAAGCCGCCTCCAACGTGCTGGTCAGCGTCAAGGTCACCTCTCAGGACGGCGAGCGGTTCGTGACCATCCCCCTGGTCGTTGACCTGGTCGGGGAGGATGGCGAGGTGCTCCACAGCCAGACCACCGACGGTCTGCTGACCTCGGACCAGGGCCACTCGGTCCAGGCCTTCCTTTTCAAGGACGCGACCTGCCTGGGCGACATCCAGATCCGTGCCACCCTCGGCCCGGAAACCCACAGCGAGCCGGTCGTCTTCGCCTGCGGCGAATAGGGTTCAGGCCGCCTTCAAGGTCCCGTCATCGACCGCCTCCGCGGTGATCGACTGGCGCACCATCTCGCAGGTCCCCTGGGTCGACAGGAAGGCGATGTCGGCGGCGTCGCGGCCGCAGGCGATCCGCACCAGACCCTCGATCGGCGCCAGGCCCGTCGGATCGACCAGCCACCAGCCGTTCGACAGCCAGACCTCAAAGATGGCATGGAAGTCGGGCGGGTTCAGCTGGTGCGCATAGGCGCTGACCGCCCGCGCCGGAATGCCCGAGGCGCGGCACAGCGTGATGCCCATATGGGTGAAGTCGCGGCACACGCCCGCCCGGTCGATGAAGGTCCGGGCCGCTGTGGTCTCGGAGTCTGACACGCCGCGCTCATAGTCGATGTTCTCGGTGATCCAGTTGAGGATCGCCAGCACCCGCTCGCCGCCCGTCGTCTCGCCGAACTGCCGCTCAACGAACCGGCCGAACTGGTCCGACGGGCAATAGCGGCTGGCCCACAGATAGGTCAGCACCTCGGCCGGAAGGTCGTTCCAGTCGTGCTGGGTCACGCCGGGCGGAAGCCCCAGCAGCGAGCCGTTGTCGACCACCGCCTCATAGGTCAGGGCGACTTCGCCGCCCAGCCGCGCGCGCAGGGTGCGGGCGCCGAACTCCGTGTCCTCGTCTTCATGCAGATCCTGGGTCGGTGTGACCGTCATCCGCTCTTCGACGATGTCCTGACCCGGCCAGTTCGCGACCTGAATCTTGTAGATCGCGTCGGTCGGGGGATCGAAACGATAGACGAGTTCGGCGCGGACGCGGATTTTCATGGACGACCTGATCTGAGGGATGAGCCGACAACGCCGCGCACGGGCGGCCGTTCCGGATCGGGTGTTGTCCTCTAGCAGGTCAACCGGCGCAGGATAGTGGCGCCCCTCCAGGGTTCGAGATCGATGTCTCGGTACAGGAGGCGGGAGCGAGCAAAAGGCCGCGACCGCGGCTGCGGCGCTGATGAAGATCGCCACACGGGAGTCTGACCGCCGCAATGTCGGGGCGGCTTTGATCGACGCCACGTCGCTTGACCCACAAGCGGATGAGCGTTGAGGGTTTTGACCCGGCCTGAAGCCCGGATGGATTGGGTCCCGAGAACGCGATCGAGGGAGGACCGGCCGCCACATCCGGTCCAGTCGCGACATTTCATTATCGCCTTGGCAGGTACATCGACAGTGACATGTCTTCGAACCGCTACAAGCCGCAGAGACCGCCCAAATGCTGACCGACCCCCTGTTCTACGCAGTCGCCATACCAGCCGTGATCCTGCTGGGGCTGACAAAGGGCGGTTTCGCGGGGATTGGAGTTGTGGCCGTGCCACTGATGGCTTTGGTCATCTCGCCGCTTGAGGCCGCCGCGATCATCCTGCCTATTCTGTTGGCTCAGGACGTCATCGGCGTTTGGAACTTTCGCAAGACCTGGGACAAGGAGCTGGTGGGCCTGATGCTGCCGTCGGCGGCGGTGGGAATTTTTGTGGGATGGCTGCTGGCCGCCAGGGTGCAGGTGGCGGCGGTCGAACTGGCCATCGGCCTGATCGCGGTGACGTTCTCGCTACAGCAACTCTGGACCAAGCGGGCCCTCAAGACGGCCGAGGCGATTGAGGCCGGGCCGGGCCGCCGGTGGTTCGGCGCCCTGTGTGGCCTGGTCTCCGGGTTCACCAGCCAGGTGGCCCATGCCGGCGCCCCGCCGTTCCAGATTTACGTCCTCCCCCGCCGCCTTCCGCGCGACATGTTCATCGGGACCAGCGCGGTGTTCTTCGCCGCGGTAAACTGGATGAAGCTGCCGGCCTACGTCGCGCTCGGGCAGTTCACGCCCCAGGTGCTGACCATGGCGGCAGTGCTACTGCCATTGGCTTTGGTGTCTACGGTGGCCGGAGTGTGGTTGGTGCGCCGGGTGCCGACGGAGGGCTTCTACAACCTGATCTATGTCGTTCTGGCTGCCGTCGGCGTCAAGCTGGCTTGGGACGGGGCGAATGGCCTGTTCGGCTGACGGAATCGTTCATTACTGCAACAATGGGCCGGTCGCCGTTCGCTCTGTGGAGGCTCCGCTCGCGGTTGGCCTCGGCCAAGCCTTCGCCCTGCCGACCCGAAAAACGTTACGCTACGATTCCAGTCGAAATCCTTGCCGGATGCGTTGCGGCGATCGGTCCAACCCACCTCCCGCTTTAGCGTCTCTAGGCACTGGCCATCTTCGACGGCAGAGGTTCGAAATCCCCGGACGCCCTGTCGGCCGGCGAAAACTGCGTAGCGCGTTCACTGAATGAACCCATCGACGCCGCGCCGCGCCATCTCAGCCAGTCTCCGTATGGATGGCATGTGGCCAGCACGTCGCTGCGGCCAGTCGGCCACGAAGTCAGCCGCAGTTCCACAGTTTGCCGATCCGGCGTCCATTCGAATTGGATCCAGATAAGTGGCCGGTCTGGCGAAGCCTTGTCACCTGCGTTCGCCATCATCGTGGAGAGATGTTGGCGCTCGTCAGCGTCCAGATATTGCAGAACCATGGTGTGTACGACGGCCCGACAGTGACCTGTCGGCTGGGGTTCCGCGAGCCGTTCCGCCAACCAGGCCGCTGCATGTCCCTGATCGACGCGGGGTGGCTGCACTATGGCGATTTTCAGTGCCTGCGCGAGGCGCTCCGATCGCGTCGGCTGATCCGCCCAGACGAATGACATCAGCCGTTCGCGGTCTACGGCGTCGGACGCGCGAAGCGGCTGGAGATCGACCCCCCGCGCGGTCGCGATCGACACCGGGCGAACGGGTGGCGGCGGTCCCCACCAGTCTGGCGCGACTTTCACCTGAGACAGCGGATCACCCGCACAAACCGACCCAAGTCGGTAGTCGTAGCGATCGAGATTCAAGTTCAGACCGCAACTTGAGCCAAGCTCCAGCAAGTCGAACGGCATGGGCTGCGTCAGCGGAGCGGCCATCAGCGCAGACATAATGGCCCCGGCCCGGGCGACCTCATTCGTCTGGGTGGGATGCCGGATCCAGTCGGCGATGAACTGGTCGGATCGCGAGAGGGCGACAGCGACGGCGCCGTCGAAGTCTTCGTGCTCGCGTCGGTATAGCGCGGCCAGAGACTGGGGAGATCCGCGTCGCGCGAGTGCGTGAAGCGCTCCGTTGACCCGCAGCCCGACGGCGGCGGCAGCGGGGTCGCCCGGCCAGTTGCGAATCGCGGCCTCGGTCAGCGGCGCGAGGAACAGCTGCCTGTCGGCGGCTTCCAGAATGTCGGCGATGAAAGGCGATCCCAACGCCCGGCAGCGATCGGCCTGCCGCGAGAGCTCATGCTCGGGAGAGACGGCGGCGAGGCCAATCATTCAATCACCAACCGCATACACCCGTACCTCGACTGAACAGAACTCTAAGCTGCAAGTATTGTCTTGGGATCGGTGCACGTCGTTCGGTCCGACCCAATGAACGCCAGACGCCTTCATTTCCTCGCTTGGGTAGAGAGGTCGCCTTAACACCCCATGAACGCGCCATAGACCCGCCCGATCTTTTCAGGCGACGGGGTAGGGATATCCCCTATCCGAGCTTAACCATCTATTCAGCGGCGGTCGCCTAACAGCGGGAGGGGCGTCGAGTGAATAGATGCCTGTCCAGATTCACGAGGCTGTCTACCTCCATGGCTTTTCATTGTTGCACGCCTTTCGTGACGTATTCTCGAGATAAGCAAGTGAGCGCGAGACTATGATCAACATGATGTCGACAATGAAGATCCCGCGAAAGTTAAGCCTTTCTTTCGTTCTGGTCTGTGTGTCCGCCGCCATCATGATGGCGGTGTTCTTCGGCACGATCATGATGATCCGCGCGTCCATCAACAGCAACAATCTGACCCGCACGATCGAAGCTCATGCGATGTCTCTGGAGACTTCCATTCTGCGTCAGAACAGCCAGTTCCGCGGATTCCTGGTGACCGGCGACGAAACCTACCTCAAATCCTACTACGAGGGCCAAGAGGAATATGATCGCGTCGTTGTCGAACTGAACGCACTGCTTTCGGACGCGGACAAGCTGGCGCTGGTAGAGAAATCGCGCGTCGCCACCGTGGCCTGGCGCGCGGATTGGGGCGATCGCTTGATCGCCCTGGTGCGTGCGGGACAGCGCGAAGCGGCAGCGCAGGCGGTTCGAGACGCCGGCAAACTGGTCCTGGTGAGCGACGCGGTGCTGCCGTTACGGGAGCTTCGCGAGGGCGAAGCGACGTTGACCGCCGCCAACCTGGAGCGGCAACAGGCCGCCATCCTCACGGCCATCGTCGCTCTGATCGTCGGCGGCATCGCCTTGATCGGCATCGCGATGTTCCTGTCGGCGATGCTGAGTCGAATGATCGCGCGACCCATAACGACGCTGACATCCGCCATGGGGCAACTGGCCAACGGCGACAATGAGATCGTCGTGGACGCCGACCGCGCCGATGAGCTGGGCGACATGGCTCGCGCCGTCATGGTCTTCCGCGATACAGCGTTGGCCAAACTGGAGGCGGACGCCGCGAAGTCTTTGGCAGATCTGGCCAAAACAGCGGCGGAACGCGACAAGGCTGAAGCGGATACCGCGCAGAGAGAGGTGGTCGAGGCTCTGGATACCGCGCTCGAAGCGCTTGCGGCCGGGGACCTTACCCATGTCATCAGCACGCCGTTTGCGCCGGAGTACGAGCGTCTGCGCACGGCGTTCAACGTCGCCGTCCAGGGGCTGGAGGAAAGCCTCGCCGGCGTCGCCGGTTCGGCGCAAAGCGTCCGGCTCGGCGCGACCCAGATCTGCTCGGCGTCGGAACATCTGTCGCAACGGACAGAGGAGCAAGCCTCCACCCTGCAGGACACGACGACGACGACCAATCAGGTCACGGACATGGTGGGAGGCACGGCCCGGAGCGCCGCCGACGCCCGTAACGCGATTACCATGGCCAACGGGGACGCGACCGATGGGCGCGCCATCGTGGATCAGGCGATCTCCGCAATGGATGCGATCAAGGTCGGATCGCAGGAGATCAGCGAGATCATCACCATGATCGACGGCATCGCCCTGCAGACCAACCTTCTGGCGCTCAACGCCGGGGTCGAGGCCGCGCGCGCCGGCGAAACGGGCAGAGGCTTCGCCGTCGTCGCCGGCGAAGTGCGCGAACTGGCCAAGCGCACCGTGGACGCCGCCAAGGAGATCAAACAGCTGATCGTCAAGTCGTCCGAGGAAGTTAAGCTCGGCGTCGACCGTGTCGGCGAGACCGGCGAAATGCTGGCGCGAGTGGTATCCAAGATTGGCGACGCCAACGCTCTCGTCGTCGATATCGCCCACGGGGCTCAGGTCCAGGCGGAAAGCATGAAGCAGGTCAACGGCGCCGTTGCCAGCATGGATCGGACCACCCAGCAGAACGCGGCGATGGCCGAAGAAGCCACTGCGGCCGCACGGATTCTGGCGACCGAAGCCGACGAGCTGGCGACACTGGTCGCTCGCTTCCGCCTCAATTCGACCCGCACGGAGGCCGCCAAAGCAACGCCAGTCCCGCGCGAACGAGCCGCTGCGCCATCCTTCTCTAGGCCGCTGCGCGAAGCGCCGCGAACGGTCGGCGCTCTGGCCCTGAAAGCGGATGTGCTTGAGGACGACTGGCAGGAATTCTAGTCGGGATGCCCACGGCGCGGCGTATGCGCCGACCGTGGCTCCCGACGTCAGAAGCCCGTAGCCGCCGCCGCTTCTAGCGACGTCGTCCGGCTGCAAAAATCTCTACGATCCACCCGTGCCTGCAGTTCCGGCTGGCGCATGCGCGCGCTGGCTCCGGACGAGCGCCGCCCGCTGGTCCGCCGCAGATCGCGCCGGCCCGGAGGGTGGCCTGCGCATGGCGGCGCCTGTAGGTATTTCTACTTAGCCTGGAATACGTATCTATACTTAGGCGATGCTGAAATTCTAACATTTAGACTTTTATGGCAAGTCTCTATTCTGTTTTCACTTAACCAAAAATAATCGTTTCTTGTATAGATGAACTGAAATACCCATTCCGGAGGTTCTCTTGAAATCCCTGTATCTCACCGCCGCGCTGGCGCCCCTTCTTTTTGCGCTGCCGTCTCACGCCCAGACGACGCAGCCTGAAGCCCGGCCGACGGCCTGGGAGGCCAGCCGTGTTCGGGCCAATGACGACATGGTCGCAACGGGCGTTGCGCGGGCACGGGACCGTCTGGACAGCGCCACCTCGACCAGCTCGATCAGCACCAGCGAGATCGTCAAGATCAATCCGACGTCGCTGAGTGATCTGCTGCGCACCGTGCCGGGCATTCGCGCCGAGGCCGGCGCCGGCGAAGGCAACGGCAGCTATACCGTTCGCGGCCTGCCCCTGGTTGGTGGCGGCGCCAAGTATCTGCAGCTGCAGGAAGACGGTCTGCCCGTCCTTCAGTTCGGCGACATCCTGTCGCTGACGCCGGACATTTTCCTGCGCGCCGACTTCAACGTCGGTCAGATCGAGTCGATCCGCGGCGGATCCTCGTCGACCTTCGCCTCCAACGCGCCTGGCGGTGTGATCAACCTGATCTCCAACACCGGTGAGGTCGAAGGGGGTTCGGTCCAGTTCTCGACCGGTCTGAACTATGAGACCTATCGCGCGGACTTTTCGGCCGGTGGTCACCTGAGTGACACCCTGCGGTATCATATCGGCGGCTTCTACCGCGAAGGCGAGGGGCTGCGTGACACCGGCTTCAACGGCAATGGTGGCGGTCAGATCAAGTTCAACGTCACCAAGGAATTCGACGGCGGCTTCCTGCGCCTCGAAGGCAAGTGGCTGGACGATACCTACACGCAGTATGCGATCGTGCCGTTGGCGGTGTCGGGTACGAACGACGATCCGAACTACTCGAGCATCAACAACTTCCCGGTCACCACCAGCACGCTGTACTCCAATGCGTCCGTGGTGTTGCCCTATCTGAACGGCGACAATGAGCTGACGCGCAGCCGGCCGCAGGACGGCACCCATGTGCAGGCGCGGTCCATCGGGTTCCAGAGCCGGTTCAATGTTCTCGGCTGGAACATCGCGCAGCATATGCGGTATTCGGAGCACTCGGGCAGCATCCGGACCAACTATCCGCTGGCGATCCTGCCGGCGACTGCGGCGACGGGGGCCGTGCCGGGCCGTCTCGTCTATGCCGCCGGCCCGCAGACCGGCCAGACCATCACCAACCTGACTGGCCTGAACGGCAACGGTCTGGTGTCGTCCAATATCGTGGCGAACCGCGACATCCAGAGCCTGAACAACTTCGCCAGTGACATTCGCGCCAGCCGCGTGTGGAACGTGGCCAGCGGCGAGCTGACCGGCACCTTCGGCATCTATAACGCCCGTCAGGACGTCGACTTTGATCGCCAGTACATGCCGTATCTCTCGGACGTCGTCGGCGGCGGCAATGTTGCGCCGATCGACATCGTCAACCTGAACGGCACCCCGAGAACCCAGGGCGGAGTCAGTGCCTTCTCCGGGATCGGGGGCGCCAACTCCAGCCAGGAAAACGAGGTCACCTACGACATCTTCGCGCCCTATGCCTCGATGAACTATCGCCAGGGTAAACTGGCGGTCGGCGCTTCGGTGCGCCTTGAGACCGGCAAGGCCGAAGGCTTCTTCTACAACGGTCTGACCACCGACGTCCGGGCCATTGATGCCAACGGCGACGGTGTGATCTCCACCCTCGAGCAGAGATTCTCGACGACACCCCGGGCCGCGCCGGTCGACTACGACTACGACTACGTGTCCTATTCGATCAGCGCCAACTACCGCATCTCCCAGTCGCTCTCGACGTTTGCGCGTTACAGCGAGGGCGGACGGGCCGCCGCGGACAAGATTGTCGGCACCGCAGCCCTGAATCCCGCCGGTGGCCTCGTCAACGACAGTTCGTCCTACGACCCCGTCACCCAGGCGGAAGGCGGCTTCAAGTTCCGTTCGGGCGGTCTGTTCGCCAACCTGACCGGCTTCTGGGCCGAGGTCAGCGAGACGAACACCCAGATCAAGCCCGATGCGACCGGGGCCACCACGATCGTGCTGGTGACGCGCGGTTACTCCGCCTACGGCGCCGAGTTCGAAGGCGGCATCCGCCGGGGTCCGTTCAGCCTGACCGCCGGCGCGACCGCGACCGAGGCTGAAATCCTCGAGGCGGAAGACGCCACCCTGGTCGGTGGTATTCCGCGCCGTCAGCCCAAAGTGATCTTCCAACTGATGCCACAGTACGACACCGACCTGTTCACAATCGGGGCCAGCGTCGTCGGGACGACCAGCAGCTACACCCAGGATACGAACCGGCTGAGAATGCCGGGCTACACCACGGTGAACGCCTTCCTGCAGGTCCGTCCGATCGACCGGGTCGTCGTGTCCCTGAATGCCAACAACCTGTTCGACACCATGGCGATCACGGAAGTCTCGGCCGCCACGATGCCCGCGTCGGGCTTCCTGTTCGCCCAGACGCTGCCGGGTCGTAACATCAGTGCAGCGGTCCGGTTCTACTTCTGACCCGAGACCCGCGACCCGGAACTGAAATCTGGCGCATTCCGATCTGACCTTGTCCGCAAGGTTGGATCGGTCCCCGCCGAACCCGTGCGCTTCCCGCTGCCTGGCCTTCGGCCAGGCAGCGGTTTTCTGACCCGGCGCCGACATCAATGCAGATCGATGTCTGAACTCGACTGCTCACACTGATGGGTGGTGTAAGGTCCGAACGGACGACCCGCTGACCAAAAGTCCGTCTGTCACTGTTGGACGTATGCCAGGCAAGCTCGTCGGATCTCTGGTCACTCTTCGCTTCTGCCGCTTCCGCGCATGGGTTCGCCGATGCCCCCCAAGGCATCGGGCCGCCTCGGAGATGTTGAAGTCGACGTCGACCAGGGTCTCGTGAATACGTTCCCACCCCAAGGTGTTGGTCGAGGCCGCTCGCGCTGGCGAAACCGGCCGGGGTTTCGCCGTCGTCGCCGGCGAAGTCCGTGAACTGGACAAGCGCCCCGGGGACGCCGCCAGGGATATCAACGAGTTGATCGTCAAGTCGTCCGGGGAAGTCAAACTCGGTGTCGACCGCTTCGGCGAGACTGGCGAGATGCTGACGCGTGTGGTGTCCAGGATCGGCCTGCCGGGTGGTCCGATCCATGCTGGCAACGGCGCCATGCCCACAGGGCCTTGATCGACTTTTGCTGGCCGTCTTCAGGCTCCAGGTCGGTGGCTGGACGACGCCAGAAATTGCCAGGGAACGCACGTCTGCATAGGTATGTTTACTTAGTCCGGACTACGTATCAATACTTATAAGTCTGGCCAGATGTTAGATTTAAGCTGTTGTTCGGATCAGATATTCTTTCAGCGCTTAACCAATAATACTCGTTTCAAGCACAATTCAAATGAAAACCCATCCTTGGAGACTCATTTGAAACCCCTGTATCTCACCGCTGCGCTCGCGCCCCTCCTTCTCGGTGCGCCGTCTCATGCCCAGACAGAGCAAGACCCGGCTCGGCAGACCGCCTGGGAAGCCAGCCGCACGCGTGTGAGCGACGATGTCGTGGTCACCGGGGTGGCCCGCGCCAGAGATCGGCTAGACAGCGCCACCTCGACCAGTTCCATGAATGACGTTGAGATTTCCAAGATCGGCGCTGCGTCCATCAGCGAGCTGTTCCGCACTATCCCTGGCATCCGTGCTGAAGCCTCGGGCGGTGACGTCAACGGCAACTATACCATCCGCGGTTTGCCGATGGTCGGTAGCGGCGCAAAGTATCTTCAGTTCCAGGAAGACGGTCTGCCCGTTCTTGAGTTCGGGGACATCTTGGCGCTGACGTCGGATTACTTTATCCGCTATGATTTCAATGTCGGCCAGATCGAGTCGATCCGGGGCGGGTCCGCCTCGACCTTCGCTTCCAATGCGCCAGGCGGGGTGATCAACCTCATCTCCCAAACGGGTGAGGTCGAAGGCGGATCGTTCCAGGTTTCGACCGGTCTGGACTACGATAGCTCGCGCGCCGACTTCAACTACGGCGGCCACCTGACCGACACCTTGCGGTTCAATGTCGGCGGCTTCTACCGTGAAGGCGAAGGTCCTCGCGAGTCCGGTTTCGACGGCAACCACGGCGGCCAGCTGAAATTCAACCTGACCCAGGATTTCGAAGGGGGCTTCTTCCGTCTGGAGGGCAAGTTCCTGGACGATACGGTGATCGGGTACGGGCCCGCGCCGTTGCGTGTCTCGGGGACGAACGACGATCCTGACTATTCGGACGTCGCGAATTTTTCGATCCAGGACGACACCCTGACGTCGCGCAATATCTCGACCTTCCCGCTGCTCGACGGCGACAACAATCTGACCCAGGCGAACCTTCAGGACGGCAACCACGCCGTGGTCCGCTCGCTGGGCTTCCAGACCCGGTTCGACGTCGCGGGTTGGACGATCCAGGAGCATATGCGGTACTCTGACCAGTCGGGCGACCAAACTCTGAACTATGCGCTTGCCATCGTTCCCGCGTCGGTCCTCCCGTTCGCATTCGGCGCACGGCCGGGCACCCTGGCCTATGCGACGGGCCCGCGTCGGGGTGCGCCGATCACCAATCCGGCCACGCTGAACGGCAACGGCCTTGTCACCTTCTCGACCCTGGTCAACACCGACGTTCACAGCCTCGACAACTTCACCAACGATCTGCGCGCCAGCCGCGTCTGGGACATCGGCGGCGGCCAGCTGACGACCACTGCGGGTCTTTACAACGCCGAGCAGGACCTCGTGTACGACCGGCGTTACATTCCCTTCTTCCAGGACGTCGTCGGTGGCGGTGACACCGCGTTGATCGACATCGTCAACACCAACCAGACGCGTCGCACCCAGGACGGGGTGTTCAACTTCTTCGGACCCGCCGGCGCCGGTTCGAACAACCGAACCGATGTCCGTTACAGCGTGACGGCGCCCTACGGCTCGTTCAACTACCGTCATGGGAAGATCGCAGTCGGCGGCTCTGTTCGCTTCGATAGCGGCGACGTCAGCGGCTTCACCGCCGCCAATGGCGCCACCGACGTGCGGACCATCGACGTCGACAACAACGGCGTGATCACCGACGCGGAACGCACCTTCGCCTTCGCCCCGGCCGGCAGCGCCACGCCGGTGGACTACAGCTATGACTACACATCGTACTCTGCCAGCGTGAACTATCGCATCTCCGAGTCCTTCTCGACCTTCGCGCGCTACAGCAGCGGCGGCCGCGCGGCGGCCGACAAGATCCTCCGGTCACCGGCGATCAGTTCGGTCACGGGCGACCTGGTGCAGACCGGCGCCGCCTACGATCCGGTGAAGCAGGCCGAAATCGGCCTGAAGTACAGGACGGACGGCTTGTTCGGGAACGTCACCGGCTTCTGGGCAGAGGTCAACGAGACCAACCAACAGATCCGGCCGGGCGCCAACGGCGTCACTCAACTGCTCCTCGTCACGCGGGGTTATCAAGCGCTGGGCGCCGAGTTCGAGGGCGGGATCCGGCACGGTTCCTTCAGTCTCGCGGCCGGCGCGACCGTCACCAGCGCCGAGATCACCGAAGCCGAAGACCCGGCTCTGGTCGGCAACTCGCCGCGTCGCCAGGCTGACGTGATCTTCCAGTTGATGCCTCAGTATGAGACGAATCTGTTCACGGTCGGCGCGAGCATCGTCGGCACCACCGAAAGCTTCACCCAGGATCAGAACCAGCTCAAACTGCCGGCCTACGCGACTGTGAACGCCTTCTTGCAGGTGCGGCCGATCGACCGGGTCGTTCTGTCACTGAACGCCAGCAATCTGTTCGACGAAATGGCGATCACCGACGTGTCCGCAGACACTCTGCCGGCGGCCGGCGTGGTTCTCGCCCAGACGCTGCCCGGCCGAACCGTCAGCGCGAGCGTGCGCTTCTACTTCTAGCAGCTGTCCACCGGGGGACTTCTAGCGTTGCGGGGTGTCCCCCGCCGACTCTGCCCCTGGCGAGAACGACCACCATCAGATGGCCGGGCCGACAGGCCCAGCCATCTGATGCCGGCGACCAGGGGCGTTTGAGCACCCTCGGGCAACCAGAATGAACCCTAGGGCTCCAGCTCGATGTCCCAGTAGAGGTAGTCGAGCCAGCTCTGGTGCAGGTAGTGCGGCGGGAACCGCCGTCCCGCGTCCTGCAGCTGGAAGGCGTTGGGCCGGTGCGGCGCGCGGCGGATCGGCATGTGCGCCTGTTGCGGCGTCCGCCCGCCTTTCTTCAGGTTACAGGGCGAACAGGCGGCGACGATGTTCTCCCACGTCGTGCGCCCGCCGCGGCTGCGCGGGATGACATGGTCGAACGTCAGCTCGGCCGTGTCGCCGCAATACTGGCAGGTGAAGCCGTCGCGCAGGAAGACGTTGAAGCGAGTGAAGGCCGGGCTGCGGTTCTGGTCGACATAGCTCTTCAGCGCGATCACGCTGGGGATCTGCATCTCCATCGACGGACTGCGCACGACCCGGTCATAGACGGACACTACATCCACGCGCTCTTGATAGACCGCCTTCACCGCCTCTTCCCACGGCCAGAGCGACAGTGGGTAATAGGACAACGGGCGGAAATCGGCGTTCAGCACCAGGGCCGGAAAGCCGGAAGGCGGCTTGTGAAGGACCTGCATCAGACCCTCCCGCTCACGCCGGAAATCGAGGAAATCGGACTGAAGACGTCTCTCCTTCTCTCTAGTGGGGTCAGCCTATCCGTGATTCGTGCGCACCGCCATGACGGGCGTGCAGCGGTTTCATGACGTACCTTTTTTGACGAGGCCGCCGGGGAAGGCCGGCAGGCTCCAGCCCCAGGCCAGGGCCCCCGCCCGGAGACCGAAACCGGCCGGGGCCGCGATCAAGGCGGCCGGCCAGTGGTCCAGACCCAGCTGGCGCGCCACGACATAGAGGGTCGCCGCCAGCAGCGCCGCCGAAATGGTGATCTCCCGCCGCAGCAGGATCGACGGCTGCCCCGCCAGAATGTCGCGCACGATACCGCCGAAACAGGCCGTCAGCGCTCCCATGACGATGCAGATCAGGGGCGGCACGCCGAATGCTTCCGCCTTCGCCGCGCCGAGTACGCCGTAAGCCCCGAGCCCGATCGCATCGAGCCACAGCAGCGCTCGAAACCGCCAGGCCCCCGCCCCGACCAGCCACACCGCCAGAGCGGCCGCCAGACAGACCGCGATGTAGCGCCAGTCCTGGACCCAGAAGACCGGGGCATCGATCAGCAAGTCTCGCAGGGTTCCGCCGCCCACGCCGGTGATGGCGCCGAAGAAGGCGAAGGTGACCAGGTCGTGCTTTTCGCGCGCCGCAGCCAGCGCGCCCGTCGCGGCAAACACGGCGACGCCGGCGAAATCGAGCGCGCCCAGCACCGTTTCCGGATGGGCGAGCGCGGGGCTCAGAATGTTGGGATCGACCAGTGCGTTCACGGCTTTCTTGATTCCCTACCGTCTCGCGCGCGGCGCTCGTCTACTTGAGGGCATGGTCTAACACGATCTGTCCCTTCTTCACCCCGACGTACCAGGCCCAGAGCAGATGAACCGCCACGCCCCGGTGCGGCCGCCACATCTCCGCGCGAGCATAGGCCGCCCTCGTGTCCGGCCGATGCTCCAGCCCGTCGGCCCACTTGATCGCCTCCTGCAAGGCGATGTCGCCGCCGGGAAAGACATCCAGCCGCCCGTCGCAGATCAGCAGATAGGCTTCCGCCGTCCACAGGCCAACGCCCTTCAGCGACACCAGCGCCGCGATCGCCGCCTCGTCGTCGAGCGTCGACAGGTGCTCCAGATCGACCGTCCCATCCAGCTGGGCCCGGGCGATGCCCTGGCCATAGGTCGCCTTCTGACGCGACAGACCCATGCCGCGCAGGCTGTCGAGGTCGTGGGCCAACAGGTTCGCAGGCGTGATCTCTCCCAGCCCCGCCTGCAGCCGCGCCCAGACCGAGGCGGCCGATGCCAGCGACACCTGCTGATCCACGATCATCCGGAACAGGCCGGGAAACCCCCTGTCCCCGACCCTCCAGTCGAACGATGGCGTCTGGGCGTGGGCGCGGGCCAGAGCCGGGTCGATGCGGACCAGTTCCTCGCGCGCGACGGCCAGTTGTTCAGGTGTCAGGGGCATTCCGGTCCAGTCGACAAACGGCGAGCCGAACCCTAGCGTCCGGCCATGCTCAGTCTGGACGATCTTCTGGCCCCGATCACGCCTTCGGTGTTCCACGCCGACTATGACGACCGGAAACCGCTGCATATCCCGGCCGCGCCCGGCGCGCCGAAGCACGCCCTGCTGGACTGGGCCCGGTTCAACGCCCTGCTGGACCAGACCTCGATCTGGACGGCCCACAGCCTGAAGGTCCTGTACAACGGCCAGCGGGTCCCGCCGCCCCGGTACTGCCACGACGCCGCGACCGGATCGGGCGTGGCTAACCGGCCCTCGCCCGCCAAGGTGAAAGTCCTGCTGGCCCAGGGCTCCAGCCTGGTGCTGGATGAGGTGCAGGATCTGGTCCCATCGATCCGCGCCCTGACGCCCGCCCTTGGCCGCGCCTTCGCCGGCCAGGTCAGCGCCAACCTCTACTGCTCTTTCGGCGGCGTGCAGGCCTTCGGAACCCATTTCGACCTGCATCACGTCTTCGCCGTCCAGTGCGAGGGCGAGAAGGTCTGGACCCTCTATTCCAACCGCGCCGACGCCCCGACGACCTTCCCGATCGACTCCGAAGAGACCCGCGCCTGGCTGGCTGCGAACCGGGGCCCGGTCATGACCCAGGTTCGGATGCGACCCGGCGACGTCCTGTATCTTCCGCGCGGCTGGTATCACGACGCACTGGCGACCGAGGGCGCCTCGCTGCACGTCACCTATTCGATCACCCCGGCAGACGGGCGCACCGTCTTCGACGTCCTGAAGCGGCTGACACAGGACGACGCCACCTTCCGCCACTTCCTGCGGCCCGCCGGCGGGCCAGTGCTGAAAGCCCAGCTCGCCGACATGGGCCGCCGTCTGTCCGCCCTCGCCTCCAGCGACCTTTTCGCCGACGAGATCGCCATGGCCCAGGAACGGCTGATCCCGCGCGAACCAGGCTACGTCCTGCCGAACCGCCCGACCCTGACGCTCTACGGTCGGGGCCCAGGTCCCGCCCCCGCCGTCACGGGCCCCGCAGCCGTCGCCCTCGACTGGGCCATGGACCAGCCGCGCCTCGCGCTGGAGGACATGATCGCCCAGTTCGACTTCGTGCCCGAGGCGGACCTCCGCGCCATGATCGACGCCGCCGTCCGCACGGGCGCCCTGGCCCGGCTTTGAACCCGACCGTCGTCGCCCGCGTCCGGTCCAATCGACAAACGGCGGTTCGGACCCTAGCGTTCGCGGCATGTTCCCTGGCGAACCCGTGATGCGCGATCTCGAACAGCTACTCAGCCCCGTACCCGTCGACACCTTCTTCGGCGGCGCGCGCGCACGACCCATCCACATCCCCGCCGGTGATGACGCATCCAAGCGATCGATCCTCGACTGGACGACCTTCAACCGCCTGTTGTCCCAGACCTCGATCTGGACGGCCGCGACCCTGCGCATGGTGCGCGACGGCGAGCCGATTCCCCCCGAGCAGTATTGCGTCCTGGTCGATACCCAGTCCGTTAAGATGATGCGGCCCTCCCCCGCCAAAATCGAGGTCCATCTGGCCGGCGGCGCCAGTCTGGTCGCCAACGACGTCCAGCGTCTGACTCCTGCGATCGCCGAACTGTGCGACGCGCTCAGTCAGACCTTCGCCGGTCTGGTCGCGGCCAACGCCTATTGTTCCTTCGGCGGGATCCAGGCCTTCCGGACCCACTACGACCTGCACGACGTCTTCGCGATCCAGACCGAAGGCGAGAAGGTTTGGCGGCTCTATGCCAATCGCGCCGACGATCCGGTCGAGCCGCCGCCCCACCCCGACCCTCGCGACTTCTATGCAGCCACGCGCGGGCCTCTGATGCAGGAGGTCCGGATGCGGCCGGGCGACGTCCTCTACCTGCCGCGCGGCTGGTATCACGACGCCCTGGCGACCGAAGGCGCGTCGCTGCATCTGACCCTGTCGGTCGCGCCGCTGTATGGCCGGATCCTGTTCCCGCTTCTGGAGCAGGCGGCGATGCAGGACCCGTCCTTCCGGGCCTGGTTGCCGCCCGCTGGCGCCGGCGGCGGCGCGGCCCTTTCCGGCCAGCTCACCCAACTGATGAAGCGACTGACCGACATCGCCCTGTCGCCCTTCTTCCGCGACGAGATCGCCATGGCCCAGGCACGTCTGACACCGCGCCCCGCGACCTACGCCCTGCCTGAGCGCAAGGCGCTGACCGCATTTCGGCCGACGGGTCTGATGGGGCCCCGCTTCGAGGGCCCCGCAGCGATGGCTATGAACTGGGCCCTGTCCCAGCAACAGTTCGTGCTCGAGGACATGATCGCCCAGTTCGATTTCGTCCCGGAGCCGGCCCTGCGCGACGCCGTCGCCCTGGCCGAGGCGACCGGGGCGGTCAAACGTCTCTAGGCGCATGACCTTCGTCACCCGTTTCGCGCCGTCGCCGACAGGCCGGCTCCACCGCGGCCACGCCTTTGCCGCCCTGACCGCCTGGACGGCGGCGAAGGCGGCGGGCGGGCGTTTCCTGCTGCGGATCGAGGACACCGACTTCACCCGCTGCCGCCCGGAATACGAGGAGGCGATCCTCGACGATCTCGCCTGGCTCGGTCTCGACTGGGAGCACCCCGTCCGCCGTCAATCAGAGCATCGCGCCGACTACGACGCCGCACTGGACCGCCTGCGGGACATGGGACTCCTCTACCGCTGCTTCCGCACGCGCAAGGAGCTGATGGCCCTGGCCGGAATGGCGCCTCACGCCGACGACCCGACCGACGCCGAGGCCTTCGCCGGCGGCCCCCTCTCCGACGATGAAGAGGCCGCAAGGCTGGCGTCCGGCCAACCCTTCGCCTGGCGTATTTCGCTCGCCGCCGCGCGCGACCGGCTGGGCGACTTCCATCACCTGACCTGGATCGAAGAGGCCGCCGATCCCGGCATCAGGACCGCCACGCCCGGGGAGCTCGGCGACATGGTCCTCGGGCGAAAGGACATCGGGGCCGGCTATGTCATCGCCTCGGTCGTGGACGATGCGCTGCAGGGCGTGACCCATGTCGTCCGGGGCGAGGACCTGATCGAAACCACCTCGGTCCAGCGCCTGCTCCAGGCCCTGCTCGACCTGCCCACTCCGAGCTACCGCCACCACCCCCTTCTGCTCGGCCCCGACGGCAAGCGCTACGCCAAGCGGGACGGGTCGGTGACACTGGCGGCGTTGCGCGACGCCGGGGTGGCGCCGGAGGTGTTGCGGGCGGAGCTTGGGTTCTGATCCCTCTCCCTCTGGGAGAGGGGAAGGGCTATGCGATCCCCATGCCCGCCGCCTCCCCCTCCCGCCTGATCCCGCTCCTCGTCGTGCTGGCCTCCGCCAGCATCCTCGGCCTCGCGCCGATCCTCGTGCGCCTGACCGAGACCGGCCCGGCCGCCGCCGGGTTCTGGCGGCTGCTGTTCGCCATGCCCCTGCTGCTCATCCTCGTCGGTCGTCCCGGCGGCGAAGGCTTCGGACGGCCATCGAAATGGATGCTGCTGGCGGGCCTGTTCTTCGCCTTCGACCTCAGCTTCTGGCACTACGGCATCGTCATGACCTCGGTCGCCAATGCGACGGTGCTGTGCAACCTGACGCCCGTCGTCGTCACCCTGGTCGGCTGGTTCTTCTTCAAGGAGCGGCCGGCGCGGCTGTTCATCCTGGCCCTGGCGCTCGCGATGGGCGGCGCCTTCGCCATGGCGGCGGGCGCCGCGCCGGGTCAGGGGACCAACCCGATCCTCGGCGACATCTTCTCCCTGTCCGTGGCCCTCTGGTACTCGGGTTATTTCCTGACGGTGAAACAGGCGCGAACCACGGCGGGCGCTCTCAGGATCACCTTCTGGGCCACGGCGGCAGGCATCCCGATCATGGCGGCGGCGGCGCTTCTTCTGGGCGAGGACATGATCCCCGCGACGGCCGCCGGCTGGGCCGCCTGCATCGGCATGGGCGTCATGCATGTGGCGGGACAGGGCGGCGTCGCCTGGGCCCTGGGCAAGCTCCCGGCCTCGATCACCGCCGTGACCATCCTGATCCAGCCGATCGTGGCGGCGGCCCTCGGCTGGGTCATCTTCGGCGAGACCCTCTCTCCGGTTCAGGCCCTCGGCGGCGCCCTCGTCCTGGCCGCCATCGTCCTCGCCCAGTGGTCGACCCGGGCCAGAAGCAAAACGGGCGCGGCTCCCGAAGGAACCGCGCCCGCCTGAGTATCGCTTCAGCGACCTCGATCCCTGTGGATCAGAGGAGCTTCAGGTCCACGGCCGAGGTCTTGCCGCGCTGGGATTCCAGCTCGTAGGACACCTTGGCGTTCTCATCGAGGCCCGTCAGGCCAGCCTTCTGCACGGCGGTGATGTGAACAAACACATCGGCGCCGCCGCTTTCCGGCTGGATGAAGCCGAAGCCTTTCGTGGGGTTGAACCACTTGACCGTACCGGTCGCCATTGTTGCGTCTCCATAAACGCGCTTTTCCAGGCGGACGCCCTGTCGAGGGGGTCCGACAATCCATCTGGACAGCTCGTTCAGGCGAAGGAGCGAAACGCAGGTTTGGACCCCACGCGAAATCCGGATTGCGCAGGTGTTTTCTCTCAGCAGCCAGGCCCGGTCAACCGGAAACGATTCGTGCGTCAGGCGAGCGTCTACGGAAGGAAATTACGCGCAGAGCCCGCGCGCCGCCCCGTCGAGGTGAATATGATCCTTGTGCGCATCATTGTAGTCGGGCGTCAGGACCGTCGAGAACACCCGGCAGGCCCCGTCCCGCAGGCGTCGCAACAGGCCGGAACCCTCTGTTCCGTTCGGACCTTGCCCGTCCCAGTCGGCCTGGACCGACACCGTCCGGCCATCCGCCAGGGTCACCGAGGCGACGTCCAGAGCGTTGGCACGCGCGTGCTCGCTCGGCCGATCGGAGGTCTCCGTCGAGCCATAGATCCGGCGACAGGAATAGGTCCCGTAGTTGTTCACCGCGATGGCGCGGGAGCCATAGGTCGCCTCCGCCGCCGGCTGCAGAACCTGTCGATCCCAGATGACGTAGCGCACCGCCAGCGGGCACTGCATTGTCAGGCCGCCGGGCCTCAGCGGCGTTACGGCGCCGCCTGTGATGGTCACCGCGCCGCGCACCTGACAGAAGCCGCCGTCGTCCTTGTCGTCGGCCCGCCGGACCTCGACGCCCGCGTCACGCAGCGTCTGGATGCAGGCGTCGGTCACGCCCTGAACTTCTTCCGGCGGGGCGGAGAACGAGACCTGGAAATCGGCGACCTTGGCCTCCGTCGCCTGACCCAGGGGCTGGTTGAGATCCAGCGGCTTCCACGGCAGGTCCTGCGGCGGGACGAAGGCGTTCATCAGCGCGAAGGCCGCGCAGACGCCCAGCGCCAGCTCCCACATCAGGTTCCAGAAATCGGCGAAATCACGCTTCATGCCCCATCAACATGACGGGGCCGAAGGCGATCCACCAGACCGTTTGGATCAGATCGACTGAATGAGGCCGGGGATGAGGGTCTGACAGGCCGGCCTGCCCCGCTGCGCGTCGTTCGAAACGGCCACGAAGGCCTTGCCGATACCGGGGGCGACCCAGGTCGAGGCGTACCACATCGTGTTGGACCCATCGTGGGTCAGACACACGCCCTGCGCCCACGGCTGACCCGGCGGGACGATCCAGCCTCCGGCATAGGGCGGCTGGCCCTCGCCGACCGGCTGCATCAGCACCGCCAGCGTTTCCGGCGTGAGCCAGCCGGCCCCGTCGTTCAGGAACACCCGCAGGAAGCGGCCGTAGTCCTGCAAGCTCATGTGCACGGTGCCTGCGGGCCCCAGCGCCGCCGGGTTGTCGGTCACCGGACCCGTCGGATCGATGCCCTGACCTCCGCCGTGGCCCCAGGGCTGGTCCCCTGCAGGCGCGCCAAAGCCGCCGGTGGTGATGCCCAACGGACCGAACAGTTCGGTCCGCATCGCATCCTCCCAGGACGCGCCCGTGATGCGCTCGATGATGGCGCCGATCAGGATGTAGTTGCTGTTGGCGTAGCCGAAGGTTCCCGGCGTTCCGGCCGGTCGCGAGGCCAGCATCCTCAGGCCCAGGGCCCGTCTCTGGTCCGTCAACGACGCCGGATCGGCCCGGGCCGTCATCAACCAGGCCTGTCCGAGCGCCGTGGCGTCCGACAGGCCCGCGCGATGGGTCATGACCTGCTTGACCGGCACGTCCTTCCAGACCGCGTCCATTGTCATGTCCGGCAGAGCCTCGCCCAAAGTCGCCATCCAGGACGCCTGACCCTTGTCGACCAACCGCCCGTAGAGAGCCGCCGTCATCGCCTTGGTGTTCGACCCCAGGTGCCACAGGTCGTTCGCCGTGGCGGGCGCGCCGCCGACGTGCCTCACACCCTTCGCGCCGGTCCAGATCGCGCCGTCCCGTCCCACCACCATGCCGCCGAGGGCAGGCGTCTCCGCGCCGTCGAACACGGCCTGAAGGGCGGCGTCGAAACCGGCCGTGTCGCGGGCGCTCGCGCTGGACGCGCCGGTCAAGGCGGCCGCTGTCGCGGCGGCCATCATCTGTCTGCGGGTCATCATCATGCGCGAGAGACTAGTTTCGGTCTCTCGACGCGCCAGTGAATAAAACGCAACGTGGTGGTTCACGGAGACGAGACGCATGGCCAGGACCAAGGACTACGACAAGATGCTGGAGGCCTTGCAGGTGGAGCTCGTCGACACCCAGCACTGGGCCATCGAACAGGGGCTGAAGATCGTCGTCGTTTTCGAGGGCCGCGACACCGCAGGCAAGGACGGAGCGATCAAGCGCATCGTCGAATACGCCTCGCCCCGCCAGACCCGCATCGTCGCCCTGCCCAAGCCGACCGAGCGGGAATCCACCCAGTGGTATTTTCAGCGTTATGTCTCCCATCTGCCGGCGGCCGGCGAACTGGTTCTGCTGAACCGGTCCTGGTACAACCGTGCGGGGGTCGAGCCCGTCATGGAATTCTGCACGGCGCGCGAGCACGAGCATTTCCTCAATGACGCGCCGCGTTTCGAGCGGTCGCTGACCGGCTCCGGCATCATCCTGATCAAGCTGTGGCTCGACATCTCGAAGGACGAACAGGCCCGGCGGCTGGAGGAGCGGATGCGGGACCCGTTGAAGAAGTTCAAGGTCTCGTCCCTCGACGCCGAGGCCCAGATTCGCTGGGACGCCTATACCGCCGCCCGCGACCGCATGCTGGCCGAGACCCACCACCGCGACGCGCCGTGGACGATCATTGCAACCGACGACAAGAAGACCGCGCGCCTGAACATCATCCGTCACATCCTGCACCGCCTCGATCGTCCGGGCGCTAAGATCGGTCACGTGGACAAGGCTGTCGTGTTCGACGCCTCCCACATCAAGGGACGGCTGAACGCCTGACGACGGATTCCCACGTGCGCGCCGTTGATGGTCAGGGGGGTGTGGAGGATCAGCTCATGACCATCTCCCGCCGGTCGGCCGTGCTGGCCGTTGTCGCCTCTGTCGTCGCCGCAGGCCCCGCCTTCGCCCAGGTTGAACGGGGGCGATGGCGACAACGTCGCCATCGCCCGGCGAACGGCGCTTCCGGGATGCCGCATGTCCGCACCCCGGTCGGCCCGGACCCGCTTCAGTTCTACGATCTGTATGGCGGGGAGGCCGATGGGTCGATCCTGGCCTTCATCCACGGCGGCGGCTGGTCGCGCGGCGACGCGACCATGGTCCACGCCCTGCCCGACTACGCCCGGCGCCACGGTCTGAGCCTGGCCTCGATCAGCTATCGCCTTGTCCCCGATGTGACCCCGCGCGAGCAGGCGCAGGACGTGGCCGCCGCGGTCGCCCATCTGCGCCGGCATTTTCCGGGACGACGGATCGTCCTGCTGGGCCATTCGGCCGGGGCGCATCTGGCCGCGCTCGTCGGCGTCGATGCGGCCTATCTGGACGCCGTCGGCCTGGCGCCCGCCGATCTGGCCGGGGTCATCCTGCTGGACGGCGCGGGCTATGATGCGACCGGCGACCGGGGAGGCGGCTTCTCGGGCCGGGTGCTGAACCGGCTCTATGCGGACGCGTTCGGCGACCAGGCCGCCGCCCTATCGCCGACCCTGCTGGTCCGGGCGGGCCGGGCCTATCCGCCCTTCCTGATCTTCCACATCGAAAGTCGCGCCGACTCGCGCGACCAGAGCCAGGGCCTTGCGGAGGCCTTGCGCGCCGCCGGGGGCCATGCCGAGGTCGTGGTCGCACCCGCCGACAGCCACCGCGACATCAATGTCGAGTTCGGCGTCGCGGGCGATGCGGAGGGTGAACGCGCAGCCCGCTTCATCGCGGGCGGTTGAGGAGAACAGCCGTGGCGGCTCAGTTGGGCGTGGGCTGGTACGGAGTGGGAGGAGCAGGCTCGCCTGCGGCCGCAGCCTCATTGGCTCTCTGCGTCGCAGAGGTCGCGGCGTCGATCGCTGCAGCAGGTTCGGGCGCCGTCCGGGTCGTTTCGGCCGACAGCTTTTCTTCGGGCTCCGGAGCTTTCGCCGCCTCTTCTTTTTTGGGGGCAGGCTGGGGTTGAACCACAGGCGCAGGCTCTTCCTCGACGATCGGCACAGCCTCGATGAAATCCAGCTCGGCGGCCGGCGTCCCCGCCTCTCCGACGGCCGGCGCCTGTTGCCCGCACGCGGCCAGAAGACCTGAAAGGACACCCACGATGACGATGCGCTGCATGATGACGCTCCCCGAAACCGGAGACATGCCGCCGGTCGCGGGGAAGCTCCTCCATTCTCTGAAGCTGATCAAGCCGCTCTGACAGATCGCCGCGCGACGCCTATATTCGACGGGATGACCGTGGAGACCCCCGCCCCTGATTCGACACCCCTTGTCGCCGCCGACCTGATCCGCGACGAGGCCCGGCGCGCGCCCGACAAGCCGGGCGTCTATCGCATGTACGGCGAGGACGGGACCTGCCTCTATGTCGGCAAGGCGCGCTCGATCAAGAAGCGCATCCTGCAGTACGCCCAGGGCCGGTTCCACACCCAGCGCATCGGGCTGATGGTCTCCCTGACCCGGTCGATGGAGCTGGTGGTCACGGCCTCGGAGACCGAGGCCCTTCTGCTCGAATCCAACTTCATCAAGAAGCTGAAGCCGCGCTTCAACGTCGTGCTGCGCGACGACAAGTCCTTCGCCGAACTGATGATCAGGAAGGACCACCGCGCGCCCCAGGTCCGCAAGCATCGCGGCGCCCACACCACCGACGGCGACTATTTCGGCCCCTTCGCCTCGACCTGGGCGGTCAACCGGACGCTCAACACCCTGCAGAAGGCCTTCCTGCTCCGGTCCTGTTCGGACAGCGTGTACGAGACCCGCACCCGGCCCTGCATGCTGCACCAGATCAAGCGATGCTCCGCCCCCTGCACCGGCCTGATCAGCCTGGAGGACTACGGCGACCTGGTCGAGGAGGCGTCCCTGTTCCTGCGGGGCAAGTCGCGCGCCGTCATCGGCCGCCTGTCGCAGGAGATGACCACGGCTGCGGAGGCCATGGACTTCGAACAGGCCGCGCGCGTCCGCGACCGCATCCGGGCCCTGTCCGCCATCACCATGGAGAACTCCGTCAGCGCCGACAGCGTGGCCGAGGCCGACGTCTTCGCCCTGTTTAGCGAGGGCGGTCAGGCCTGCGTCCAGGTCTTCTTCTATCGCGGCGGACAGAACTGGGGCGGCCGGGCCTATTTCCCTCGCGTGGACAAGTCCGACACCGATGCCGAGATCCTGTCCGCCTTCCTCGGCCAGTTCTACGAGGACAAGCCGGTCGCCCGGCTGATCCTGTCCAACATCGTCCCCTTCGAGAAGGAACTGCTGGAAGAGGCCTTCTCGATGAAGGCGAAGGAGGCGGACGGCCGCCGTGTCGTCTCGATCGAACGGCCGATGCGCGGCGACAAGAAGTCGCTCGTCGACCACGCCCACACCAATGCCCGCGAGGCGCTCGGTCGCAAGATGGCCGAGGGTTCGGCCCAGGGCAAAATCCTCGCCGAGGTTTGCGAAGCCTTCGGTCTGGACGGGACGCCCGAGCGGATCGAGGTCTACGACAACGCCCACATCCAGGGCACCAATGCTGTCGGCGGCATGATCGTCGCGGGCCCCGAGGGCTTCCAGAAGTCCCAGTACCGCAAGTTCAACATCCGCGGCACGGACCTGACCCCCGGCGACGACTACGGAATGATGCGCGAGGTCATGCGGCGTCGCTTCAGCCGCCTGGTCAAGGACGAAGAGGAAGGGGCCGAGGAGGTGGTTCGGCCCGACCTGCTGCTGATCGACGGCGGCGCCGGCCAGCTGGCCGAGGTCCAGGCGGTGCTGGCCGACCTGGGTCTGGATGACATCCTGGCCGTGGGCGTGGCCAAGGGGCCGGACCGCGACGCGGGGATGGAGCGGTTCTTCGTGCCCGGCAAACCGCCCTTCATGCTGCCGCTGAAATCGCCGGCCCTCTACTACATCCAGCGTCTGCGCGACGAGGCCCACCGGTTCGCGAACGGCGCCCACCGTACCCGCCGCTCGATGGACATCAAGAAGAACCCGCTCGACGAAATCGAGGGCGTCGGCCCCGGCCGCAAGAAGGCCCTGCTGCACGCTTTCGGCTCCGCCAAGGGCGTCGGCCGCGCCGCCGTCGTCGATCTGGAAAAGGTCGAGGGCATCAACCGGGCGCTGGCCGAACGCATTCATGGTTTCTTCCGTCGCCCCTCCTGACGACGTCACACCTGGAGACCGCGCAACGGTTGGTGGTGCGGGTCAAAACCACTCTCATATGATCGCACCTCCTATACGGCAAAGCTTGAATAGAACGATCGCGGTCCAGGGTCGCCTTGCAGGATCGCGTGATCTGGCGTCAGTATTGTCTGTTTCGTCGCGACCATGACTTGATGTGGGAAAGCATTAACCGCCTCGTCCTAGGGTTGCCGGCTGGGGTAGGGCTTGTTGAGTATGATTACGCTTCCGACATCCGACTGTGAGACCCGACGGCTGGACATGGTTCATTCCTTCGGGCTGCTGAACGAGCCCCGCGCGCCGCAGCACGATGAAGTGGCCGCCCTGGCCAGCGACATCGCCGAAACACAATGGGGCGTGGTCAGCCTGGTAGGCGGCGAGCGCAACTGGTTCTCGGGATCGTTCAACTACTCGGATGACGAGGCGTGCCGCTGGACGTCGTTCTGCACTCATGTGGTCGCCAATCCGGACAGCGTGTTGTGGGTCGCTGACGCCCGTTCGGACTTCCGGTTTGCGAAGAATCCCCATGTGCTGGAAAATCCGCGAATCCGCTTCTACGCGGGCGCGCCGGTCGTGGTGAATGGTCTCGCGATCGGCGCCGTGGGCGTCTTCGATCCCGATCCCAGAGCGTTCGACAGCGCGCTGGCGCGGTCCTTGTCCCGCCTCGCCTCTATCATCGCGGAAGACCTCGCGGCGCGTCACCAGGCCCAGTCCCGCCAGGTCGCCTTGCTGGCCTCGGCTGACGCCATCGTCGAATGCGATGACCGGGGAACGATCATCGACTGGTCCGAGGGCGCGGAGCAGTTGTTCGGCTTCCCGGTGGCGGAAGCGTTGGGCGGCAATATCGACATGATCGTCCCGGCCGAATTCAAGGCGGAGCACCGTCGTGGCATTGAGCGGTGGCGGGTCGGCGGCGGCGCCCGCGTGGGTCGACGGATCGAACTCGTGGCATGCCACAGGGACGGTCACCCCATCGACATCGAACTCTGGATGTCTGTCGCGCACCAGCACGGTGTTCCCCATATCCACGCCAACATCCGCGACATCTCGGAGCGCAAGGCGCGGTCCTCCGAACTCAGGCTCGCCACCGCCCAGGCCAAGGCGGCGAACGAGGCGAAGTCGATATTCCTCGCCAATATGAGCCACGAGCTCCGCACGCCCCTCAACGGCGTTATCGCCGTCGCCGATCTGTTGGCGAAGACCGAACAGTCGGACTACCAGTGTGAACTGACCTCCCTGATCCGAGAATCATCCGATCACCTGGGAAACCTCATCGGCGACATTCTGGATCTGGCTCGCATCGAGTCCGGCGAACTGGTCCTCAGCGACACGCCGATGACGCTCTCCGAAATCGTCGAAAGCGTTCTCGGTCTCTCCAGCCTGGCGGCCCAGGAAAAGGGGCTGACGCTTTCCGCCGAACTCGCGCCCGACATCACCGGTCAGGTGATGGGCGACCCGCTGCGCCTGAAACAGGTGCTCGCCAATCTGATCACGAACGCGGTCAGGTTCACGGAGCAGGGATCTGTCTCGCTGCGTGTCAGCCGCGAGGGCGACCAGCATCGCTTCGAGGTACGCGACACCGGTCCTGGTTTCGATGACGCCCAGCGAGAGGTCATCTTCGGCCGGTTCCACCAGGCCGACGGCACCATCACGCGCCGTTTCGGCGGGACGGGCCTCGGCCTGTCCATATCCCGGGAGCTCGTCGCCGCGATGGGCGGAGATATAGATTGCCGCGGTGAGCCCGGGAACGGGGCGACATTCTGGTTCACAGTTCCGCTCGCTGGCGCCCAGGCCGACCCGGACGTCGAGGCCGTCAACGATGCCTCCACCCCCGGCTTGCGCCGAATTCTCGTCGTCGACGACAACGCCACCAACCGCCGGGTCGCCGAATTGATCCTGCAGACGATCGGCGTCGAGGTCGATTGCGTCGAGGATGGCGACCAGGCCGTGGAGGCGTTCATGGCGGGTCAGTACGACGCCATCCTGATGGACATGATGATGCCGGTCATGGACGGCATCGCCGCGACCGACGCGATCCGGACCCTTGAGACGAAGCACGGGCGCGCCCGGACACCCGTTGTCATGCTGACCGCCAATACCCTTCCCCAGCATGTCGAGGCCTGCCTCGAAGCCGGCGCGGACCTGCATCTCTCGAAACCCGTCAGCGCCGCCGGCCTGTTCGAGGCCCTGGACAAGGTCCGGCGGGTGGCTGAAGCGCCGGGGTCGTCACGCGAGACCGCCGTCGCCTGACGGCGCCGGGGCGATCTGCGGTTTACTCTCCCGCCCTTAGCCCAGCGGTCATTATCGCCGCAGGTCAGGTCACCGTTTGCGGGCCACGATAAAGGGACGGCGGTCGTTGCCCCTCGTTGCGTGGTTTTCTGTGGCGAGGATGTCAAAGCCGGCGGCGCTTACAAGCTGATACAACTCGGCTTCGCGGAAGACGCTGACATAGGGAGCCTTGCCGATCGCGCGCATCCCCGGCAGCAGGACCGTGCGAATGAGCGGGTTCATATCCCCGAGGCAGGGCGTCTTGGATATGAACAGCCCCCCCGCCGCAAGGAGAGCAAGGGCGCGGCCCAGCGTGCCCGGCACGTCCCGGACCATGTGGAGATAGTTGAATCCAAGCACCGCGTTGAACCGCCCTGATTCAAGCATCGGCGTCTCTGCCGTTCCGATGCCGAAGGAAAGGCCCGTGATCGGGTTGGCCAAACGCTTCTCTTCGGCGATCGCGATCATTCCGGCGGAGATATCCGTCGCCAGATAGCACTGCACGTCACCGGCAAGCCTGAGCGCCGTTGTTCCTGTTCCGCAACCCAGTTCCAGCACCCGGTCGTCCGGTTTCAGCAGGGTGCGGGTCCGGTCCACGGTGCGCTCATAGCCGGCCTGGTCCGCAATCTTGTCCGCCGCATACTTTCGCGAAATCCTGTCCCAGAACCGGGCGTCGCTTGCTGGACTCATGGTGGGGAGCTCCTTTGCAAGGCCGACTAACATATGCGCAGAAGAGGTAAATCACCGAAATCCGTGGCCGCAACATACGTAAATGCATGAAGATGATGGACTGGAACCATGTTCGCGCGTTTCACACCACGGCGGCGACCGGTTCCCTGTCGGCCGCGGCGCGCCGGCTTGGTCTGACGCAACCCACATTGTCGCGACAGGTTCTGGCGCTCGAGGCTGACCTGGGCCTGGCCTTGTTTGAACGGCGAGGCCGCAAACTCGTGCTGACCCAGATCGGTATGGATCTGCTCGATCATACTCGCATCATGGGCGATGCGGCGGACAACGTCGCCCTGGCCGCCAGCGGTCGGATTCAGGAGATCGGCGGGCGGGTCTCCATCTCCGTCACAGACACCTATGCCGCCTATATTCTTCCCGGCATCATCGAACGCATCCGATCAGAAGCCCCGCAGATCACGGTCGTGATCGTCGCATCGAACGAGCTCAGCGATCTGCATCGCAGGGAGGCGGACATCGCCGTCCGCCATGTGCGGCCTGATCGGCCGGGGCTGGTCGGTCAGCACATTCGCGATACGGAGGCGCATTTCTATGCATCGGAAGACTGGGTCGCCCGTAACGGCCTGCCGAGCGGCCCGGCCGATCTCGCCGAGGCGGGCCTTATGGGCTTCGACGACGGAAAGCGCTTTTCCGACTTTCTGCGCGAGATCGGCATTCCCGTTGACGCGGCTGACTTCCGCATCCTCTCGGATTCCTCGGTCGCAATCTGGGAAATGGTCAAACGCGGAATCGGTGTGGCGACGATGCTTCGCGAAATTGCCGAGCGGACGCCGGGCGTGGTGAACCTCTTGCCGGACATGACCCCGATCCCTGTTCCGATCTGGCTGGTCACACATCAGGAACTGCAGTCCAGCCCCCGCATCCGCATGGTCCAGACGATTCTGGCCGAGGAGTTGGCCCGGTTGTAGGGGCAGACCATTTGGTGGCCCGACGCCGGCAACTCACGGACAGTCCATCCCGCCATTCGATGTGTTCGTGCGGAGCGTCTCCCACTCCCCCCACCAGGACAGATTGCCTATACCGACCGCATGATTGATGAGTCGCTCGATCCCCTGATCTCCGGCTACCGCCGGTTCCGCGCCGACCGCTGGCCCGAGGCCAAGGCGGAGTACGAGGCCCTGGCCGCCGACGGGCAGACGCCGCACACATTGATCGTCGCCTGTTCCGACAGCCGCGCCGACCCGGCCCTGATCTTCGACGCCGCGCCAGGTCAGCTGTTCGTGGTCCGCAACGTCGCCAACCTGGTCCCGCCCTATGAGCCGGACGGCCAGTTGCATGGCGTCTCGGCCGCGCTGGAGTTCGGGGTCAAGGTCCTGAACGTCAGCCGCATCGTCGTCATGGGCCACGCCCACTGCGGCGGCGTCGCAGCCATGCGGGACGGCGCTCCGGACACCGTTCAGGACTTCGTCGCCCCCTGGATCGCGCAAGGCACGCCCGTTGTTCGACGCATCGCAGAAGCCTGCCCGCCCGGCGACCGCGAACAGGCGACGGAAGAGGCGGTGGTCCGCCTGTCCCTGGACAACCTGCGCACCTTCCCCTGGATCGCCGGGCGCGAGAGAGCCGGAACCCTCGAGCTCACCGGCCTTCACTTCGGCATCGCCGAGGGCATGCTGCGCAAACTGACCGGCGCCCCCCGATTTGAACCGCTAAGTTAGGCGCGCGTTCGCTGAACACCGCCTATGCTGGTCTCGCCAGCCCTGCACACGGAACCGACATGTCCCCCACGCACCACGTCAACCCGATCCCCAACATCCTGACCGGCCTGCGGCTCGTGGCCGGGGTGGTGATGTTCCTGATCCTGGCGGGCGCAACCGGCGGGGTGCCGATCCTGTCGTCCTATCTGAGCCCCGAGGACCAGTTCGGCCTCTATCGCGCGGCCTTCTACATCTTCGTCGTCGCCGCCTCGACCGACTGGGTCGACGGCTATCTTGCGCGGCGTTGGCATTCGGAGACGCGCTGGGGCGCGATCCTGGATCCGATCGCCGACAAGGTGCTCGTCACCGGCGCCATCCTGGGAGTCCTGACGAGCGGCTCGGTGCCCCAGATCGCCATCCCCTGCGGCCTGATCCTGTTCCGTGAGTTCGCCGTCTCGGCCCTGCGCGAGACCATCGCCGGCCGCGTGACGCTGGAAGTCACCCTGCTGGCCAAGTGGAAGACGACCGTCCAGCTGGTCGCCCTCGGCTGCCAGTTGTTCGCCCGCAACTGGGACGGATTCGGCCTGGACTTCGCGTACCTGCCCTGGTTCCAGCTGTTCGCCGACAGCCTGATCTGGTTCGCCGCCATCGCCACGGTCTGGACCGGCTGGCAGTATTTCGACACCGCTCGCCGCTCGCTGGCCAAACCGGATGCGGCGCAGACGCCTGCGCCGGTCAAACAGACCACCACGCCGCGCGCACCCGCGACGATCCACGCCGACCCGGCCCCGCAGGGCGAGGACCACTCGCTGGACCTGCCCTCCCCCGACGACCGCCGCTGAGGCCCGGGGGTCAGCGGACCCCCAGCTCCTCCGCCAGTCGGCCCATGTCGTAGACATCGCGCAGCGCCACGGTCACCGCGCCCGTGGTCACGATCACGCTGCGGTTGACGTTGCGGTCATAGCCATAGGCGTTGCGCTGGGTCAGGACGGTGGAGTCGAAGTTCGCCCCCAGTATCTCGCCCGCCGCATTGACCACCGGCGATCCTGACGAACCGCCGATCGTGTCGGACGACAGCGTCATGTTCAGCACGGTATCGGCGTCGATCCGGTCGCGTGCGGCCAGAAGCTTCGGCGCCACGTCGAACGGCGCGGCGCCCGTCGCCCGGTCCCACAGGCCGCCGAAGGTCGTGAACGGACCCCAGCGCTGACCGGGCACATCCGATCCCTCGATCTTGCCGTAGGTCAGCCGCAGGGTGCCGGTCGCATCCGGATAGACGGTGTCGCCATAGGCGGCGAACCGCGCGGCGGCCAGACGTTCGGCCGCCTGATCGGTCGGGGCCTGGACCCGCGTCTCCCAATCCCCGCGGACGGCCCGGGTAGGCTCCTGGATCGACAGCAGGTATTTGATCATCGGATCTTCAGACGCCTCGACGGCGGCGAGGCCACCCTCCCAAAGCGCGCGGCGCACGGCCGGATCGGCCAGGGTGGTGCCCTCGACCAGACGCGCCGACAGGGCCTCGGGACTCTCGCGGCCCAACAGGGTCCGCACGCGCGCATCATCGGCCGTCAGCCACTCTCGCGTCTTCGACAGCCACCACTCCATCCGCACCTGCTCCAGCGCCGGATAGGTCGGCCGCGCGGCGAACAGGGCCGACTGCACCGCCGACAGACGCGCATCGCCGAACTCCGGCAGCCGCTCGGCCGAAGGCTTGGCCCGCTCCTGCGCGCCCCGCACCAGGGCCCGCGCCCACAGGAACAGCTGCGACCCGCCGGCCACCGGCGTCGTCCCGATGCCCGTCCCGCCTTCCAGCAGGGCGTAGGCGGGATACAGTTCCCGCGCGATCGGCTGGACAGTGGACAGTGCGCCCCACGGGTCAGCGGCGGACGCGGCCATCGCCGGATCGGCTGCGACCCGTCGCCGGAAATCCGCCTCGCCTTCGGCCCGCGTCGCCATGAAGCCCGGGTCGGTCAGGGCCCGCATCCGGCCCAGTCCGCGCTTGTAGGTGTTCTCCAGACCCACGATCGGATCCATGGCCTGGAAGGCATGTTGATCGCTTTCTTCAGAGAACCGGATCAACCGCCCGCGCAGCTCGGACGCGATCAGCTGGTCCATCGGCAGGACCACGTCGCGCACGGTGAACAGCTGATCCTGGGTTAGCAGGCGCTGGGTCGCGCCGGGGCTGCCGGTCACGAACACCGGCGTGCCCTCGACCGGCTGGTCGGCATTCCAGACGAAGTGGGTCGCCGTCACCGCCGGGGCGTCGTTCTCGTACAGCCGAATGAAAGCCGCATCGATGGCGAAGCGCGGGAAGGAGAAGTTGTCGAGGTCACCGCCGAAGGTCGCCGCCCGATCCTCCGGCGCGAACGCCAGGCGGACGTCGGTGTACTTCTTGTAGGTATAGAGCTTGAACTGGCCGCCCCGATACAGCGTCACCACCTGGCATCGCTTGTCCGTGGCGTCACCGCAGGCCTCGGTCTCGATCCGCCCGATCTCGGCGTCACGCGCCCGGTTGAAGGCCTGGCCGGTCAGACCCTCCGCCGCCGCCCGAACCCGCTCGGTGACATCGGAGATGTCGGTCAGGATCTCGGCCGTGCCGCCCGGGCATTTCAGCTCGTCTTCACGCGTGCGCGGGGTGAAGCCCGTCTCGGCATAGTTGACCGCCTGGGTCGACAGATTGGCCACGCAGGTCGCGACGCAGTGATTGTTGGTCATGACCAGGCCTTCGCCCGACACGATCCCGGCCGAACAGCCGCCGAACTTCACCGAGCTCAGCCGCACCCGATCCAGCCAGGCCTGGTCGATCGAGGTGCCCAGCGTCGCGTTGGCCCGCGCGATGGGGAAGTTGTCGAACGTCCACATCCCCTCTTCGGAGGAGGCCGGGGCGGCGGCGAAGGCGAGCGCCGCCATTGAGACGGCGGCGGTAAGCGAACGATGGATCATGACGTCTTCCCTGGGCGCGCCGGCGACCCGGCGATTTTGCGCTTAGCTAGGCCTGCCGCCGACAGCGCGGCAAGCGTGGCCATAACAAGGCGTTTCCCCTTACCCCGATTTAACTTGGACGGAACCGATCCACGCGTCAGATAACGCTGCAAGTCAGGGGTGTTTCACAGACTATGTCGCTCGCGCTTTCCACGCTGCTCTTCGAGTGGCGCCGATACATGGCCGCCGTCATGGCCCTGGCCCTGTCCGGCCTGCTGGTTCTCGCCATGACCGGTGTCTTCATCGGCATCGGCAAGGGCTTCACTGCGACCATCGAGCGCTCGAGCGCCGACATCATCGTCATGCAGCCGGGCGCCAAATCACTGATCGGCGGCCCGTCCGGCGTGCCGCGCCGCTTCATTCCTCAGGTCTACAACAATCCCGAGGTCATAGAGGTCCAGCCTCTGGACGGCGCCGGCGGCAGCTTCCAGTCGATCAAGGACGTCGATCCGACGATGTCCCAGGCCGAGCGCGCCAAGATGGGCGCCCCGCGCCAGGAGTTCGTCCAGGCCTCGATCATCGACACCACGCCGGGCGCGGTGACGATCCCGACCGACTACTCCCAGGAACTGGTCGATGCCCTCCGCCAACCCTACACCGTCGCCATCGACGAGACGGCCACGGCCAAGCTGGGGGTGAAGCTCGGCGACCGGGCCCTCTACAATGGTCAGACGGTCACCGTCGTCGGCATCACCCGCGGCTATCCCAACATGATGCAGTCGACCGTCATCATGTCGCGCGACACCCTGCGCATGGTGGGCCAGGCCGATACCGGCCCCCGCGTCGGTCCGCTGATGGTCAAGCTGCGCGACCCGACGCAGGCCGTCCGCGTCGCGGCAGAGCTCAACGCCTCGGGCAATGGCCAGTGGAAGGCCTGGACGCGTCAGGAGCTGGCCGACGCCAACGCCGGCGCCATGTTCGAGGAAGGCATCCTGGTCATCATCATCGGCGGCTGCGTGGTGCTGGGCACCATCATCGGCGTGGCCATCACCTGGCAGACCTTGAGGGGCGCGATCATGGCCAACATCAAGGAGTTCGCCTCCCTGCGGGCGTTGGGCGTCGGCATGGGGTCGCTGAACCGGATCGTCATGGAGCTCAGTTTCTGGGTCGGCTGCGTGGGGGTCCTGGCCGCGATCCTGCTGACGATGGGCGTTCAGGCGTTCGCCCTGGCCAACGCCGTCATCATCTCCCTGCCGCCCATCCTGCTGATCGTCGTCGGCGGCGGCCTGATCGTCATCGCCATGCTGTCGGGCCTGTTGTCCCTCGGCATCCTCAAGAACAGCCAGCCGGCGGACCTGCTGCGATGACCGACTTCGTCCAGCACACCAAGGTCCACGGCAAGCATGGCGATTTCGCCATCGAGGCCAAGGGACTGGTCAAGCGGTTCAAGTCCGGCAAGGCCTTCGTCGAGGTCCTCAAGAAGGTCGACTTCGACGCCCGCCATGGCGACCTGACCATGGTCATGGGCCCGTCCGGCTCCGGCAAGTCGACCCTGATCGCCGCCCTGTCCGGCCTGCTGCGCCCCGAAGAAGGCCGCGTCGATGCGCTCGACGTCGACGATCTGTGGAAGCTGTCGCTCGGCAAGATCGACAAGTTCCGCCTCGATCACTGCGGCTTCATCTTCCAGGGCTTCAACCTGTTCCCCGCCCTGACTGCTCTTCAGCAGGTCGAGGTGGTTCTGAAGTTCCAGGGTCTGACGCCCGGTCAGGCCAAGAAGCGCGCCACCCAGGCGCTGGAAGAGGTGGGCCTCGGTCCGCGCCTGCACCAGCGCCCCGCCGCCCTGTCCGGTGGTGAGAAGCAGCGCGTCGCCATCGCGCGCGCCCTGGCCAAGGATCCCAAGATCCTGTTCGCCGACGAACCGACCTCCGCCCTCGACGGCGAGAACGGCCAGATCGTCATCCGTCTGCTGCGTCGCGCCGCAGACGAGTACGGCGCGGCGGTGATCTGCGTCACCCACGACCCCAGGCTCGAGGAATGGGCCGACCGGGTCATCAAGATCGAGGACGGCGTCATCATCTCCGACGAGCGCCGCACGCCCAATCCGAACGCCACCCTGGCGTCCCACCACTAAGACCGCCCGAGGATTCAAACCGTCATGCCCGCCTTCCTGAAGAACAAATGGCTCTGGATCGGCCTCGTGCTGGTCGTCCTGGCCGTCGTCGGCTTCTCCATCATGCGGAGCCAGGGCGAGGCCAAGAAGGCGGAAGCCGAGAAGGCCGAGGCCGAGAAGGTCGAGAGCCCCTACGCGGCCATCGCCAACGGCAAGGTCGATATCGAGGGCGGCATCATCCAGATCGCGGCCCGTCGCGGCGGCATCGTCCGCGAAGTCCTGGTCCAGGAAGGCGACACCGTCGTCGCGGGCCAGATCCTGGCCCGCCAGGAAGATGACGAAGCCCGTCTGGCGCTTCAGACGTCCAACGCGGACCTGAGCTCGGCCCAGAGCCAGCTCAACCTGATCCAGGTCGATATCCGCACCGCCCAGCGCGAGTTCGACCGGCTGGAGCGGCTGGTCGCCACCAACTTCGTCGCCGCCCAGCGCCTCGACCAGGCCCGCGACCAGATCGCCCAGGCCCAGGCCCGCCTCGGCTCGCAGCAGGCGGCTGTCCAGACCGCCCGCGCCCGCCGCGACCAGGCCGCCTACAATGTCGAACTGACGGTAATCCGCTCGCCGGCCGATGGCCGTATCGTGCGCCGCTACGCCAACCCGGGCGCCGGCGCCTCGACCCTGAACGTCTCGAACATGTTCGACCTGGAGCCGAACGCCCCGCGCATCGCCCGCGCCGAGATCGTCGAATCCGACATCCCCAACGTCACGACAGGCCAGGCCGTGGAGATCACCCCCGAAGGCGATCCGTCCAAGGTCTATGTCGGCACGGTCCTGCGCCGCGCCGCCGTCTTCGGCGCCCGGAAACTGGCCTCTGACGACCCCTCGCAACGCTCCGACGAACGCGTCGTGGAGGTCGTCGTCACCGCCGGCGACGCTCCTCTGCTGATCGGTCAGCGCGTGCTGGTGAAGTTCATGAAGCCCGGCCAGGCCGCCGGCGCCGCCCGCACCCCCACCGTCGGCGTCCCCGCCACACGTTCGATGCAGACCCCGGAACCACGGGCCGCGAGTTAGGCATTCCCATCTCCTCCCTGTTCGCCGCTGGGCGAATGGGGAGGTGGATGCGAGCCCTTGCGAGCAGACGGAGGGGGCGACACGATTTCGACGACGAGGGAGGCCAGCTTTCAACGTGGCCTCGCCCCCTCCGTCTCTCCGCTGCGCTTCGAGCCACCTCCCCATCGCTGCGCGACAGGGAGGAGACCACAGACAGAAGCCCCGGCCGATGGCCGGGGCTTTTTCGTATCTCAGCTCTTCTTCTCGTACCGGAAGGGCACGAAGTTGGACGGGTGGCTGACCACCCGCTCGCTTTGGCGAGACGGTCGATTGCCCACCAGCATCCCGCCCCAGAGGGCAAAGGACATCATGGCGTGCTGGAGGTTCTTCTCCTTGTCGTTCATCCTGGCGTCTCCTTTCGCTGAACGATGAAAAGAGACGCGTCGTGCTCGCAGGGGTTTTCACCCTCTCAGTCGTTTCGCGTCGATGACACCCTCGCACATCTTCGCCGAATTGCAAGTTTTTTAGTCCGACTTCGGATCAGTTTTCGCAATCATGTCTTCAAATGCAGCTCCGCCGCCACGCTCGATCGCCACGCCCTGCATCCAGGTGTGTATCGTCGACGGCCCCTCCGGCCTCTGTCTCGGCTGCTATCGGACACTTCAGGAGATCGGTGGATGGTCCCGGCTGACCGATCAACAACGCGCTGAAATCATGGCTGAACTTCCGGCCCGTGAAGCGAAGATCGACCCCGCCAAACTTGGGTTCTGAGCCTTAACCCTTCATCAGCCACGTCGCTTCACCGCATCCCAACGCGGCGCGTGCAGGGTGTGATCAGCCGCAGAAGCGGTCAGTCGCGAAGGTGTCCCGCGTTGCGTCTAGATATTCAGTCCGCGATCGTCATGGCCATTGCGACCGTCTCTTCGCTGAGCGTCGCCTGGTGGCTGACCCACCAGGAGCCTCGCACGGCCGAGGCTGCGGTCATGGTCGTCCCTGCTGAAGCCCCCGCCACGGTCCGAGCCGTCCCCGGACAACCCGCCCAGATCGCCCGCTCCGCCGACGGCCACTACTGGGCCGAGGCCGACATCGACGGCCGCGCCATCCGCGTCCTCGTCGACACCGGCGCCTCGGTCGTCGCCCTGACGCGCGAGGACGCCCTGCGCCTTGGCCTGCGTCTCACGCCCGCCGACTTCACGCAGACGGTCGAGACCGCGTCCGGTCCGGCCCGGGCCGCCGCCATCGAGCTGGACCACGTGGCCGTCGCCGGCGCCCGCGTGAACAAGGTCCGCGCCCTGGTCGTCGAGGCAGGCCTGCCCCACTCCCTTCTGGGCATGAGCTACCTCGGCCGCCTGTCCTCCTTCGAGGCGCGCCCGACCGGACTGACGCTGCGGCCTTAAAGCGCCGGCCTCCCCCATCAACGGCCCTCGGAAAGGTCGGCTATGGGTGGGAAATGGACCTGCGACTAGAACGGGACCGAGAGCCGCTCAGCGCCAGAAGCGGTCATTGGCATCGTGCCCCAAGTCCGAAATCTCATGCTGCGGCTGCCGCCGCTTTGTCACCCATGGTGCCGAGTGCTGCTCTGCGATTGGCCAAGACGAGGCGCTCGCCGAGCAACGCCACCCTCTCAGACAGTTATGTGAAGGCGTCAGAGCCCGTCCGTCGCTACCGCCTCCGGCCGCGCTTGCATCAGCGCCTCATGCTGCGCGTCGATCATAATGCGATTGGGGTCGTGCCCCGTCCGGCCCAGCGCCACATAGGTCTTCTGGGGAGCCGAAAGGTCATCGAAATAGGCGCGAGAGACCTCAGCCGGCGTGACGAGGTCCTCCTCGCCCTGCAGCATGTAGACCGGCATGGCGAAATCCATCCCAAGCCTGCGCAGGTCGATCCTGGGGCCCATGCCGTCGTTGGCAGCACCGACGAAGTTGAAGAAGGAATAGTCCTCGCCCGCCGTATAGTCGGCCTCGTAGGCGGGCGTGTCGTAGCCGGGACCGAAGGTGAACCAACCGGCAGGCGGCGGCTCGCTGACCATGGCTTCGTATCGGCGCGAGATTCGTCGCAGGATGCCGAAGGCGCGCGGGTCGGTCCACGGCGGCGCCCCTAGGGCTTCGAGCCGAGTGACGGCGTCGCTGTCGCCGGCGGCCGTCGCCAAGGACAGGGTGCGCGCATAGCCGACCTCCAAATCCTGCTGATAGTTCACAAGCTGGCCAGTTCCCACATAAGCGTGGAACAGGTTCGGGGCCGCCATCGCCATATGGGTCGCTAAGGCGGAGCCCCAGGATCCACCCATCAGGATGACCTTACGCTTGCCGAAGCGCTGGATCGCATAACGCGTTACCTCGATGCCGTCCGTCGTCAAAGCTTGCAGCGTAAGAGGTTCGTCCCCGGCCGGCCGGTTGGCGCCGTAGGTCTTGCCCGAGCCCCGCTGATCCCACTGCACGATGGTGAAGTCGTTTTCCCAGTCGTCGAAGATATTTCGGGCGAAGGGCGTGTTGGGATTTCCTGGCCCGCCGTGCACGATCACCACGACCGGATTTCCACAGTCTGCGCCGTCGACGACCACCCATTGTTCGATGCCGCCGATGGTGATGAAGCCAGCCTCATGGACTGCCTGTCCTGCTGCACAGGCAGGGGCCAAGTCTGAGGCGCTCGCATGGGCGATGCCGCCGATGCAGAGGGTCAGCCCCACCGCAATCAAACCCAGATTCTTCACAACGCCCCCCGAATGATGCGGTGTGATTACACGAAGGCCCCACTTTGGGAATTCGATTTCAGACGCCACGAAAAGCAGGGCAACGGCTGTCCACAACCGGACATCGTGAAGGCTCGACATGCGCCAGAATCGGACTTCCAGACCGACACCCCGGAATGTCCGCTATGGGTCGAAAACGGTCCTTGACCTGACGCCAGAAAGCGGTCCCGACGGAGAGTCTTAAACTGCCCAATTCCTGCAGTATTTCTGCAGAAAAGGCATAGTCCCCCTGACCCAAGTCGTCGGATTTTGCAGGATCTGACTGGCCGAAATCGTCACGAAATCACCGGCGATAGTAAAAGCTGCAATTCGCGCCCTACAGCGCCTTCACCACCACCGAGATCGCGGTGGCCAGCAGATAGATCGCGAACGCCTTCCTCAGCACCTTGCGATCCAGCCGGTGCGCCAGCCTTGCGCCATAGGGCGCCACCAGCGTTGTCAGCACCCCCATCGCCACCGCCGCCGGCACATTGACGTAACCGAGGCTCAGCGGCGGTCGGCCATCCGCGCCAAATCCGAAGATGATGAAGCCCAGGGTCGCCGCCGCCCCGATGGCGATGCCGAACCCCGAGGCGGTCGCCACCGCCTGATGGATCGGCCGTCCGCACAGGGTCATCAGCATGCCGCCGAAACTTCCGCCGCCCACGCCCATCATGGCCGACAAAAGTCCGATCAGCCCGCCGATCCCGCGCCGCCACCAGCCCGTCGGCAGGTCCTTGCGGACGTGAACCGTCTCCGGCAGCAGCCCCATCTGCGCCGCGACCACCGCCAGGCAGACGCCATAGACGATCGCCAGCCCCTCCATCGAGGTCAGCCCGGCGACAGCCGCCCCGGCCAGCGCCCCGGCCCCGACCCAGGGCGTCCAGGTCTTCAGCACCTGTTCGTCCACCGCACCGTGCGCCCGGTGCGCGCCCAGCGACCGCCAGGACGTCGCCACGATGGTCAGCAGGGAGGTGCCGATGGCGACATGCAGATTGCTCTCCCCGCCCAGCCCCAGCACCGAGAAGGCATAGAACAGCGCCGGCACCAGCACCGTCCCGCCGCCGACCCCGAACAGGCCGGCGATCAGGCCGCCCGCCAGCCCCGCCGCGAGCACCGCAGCGGCCAGCAGAGCCAGTTCGTTCAGGGGAAGGGAGGTCACCGACGGGCTTTAGCCCAGGCCGCGCCGCCTGTCCGGCTCAGAACCGCGCCGTGACGCCCAGTTGCACCACCGGGAAGAAGGCCTTGTCCTTGGCGTCCTCCTGGATCTCGCGCGCCTCCTGCTCCAGCCGCGCCCGGAAGGCCGGGTCGTTGGACAGGGTTCCGCCGCTGGAGGACAGGCCGACCTCCGGCTCCTGGCTCCAGGCCACCCCGACCATGCCGCGGAAGCCCCAGGTCCCCTCGCGATAGAAGCTGTCGTCATAGCCGATGCCGACGAAGGGCGCGGTCTCCGACAGTTTGATCCGGCCGCTCAGCGTGCCGACCTCGGCCGGGGTGAAGGTCGCCCCGCCGATATCCACCGGCGCGCTCGGCCGCCCGTTGAGATTGATCGTCCGGTTCCCCACATAGGCCCCGCCGGAGATGAGGAAGCCATTCAGGAACGGATGCAGATCGACGAACCCCGACACCGTGTCGAAGTCGAACCGCCCCGAGTAGTCGATATCGCTGTAGCGCTCGTCGAAGTCATACCCCAGCGTATCGATCCCGCCCCGCACGACAAACACCGGACCCAGCGAAAGCTGCACCTCGGCGCCCACCCCCGTCGTCCCCGCGTTCAGGGCGGCTGTGATCGGCGAGCGCGGATGGCGGCTCTGCGCCTCGGCGGCGCCCGCCGAAGCGGCCAGCAGGGTCAGGGCGATCAGCGTGATGCGGGTCATACCCGCAGCCTTGTCCCCGTTACGCTTAACGGAGCGTTGACCGTGTCAGGCGGCGTCCTCGACCCGGTCGCGCCGCGCCTCGGCCTCGCGCACCGCCTCGACGGCCCGATCGACCACATCCAGACCCGCGCCCGGCTTGATCGCCTCGACCGTCAGGATGCGCCGGAAGGCCCGCGCGCCCGGCCGCCCGTGCATCAGGCCCAGCATATGCCGCGTCATGGAATGCAGGCCCCAGCCTTCTTCCAGCCGCCTCGCCAGATAGGGCTTGTAACGGTCTATGGCCTCGAACCGATCGACGTCGGCGCTCGTCGCGCCGAACAGCCGCCGGTCGACCTGACCCAGCAAGGCCGGCTCGTGATAGGCCGCGCGCCCCAGCATGACCCCGTCCAGCTGGACCCCGTCGCCCGCATCCAGATGCGCCTCCGCATCGTCCAGCGAGCCGATGCCTCCGTTGATGCAGACGGTCAGATGCGGCCGCTCCCGCTTAAGCCGCCGCACCAGCGCGTAGTCCAGAGGCGGCACGTCCCGGTTCTCCCTGGGCGACAGGCCGCTCAGCCAGGCCTTGCGCGCATGGACGACGAAGGTTGTCACCCCGACGGCCGCCGAGGCGTCCACCGTGGCGAACAGACTGACCTGCGGGTCCTGATCGTCCACCCCGATGCGGCATTTGACCGTCGCCGGCACAGCCACCGCCTCGCGGATCGCCGCCATACAGTCGGCCACCAGTTCCGGCTCGCGCATCAGACAGGCGCCGAACCTTCCCGACTGCACCCGGTCCGACGGGCAGCCGACGTTCATATTGATCTCGTCGTATCCCATGGCCGCACCGATCTTCGCCGCCTCGGCCAGCTGGACCGGATCGGATCCGCCGAGCTGCAGCGCCACCGGGTGCTCGACCGCGTCGAAGCCCAGCAAACGCTCCCGGTCGCCGTGGATCACCGCCGGAGCCGTGACCATCTCGGTATAGAGCAGGGCCCGCGTCGACAGGGCGCGGTGGAACGCCCGGCAATGCCGGTCGGTCCAGTCCATCATCGGTGCGACGGACAGTCTGTGGGCGGGATGGGTCATCGTCGGCGACCCCATACGCGGCTGACGCCCGAAAGTCAGCCCAGACCCAGCCGCTTCACGATAGCCTCGGCCGCCTCCACCGCGCTCATCGCCGTGGTGTCGATGACGATCTCGGCGGCTTCCGGAGCCTCATACGGGCTGTCGATCCCGGTGAAGTTTTTCAGGTCGCCCGCGCGCGCCTTGGCGTACAGCCCCTTCACGTCCCGCGCCTCGGCGACCGCCAGCGGCGCATCGACGAACACCTCCAGGAACTCCCCCTCGGCCATCATCTCGCGCGCCATCCGCCGCTCCGCCCGGAAAGGAGAGATGAAGGCCGTGACGACGATCAGACCCGCATCGGACATCAGTTTCGCCACCTCGGCGACCCGGCGAATGTTCTCGACCCGGTCCTCCTCGGTGAAGCCCAGATCGCGGTTCAGTCCGTGGCGGACGTTGTCCCCATCCAGCAGATAGGTGTGCCGCCCCAGCGTATGCAGCCGCTTGTCGACCAGGTTGGCGATGGTCGACTTTCCGGCCCCGGACAATCCGGTCAGCCAGACGACGGCGCCCCTCTGCCCTTTCATCGCCGCCCGCGCGGAGCGGTCCACATCAATGGCCTGCCAGTGGATGTTGTCGGCCCGGCGCAAGGCATAGCGGATCATCCCCGCCCCGACTGTCCGGTTGGTGATCCGGTCGATCAGGATGAAGCCGCCCAGATCCCGGTTCGTCTCATACGGCTCGAAGGCGATCGGCCGGTCGAGCGACAGGTTGCAGACCGCAATGTCGTTGAGCTCCAGCCGCTTGGCCGCCAGCTTCTCCAGGGTGTTGACGTTGACCCGGTGCCGGATCGCCGTGACCTGGGCCGTCGCCGTCCGCGCGCCGATCTTGAGCAGGTAGGAGCGGCCGGGCGACAGGGTCTCCTCGTCCATCCACACGACCGTGGCCTCGAACTGGTCGGCGACCTCCGGCGGCGCCTCGGCTGCCGCGATGACGTCGCCGCGCGAGACATCGATCTCGTCCTCCAGCGTCAGGGTGACGGACCGGCCCGCGGCCGCCCCGGCAAGGTCGTTTGGCATGGCGACGATCCGCGCGATCCGACTCTCGCGCCCGGACGGCAGGACCCGCACCCGATCGCCGGGCGACACCGTCCCCGCCGCGATCAGCCCGGCATACCCACGAAATTCCGGGTTCGGACGATTGACCAATTGGACGGGCATCCGGAAGGGCCGGGTCGCCGCGTCGTCGCCGACCTCGACCCCTTCCAGCCACTCCAGCAGGCTCGGCCCGGCGAAGCCCTCCGGCGAGGGCGCAACCACCCCCTCACCCGTCAGGCCCGAAAGAGCGATGGGGGTCACGTCGCCCAGACCGATACTGTCGGCGAAGGCGCGATAGTCCTCGACGATCTCCGCGAACAGGCCGGGGTCCCAGCCGACCAGATCCATCTTGTTGACCGCCAGCACCACCTTCCGGATTCCCAGCAGGGCGCAGAGGTAGGAATGCCGCCGCGTCTGGACCAGCACGCCCTTGCGCGCGTCGATCAGGATCACCGCCACGTCGGCCGTCGAGGCGCCGGTGACCATGTTCCGGGTATATTGCTCGTGCCCCGGCGTATCGGCGACGATGAATTTGCGGTGCTCGGTGGCGAAGAACCGGTAGGCCACATCGATGGTGATGCCCTGTTCCCGCTCGGCCGCCAGTCCGTCGACCAGCAGGGCGAAATCGATGTTCTGCCCCTGGGTCCCGACCTTTTTCGAGTCCGCTTCCAGCGCCGACATCTGGTCGTCAAGGATCGTTCGGGTGTCGTAGAGCAGCCGCCCGATCAGGGTCGACTTGCCGTCGTCCACCGAGCCGCAGGTGATGAAGCGAAGCAGGGACTTCATCAGAAATAGCCCTCCGCCTTCTTCTTCTCCATCGAGGCGGACTGGTCGTGGTCGATGACCCGCCCCTGCCGTTCCGAGGTGGTGGAGGCCTTCATCTCGGCGATGATGTCGGCGACGCAGGTCGCCTCGCTCTCGACCGCCCCGGTCAGCGGATAACAGCCCAGGGTCCGGAACCGCACCGACCGCACCTGTGGCGTTTCGCCGGGCCGCAGTCGCATCCGCGCGTCGTCGACCATGATCAACGCGCCATCGCGTTCGACCACTGGCCTCGGCTGTGCGAAATACAGCGGCACGACCGGGATCGCCTCCTGCTCGATGTATTGCCAGACGTCCAGCTCGGTCCAGTCGGAGATGGGGAAGACGCGGATGGTCTCACCCGCCCCGATCCGCGTGTTGTAGAGCCGCCAGAGCTCCGGCCTCTGGTTCTTCGGGTCCCAGCGATGCCCGGCCGAGCGGAACGAGAAGATCCGCTCCTTGGCCCGCGACTTCTCCTCGTCGCGCCTCGCCCCGCCGAACGCGGCCTGGAAGCCGTGATGATCCAGCGCCTGCTTCAGCCCCTCGGTCTTCCACAGATCGGTATGCAGCGCGCCGTGATCGAACGGATTGATCCCGCGTGACCGGGCGTCCTCGTTGATCCAGATCTTCAGGTCGACGTCGTCCGCCGCCCCGACCTGATCCCTCAGCGCATACATTTCGCGGAACTTCCACGTCGTATCGATATGCATCAGCGGGAAGGGGATCGGACCGGGGAAGAAGGCCTTCCTCGCGAGATGCAGCATCACGGCCGAATCCTTGCCGATCGAATACAGCATCACCGGCCGTTCGATCTCGGCGGCCACCTCACGCAGGATGTGGATCGCCTCAGCCTCGAGGGACTGGAGATGGGTCAGACGGGCGGAGGGCGTCGGATCGGTCACACCTGTCGATAGCAACAACCGGGGCCGGGCGCACCCCGTGAGGTCCGCCTAGCTTGTGAAGGCCCGGACCGCCGCCAGAGCCGTCGAGGCGTCGGCGTCGATGATCTCGAACCGCTCCGCCCGGTCGCCCAGTTCACGGATGACACGCGGTGGATCCGGGTCGAAGCCGAGCACCGGAGCGACGTCCTTGCCGAACTTGGCCGGGTGGGCTGTGGACAGGGCCACGACCGGACCCCGCGCCCGGTCCAGGTTGCGCGCGGCCGAAAGGGCGACGGCGGTGTGGGGACAGACGACCTGGCCCCAGGCCGCGTGGGCGTGCGCGATCTGTTCGCGCGTCGTCGCTTCGCTGACCGACACCGCCGAGACCTCGGCGCGGATGGCGTCGAGCAGGGATGGTGGCAGGGTCACCCATGCCTCGCGGGCAAAGGTCTCGAACAGGGTGCGGGTCAGGTCCGCGTCGCGCCCCGAGGCCTCAAACACAAGGCGCTCGAAGTTCGACGGCGCCTGGACGTCCATGCTGACCGAGGCGGTCTCGACAGCGGCCTTGCGGGCATAGACGCCGTCATTGATCGCCCGGGCCAGGGCGTCGTTGCGGTTTACGGCCGCGACAAACCCGGCGACCGGGAGTCCCATCCGCGAGGCCGCGATCCCGGCGAAGGCGTCGCCGAAGTTCCCCGTCGGTACGACGAAGACCGGCGCCCGCGTCTCGCCCAGCGCCGCCAGTTGCGACATGGCCGAGAGGTAATACGGAATCTGCCCCGCCAGCCGCGCCCAGTTGATAGAGTTGACGCTGGAGAACCGTTCGCCGTCGCGCAGGCTTTCATCCGCCAGCAACCCCTTCACCAGCCGCTGGCAATCGTCGAAATCCCCCCGGACCGCGAGGTTCAGCACGTTTGGCGCATCGATCGTAGTCATCTGGCGGCGCTGCACGGCCGAGACCCGCTCATGCGGGTGGAGCACGATCAGCCGGACCCGATCGGCATTGGCGAAGGCGGCAACAGCGGCGGCGCCCGTGTCCCCGCTGGTCGCCGTGACGAGGGTCAGTCGCTCGCCCGACGCGGTGAGCGCCTCCGAAGAGAGGGCCGCCGCGAGCTGCATCGCCAAATCCTTGAAGGCGGCGGTCGGACCGTGGAACAGCTCCAGCATGTAGAGGCCGTCCTCGAGTCGACGCAGGGGCGTCACCTCGGCGGGCTCGAACCCCGAGGTCAGTCGCGCCAGCGCCCGATCCAGTGCGCCCGCCGGCAGAGCCTCGCCGATGAAGGGCGCCATCGCCCGCGTCGCGATCTCGGCATAGCTACGCCCGGCGGCCCACGCGTCTGGCGATAAGCTGGGCCATGCGCCCGGCAAATAGAGGCCGCCATCAGGCGCCATGCCGCGCAGCAGGGCATCGGCGAAGTTGGCGCCGGAGGCGTCACCACGGGTCGAAACATATCGGTCGGAAGTCGGGATCATCGTCATTCTGGTTCGGTCGGCGAAGCGGGTTCACCAAGTTGTTGTACGCCAGGTTCGCGTCGGAACGGTCAGGCCGCCTCCCGCCACCATGCTGCCCGGCGGAAGAAGGCGCCGGGATCCTTGGGCGTGACCAGCTTGGTCGGGTCGTGGAAGATCCGGTCGTGCAGCCGGGTCAGGGTGAAGCGGATGGCGGCGGCCTCTCCCAGCCTCGGCAGGGCGGCGGCCTCGGCAGACGTCAGGGGGCGCACGGCCTCATAGCCGCCCCGGAAGGCCGCGACCGCGCCGGGGATCGGCGTCCCCGCCCCGTCGAAGCCCCAGGCGCTCAGGGCGATGGCGAGGTCATAGGCCAGAAGGTCGGTGCAGCCGAAATAGAAGTCGATGACACCCGCGACTTTTCCGTCCTCGAACAGGATGTTGTCCGGGAAATAGTCGGCATGGATCGGTCCGCGCGGCAGGTCCTCCGTCCACGGATCACCGAGCCTCGCCAACGCCGCCTCGACACCCTGAAGGATGTCCCGGTCCTCACCCTTCGCCGCCGTCGCCGACCGGTCCGCCAGTGCTCGCCAGACCACGGGCCCGACCGGATTGGAACGCTCCAGCGGGAAACCGGCGGCCTCCAGATGCAGCCGCGCCAGCATGGCCCCCGCCGCCTCGACCTCGGCCGACGAGGGGTCCCGTAGCCAGGCGCCCGGCAGCCATTCGATCACCGCCGCCGGCCGCCCATTCAGCGTTCCGACCCAGTCTCCGTCCTTGCTCGGCACGGGCCTCGGCGCGGGAAAATCCCGTCTCGCCAGATGGTCGGTCAGACCAAGACAGAACGGCAGGCTCGCCGCATCCGTCCGCGCTTCGAACAGGGTCAGGACGTGCCGCGCGCCTTCGGTTTCGAGCCGATAGTTGGTGTTTTCCACCCCCTCGGCGATGGGATGCAGGGACGCGAACGCCCCTAGCGGATAGTCCGCCAGGAACGCTCGGGCCTCATCGTCGGTGACGGGAGTAAAGACGGCCAAAGGCTAGTGGTGACCCAACGACGCGTGGCGCGCCCGAACGATGTCGGCGAGGTCCGCCAGCACGCTCTCGGTGGTCGGCCAGCGGCCCGCGCCGCGGCCCTTGCAGGACCAGACCCGTCCATCTTCGCCGTAGACCTTCAAGGCGTTGCGCTCCCCGTCCAGGCTCTGGAAGAGCGGATCGTCTAGGCCCACGTCAAGCGAAACCGACGCTTTTAGCCCTTCGCCGTCGCGGACGCAGGCGCCGATCTGACGCACCGGCCCGGCGGGCTTGAAGGCTTCCGACAGGACGGCGCATGGCACATCAGCTTCGGCCGGTGTGCGCCCAAACGCCTCAAAGGCCAGCAGGCGGACCTTGGCGGCCGAATCGCGACCCTCCAGATCCGACGACGGGTCCTCTTCGGCGAAACCCGCGACACGCGCGTCGGCCAGGGCGTCTGCGAAATCCGCGCCGGCCTGAAGCCGCGTCAGCATGAAGTTGACCGTGCCGTTCAGAACCGCCTCGAACCCTTTCACGGGCCCGGCCGCCTTGGCCGCGCGCAGGGTCTCGATCATCGGCGCCCCGCCGCCGACCGCCGCCGAATAGGCCAGTTGCGATCCATGGGCGCGGGCGGCGTCGGCGAGGCCGGCGGGATCGCGGCTGATCGCCTGTTTGTTGGCGCTGGCGACATCGATGCCGCGCTCCAGAGCGACGCGGATCAGATCGTGACCGGCCCCGCCCTCCGACAGCGCCTCCAGCAGGATGTCGGGCTGGAGCGCCAGCAACGCCTCCCGGTCAGCGGTGAACAACTCCGCCGGAGCCTCGACATCGCGCGGTTTGGAGGGATCGCGTACCAGGACGCCGACGACTTCGAACCGGCTGTCCTTCTGCAGCCGTTGCAGCAGACCGCCGCCGACCACGCCGCAGCCGGCGATGGCGACTTTCAGCGGTGCGTCCGGCACCGACGGGCCCGGAGGCGCCGAGTGGTCGCCGACCACCGTGCAGTCGGCCCGACCCAGAGCGGCGACTTCAATCTCCACCGAGCGCTGCTGACCCAGATCGATCGCGTCGTGCTGGACCAGGGCGCCGCCGTGACGACGCGCGTCGTCCCAGCTGGCCCGACGATAGCGCAGCGGCTTGCCCGAAGCCGAGGCCGGATCACGATCGTAGAGGCCGTCGACGTCCTTCACCAGCCGCACGCGGTTCAGGCCCAGTTCGGCGGCCAGGAAGACCGCCGTGAGGTCCGAACCGCCGCGTCCGAGCAGCACGACCTTTCCGTTCTGACCCACGGCGCCGAAGCCCGGGACGACGACGACCTGATGATCCGCCAGGGACTTCCACAGGGCGTCGCTGCGCAGTGAGACCGGGTGGGCGTGCTCGGACGGCCCCTCGGCCACGATGCCAAGTTCGCGCACGGACAATGCCGCGGCGTCGAGCCCGATCCGGTCGCAGGCGATGGCGACCAGAGCCGCCGCCTTTTCTTCCCCCAAAGCGACGTAGCCGGGCAGGAGGTCGTTCTCGTGGTCAAGGCCGAGGGCGCGGGCGTCGGCCAGGAGTCGATCGGTATGGCCGCCGAGGGCCGAGACGACCGCGATGACCTTCCGGCCCGCGCGGACGTGGCCATAGACCTCCGAAGCGACGGCCGGGGCGCAGGACTGGTCCTGGAGGATCGAGGAGCCGAACTTCAGGACCACCACCTCGGCGGCGGGCGAAGGTTCGGCGACCGGTTTCTCGACGACGGCGAGGCGGGCGTTGGAGTGGGGCATCTGGGAGGTCCGTTCGGAGAGGATGTGTTGGGATCTGGGCAAAGGAAAACCCGCCTGGCCGGGGCCGGGCGGGTCTGGGTTGGCTGGGTGTCTTTCGACCTCCGCGCTAACCTGTTCCCGCCCGCGAGGGGCCGGTGATGGTCATGCCGGTGGTGGTCGAAATGAGGGTGTCGAGCGTCATCGACCGGCCCGCGAATGCGGCGGTCGAGATCGAAACGGCGATGCGGCCGAGACGGGACACGGGCGAAACCTCTGAAAAATCGTTGATCTCAGGGTGTCGGGAGGATCGACCGCCGTCAAGCCGGTTTGTGCATCTTTTTTGCGCGCTTTGACGTCTGCGAGGCTTTTCGGTCACAGCGCCCCCGTGCGTCGGGGGCAATGAGGTAGATTTTTTCTCTTGACCGGCGCTCTTCGCATCTGCAACGTAAAGTCACTCATCAAGACCGACCGAGGGATAGGCCCTTTGACGTCGGGGCAACCATCGGTTCCTACCGAACGGTGCCAACTCCTGCGAGGACGGTTTTCGGACCTTCCGCGAGAGATGAGTGGAGCGTCGACGAGGCGACGTCTCCACGATCTGTCATCGCATCCGGAGCCTTGCTGGGCGGGACGATGCAGACGACGCCATGGC
>NZ_JANODA010000027.1:0-8058 GCF_031412435.1 Brevundimonas sp.
GAGTTATTTAGAGCCTTTATGTGCGCCCCCTCTCACGGCGGCCTTACACTGTGTCCGTCCCGCAGCATGGGGAAGGCGTCCTGGGCCCAGGACCCGGACGTGCGGCGGGGCGCGATCGAGCGGGAAACTGTATCGCTGCGCGCGGCCGAGGACCCTGATCCGGCGTTGAACCTGGATCTGTGGAGGCACGAACCGGCGCGGATGCAGGACTGTCCATGGGGTGACAAACCGTGGAGCCCGGAGGGGCCTGAAACCCTCCGCCCGTCGCGGGCCGAGGTCGGACTGGGTTTAAGCGGCGCAAAGCGTGAGGGTCGAAAACGACACAGACCTCACAGGCTGCACGAAGCCCGTCACCGGCCGCTCGCGTGAACCGGTCGCGACGGAGCCCCGGCGCGAGCCGAAAATCCTCATCCGGTCCCCGTAACGCGAAAGCAGGGGGCCACATCGGTTCCGGGCGAACACCGGGGCTCCGTCCGCTTCCCCATCCCGTTCGCAGCGGAAGAGCGATGTCGCCTGCCCGACATGCGGAACGCCCGGCAAAGCCACGGCGTTGAACCTTCACAACAGGGAGGCGACCATGCCCGACATCGACCAGTCCGAGGCTTTCGACGAAGACAACAACGACGTCGCCGAAACCGGCGGCGTCACCAACGAGTTCAAGACCTTCGAGGAAATGCCCGAGGTTCTCGACGTCACCACCGCCGATGGCGACGCCGACGAGGAGGAGTTCGACGAGGACGATCAGGACCTCGACGACACGCTCGGGGCCGACGGGGTCGATCCGGAAGCCGACGCCCAATACGGCGCCGACGGAACGCGCATCAACGAACTGGACCTGGGCGCCGACGAGCCCGGCGAGGGCGAGGTCGAACTGGTCTACGCCGGCCTGATGGAGGACGTCCGGGGGGCCCAGGCCAGCGCCGCCCACTGGGAAGCAAACACCCTGTCCGACGACGACATCGCAGACCTGGGCTACGGCCCTGAAGGAGACGACAAGTGACCGACACAGCCCCGCTGACCGGCAAGCCGCGCGACGCCGACCAGGACCCGGACACCCCGCACGCCCGCCCTGCGGAACGTCTGCACGGCAAGCCCGACCAGTTGAACGAGAAGCATGGCGACGCCGAGGACCGCCAGGAAGCGCTGCTCGACGAAGGCGTCGAGGAGACCTTCCCGGCCAGCGACCCCGTCTCCGCGAAGCGGATCACCTGAAACTGATCGTTGTTAACCGGCCGCGCCATCGGTAGTCGTGGTTCGCAAACCACCGGAGCATCCGATGTCGCGGCCGACCGACCGGTTCGAGGGCACCTCGAACTATATCGCCACCCAGGACCTGAAGATCGCGGTCAACGCCGCCGTCGCCCTGGAACGCCCCCTTCTGATCAAGGGCGAGCCCGGCACCGGCAAGACTGTGCTCGCCTATGAAATGGCGAAGGCGCTGAACGCCCCCCTGATCACCTGGCACATCAAATCGACCACCAAGGCTCACAACGGCCTGTACGAGTACGACGCCGTCAGCCGCCTGCGGGACTCGCAGCTTGGCGAGGCGCGCGTCCACGACGTCCGCAACTATCTGAAGCCCGGCAAGCTGTGGGAGGCATTCACCTCCCCCGTCCGCCCGATCCTGCTGATCGACGAGATCGACAAGGCCGACATCGAGTTCCCCAACGACCTGCTGCAGGAACTCGACCGGATGGAGTTCTACGTCCACGAAACGGACGAGACGATCCGCGCCGAGGTCCGTCCGATCGTGGTCATCACCTCGAACAATGAAAAAGAGTTGCCCGACGCTTTCCTGCGCCGCTGCTTCTTCCACTACATCCGCTTCCCCGACGACGAGACGATGAAGGCGATCATCGCGGTCCACTTCCCAGGCATCAAACCCCGGCTTGTGTCGGAAGCGCTGAAGACCTTCTACGAGATCCGCGACACGCCGGGCCTGAAGAAGAAGCCGTCCACATCGGAACTGCTCGACTGGCTGAAGCTGCTGATGGTCGATGACGTCCAGCCTGAGACCCTGCGCGAGACCTCGCCCAACAAGCTGATCCCGCCCCTGCACGGCGCCCTGCTGAAGAACGAACAGGATGTGCACCTGTTCGAGCGCCTCGCTTTCCTCAATCGTCGCGAAGGCTCACGCCCCGGCCTTTAAGGAACGGCGCATTCCGGCCATTCGACGGACAGATATCGTCAGACCGATTACCGCGATTTCACTGGAATAGTGACGGCTACTGTTCAAGATGAGGACCTGAAGAGGAACCCGTTTGATGCGACTGCTTCTCGCCACCATCTGCACCGCTTGCCTGATGACGGCAGCCTGCGACGGCGAGTCCGTGCGCATCTCCTCGACCACCACCGACACCAGCGGCAAGGGTGTGCTGAAGGTCATCGACACCCTGCAGTGCCCCGAGACCATTGGCGTCCTGACCCGCAAGGGAACGGCCCACGCCGGCGGCGCCACCTGCCTCTACAGCGGCCCGCGCGGCGCCGAGGTCACCCTGCAACTGATCGCCCTCAGCGACCAGACCGTCGACGTGGTGCTCCAGCGCTTTGAAAACACTCTTTCGGCCGACATGCCCCATACGATGGCTGAGCTCCGCAACGCCTCCGCCGAAGCGGACCGCGCCGAGGCCGCCGCCGACGCCGCAGGCGCCCAGGCTGACGTGGCGGCGGCCGAAGCCGATGCGGCAGCCGCCGAAGCCAATGCAGCCGCCGACAGCGCCCGCGTTCGCGCGCCGGGCATGGCGATCGACGCCGAGGGTGACCGCGCCCGCGTCCGCCTGCCGGGCATGAGCGTCGACGCCGACGGCGACAAGGCCAGCGTCCGCATCGGCGGCTTCTCCATCAACGCCGACGACAGCTCCGAGACCGTCGACATCTCCTCGTCCGACGAGAGCGTCAGCATCCAGGCCCACGACGACGCTGCCGAAATCCGCACCCGCGCCCCCGGCGATGCCACCCGCCGCACCTATATGCTGACCGATCGGACGCCCGCCGACAAGGGATGGAGGCTGGTCGGCTTCGAGGCGCGCGGCCCCGTCGGCGGCCCGATCGTCATTGCCACGGTCCGCGCCAAGGACCGCGACAGCGACGGCGTCTTCGACTCCGCCAAGGACCTCGTCACCCTCAACGTCGGGGAATAGGCGCCCTCACGCTTGATCCGGCGGCGAGGATGGGTCACCTGACCTGCCGTTCGCCGTCTGGATCTCCGCCTTGGCCTCTGCTCCCTCCACTCGCGCCTCCCGGACGCCGGCCCCCCGCGCCTGGCAGCGCATGCTGTCCGGCCGCCGCCTCGACCTGCTGGACCCCTCGCCGTTCGACATCGAGATCGAGGACATCGCCCACGGCCTGGCCCGCGTCGCCCGCTGGAACGGCCAGACCATCGGCGAACACGCCTTCTCCGTCGCCCAGCACTCCTGCGTCGTCGAGGAGATCGCCGCCCATATCAAGCCGGGGCTGGAGCCGAAATGGCGTCTGGCCGCCCTCCTCCACGACGCCTCCGAGTACGTGATCGGCGACATGATCTCGCCCTTCAAGGCGGCCCTGGGCGTCAGCTACAAATCCTTCGAGGCGCGACTGGAGGACGCCATCCACGTCCGCTTCGGCCTGCCCCCCAAGACACCCCTGCCCATCAAGAAGCTCATAAAGAGCGCCGACAAGGCCTGCGCCTTCTTCGAGGCGACCCAGCTGGCCGGCTTCAACGAGAAGGAGGCGCTCGGTTTCTTCGGCTCACCGCCTCCGGACTACGACCTGATCATCGACCCCCTGCCTGCTCCGATCGCCCAGCAGCGGTATCTGGAGCGCTACTGCATCCTCGCGGAGGCTGTAGGCATCCTGCCCGCCGCCGACGCCTGGCACACGGAATAGCGCCATGTCCTGGGGCGGGGAGCACGGCGTCCGCATCGGCCTCTCCGCCGTCGTCATGGCCCTGCGTTCCGGTCAGCTCTGCATCCTGACCACCGAGACGCCCGAAGGGGAGCTGGCCCTTCCCTTCGGCCCATTCGATCCGGCCGAAGACCGCACCTTCGAGCGCGCCCTGCGCGCCTTCGTAACCGCCCAGACCGGTTTCGGCCTTGGCTTCGTCGAGCAGCTCTACACGTTCGGCGACGCCGGTCGCGCCGCGCCCCGCCCCACGCCAGGCCCGGACCGCCAGCGCGAGGTCTCCGTCGGCTACCTGGCCCTGACCGCCGATGCCGTCGACATGGCGCCGCCCGGGGCCCGCTGGACCCCGGCGCTCGAAATCTTCCCGTGGGAGGATCGCCGCGCCCCGACGACCAGACTGTCCCGTCAGATCGTCGAGGCCCTGACCGCATGGTCCGCCGGCGATCCGCGCCGCATCGATCGGATCGAGGCCCTCTTCGCCCCGTCCGCTTCCGCCCGCTGGGACGAAACCCGCGTGCTCGAACGCTACGAGCTCCTTTACGAGGCCGGCCTTGTCGCTGAGGCCGCCCGCGACCGCGACGACGCCTCGCCGCTCGACCAGCGCGATCGTCCCATGGCGTCAGACCACCGCCGCATCCTCGCCACGGGCCTGGGACGACTGCGCAGCAAGCTTCGCTACCGCCCGGTCCTGTTCGAACTGACGCCCGAAACCTTCACGCTGTCGGCGCTTCAGGCCGCCGCAGAGGCTGTCGTGGGCCTGAAACTCCACAAGCAGAACTTCCGTCGCGGCGTCGAACGCACCGGCCTTGTAGAGCCCACCGGCCGCCTTTCCACCGGCACCGGTGGCCGCCCGGCCGAGCTGTTCCGCTTCACCGGCGCCGGCCCCCGCGACGGCCAGGCCCCCGGCCTCGCCCTCCCTGCCTTGCGCTGATCCGACTTCGTTCGGAAAATCGTCCGCGCCCGCTTGCGGCGCAAGCCTCACCCCATTAGAGAAGCCGCTCGCTGTCGACCAAGCGCACTACGGCCCCGCGGAGAGGTGGCAGAGTGGTCGAATGTACCGCACTCGAAATGCGGCGTGCCTGGAAGGGTACCGTGGGTTCGAATCCCACCCTCTCCGCCACCGCCTTATTCAGGGATATACGTCAGGGTATTAGCCCGAGCGACTTCGGACTTGTGTCGCAGCCGATGTGTCGCAATATCCCTCAGCGCCGCGCATGGGCCCTTGCCTCTACTGTGGCTCAGTCAGACAAACTCCGCGCCTGATACATCCTGTGTGCCGGTAGGAGGTATTCGCCCAGGGCATTCGATTGCTCCGAAAACGGAGGGCCTCGCGTCTCGTCTTGCCCGTGAGCGGCGGCGTAAGTTTCGATGCGGGGACTGAGGTTTCGCCGATATGAACGGGCGCGCTCGAATATGGGGGGGCCAGTGAAACATCACGTGCCTTATGCCTGAGGCCCGCCAACGTCCGCTATCCGCCGTGAAATCAACGACGGTTGTAGACCCAAAGCTGACGCTGGAGCGCTCCAGAACTGCCATGCTTGTGGCTTGTGCCCCTCAACCTTAGGGTGGTGCTCTGTATCTGAGGAGCGAGCGATGCCTGCCTTCACAGGGACTCCCGCCGACGACACGCTGATCGGATCGGAAGGCGACGACGTCATCGATGGCCGCGGCGGGACCGACACCCTCTATGGCCTCGGCGGCAATGATCTGATCCGAACAGGCGCGGGCCGCACCACGATCTTTGGCGGCGATGGCGACGACACGGTGATCTTCACGCCGTTCGCCCTGACGATCGCCAACAACAACGACACCAATCAGGCCGCGGCCGATGGCGGAAACGGCTTCGACACCCTCGACCTCAGCGCATACGTCCAAGGGGAATATGGTCTCTTTGTCACGGGCGCCGGAACCGCGATCGGTGTCGGGTACGGCGGCGCAGGCGGACGCCAGGTGTTGGCCAACAGTCAGGGCTTCGAGCGATTCCTCGGCGGACTGACCGCGACGAATGTTCTCAATTTCGGAGCCTTCACCGGCAATATGGAGATCGTCGGCGGCGGACTGGCCGACATCATCATCGGCGGCGGCGGCAGGGATGTGATCCGATCTGGGGGTGGCGACGACAGGATCGACCTGTCCATGGGCGACTGGGCCGATGCCGGCGAGGGCCAGGACAGGTTCAATCTTACATACGACGCCGCCTTCACCGGCCTGACCCGTCTGGACGGCGGCGCCGGTTCGGACATAGTGGAACTCGGATTCTACGAGGGTTCCAGCACGATAAACATGACGGGCGATGCCAGTGCGACGACTGGCCTTCAGTTATTGAACATCGAAAACCTCATCTTCAATGCACGGGGTTCGATCACCGTTCTTGGAACGTCAGCCAACAACATCATCCGAGTTGGAGCGGCGACGTCCCGGGTCGAAGGCGGCGCCGGAGACGATCAGCTGACGTCCACCTCCGGGAATGCGACCCTGATCGGCGGCGATGGGAATGACATCCTGACCGGCAGTCTTTTCCGGTCGGGATTCGGTATCGATACGCTGCTCGGCGGCGACGGGGATGATCTTGTCTACGGCACGCTGGGGGATACGCTGGATGGAGGCGCAGGGACCGATGTCGCGGACCTGACGCTGGAAGGCTCGACCAACCTTCAGGTCAATCTGGTCACGGGCACGTGGGGTCAGTCCGGCACGACACAGCCTGGCACGATCACGGGCTTCGAGACGGTTCGCACAGGCGCGGGCAACGATTCCGTCACCGGAGACGATCGCGCCAACGTGATCCAGACGGGCGCGGGGGCGGATCTGGTCAACGCCGGAAGCGGCGATGACCGGGTCTTGGGCGGCGACGGCGACGATACGCTGAACGGTCAGGACGGCGCCGACTATATGGACGGCGGCGCCGGGAATGATCGGCTCGACGGCGGGGCCGGAGACGACACCCTGGTCGGCGGCCAGGCCGACACCCTGATCGGCGGCACCGGCGTCGACACTGCGATCCTGTCAGGCGCCTATTTCAACTATACCTTCGGCTTCTCGAACGGGACGGCGACAGCGACATTGAACGGGGCGACGGTTTCGCTGACGGGTGTCGAGTTCATCCAATTCGCCGACCTCAGACTGGCCGTAGGCGCGGATGGCCGTATCCCGGCCCCCAACGAAATCTTCGGCTCCAACGGGACCGACCGCATCGTCGGAACCGACGGGTTCGACCGGATCATCGCTGGCAACGGCGACGATGTCCTGGTCGGCGGCGGCAACGGCGACTATCTGGACGGCGGCGCCGGTATCGATACGGCGGGCTATGTCGGCTTGGTCCGCGCCTACGCGGTCGGCCGGGCGAGCGGGGCTTTTTCTTCCGTCACAGGCGGCCAGGAAACAGGAACCGACACCCTGATCTCAATCGAGCGACTGTCGTTCCTCGACGGCGTGTTCGAGACCGGTGCGGATACGGCGGCGGCGCAGATCTATCGGCTTTACGACGCGGCGCTGGATCGAGGGCCGGATCAGGCGGGGCTTTCGGGCTGGGTGGGCCGGCTCGGCTCGGGCACGACTCTGCAACAGGCGGCACAGGCTTTCGCCACGGCGCCCGAGTTCGTGGCCCGTTACGGCGCCCTTTCGAATGAGGACTTCGTCAAGACGATGTACCGGTTCAGCCTGAACCGGGAGGGCGACGCCTTCGGCATTTCCCAGTGGAAGGCCCAGCTGGATTCGGGCGTCAGCAGGGGCAGCGTCCTTCTGTCCTTTTCCGAAAGCGTTGAGCATCGCAACCTGACGGCGGCGGCGGTGAACGCCGGCCTGTTCGTGCAGGATGACCGCACCATCGCCGTGGCCCGCTTGTACGACGCCGCCTTCGATCGCGTCCCGGACCAGGGCGGCATCGTCTACTGGCGCGGTACGCTGGATGCGGGCGGGTCGCTGTTCTCCATCGCCAACGCCTTCGTCAGTTCGCAGGAGTTCCAGGACCGCTATGGCGCGCTGAACAACACCCAGTTCATCGACCAGCTCTACCGTTTCACCCTGAATCGCGAAGCCGACGCCTTCGGTCGGCAGGTCTGGATCGACCGGCTGAACGCGGGGACCACGCGCGCCGAGATGGTGGTGATCTTCTCCGAGAGCGTCGAGCACGTGAACCTGACGGCCCCGACCTGGGCCGGCGGCATCCGCTATGAAAAC
>NZ_JANODA010000028.1:0-10031 GCF_031412435.1 Brevundimonas sp.
GTTTTCATAGCGGATGCCGCCGGCCCAGGTCGGGGCCGTCAGGTTCACGTGCTCGACGCTCTCGGAGAAGATCACCACCATCTCGGCGCGCGTGGTCCCCGCGTTCAGCCGGTCGATCCAGACCTGCCGACCGAAGGCGTCCGCCTCCCGGTTCAGGGTGAAGCGATAGAGCTGGTCGATGAACTGGGTGTTGTTCAGGGCGCCATAGCGGTCCTGGAACTCCTGCGAGCTGACGAAGGCGTTGGCGATCGAGAACAGCGACCCGCCCGTGTCGAGCGTGCCGCGCCAGTAGGCGATGCCGCCCTGGTCCGGCACACGATCGAAGGCCGCGTCGTACAGGCGCGCGACCGCGATGGTGCGGTCATCCTGCACGAACAGGCCGGCGTTCACCGCCGCCGCCGTGAGGTTGCGATGCTCGGCGCCCTCGGAAAAGGACAGAAGGACGCTGCCTCTGCTGACGCCCGAATCCAGCTGGGCCTTCCACTGGGAAATGCCGAAGGCGTCGCCCTCCCGGTTCAGGCTGAACCGGTACATCGTCTTGACGAAGTCTTCGTTCGACAGATTGCCGTAACGCTGAACGAACTCCGGAGCGGTCGCGAACGCCTGCGCCGCCTGGGCCAGGGTGGTCCCGGCTGCCAATCGTCCTGACCAGCCCGACAGACCGGCCTGGTCAGGTGCCCGATCCAGCGCCGCATCGTAAAGGCTGTAGATCTGAGCCGCCACGCCATTCGGATCGGTGTCCAGCATTCCGTCCAGGAAGCTCAGTCGCTCGACCGAGGCCAGATTGTCGGTTCCGTTCTCCCGGCCGCCGGAGACGGTGGAAAAGGCCGCGCCCGCCCGCGCGACCGAATACGCCCGGATCAGACCGCCGTAGCCTGCCGTGTCCACCCCGTCGCCGCCGTTCAGCACATCCCAGTTGTCGCCGCCGATCAGGACGTCGTCGCCGCCCTGACCCACCAGATTGTCGCGGCCGGCCGTGCCGACCAGACGATCGGCGCCGTCTGTGCCGATGCGATCCGCCAAAGGCTGGGTGATCACCTGACCATTGGCGCCGACTTCGAACTCAGCGTTTGAGAAGCGCAGGCGCTCGATACCGGTCAGAATCTCCCGACCCTCAGGGCTGGTGACGATGATCTGCCCGTTCTCGTAACTGAACGTGGCGGCCTCGGCGCTGAAGTCGAACACCACCATGTCGATGCCCTCGCCGCCGTCATAGACGTCCAGCCCTGCTCCACCCGTCAGGACGTCGTCGCCCGCGCCACCGTTCAGCCCGTCGGAGCCGGTCCCGCCGATCAGGATATCCTTGCCCGCGCCGCCGATCAGGTTGTCGTCGCCGACGCCTCCGTCCAGATAGTCATCGCCCTCGCCACCATCGAGCAGATCGTTTCCAAACTCGCCGAAGATGCGGTCTGCGCCGGCCTCGCCATAGAGGCTGTCATTGTCCGAAGACGGCGTGAAGTTGCTGCCGTAACCCCGGATGATGTCGTTGCCAGCGCCCCCCCGGATGTTGTCGTCGCCACCGGCGCCGATGAGCTCATTGGCGCCCTCGTCTCCGACAATCCGATCCGTGGCCTGACTGCCGACGACGTTCTCGATGCTTGTAAGCGTCCATTCGCCTGTCGTCGTGCTGCTGACGCCGCGCGCGGTCCCCTGGAACAGATCGATGTCCACCCCGACGAAGTTCGAGAGCCCCATCGCCAGGGTGTCGATGCCGGCGCCTCCGTCGATCTGGGACGTCCAAAGTCGGTAGAATGTCGTCCCGGCGTTGGATTCGACCGTGGTCGTCGCCGTGACGATGTCGTTACCAGCCCCGCCCGAAAGCGTGCCGAATCCCGTCAGCCGGTCGGCGCCGTCGCCCCCGAACAGCTCACCCGATCCCGTCAGGACGTCGTCGCCGACGCCGCCTTCCAGGCGCCCACGGCCGCTGATGATATCGTCGCCTTCGTCGCCATACAGGAAGTCGTTGGTCCCGGCGCTGGTGATGGTGTCATTGCCCGCCGCCCCCCGGATCGTGATGCCCGTCGTGATGGCGGTCGCACCGGTCGCCCGGACAAAGCTCAGGACATTATTGCCTTGGTCGCCAACTATCCGCGTGACCAGTGTTGGCGCGTTGTAGGCGAGCTCCTGCGTCAGGGTGACGTTTTCGATTCCGTAGTTTCGCAGGTGCGGATCGACACCATTGCCCAGGACCATCCCGTCGTAAGCAGTAACCATGGAGATCGCCAGGGTGTCAGTTCCTGCGCCCCCCTCGATCGAGGCGTAGAAGAACTCACCCGGATTGTCCGTGGTGAAGAGCTGGAAAACGTCGTCGCCGTCATCACCGAAGGCCTGGTCGCGCTGCCCGAAGGTGATGATGTCGTTGCCTCCGCCGCCCCGCAGGATGTCCGCCCCTGAGCCGCCACGTATACGATCGACGAGGGCGCCGCCGATCACCTCGATCGGCGTGGTCCGCCCCTGCAGATCGACGACGTTCACGCCCATCCCGAACCCTTGGAACTGATTCAGGAGGATCAACCGCTCGATCCCCTCTGCGCGGAAAGTCGGCGTTGGTTGAAGAGCCCGACCTCGAGAGTCGAAGGGCGTGACGAACCCGACCAGCGCCTCCTGGCTGGCGGCGATGTTGAAGATGGGTCCTGTGTAGCCGCCCACGCCGACCTGGAAGATGCTCTGGCTCATGTCGAGGACATCGAAGCCCTCGCCGCCGGAGATCCGGGCCTCCTGGTAGGTGTTCCAGCGGAAGATGAACCGATCATCGCCCTCCGCGCCGTCGAGAACGCCATACCCGTCGATTACGTCGTTGCCCGTACGCCCGATGATGCTGTCGTAGCCGCCGTTGCCGATGAGGACATCGTCGTTGTTGGTGCCCGTCAGCGTCTCGTCAGCGCCAGTCCCCGTAAACGTCGGCATCACTTACTCGTGAACTAACTCTTTCCACCCTAAGGTTGAGGCGCGTGCCCAGCAAGAGTGGCTGCTCTAAGTTGGGTTGTGTCGGCTATGGGTCGGAAGCGGACATTCGCTCCGCTGCCGGAATCGGACGCTGACCGGCCTCAACAGGTTGACGGGCCGCTCTACCGCCTCCGCCCCTTCGCCTCATCCGAAAGCACCGCCCGTCCCAAGTTGGCCAGCGCCGCCTTCAGCCCGTCCGGTGCCGCCTCGACCGACCTGGTCAGTTCCGCCTCCGCCGCCGCGTCGAGCGGATCGATCCGGCGGCGCGCACCCTTGGTCGAGGCGGCGATCTGGGCCAGGGGTTTGACCGGTCCCTGGGCGATGCGCAGCTTGTCGACCGCGCCCGGGCCGAGGAACAGGTTCACCCGCGCCAGGATGTCGGCCGACTGATGCTGGACCAGCAGGGCCGCCGGTCCCGCGACGCGCAGCTCCAGCGTCCCGCCGGTTCCCGCACGCCCCTTGGTCAGTTTCTGCGGGCGGGTGACGCGGGCCAGCTGGTCGCCGACGATCTCGCGCCAGCGGGGCTCAAGAGCGCCCGCGCCCCGTCCGAACTTCTCGTCCAGTTCGCGGATCAGCGGGGCCAGGGCCCGACCGGCCGGAGGCGCCGGGCGCGGCATGGGCCGGGTCCGTCGCCGCGACAGGATTTCGCGGGTCTCAGCGTCGGTGGGCAGATCGCGCGCCATGAGGGACCTTAACCCAACCCGTTCAAACAATCACCGTGCACCCCGGCGAAGGCCGGGGTCCAGATCACAGACCGGGACGGCAGGGATGTCGCACTGGTTCTGCTGATCCCACGACCGCATCAGCCATCTGGACCCCGGCCCTTGGTTTATCCTCGGGCCGGCGAAGCCGGACCCGGGGGCCGGGGTGCACGGTTGAAGATGGCGGGGTAAGAGATCACCCAATGCCTCCCGCCGACATCGCTCAACTCCGCGCCGCCCTTCTCGGCTGGTACGACGCCCATGCGCGCACCCTGCCGTGGCGCAGCCCCCCCGGCGCGACGATGCGCACCGACCCCTACCGCGTCTGGCTGTCCGAGGTGATGCTGCAGCAGACCACCGTCCCCCACGCCACGCCCTATTTCGAGCGGTTCACCGCCCGCTGGCCGACCGTCAGCGACCTCGCGGCGGCGGAGGATTCAGACCTGATGGCCGCCTGGGCCGGCCTCGGCTACTACGCCCGCGCCCGCAACCTGCTGGCCTGCGCCCGCGCCGTGGCCAGGGATCACGGCGGCGTCTTCCCCGACACCGAGGCCGCGCTTCTGGCCCTGCCGGGGGTCGGCGCCTATACCGCAGCCGCCGTCGCCGCGATCGCCTTCGACCGCCCCGCCAATGTCGTGGACGGCAATGTCGAGCGGGTCGTCGCCCGGCTTTTCGCTGTCGAGACGCCCGTCCCCGCCGCCCGGCCCGAGTTGAAACGCCTCGCCGGGACCCTCGTCGCCGACAGCCGCCCCGGGGATTGGGCCCAGGCCCTGATGGACCTCGGCTCCGGCATCTGCCGCCCCAAGTCGCCTCAGTGCCTGATGTGTCCCATCGCCGCCTTCTGCGCCGGCCGCGCGTCCGGCGCGCCCGAACGCTATCCCGTCAAGACCCCGAAGGCCGCCCGTCCGCATCGTCAGGGGGTTGCCTGGGTCCTCCGCGACGGTCAGGGCCGCATCGCCCTCGTCCGCCGCCCGGACAAGGGTCTCCTCGGCGGCATGGTCGGCCTCCCGACCAGCGACTGGACCGAAGCGGCGCCCGACGCCGCTCCGCCCGTCGCCGCCGACCGGCCCGCTCTGATGTGGAAAGAGGTGGGCGCCGTCGATCACGTCTTCACCCATTTCTCCCTGACGCTGACGGTGCGGGTGGCGGAGGGGCAGGGCGACTTCCTCTGGACGCCCGAAGCCGAGGCGCGGGCGGCCCTGCCCACGGTCTTCCGCAAGGCGCTGGAGCGGGCCCTGGCGATGACCACACGCTGAACAAGAATTTATTCCATCCTGCCTCTTGAGCTGCCGGGGCGCGCCACCCACGTCTCCGACGGGTCTTCGGCAATCGATCGGGCAGGCCGCGTGGAGCGACTGTGTCGACTCCGTCGAGCCGCTTTTTGCGCCTCTGAGGATCCGGACGGATGGGACTCAGTGGACGACTTGGACTCTGAATTTCCGGAGGCCGCTTTTCAACCATGCATTCCGGCGAACGCCGGGGTGCACCGAGGGGAGGAGGCTACTGCGTCGTCACGACCCTGACCTCGCCGACCCGGTTCCGGGGCATGACCACCACCTGGTCGCCCAGCCGTTCGAAGGCCAGGTCGACCGTGGCGTCCCCGACCTGAAGCCGGCTGACGGTCAGCCGCTCGATCCCGGCGGGCAGGGCGGGGGCGTCCACGGTCACGGTCTTCGTCAGGGCGTCGATCGACACCCCCAGCGACGCCTGCAGCATCAGGAAGACCGACCCCGCCGCCCAGGCCTGGGGCAGACAGGCGACCGGATAGGCGATCGGACCTTCTCCCGGCTGGCGCTCGAAGCCGCAGAACAGCTCGGGCAGGCGCATCTGGAAATGGCTGGCCGCCGCATAGATCTCGCCCAGGATCATCCCGACCGCGTCCCGCTCGCCGTAACGGGCCATGCCGGCGACGCCCAGGGAGGTGTCGTGCGGCCAGACCGAGCCGTTGTGATAGCTCATCGGATTGAACCGGGCCTGACCCCGGGCCAGCGTCCGCAGGCCCCAACCGGAGCGGAACTCGGCCCCCAGCAGCCGCTTCGTCACCGCCGCGGCCCGCGCCGGCGACGGCAGGCCGGTGAACAGCAGATGGCCCGCATTTGATCCGATCGCTTCGCAAGGGTTCCCTTCGCCGTCGAGGGCGATGGCGTAGAACGACTGGTCCTCCATCCAGAACCGGTCCTCGACCAGCAGCCGCACCTCTTCGGCCTGCTGGTTCCAGGCCGGGGCCCGCGCATCGCCCAGCAGGGCGCCCAGATCGCCCATCGCCCGCCACGCCGCGAACGCGTAGCCCTGAACCTCCAGAAGCGCGATCGGCCCCTTCGGGAACCGGCCGTCCGAATGGAAGATCGAGTCCTCCGAGTCCTTCCAGCCCTGATTGGACAGCCCGGTCTCGGCGGCCCTCGCATAGTCGATCAGGCCGTCGCCGTTGCTATCGCCATAGTCCCGCATCCACTCGGTCGCGGCGATCAGATTGGGCCACAGCGCCCGGATCGTCTCCAGGTCGCCGGTCCTGCGGAAATACGCCCCGGCCAGGGCCACGAACAAACAGGTGGTGTCGACCCCGCCGTAGTAGAGGCCGAACGGAACCTCCCCCAGGCCGCTCATCTCGCCGCCCCGGGTCTCGTGCATGATCTTGCCGGGCTGGCTGTCCTGGAAGGCCGAGACCCCGGTCGCCTGACGCTGCGCCAGATAGGTCAGCACGCCCTTGGCCAGGGACGGATCCAGCCACAGCATCTGCCAGGCTGTGATGATCCCGTCCCGCCCGAACGGCGTCGAGAACCACGGCGTCCCGGCATAGGGATAGGGTCCGGTCGGCAGGTCGGTGGTCAAAAGGGCGATGTCGGCCCGCGACTGATCCAGCCACTGGTTGAAGCGCGGACTGCGCGGCCCCCTCAACGAGGCGCCCCGGCGGCGTCTCCGCCGCATGGCCAAACGGGCCTGCAGCGCATTCTCGCGCCACCGCCGGGCGTCGGGCGTCAGGCACATCTCGGGCCCGCACTCGATATAGAGGTCCAGCGCCTTGCCCATCGGCAGGCTGAACATGAACTCGGCCCGCGATCCGCTCAGCCGCGCCGGCGGCTCGGAGAAGGCCAGGCAACTGGTCCGCACGACCGCGTCGAGGCCGGTGTAGCGGAAGGTGACCCGCCGCCCGTCCGTGGTCGGCGCCTCACCCGTCCCGCGCTTTTCCCGGAGCGTCCCGCGCACCTGGAAGATGTCGGCGAAATCGGCCCCGAACTCGAAGGCCAGTGGTAACAGGACATCCTCGACCCCGTGGTTGACCATCCGGACCCGCTCGAACATCCGCCGGTCCCAGACGAACCGCCGCCGCTCGATGTGCAGCACCCCCGCCGGCGCCGACCGCCCGCCCATGGGCGGCAGGGGCCGGTTGGTCGTGTGGGCGGTGAAGAAGACATTGTCCCGCGACACGCCCGAACTCAGGCGCGAAGGCTTTGCCAGCCCGACCGTCATTACGAACCGCGACAGGATCCGCGTGTCATGGTCGAACAGGCCGTCGGCCCCGCCCTTCAGGTCGCCCCAGTTGTCCGCGACCAGGAAGGTGTTGGCGTCCTTCAGCGCCTGGAGCGTATCCAGCCCGCCGCTCTCCGCGCTGTCTGCGGCCGTCTGCTGAACCGAATAGCCGTCGTCCATGAAACCTCGCTGGCGCCGCCGCCCGTCACCAGCCCGGTGTGCGAATGCGAAGGCAGAATGGTCGGCGCGCGATTAGGTTCAGGCGGAAACGGCGAAGCTGCGATCTTCGCGGAGCGGGACCACGACGTCGTCCATGGCGGCTTCGGCGTAGGGGCGCTTGGCGAGCAGGTCGCCGTAGACGTCCAGGTAACGCCGGGCCATCGCAGTGGCGGAGAAGCGCAGTTCGAACCGGGCCCGCACGGCCTCTCGATCCAGCAGCGCGGCCCGGTCAGCGGCGGCGACGGCCTGCTCCAGGGTGTCGACCAGGAAGCCGGTCGCGCCGTCCTCGATGACCTCCGTGGTCGAGCCGCAGCGGAAGGCCACCACCGGCGTTCCGCAGGCCATGGCCTCGATCATCACCAGGCCGAAGGGTTCTGGCCAATCAATGGGGAACAGCAATGCCTCGGCGCCGCCAAGGAACTCGGACTTCTGGTGATCCCCGATCTCGCCGATGAACTCGATCAGGGGATTGCCGTCGATCAGCGGTTTGATCTTCGTCTCGAAGTAGATCTTGTCCGCCGCATCGACCTTGGCCGCCATCTTCAGCCGTTTGCCCAAACTGGTGGCGATCTCGATGGCCCGGTCCGGTCGCTTCTCCGGCGAGATGCGGCCCAGGAAAGCGAGGTAGCCCTCCGACTTCGGCGAGAAAAGGTACTGTTCCGCCGGCATGCCGTGGTGAACGGTCGCCTTCCAGTTGGCGAAAGCCAGCGGGCGACGCTGGTCGTCCGAGATCGAGACCAGGCCGAACTGCGGCCAGCGCTCGTAGACCTCCGACAGGTCCTTCATGTCGAGGCGGCCGTGCAGCGTCGTAAGCGTCTTGTTCGCGATCCGCTCGAAGAACGGGAAATGGATCATGTCGGTGTGAAAGTGGATGACGTCGAAGTCGTCCGCGCGCCGCAGGACCTCCGACAGCATGCTCATGTGCGAGGCGAGATCGGACTTCAGCGGCGCGGGATCCAGGCGGATCGCCTGATCGCGGACCGGGATCAGACGCGCCCTGGTTTGAGCCTCGGCGGAGGCGAACAGGGTGACGTCATGCCCCAGATCGACGAGCGCATCGGTCAGGTGGGCGACCACCCGTTCGGTTCCCCCGTACAGCTTGGGAGGAACGGCCTCGTAGAGCGGGGTGACCTGCGCGATCTTCATGACGGGCGTGCTCCGACCCGCTCACCCGGGCCAGAGACATCAATGATATCGCACCTGCGAAGTTCCGAAGTGAACGTCGAATTTCAGCTGTGATTGCGGCGAGTTACCACGTTACAAACTGTTCGATTGGCGACACTTCGCCGCCGGCCCAGTCAAATGAATGCCTTGGCGATCGGACCTATTGCATCCCCGCTCGCACCTCGGCGCGCAGGGCGTCGATTGAGCGCAGACCGGTGTCGGTGCGGAAGCGCCAGTAGGTCCAGCCGTTGCAGGCGGGTGCGTTCTCGAACAGGGCGCCCAGCTTGTGGATCGACCCCGTCATCGCGCCCGACACCAGCGAACCGTCGGCACGGACACGGGCCTCCCGCTCACCCTTGGGGCAATAGAGGACATCGCCGGGCGACAGCAGGCCGGCCTCGACCAGGGCGCCGAACGGAACCTTGACCTCGGCGCGCTTGGAGCCGGTGACGACGAGGTCCTCGGGCCTGGCCGGGATCACCGCCTTGATCCGCGTCTCGGCGACTTTCGCGTATTCGGGATCGCGTTCGATGCCGATGTAGTGGCGGCCCAGACGCCTGGCGGCGGCGCCCGTGGTTCCGGTGCCGAAGAAGGGATCCAGGATCACGTCGCCTGGACGGGTCGCGGCCAGAATCACCCGGTGCAGCAGGGCCTCGGGCTTCTGGGTCGGATGGGCCTTCTTGCCGTCCTCGCCCTTGATCCGTTCCTCGCCGGTGCACAGGGCGAAGGTCCAGTCGGAGCGCATCTGGGTGTCTTCGTTGAAGGCTTTCAGGGCGTCATAGTTGAAGGTGTAGCGCTTCTGTTCGCGGCTCTTGGCGGCCCAGATCAGGGTCTCGTGTGCGTTGGTGAAACGGGTGCCCTTGAAGTTCGGCATCGGGTTGGTCTTGCGCCACACGATGTCGTTCAGAACCCAGTAGCCCAGGTCCTGGATCGCCGACCCCAGGCGGAAGATGTTGTGATAGCTGCCGATCACCCAGATCGAGCCCTCGTCCTTCAGGACGCGGCGGCATTCCTTCAGCCAGCTACGGCAGAAGTCGTCATAGGCCGCGAAGCTGTCGAACTTGTCCCAGTCGTCGTCAACGGCGTCGACCTTGGAGTTGTCCGGCCGCAGCAGATCGCCGCCCAGCTGGAGGTTATACGGCGGGTCGGCGAAGACCATGTCCACCGACTTGTCCGGCAGGGACCGCAGGATCTCGATGCAGTCGCCCCGGTGGATGATGTCGGTCTTCAGATCGGTCACGCTGCTTGGCCTCAAGGTTGAGGCGCAACCGTGAATCCTTGTGGTTAAGGGGGGGTTATCCGACGGGCAAAAGCCTCGCGGCGCCCCGGGAACGTGAACGTCGTCGCTCACCCGGCGGGATACGGCTTGAGTGCATGGACAGCCGACACGGGCCCCAGACCCATCAACACATCCCCCCAGGACCTCAACGATTTCAACGCCCGGAGTTATTTAGAGCCTTTATGTGCGCCCCCTCTCACGGCGGCCTTACACTGTGTCCGTCCCGCAGCATGGGGAAGGCGTCCTGGGCCCAG
>NZ_JANODA010000029.1:0-6053 GCF_031412435.1 Brevundimonas sp.
ACCGGCGTCTCCGGCGGCGGCAAGTCCACCTTCACCATCGAAACGCTCTACAAGGCCGCCGCGCGGCGGCTGCACAACGCCTCGGACGCGCCGGCCGCGCACGAGCGGATCGAGGGGTTGGAGAACTTCGACAAGGTCATCGACATCGACCAGTCGCCCATCGGTCGCACGCCGCGCTCGAACCCGGCCACATATACGGGCGCGTTCCAACCCATCCGCGACTGGTTCTGCGGGCTGCCGGAATCCAAGTCTCGCGGCTATGGCCCCGGGCGGTTCAGCTTCAATGTCAGGGGCGGGCGCTGCGAGGCCTGCCAGGGCGATGGCCTGATCAAGATCGAGATGCACTTCCTGCCCGACGTCTACGTCACCTGCGACGTCTGCAAGGGCAAGCGCTACAACCGCGAGACGCTGGAGATCGTCTTCAAGGGCAAGAGCATCTCGGACGTGCTGGACATGACGGTCGAGGAGGCCGGCCAGTTCTTCAAGGCCGTGCCGCCGATCCGCGACAAGATGCTGACCCTGTCACGGGTGGGCCTGGACTACGTCAAGGTCGGACAGTCGGCGACGACCCTTTCGGGCGGCGAGGCCCAGCGGGTCAAACTGTCCAAGGAGCTGTCGAAGCGGGCGACCGGCAAGACCCTGTACATCCTCGACGAGCCGACCACGGGTCTGCATTTCGAGGACACCCGGAAGCTGCTGGAGGTGCTTCAGGAGCTGGTCGAAAGCGGCAACACCATCGTGGTGATCGAGCACAACCTCGATGTCATCAAGGTCGCCGACTACCTGCTGGACTTCGGGCCTGAGGGCGGCGACGGCGGCGGTGAGATCGTCGCGGTCGGCACGCCGGAACAGGTTGCGGCCAACGACAAGTCCTGGACCGGCAAATACCTCAAGGAGGTGCTGGACCGGCACGAAATGCGTCGCAAGGCGCGGGTCGCGGCCCTGATCAGCGAGGCTCCGGCGAGGAAGACGCGGGCGAAAGCCGGCGTCTGAAGATCAGGTCACTCTTGCGGCAGTCCCTTCAGATCGCGGTAGGCGGCCGAGAAGGGTGCGTAGATGACCGCGAGCTGCAGCGACGAGAAGATCGCGTTGATGGCGCCCCATGCGAGCAGACCGACGCCCGCAGTCTGAAGGATCTGGGCGGTCGACTGGCCGTCAAACGCGACTAGCTGTTCCAGGCCACCGGTCGCCATCGTGACCGGCAGGGCGACGATGGCGGCGAGGATGCCGACCAGCATCGACATGATGAAGGCGATCACCGCCATGCCGAGCAACGGCAGCACCCGTCCCTTGGTCAGACCGAAGGAGGCGAACGGGGAGATGCGCTTCTCGTCGAAGGTGGTCGGAACGGCCAGGCTGAGCCGGATCGCCAGCCAGATCAGTACGGTGGCGGCTCCGAGACCCAGCAGGACGCCGACCAGAATACCGACCCCCGTATTGGCCTGGCTGGCGACACCGGCCAGAAGGCCCACGACGACGAACAGCAGGACGGTTGCGGCGAAGAAGAGGATACCGAGAATCAGACTGACCGCCAGCACGCGCAGCTCGTCCGCGCCCAGCCGCATATAACCGAAAGCCTTGTCGGCGGGTCTCAGGACGGAGCGCGCGACCGCGGCGTTGAGGACCGCGCCGAGCACGAGGCTGAGAGGCAGCGCCAGAACCATGAAGCCGGACCAGCTTGCCATCAGGGCCTGCATTTCCTGCGCGCTGGGCTGGGTCCCCTCAAGGCTCTCGGTCGTCGCCATCACGGTCGCCAAAGGCCCGGCGAACAGGCCGAAGAATGCCGCGAAAAAGACCGTATAGGCCAGGGCCCAGAACACGATCGCCAATGGATGGCGGCGTACCACGCGGAACCCCTCGAAGGCGGCCTCGGTCGCTGAAAAGGTCATCGAATCCCTCCCTGAATCCTGATTTACGACGGTTGTAGCGCATCGACGGGCGGCGCGTCTTCGGGGATCGGCCCGACCGGGATGGTCGGAACCCCGTCGAGCAGCTGCCGCGCCGCGACGACGCCGGGGGCCGCGTACAGGGCCATGCACCAGCCGAACACGATCGAGAGCGGGATCAGGGTGGCCAGCGCCGGGACAATCATGGCCTCGACCAGGGGCTGCACATCAGCATAGCTCTCGACCTGGGCCGGCCACTGCAGGCCCTGGCCGAAGAACCTTCCCACGAGGATCGCGCCCGCGAGGGCGTATATCAGGATCAGGCTGACCATGTAGATCAGCCAGACCACCAGGTTCAGGCCAAACAGTTTCCACATCTGGCCCCTGGCCAGGGCCCAGCCCTCGACGAAGGCGACCCGTTTCAGGATCAGGCTGGCCGGCGCAATCAGAGACACGCGCAGCCATCCCCAGATCGACAAGGCCAACACCACCAGGCCGTAGACGATCAGAACACCGACCGCCGTCGCCTGACTGGAACTCCACAGCGCCATGCCCATCCCGACGCCGAGCAGCATCAGCACCAGAAGGGCGATGTACCAACCGATGAACACGGCCACGACGGTCACCGCGACCCGGACCTCATCCATTCCCAGGCGCAGGAACAGGAACCGGTCGCCCCGATGCGGCGCCAGGGTCGCGCGCGCCGCCGCCGTCCAGGTGAGCAGCATGACGAGATACATCACGATGTTCATGCCATTGATCGCGGCCTGAAGCCGGATCGACTCCATCAGATAGGTGTCGAACGCCTCTTCGCCGCTGGCCGAGCCGACCATCGAGGCCATGAGGGGGATCAACAGGCTGTACATGGCGGCGACCAGCGCCATCATCATCAGACCCCAGACGAAGAGATAGAGCGGCCGCCGCCGCAGCAGGACGAACGGTGCGCCAATGGCGTCACTGAAGGAAAAGACCGGCTTCATCGCTTCGTCTCCTCGGGTGACCAGTATTCCAGCTGTCGGTAGGCGGCGCCGAGGAAGCCGATCGTCAGCGGCAGTTGCACGGCGACCAGAACCAGCGCCGCGGCGATGTCTCCCGCCTTGCCGCTCAGCACGCCATTCCCGGTCAGGGTCAGCAGTACGATCTGGGGCAAGGCCGTCACGATGAGACCGGCCAGCAGCGGCCAGAAACTGCCGTATGCGATGCCCATACTGTTCAGCGACACCATCTGTCGTCGCCCCAGCGTCGCAGGCGCGAACAGGGACAGGCGAACAACCAGCAACAGGGGAATGGCGACGGCGCCGATGCCGAGCACGGTAAGGACTGCCAGCTTCCACGGTTCGCCCACCGCGGCCCAGTCCCGCGCCTGAATGGCGGGAACGTTGAGCTCGGCCATGCCGAAGATCGCCAGGACGACCAGGGCCAGAATGCTCACGATCATCGCCAGGAACAGCAGGCACAGCAGGGCCGCGCCGAGCAGCCGGGCCTCGGGGAGGTTCCCCTGCAATCCCATTGGTCCGAGGCCCAGAGCCCGCGCCTCCGCCAGATCGTCGCTGATCGAGAGGCGGGCAAGGGCGCCGACGGCGCCGAGGGTCGAGGCCGCCACGGCCAGCGCCCAGATCCCTCGCATCCAGCCTTCAGGATTCCAGAACACCGGCATCAGCCACAGGGCCGCGCACAGCGCCAGCGCGCCGGCAGCGCCTGACCAGATCAGCGGCAGCACATGCAACGTCCGGCCCAGCGCGACCCGAAGGTTCAGACGCCGGCCTCCTACATCCTTGTGGCTCATCAAGCCCCCTCGCTGAGCAATGCGACATCATAGCCGTCGAAGCCACGGGCTGACAGACACCTGCTGACGAACAGCGCCCGCGTGTCTAAGAAGCCGCATGACCGACCTCTCCCCTATCCACGTCATCGGCGGCGGCCTTGCCGGATCCGAAGCCGCCTGGCAGATCGCCTCCGCCGGCGTCCCCGTCGTCCTGCACGAGATGCGCGGCGTGCCGGGCGTCAGGACCGACGCCCACCACACCGACGGCCTGGCCGAACTGGTGTGCTCCAACTCCTTCCGCTCCGACGACTGGGAGCACAATGCCGTGGGCCTGCTGCACGCCGAGATGCGGGCGCTCGGTTCGATCATCATGTCCTGCGGCGACGCCCACCAGGTCCCGGCGGGCGGTGCGCTCGCGGTCGATCGCGACGGTTTCTCCCAGGCCGTGACGGCGAAGCTGGAGACCCATCCCCTGGTCACGATCCAGCGCGAGGAGATCGCCGGCCTGCCGCCTGAGGAGTGGGACAGCGTCATCGTCGCGACCGGCCCCCTGACCTCCCCCGCCCTCGCAGAGGCGATCCTGAAACTGACCGGCGAGGAAAGCCTGAGCTTCTTCGACGCCATCGCCCCCATCGTCCACGCCGACTCGATCGACTTCGACATCGCCTGGCGTCAATCGCGCTACGACAAGGAAGGCCCGGGCGGAGACGCCGCCGCCTACGTCAACTGTCCCATGAACAAGGAACAGTACGACGCCTTCGTCGACGCCCTGATCGACGGCCCCAAGGCCGAGTTCAAGGAATGGGAGAACGTCCCCTATTTCGACGGCTGCCTGCCCATCGAGGTGATGGCCGAGCGCGGCCGCGAGACCCTGCGCCACGGCCCGATGAAGCCCGTCGGCCTGACCAACCCCCGCGACCCGCAGGTCAAGTCCTACGCCATCGTCCAGCTGCGTCAGGACAATGCGCTGGGCACTCTTTTCAACATGGTCGGCTTCCAGACCAAGCTGAAGCACGGCGCCCAGGCCGACGTCTTCCGCATGATTCCCGGCCTGCACGAGGCCCAGTTCGCCCGCCTCGGCGGCCTGCACCGCAACACCTTCCTCAACAGCCCCAAACTGCTGGACCGCCAGCTGCGCCTCAAGGCCATGCCGCGCCTGCGCTTCGCGGGCCAGGTCACGGGCGTCGAAGGCTATGTCGAGAGCGCCGCCATGGGCCTGCTGACCGGCCGCCTCGCCGCCGCCGAACGGCTGGGTCGCCCGCTCGCAGCCCCACCCGTACACACCGCCATGGGCGCCCTGGTCGAACACATCACCGGCGGCCACCTAGACGGCCCCGGCGGCATCTCCAAATTCCAGCCGATGAACATCAACTACGGCCTGCTGCCGCCGCTCGAAGCGCCCAAGGTCGACGAGGCCGGGGCCAAGATCCCGCTCAAGGAGCGCGGCCGGGCCAAGAAGCGGTTGATGAGCGTCCGGGCGTTGGAGGCGCTGAAGGCGTGGCGGGACGCGGCTTGATCCTCGAACCCGCCAAGGTCGCCATCCGCCGCCGGATCACCGACCTGTTCAACGACGCCGCAAAGGGTGAACGCCCCATCCTGCGTCGCGCCGACGCCCTGTTCGCGACCGACTCCGTCGCCTGGCGGGTGAACGGCGACATCGTCACCATGATGATCGGCGGCGTCTCCGGCCTGTTACTGCAGATGCTGCATCCGGCGGTGCTGGCCGGGGTCTGGGACCACTCCGACTTCCGTTCCGATATGCACGGACGGCTGCGGCGCACGGCCAAATTCATCGCCGTCACCACCTATGACCACGCCGAAAACGGAATCGCGGCCATCGACCGCGTCCGCGGCATCCACGACCGGATCGGCGGCGTCCTGCCGGACGGAACTCCCTACCGCGTCAGCGATCCCGCCCTGCTGGCCTGGGTCCATGTCACCGAGGCGATCAGCTTCCTCAACGCCTGGATCCGCTATGCCGAGCCGGACATGCCTGTCGGCGATCAGGATCGGTATTTCGCCGAGATGGCCGTCGTCGCCGAGCGCCTCGGCGCTGATCCCGTCCCACGCGACCGGGCGGCCGCCGAGGCGCTGATCCGGTCGATGCGTCCGCCCTTGCGCGCCGACGCCCGCACCCGCGAGGTGGCGCAGCTGGTTCTGAACCAGTCGGTCGGCGCGGCCGTCACCGACGCCGCCTCCGGGGTCATCATGCAGGCGGGGGTCGACCTCCTGCCCGACTGGGCGCAGCGGATGCACTCCCTGAAGACGCCGCCGCCGCCTGTGGTCCGCGCCGGCGCCCGCGCCCTCGCCCGCACCCTGGCCTGGGCCTTCGACGGCTCGCCGAACCGCGAGGTCTGGCCGCCCGAGGTGACGGTCTGGCCGCGCGCCTGAAACCCGCTCAG
>NZ_JANODA010000030.1:0-34631 GCF_031412435.1 Brevundimonas sp.
CCCGCGGCGGCCGACGTCGGCGCCTTCAAGGGCCTCGGCCAGGGTGGTCCGGCCGTCGCCGTCCCAATCCATCTCGCCCCAGTCGTGCCGGCCGAGCGAGGCGTGCAGCCCCGCCCCGGCCCAGGCCAGCACGGCCAGAGCCGGGATCGCCACCAGCCCCGCCAGGACAAGGATCGCCGCGCGTCGCATCCCCCCTCCTTGCCCCTCCGCGGCCTGCCTGCCAAGACAGCCGCGAAGAAGGGGAGGGCGCCATGGGCCTCAGGGTCGCGTTCCAGATGGACCCGATCGGGGGCGTCGCCATCGACGCCGATTCGAGCTTCCGCCTCGCCCTCGAGGCGCAGGCGCGGGGGCATTCGCTGTTCTACTACCCCCCCGACAGGCTGTCGTATCAGGAAGGCCGCGTCCTCGCCCGCGGGTTCCCCATCGAGGTGCGGCGCGAGAAGGGGAACCACGTTTCCTACGGCGAGGAGGCCGAGGTCGACCTTTCCACCTTCGACGTGGTGTGGCTGCGCCAGGACCCGCCCTTCGACATGGGCTACATCACCACGACCCACCTGCTCGAGATGATCCACCCGCGCACTCTGGTCGTGAACGACCCGGCCTGGGTGCGCAACTCGCCCGAGAAGCTGCTGGTCCTGCAGTTCCCCGACCTCACGCCCCCCACCGCCGTCGCGCGCGACCTGCGCACCCTGCGGGAGTTCCGGGCGCGGCACGGGGACATCATCCTCAAGCCGCTCTACGGCAACGGCGGCGCGGGCGTGTTCAAGCTCGAGGGGCGCGACGGCAACCTCGCCTCGCTCTTCGAGCTCTTCACCGGATTCTCGCGCGAGCCGCTCATCGTGCAAAGATACCTCCCCGAGGTGCGCCGCGGCGACAAACGCGTCATCCTCGTGGACGGGGAGTGCGTGGGCGCCATCAACCGCGTCCCGGCCGAGGGTCAGGTGCGATCGAACCTGCGTGTCGGCGGCACGGCGGCGCCCGTCGAACTGACGGCCCGCGACCTCGAGATTTGCGCCATCATCGGCCCGGAGCTGAAGGCGCGCGGCCTGCTGTTCGTCGGCATCGACGTGATCGGCGACTACCTGACCGAGATCAACGTCACCTCTCCGACTGGCGCCGTGCAGCTGAAACAGTTCACCGGCATCGATGCGGCGGCGATCCTGTGGGACGTCATCGAGGCGAAACACGTCCCGAGTGCATGACGGCGCGCTTGCAATCCAGATAAGTTCATGGTTCGTTCCCTTCGCGCCCAGGTAGCGCGGCAAGGAGAGCGTCATGCTGGCCAGCATCGCGACGGTGGCGTTCGAGGGGGTCGACGCGCGGCGTGTCACCGTCGAGGTGCAGCTGGTCGGCCGGGACGGCGAGACCATCTTCTCCATCGTCGGACTGCCGGACAAGGCGGTGGCCGAGAGCCGCGAGCGGGTGCGCGGGGCTTTCGCGGGGATAGGGCTGGCCCTGCCCGCCAAACGGATCATCGCCAACCTCGCCCCCGCCGACCTGCCCAAGGAGGGCAGCCATTTCGACCTGCCCATCGCCCTGGCCCTGCTGGCCTCGCTGGGGGTGATCCAGCCCGACGCGCTGGAGGGCTGGGCGGCCCTGGGCGAACTGGGGCTGGACGGGCGGATCCAGCCTGTGGGCGGCACGCTGCCGGCCGCTGTGGCCGCTGCCTCGATGGGACTGGGGTTGATCTGTCCCGAGGCCAACGGGCCCGAGGCGGCCTGGGCGGGGGACGTTCGTATCCTCGCGCCCCGGTCGCTGATCGGCCTGATCAACCATTTCAAGGGCTCGACGATCCTGCGCGCGCCCGAGCCGGGGCCGGTCAGGACGGCGGCCAGCGCTGCCGACCTGCGCGACGTCAAGGGCCAGGAAAGCGCCAAACGGGCGCTGGAGGTGGCCGCCGCCGGGGGCCACAATATCCTGTTCGTCGGCCCGCCGGGATCGGGCAAGTCGATGATGGCCCAGCGGTTGCCGGGGCTGTTGCCGCCTTTGACGCCGCAGGAACTGCTGGAGACCTCGATGGTCTGGTCCGTCGCGGGCCTGATCGAGCGCGGCGCCCTGACCCGCGACCGGCCGTTCCGGTCGCCCCATCATTCCGCCTCCATGGCCGCCCTGACCGGCGGCGGCCTGCGCGCCAAGCCGGGGGAGGCGTCTCTCGCCCACAACGGCGTCCTCTTCCTCGACGAACTGCCTGAATATTCGGCCCAGGCGCTGGACAGTCTGCGCGCGCCGCTGGAGACCGGCGAGATCGTGGTCGCCCGCGCCAACGCCCACGTCAGATACCCGGCCCGGTTCCAGCTGGTCGCCGCCATGAATCCCTGCCGCTGCGGGATCGGCGGGGCGGGCAAGGGGGCGTGCGGCAAGGCCCCGCGCTGCCAGCGCGACTATCAGAACCGCATCTCCGGCCCGATGTTCGACCGCATAGACCTGACGGTGGAGACCCCGCCGGTCACCGCCGCCGACATGGCCCTGCCGTCACCCGCCGAGGGCACGGCAGAGGCCGCCGCCCGCGTCGCCGTCGCCCGGGCCATGCAGGAGGATCGGGTGCGGGAGGCCGGGCTTGATCCGCTTCAGGCCCTCAACGCCCGCTCGTCCGGCGACGTGCTGGAACGGTTCGCCACCCCCGATGAAGCCGGTCGCGCGCTTCTGATGCGGGCCGGAGAGGCGGGCGGACTGACCGCGCGCGGCTGGACCCGGACCCTGCGTCTCGCCCGGACCATCGCCGATCTGGAGGGCGCGACCGGCGTCCTGCGCCGACACATCGCCGAGGCCCTGATCTATCGCCGCACCACCGTCGGCGCCCAGGAGCAGTTCGAACGCCAGCAGGACACGCGGACCAGTCTGCCCGCGTGGTGAAAGGTTAACACCTGTTCCGGCAGACTGGCCCTCGACCTCGGAACAGGGCGACGGCGGGCATGACGCGACGGACGAAGACGACGGCGGACAGCGAGACCGGACAGGCCGTGCGCGCGGGCGGCGCCGATCCCTTCCTGCGCCTGATGAGCCACGAGATGCGCACGCCCCTGAACGGCGTGATCGGCATGCTGGGCCTCCTGACCCGCACCCGTCTGGACGGCGCCCAGCGGTCCTATGCCGAGGCCGCACGCGAATCCGCCGAACATCTGCTGGGCCTCGTCAACGACCTCCTCGACTACGCCCGCCTGGAGGCCGGCAAGCTGGAGATCGATCCGGCGCCGGTCGAGCTCGAAGGCCTGGTGCGTGGCGTCGCCGAACTGCTGAGCCCCCGCGCGCACGACAAGGGGCTCGAGATCGTCTGGTCGGTCTCGGCCGACGCCCCCGACGTTCTCGCCGACGAGGGCCGACTGCGCCAGGTCCTGTTCAACCTCGCCGGCAACGCGGTGAAGTTCACCGATGCGGGCGGCGTCCGCATCGCCATCGAGCGGGCCGGCGGCACCGAGCGCCGGCCGCGGCTGGCCTTCATCATCGACGACACCGGTCCGGGCGTGCCGGTCGAGGCCCGCGCCCGCATCTTCGAGGAGTTCGGCCACGTCGACGCCTCCGACGCCACCCGCCACGGCGGCGCCGGCCTGGGCCTTGCGGTGGTGCAGAAACTGGCCACCGCCATGGGCGGCGTGGTCCGGGTCCAGGACGCGCCGGGCGGCAAGACCGCCCACGGCTCCCGCTTCGTGTTCGAGGCCGCGTTTGACGCGGCCCCTGACATCGCGCCGCGCGCCCGCCCCCTGACCGACCGGGCCGTCGCCTTGCGCACCCCCGACGCCTTCGTCCGCGCCGCCGCCGAGGCCCAGATCGTCGCCTCCGGCGGCTCGGTCTGGCCGGTCGGGCCGCTGGCTCCGGTCACACTTGTCGATCACGCCGAGGCCGCCGTCTCGGGCGAGGCGCTCGCCCCCCTGCCCGAGGGCGGGCGCGGCGTCATCCTGCTCAAGCCGTCGGAACGCGAACTGATCGCCCGCTACCGGTCGGTCGGCTTCCACGGCTATCTGATCAAGCCGCTGCGCCGCGCCTCCCTCGTCGAACGGGTTCTGGCCGCCGCCACGGCCGGTGAGACGCAAGGCGCGCCGCGCGGCCTGCCGCCCGAGGACGACCGCGTCGTCCCGGTCCGCTTCGCCGGCATCCGCGTCCTTCTGGTCGAGGACAATCCGGTCGGCGCCCTGCTTGCCCGGACCCTGTTGCGCCGTGAAGGCTGCGTCGTGGAGACCGCCGCCACCGGGGACGAGGCCATCGCCGCCATGAAGCGCGCCCGCTACGACCTCGTCTTCATGGATATGCGCATGCCGGGCATGGACGGCCCGGCCGCGACGCGGGTCATCCGCGCCGGCGGGGACCGGACCCCCATCGTCGCCCTGACCGCCAACGCCTTCGCCGAGGACCGTCAGGCCTGTCTCGAGGCGGGGATGAACGACCACCTCGTCAAGCCGCTGGAGCCCGACGCCCTTCGCGCCTCTCTCGCCCGCTGGACGAGCGGCGACATCCGCGCCAAGGTCGCCGCCGCATAGGGGCGAGCCGGCGATCAGATCGGAGGCCTTTCGAGACAAAGGCTCCGCTTTATGACCGCTCCCGCCGCGCCGCCCGCCAATTCGACGACGGCCCCGACAGAGATCGACCTGAAGCCCAAGGGGCTTGGCGTTCTGAAGGCCGCGTTCCGCGAGCGCCGGACCCTGGCGATGCTGCTGCTGGGCTTCTCCGCCGGCCTGCCGTTCGCCATGCTGATCGGCACGCTGAACGCCTGGCTGACCGAGGAGAAGATCCCGGTCGCCACCATTGGCATCCTCAGCTGGATCGGCCTGTTCGGCGCCTTCCGCTTCCTGTGGTCGCCAGCAGTCAGCTGGACCCCGCCCGGCCTCGGCAAGCGGCTCGGCCGCCGGCGCAGCTGGTTGCTGGTGCTTCAGGTGATTATCGCCGTGGCCCTCAGCCTCGTCGCCCTGTCGAATCCGAGCGCGGGCGTGCTGGGACCCCTGGCCCTGGGCGCCGCGCTCGGCGCCTTCGCCTTCGCCACCCAGGATATCGTCATCGACGCCTGGCGGATCGAGGTCGCGGACGAGAAGACGCCCATCGACCTGCTCTCGACCGTCTACCAGCTGGGTTATCGCACGGCCGCCCTCGCCGGCGGGGCCGGGTCCCTGCTCCTTTCCGAGGTGCTCGGCTGGCCGGGCGTCTTCTTCACCGCCGCCGTTCTGATGGGGCTGGGCATCATCGGCACCCTGATCGCGCCCGAACCCGTCCCGTCTTCCCGGACGGCGGTGGCGCGTGAGCGCCGCGGCTCGCCGCGCCTGCGCCTGATGGTGCTGGTGGCCACTCTGGCCGCCTGGGGTTGGGCGGCCTTCATGCTGATCCGGTTCATGGTCATCGCCCTGACCACCTCGCCCGCGCCGAGCGCCGGGACCTTCACCGGCTCCTGGGGCCCGTGGATCGTCGGGGCCACCGTCGTTCTGCCGGCCGCACTGGCCGGCCTGATCGTGTGGAAGGGTCGCGCCGCAACCGCCGCCGAGGCCGTGGCCGCGCCGAAGCTGGCCGACACCCTCTATGACGCCATCCTGGCCCCGCTGGTCGAGCTCATGGGCCGTCTGGGCTGGGGCGCCGTGATCGTACTGGGGCTGATCCTGACCTACCGCATCACCGACGGCGTCTGGGGGCCGTTCGCCTTCCCCTTCTACATGGGCGACACGGGCGGGGCGCTGGGCCACACCGCCGCCGAGGTCGCGCTGGCGTCCAAGACCTTCGGGGTCGTCATGACCATCGTCGGCATTGCGCTCGGCGGCTGGGCCCTGCTGGTCATCGGCCGGATGTGGAGCCTGCTGATCGGCGCCGTCCTGTCGGCCGCCACCAACCTTCTGATGATGGATCTGGCGCTCGGGGCGCCGACGATCGGATCGTTCATGTCGGCGACCGGCCTCTATTCCCTGTTCGGATCGATCGGCGTGGGCGAGCCCCTGTCGCGGCTGATGCTGGCCATCGCGGGCGAGAACATCGCCGGCGGCTTCGCCGGCGCCGCCTTCGTGGCCTATCTGTCGGCCCTGTCCAACCGGACCTTCGGCGCGGTCCAGTTCGCGGTCTTCATCTCGCTGGCCCTGCTGATCGGCACCCTGGGGCGCGGGGCGCTGGGCGAGCTGATCGACGCCCGGGGCTATGCGCCGATGTTCGTCATTGCCGCCTGGATGGGTGTGATCGCCATAGTCTTCGTCCTGATCGAATGGATCCGGCTGGGCTTCGAGGCCCGCCGGATCGCCAGGACCGGAACCCTGCCGTCCTGATCTAGGCCGTTGGCGGGACGGCCGTCATCGACCGTTCCGCCGCAGCGCTCGGATGCGGGGCCACGTCCTCGTCTTCGGGCTCGAACGCCACGCTGACGCCCTCCTCGTAGGCGGCGAAGGTGGCGGCGGTGATGATTTCCGAGACCTGCGCCCCCAGCGAGACGATCTGCACCGACTTCTCGAGGCCGACCAACAGCGGACCGATCACCGTCGCGCCGCCCAGAGCCTGGACCAGCTGGGTCGAGATCGCGGCGGAATGCAGCGCCGGCATGACCAGCACATTCGCCTCGCGGCTCAACCGCATGAACGGATAGTTGGCGCGCAGGGCGGGATCGAGAGCCAGTTCCGGCGGCATCTCGCCCTCGTATTCGAAGTCGACGCCGCGCTGGTCGAGGATGCGGATCGCCTCGCGCACCTTGTCGCCCCGGTCTCCCGGAGGATTGCCGAAGGTCGAATAGGCGAGGAAGGCCACGCGTGGGGTCCGGCCCAGCTTCTTGACCGTCGCCGCCGCCTGGATGGCGATGTCAGCCAGCTCCTTGGCCGAGGGCAGTTCGTGGATCGAGGTGTCGGCGACGAAGATCGTCCGGCCCTTGGCCAGCACGATCGACAGGCCGATCAGGCTGTCGCCCTCGACGTCGAGGACGCGCCGGACCTCTTTAAGCACCATGTTGAAGTTGCGGGTCGTCCCGGTGACCATGGCGTCGGCCTGGCCGCGCGCCAGCATGGCCGCAGCGAAATAGTTACGGTCCTGGTTGATCATCCGCTGCACGTCGCGGCGCAGGTAGCCCCGCCGCTGCAGCTTCTCGTACAGGAAGTCGGTGTATTCGACGTTCCGGTCGGAGACCCGGGCATTGACGATCTCGATGCCCATGGCGTCGAAATCCAGCCCCGCTTCGGAGGCGTTCCGGCGCACCAGGTCTTCGCGACCGATCAGGATGGGCGTGCCCAGTTCGGCCTGTTTGAACGCCCAGGCGGCGCGGATGACGGTCGATTCCTCCCCTTCCGCGAACACCACACGCTTGTTCGGGGCGGCGCGCACGGCCGACGAGATCTTCTGCATCAGGGCGGCGGACGGATCGACCCGCTCGCGCAGCCGGGCGCGGTACTCGTCCATGTCGTCGATCGAGACGCGCGAGACCCCGGTGTCCATCGCCGCCTGGGCCACGAAGGGCGGGATGTACCAGATCAGGCGCGGATCGAAGGGGGTCGGGATGATGTAGTCCGGCCCGAACTTCAGCTTGCGCCCGCGATAGGCGACCGCGACCTCGTCCGGCACGTCCTCGCGGGCGAGCTGGGCCAGGGCGTGGGCGCAGGCGATCTTCATCTCGTGATTGATGCGCCGGGCGCGCACGTCCAGGGCGCCGCGGAACAGATAGGGGAAGGCCAGGACATTGTTGACCTGGTTCACATAGTCCGAGCGGCCGGTGGCGATGATGGCGTCCTTGCGCACGGCCAGCACCTGTTCCGGCGTAATTTCCGGGTCCGGGTTGGCCATGGCGAAGATGATCGGGCGCGGCGCCATGGTGGCGACCATCTCGGGCGTGATCGCGCCCTTGGCCGACAGGCCCAGGACCACGTCGGCGCCCTGCATGGCCTCGGCCAGGGTGCGTTTGTCGGTGTCGATGGCGTGGACCGACTTCCACTGGTCCATACCCTCGGTGCGGCCGCGATAGATGACGCCGTGCAGGTCGACGACGGTGGCGTTCTCGGGCTTGACGCCCAGCGACTTCATGAGGCTCAGCGACGACAGTCCGGCTGCGCCCGCGCCGACCAGGACCATCTTCACGTCTTCGAACTTGCGCCCGGTGACGTGGCAGGCGTTGATCAGGCCCGCGGTGGAGATGATCGCCGTGCCGTGCTGGTCGTCATGGAAGACGGGGATGTCCAGCAGGTCCTGCAGCTCGCTTTCGATGACGAAACATTCCGGGGACTTGATGTCCTCCAGGTTGATGCCGCCCCAGCTGTCGCCGATGTTCTTGACGACGGTGATGAATTCGTCGGGATCGGTGGTCTTCACCTCGATGTCGAAGCTGTCGACGTCGGCGAATCGTTTGAACAGGACGGCCTTGCCCTCCATCACCGGCTTGGACGCCATGTGGCCGAGATTGCCCAGGCCCAGGATCGCCGTGCCGTTCGAGATCACGGCGACCAGATTGCCCTTGGACGTATAGTCGTAGGCCTTGTCCGGATCCTCGGCGATGGCGCGCACCGGCACGGCGACGCCCGGCGAATAGGCGAGGCTGAGGTCCCTCTGGGTCGCCATCGGCTTGATCGGCGCCATGGAGATCTTGCCCGGATAAGGCAGCCGGTGGAAATCCAGCGCCTCTTCGTCGGAGAAGGTCTGTTTGTCGGTCTGATCGGGCATTTGGGTCTCTGACGGTCGCGGGCGCATCCGGTCTAGCGGCGGGCTCCCGTCGCGACAACCGCCGACCCCGGATGGGCGAGGGTCAGAAGTCCAGCACGCCCGTCCGTTCGACCTCCACCGGGCCGGTCATGAAGACGTGGCCGGTGGCCCCATCCTCATCAGGGGCCCAGTCGATGTTCAGCTCGCCGCCGTCGACGATCACGGTCGCCGTCCTTCCCGTCAGTCCGCGCCGCGCACAGGCGACCAGGGCGGCGCAGGCGCCGGTGCCGCAGGCCCTGGTCAGGCCGGCGCCGCGCTCGAACACTCTCAGGCGGATGCGATCGGGGGCCAGAACGTGGGCGAAGCCGACATTGACGCCTTCCGGGAACAGCGGGTGGTGCTCGATCAGCGACCCCGTGCCAATGACGAAGCCGTCGTCCAGCCGGTCGGTGAAGAAGACGACGTGCGGATTGCCCATGGAGACGGCGCCCGGCGTGTGCACGACCGGATCGTCGATCGGACCGACCTGCAGCTCGATGCCCCGCGTGTCCATCTCCTCGGCCAGGGGGATTTCGCGCCAGTCCAGCCGGGGCGGACCCATGTCGACGGTGATCCGGTCGACCCCGGCGCGCTTCGCGACAGTCTTTCCGCCCAGGGTGTCGATGGTCACCTGATCCGAGCCGTTCGCCTGCATCAGCATCCAGCCGACGCAGCGCAGCGCATTGCCGCAGGTCTCCACCGTGCCGCCGTCGGCGTTCCACACCCGCATGAAGGCGTCAGCGCTGTCGGAAGCCTCAATGGCGATCAGCTGGTCGAACCCCTCCCCGGTCTTTCGATCACCCAGGGCGCGCACCGTGTCCGCGTCCGGCGTGAACGGCCGGTCCAGCGCATTGACCACGACGAAGTCGTTGCCGGCGCCGTTCATCTTGACGAAGGGTCTGGAGGTCGCCGGGTTCATAATGGCCATATAGCCACGTCGGACGGCGGCTCCAAAGTCGCAGCCACGCAACGCCTCCGGCCCGGGGCCGTTAGCCTGTCCTCTGAAACAGACGACGAGGCCTTTCCGATGAATCTTCCCAATGGCGCGATGGTGGCGGTCGTCGACGGCGAGAAGCTCGCCCTGTTCAGGAACACGGGCCATGGCGGCGAGGTGTCCCTGACCGCCCAGACGGTCCCGGCGATCGAGGAGCGCGCCTCCGGTTCGGCCGGTCGCATTTCCAGCGAGGCCAACCCCGATAACAACACCCAGGCCGAGGACGGTTTCGCCATGGGCGTGGCCGAAGTGCTCAACAAATGGGCGCTGAGCAGCAAGGGGGACAAGCTGCTGGTCATCGCCGCGCCCAAGACGCTCGGCGAGCTCCGCAAGCATTGGCACAAGGAACTGTCGTCGCGCCTGGTCGGCGAGATTTCCAAGGACCTGACCGGCCACTCCGCCGATCAGATCGCCGCCGCGATCGGCAAGGCCTGATCCTCTGCGCCACGGTCTGGTCCGCTGGACCGTGGCGTTCGGGCGATCGCGCGACTAGAGGGATGGCATGACAGCCTCCGACCGGCTCCCGCGAGAGGGGCTTCGTCTCCGCGCCCGCCTCCGCGCCCTCTACCACGGCTCGTCCCGAACCGCTGTCCGCTTCCGGTTGGCGGTCCTGACCGTCGATCTGGTCATCGTCGCCTTCTTCATCGCCGCGCCGCTGCTGAAGCAGGTGGGTCTGGCCTTCTACGTGGTCGACTATGTGGTCGCGGCGCTTCTGGCCGCCGACCTCGCCGCCCGGGCCCTCGCCTATTCCAATATCAAGGACTGGCTCAAGCGGCCGATCGTCTGGGTCGACCTGTTCATCCTGGCGACCCTGTTGTTCCCGGCCTGGCTGTTCAACCTCGGATTCCTGCGGGTGATCCGGTTGTGGACCCTGGTCAGTTCCGACTTCTTCTGGCGCACCGTGGGGCGAAAATACGATGACACCCGGGTCGAGGATACGACCAAGGCGGTGGTCGCCCTCGTCACCTTCGTCTTCGTGGCGACAGGCTTCGTCTACACCGGCTTCATGGGCCGCTACGAAGGCATCAGCGGATGGGTGGACGCCCTGTATTTCACGGTCACCAGCCTGACCACGACCGGCTACGGCGATATCCTCCTGCCCGGCGTCTGGGGGCGGATCGTGTCGATCGTCATCATGCTGGTCGGCGTCACCCTGTTCGTGCGACTGGGCCAGACCCTGCTCCGGCCCCACAAGGTCCGCTATCCCTGCGAGAAGTGCGGGCTGCAGGTTCACGACCCCGACGCCGTCCACTGCAAGGCGTGCGGCAACCTGCTGTGCATCCCGGACGAGGGCGCCGTCTGATCCGAACCGGTCGCCACATGTGACAAAACGGTAAGGTTCGCCGCCTTGCCGCCCCGCCCCTCGCGACTAAGGTGCCCCGTCCCTGTTTCGGAGCTTCCGCATGCGTCGTTCGCTGAGCCTCACGGCCGCTCTCCTCGCTTCCACCATCCTCGGAGCCCCCGCCCTGGCCCAGAACGCCCATACGCCGCCAAATCCGCCGCTGGTCGAGGGCGGCTTCGCCACCACCGACGCGACTGATCCCTATATCTGGCTCGAGGAGGTCGAAGGCGAACGCGCCATGGCCTGGGTCAACGAACACAACACCCGCTCGCTCGGCCTGCTCCAGGGCGATCCCCGCTACGACGGCCTGCACGAACAGGCCCTGGCCCTGGTCCAGGCGCGCGATCGCATCCCGGCGCCCGGCTTCACCCACGACGGCCATATCGACAACTTCTGGCAGGACGCGACCCATGTGCGCGGCATCTGGCGCCGCACGACGGTCGACAGCTACCGCACCGACGCGCCGAACTGGGAGACGATCCTCGACCTCGACGCCCTGTCGACCGCCGAAGGCAAGAATTGGGTCTACAAGGGCGCGTCCTGCCTGCCGCCTGAAGAACGTCTGTGCCTGATCTCACTGTCCGACGGCGGCAAGGACGCGGTCGTGGTGCGCGAGTTTGACAGCGTGTCGCGCACCTTCGTCGAGGGCGGTTTCGAACTGCCGGAATCCAAGGGCGCAGCGACCTGGGTCGATGCCGACACCCTGCTGATCGCGCGCGACTTCGGCGAGGGCACCCTGACGTCCTCGGGCTATCCGATGATCGTCAAGCGGCTGAAGCGCGGCCAGAGCATCGACCAGGCCGAGACCCTCTTCACCGGCCAGCCCTCGGACGTTTCGGTCGGCGGCGGCACGCTGCGCGACGCCGACGGCGTGGTCCAGGCGGTGCTCATAAACAGGGGGGTGAGTTTCTACGAGAGCGAGACCCATCTGCTGAACGCGGACGGGACCACGACCCGGCTCCAGCTGCCGGCCAAGTCCGACATCAACGCCGTGGTCCAGGGTCAGCTGGTCGTGACCACCAACCAGGACTGGACCGCGCCCTCGGGCCAGGAGTTCAGGACAGGCGACGTCTTCGCCTGGAACCTCGACGCCTGGCTGGCCGATCCGTCGGCGCGCGCCCGGCTGATCATCCGTCCGGGCGCCCGCGAGTCAGTCGAGGGCATCAACGCCACCCGCAACAAGCTGGTCGTGGCCCTTTACGAAAACGTGCGCGGCGCGGCCTATGTCTACACGCCGAACCCTTCCGGCGAATGGGCCCGCACCCGTCTGGACCTGCCCGCGAACTCGACCGTCGGTCTCGGCTCGGCGTCGGAGCGTGATGACCGCATCTTCGTCAGCGTCGCCGGCTACCTCAGCCCCTCGACGCTTTCGCTGGTCGACGCGGCCACCGGCCAGATGGCCCAGGTCAAGACGATCCCGCCGAAGTTCGACGCCTCTGGCATGACCGTCGAACAGTTCGAGGCCCGCTCGGCCGACGGTACGATGATCCCCTATTTCGTGGTGCATAAGTCCGACATGCCGCTGGACGGCTCCAACGCCACGCTTCTGTACGGCTACGGCGGCTTCCAGGTGTCCCAACTGCCGGGCTATTCGCCCACGGTCGGCAAGTTGTGGCTGGAGCGAGGCGGCGTCTACGTCGTGGCCAACGTGCGCGGCGGCGGCGAGTTCGGCCCCAACTGGCACGAGGCGGCCCTGCAGCAGAACCGCCAGCGCGCCCACGAGGACTTCCAGGCCGTGGCCTCGGACCTGATCGCCCGCAACATCACCTCCCAGCCCCACCTCGGAGTCATGGGCGGGTCGCAGGGCGGCCTGTTCATGGGGGCGATGCTGACCCAGCGGCCGGATCTGATCAACGCGGCGGTCATCCAGGTGCCCCTGTTCGACATGTTCCGCTTCCACCGGCTGCTCGCCGGCGCCTCGTGGCGGGCGGAATACGGCGACCCGGACATCCCGGAACAGCGCGCCTGGATCGGCGAATACTCGCCCTACCAGAATCTGCGCGCCGGCCAGCCCTACCCCGAGGTCTTCATCCACACCTCGACCAAGGACGACCGCGTCCATCCGGGCCATGCCCGCAAGGCGGCGGCGCGTCTCGAGGAACTCGGCTATCCGGTCCTGTTCTACGAGAACACCGACGGCGGCCACGCGGCCGGCGCCAACCTGCGCGAAACGGCCCGCCGCATCGCGCTGGAGTACACCTATCTGACCCGCCGCCTCATGGACGAGCCGGCGCAGGACTAGGCCCTACGACTATCCGCTCCCCGTGAAAGCGGGGACCCAGTGCTTCGCGAAGTAAGGTCACCCCATGCTGCGTTCTCTGCTCCTCGGCGTCGCCGCCGTCGCCATCTCCGCCCCCGCGATGGCCCAGACCGCTCCGCCGCCGCACCTGCCCGCCGACCTGTCGCCGGCGGGCGTTCGCGCCGCTGACGACCATCTGGCGCTGGAGGAGGTCGAGGGGACCGAGGCCATGGCCTTTGTCCGGGCCGAGAATGAACGCTCCCTCGCGACCTTGACCGGCGACCGTCGCTACGAGACCTTCCGTTCCCAGGCCTTCGACATCCTGTCCTCCACGGCTCGCATCCCGGGACCCAGCTTCCTCGGAGACGGCATCGGCAATTTCTGGCAGGACGCGACCAATCCCAAGGGCCTGTGGCGCCGCACGACGCTGGACAGCTACCGCACCGACGCGCCGCAGTGGGAGACCCTGATCGACGTCGACGCCCTGTCCCGCGCCGAGGGCCGGGACTGGGTGTGGAAGGGCGCGCGCTGCCTCGCGCCCGACGAGACCCGCTGCCTGATCTCCCTGTCCGAAGGCGGCAAGGACGCCGTCGTCGTCCGCGAGTTCGACACTACGACGAAGTCGTTTGTGGCCGACGGATTCATCCTGCCAGAGGGCAAGCACCGGCTGGAATGGCTCGATATCGACACCCTTCTGGTCGCGACCGATTTCGGTCCGGGCACCCTGACCGAGAGCGGCTACCCCTTCATCGTCAAGCGGCTGAAGCGCGGCCAGACCCTGGCCCGGGCCAACGAGATCTATCGCGGCGACATCTCCGACGGCGGCTACGGCGTCAGCCCCACCGTGTTCCGCGACGGCGCGGGCGCGGTTCAGGCGACGATCGTCAACCGTCCGCTCGACACCTTCCGCTCCGAGACCTGGCGTTTGACAGGCGGCACGGTGGTCAAGTTGAACCTCCCGGAGCGGGTGGCTGTCCACGGCGTCATCGGCGACCGGCTGGTCTTCGGCGTCGATCAGGACTGGAGCTGGCAGAGCCGTGAGGTCAAGTCGGGCACGCTGATGGCCGTCACTCTCGACCTGCTGGCCCCGCCCACTGACAAAGGGATCATCTTCTCCAACGCGGCCACCACCGTCTTCGAACCCACGGATCGCCAATCGATCCAGGATGTGTCCGTTTTCGACGACCGCATCGCGGCCACCGTGCTCGATAATGTGCGCGGACGAGTCCTCGTCTTCCAGAATCGCGGCGAATGGGGCTGGCCCCAGACGCCGATCGAGATTCCTGAAAACGTCGCTGTCAGCCTGGGGGACTCCAGCCGTTCGAGCGGCCGCATCTTCTATTCGGTCCAGGGCTTCCTGACCCCGCCGACCCTGTCGTTGGCCAATATCGAGACCGCGTCCAGCGACGTCTTGAAAACGGGCCCGGCGATGTTCGACGCCTCGCGCGACGTCGTCGAACAGTTCGAGGCGACCTCGACCGACGGCGCGAAGATCCCCTATTTCCTCGTCCGCCCGGCCAACGCCCCGATGGACGGTTCGACGCCGACCATCATGTTCGGCTACGGCGGCTTCCAGGTCGCCTTCCCGCCCGCCTACAAGCCCGAACTGGGCAAGCTGTGGCTCGAGAACGGCGGCGCCTACGTCGTCGCCAATATCCGCGGCGGCGGCGAGTTCGGTCCGGCCTGGCACCAGGCGGCCCTGCGCGAACACCGCCAGCTCGCCTTCGACGACTTCGCCGCCGTGGCCCGCGACCTCGCGACCCGGGGGGTCGCCTCTGCCCGTCGCCTCGGCATCTACGGCCGCTCCAACGGCGGGGTCCTGACCTCGGTCTCGATCACCCAGCATCCGGAGCTCTACAACGCCGCCGTGATCGAGAGCCCCCTGATCGACATGCTGCGCTATCCGGACCTGCCGGCCGGCGCGTCATGGATCGGCGAATACGGCGATCCGCGCATCCCCGGCGACGCCGCCTTCATCAGCCGGTATTCGGCCTACCAGCAGCTGCGTCCGGAGGCGGACTATCCGCGCGTCTACATCACCACCAACACCCGCGACGACCGCGTCCACCCCGGCCATGCGCGCAAGTTCGCCGCTCGCCTGACCGACCAGGGCCACGACCACCTCTATTACGAGGAGACCTCCGGCGGTCACTCCAACGACGCCGACCCGGTCGCCAATGCGCGGCGCTGGGCGAGGCATTATGTGTATCTGTCCCAGCAGTTGATGGATTAGCGATCCTCCTCGATGGGCGAGGGGAACCGCGAACCGGTGGAGGGGGCCGGCCGCAGATGCCGGAGTCCGGGCGAGCCCCCTCCGTCTCTTCGCTGCGCTTCGAGCCACCTCCCCCGACGGGGAGGAATAGGCTTCACGCGAATATGAGAAGCGGCGGCCTTCCGACCCCGCTAGGACTCCCACCCATGAATACGAGGGGCATCATCGTCGCGGGCGTCGCCGCCCTGGGTCTGCTCGGCGCGGTCGGTTCGACCGCCCAGCCGGCCGGCGCGCGCTCCGTTCGCCGCGATGCTCCGCCTCCCGAGCCGGTGGTGGTGGAGCTGTTCACCGCCCAGGGCTGTTCCGGCTGTCCCGCCGCCAACCAGGTGGTCGAGGGCCTGGCCGAGGAGCCGGGCGTCATCGCCCTGACCTACGCCGTCGACTACTGGGACTATCTCGGCTGGCCCGACACCTTCGCCAAGCCCGAGTTCGCCCAGCGCCAGCGCGCCTATCAGACCGCCATGCGCCTTCGGAATGTCTATACGCCCCAGGTCGTCATCGACGGCCGTCGTCAGGTCTCCGGCGCCGAGGGCACGGCGGTCCAGGACGCCGTCGACGAGGAGGCCGCCCGTCTTGTCTTCCCGCCCCAGGTCCAGTTCCGCGAAAGCGGCGATCAGGTCGGGGTCGGCTCGGGTCGCGCTCCGTCTGGCGGCGCTGACGTCTGGGCCGTCGCCTATCGGCCGGGAACCCAGACCGTGACCGTGGCCGGCGGCGACAACCGGGGCCGGGCGGTGCGCCACGTCAATGTGGTCCAGAGCCTGACCCGGCTCGGCGAATGGACCGGTCGACCGATCCTGCTCGACCTGCCCGATGCCGCCGATCCGCAGGACAAGGTGGTCGTGATGGTCCAGTCGCGCGGCGACCGCCGCATCCTCAGCGCCGCCGCACGCTGACGCACCCCGCGGTTTGGAACGCCCAAACCCTTGGCGCCCCTATCAGTTTCGGTCACTGTCCGCCGCGAAACGATCGTCGCTAATGACGATCCGTCGCCCTGCACGGGCGACGTTCCTGGGGGGAGCAACGATGGTCGAGCGCGCGGGTCGGGTCGTCGGGGGACAGGCCCCTATCGCCGCCGCGCTCGCCATCGCCGTCTCGGTTGTGGCCTTGACGGCAGCGCCGGCCGGATCACAGGTCCGGTCGGCGTCTCCCGCTCCCGATCCCGAACTCGAGGCCCGCGCCATCACCCGGATGGTCACCGCCGCCGAGGTCGCCGACTGGGCGCGCGAGCGCCGCGACGCCCCGGCCATGATTGTGGCCGCCCGCATCCTGGCCGACATCCGCACCCGGCGTGAGAACGGCGACGAACCCTTCCTGACCCCCGCCGCCCTGCTGGACGAGGCCGAGACCTTCGCCGGCGGCGACCGCGACCTCCTGGATCAGATTTCGCGCGAGCGATCCCCGGACAAGGGCGTGCGCGCCTCGCCCTTCGGCGCCGGCCCCATCGTTGTGGTTCGCCGCCTGCGCGCCCGCGAGACCTACAGTTTCACCATCGAGGCCCGTCGCAACGAGGTCTTGCGCGTGGCCGCCATCGGCGACGGCGACACCAATATCGACCTCGCCTTGAGGGACCAGAACGGCGCCGTCATCTGCGCCGACGGTTCGCGCGACCACTATCCCGTCTGCACCGTCGCCCGCCCCCAGGCCGGCCCGATCCGCATCGAGATCGTCAACCGCGGCGAGGTCTGGTCGCGCGTGCAGATCCTGACGAACTAGGCCCCCGCCTTCACCGCGAAGCTCCACGCGGCTTTCGCCAGCGGAACCACCTGTTTCGACGTCTCGATCGCATGGGCCGAGGCCGCCGTGCCGTCGCGCACCCGCCCGGCGATGCCCTGACAGATCGCCGCCAGACGGAACAGATTGTAGGCCATCAGCCAGTCGATGTTCTCCGGCGCGCTGAGACCGCTGCGCGCCGTATAGCGTTCGACGGTCTCCTCGATCGTCGGAATGCCGAGCGAAGGCAGGTCCAGCCCGCCCATGCCGTTCCTGACCGTCGGCGGCAGGACCCAGCCGATCAGGAGATAGGAAAAGTCCGCCATCGGATCGCCCAGCGTCGACAGCTCCCAGTCCAGCACGGCCCGCACCTCGGGCCCATCCGTCGCCATCATCAGATTGTCGAGGCGGAAGTCGCCGTGGACGATCCGGGCCGGCCCCTCCGGCGGCAAACCTTGCGGGAGCCAGACGATCAGCTGGTCCATTTCCGGGATCGGATCGATCTCGGAAGCGCGATACTGTTTCGTCCAGCGCCCGACCTGACGCGCGAAATAGTTGCCCGGCTTGCCGTAGTCGCCGAGCCCGATCTCCGCGGGATCAAACTTATGCAGATCGGCGAGCGCATCGGTCTGGGCCTCGAAGATGGCGCGGCGCTCGGCCGGCTCCATCCCGGGCAGTTTCAGGTCCCACAGAACCCGGCCCTCGACCTTGCTCATGATGTAGAACATCGAGCCGATCACGCCATCGTCCGTGCACAGAGCATAGGGTCGAGCGACCGGATAGCCCTGCTTGTAGAGCGCCGAGGTCACCGTGAACTCCCGGTCCACGGCATGGGCCGAGGGCAGCAGCACACCCGGCGGCTTCCTCCGCAGCACATAGGCCGCGCCCGGCGTCTTCAGCTCATAGGTCGGGTTCGACTGGCCGCCCTTGAACTGGCGGATCGTCAGCGGCCCGGCATAGCCTTCGACGTTGGCGGTCATCCAGGCGTTCAGCGCCGCCTCGTCGAGCCGGTAGCGCGGGTCGACCTCGCGCGTTCCGGAAAAAGCAGCCTGGGGATCTGTGGTGATATCGGTCATTGGGCGGCGACAATGGCGGCCTTGACCGCGCGATGCCAGCCCCCCAGCAGCGCGTTGCGCTCCTCGGCCGACATCCGCGGTTCCCACATAGCCGGCGCCTCCCCGTTCCTCGGCTCCAGATCGTCGATCAGCCCGACGCCCAGCGCCGCCAGCCTTGCGGCCCCCAGCGCCGTCATCTCCTGAAAGGCCGGCCGCTCGACGGTGACCTCGCAGATGTCGGCGACGAACTGCATGGCGAAGGCGTTGGCTGTCACCCCGCCGTCGACCTTCAGCACGCTGAACCGGGGCGCTCCGTCCTTCGCCAGCGCATCGAGCAGATCGCGCGTCTGATAGGCCAGAGCCTCCAGTGCGGCGCGGACGAAGTGGGCCGGCTTCGTGTCCCGCGTCAGCCCGATCACCGCCCCGCGCGCGTCCGGCTCCCACCAGGGCGCACCCAGCCCCGTGAACCCGGGGACCAGATAGATCCCGCCATTGTCCTTCAATCCTTGCGCCACCGCCTCGGACTGTCGGCTGTCGGAGATCATACCGACCCCGTCCCTCAGCCACTGGATCGCCGACCCGGCCGAGAAGATCGACCCTTCCAGCGCATAGGCTACGGTCTCTCCGACCTGATAGCCGAGCGTGCCCAGCAGCCGGCTCGACGACGCCACCGGTTCGGCCCCGACATTGGCGACGAGGAAGGCCCCGGTGCCATAGGTGATCTTGGCGTCGCCGGGCTTCAGCGCCCCGTGCCCGACCAGGGCGGCCTGCTGGTCCCCCGCCGAGCCGGTGATCGGCAGGGCGCGGCCGAACAGGGCCGCATCGCTCTCGCCCATCCGGTCCGCGCAGCCGACGATCCGGGGCAGGGCGACCTTCGGAACATTGAACAGGTCACACAGGTCGTCGCGCCACGCGCGCGTCTTCAGGTCCATCAGGGAGGTGCGGCTGGCGTTGGTCGCATCGGTGACATGGCGGGAGCCGTTGGTCAGCTTCCAGACCAGCCAGGAGTCGATCGTTCCCAGCTTGACCTCGCCCCGCGCGGCCCGCTCCCTTGCCCCCGGCACGGCATCCAGCAGCCAGGCGAATTTCGTCGCCGAGAAATAGGGGTCGAGGATCAGGCCTGTCGCCGCCTGCACCATCGCCTCAAGTCCATCCGCCGCCATCCGCGCCGAGACATCGGCCGTCCGCCGGTCCTGCCAGACGATGGCCTTGTGCAGCGGCTCCCCGGTCGCGGCGTCCCACAGCACCGAGGTCTCCCTCTGGTTGGTGATCCCGATGGCGGCGAACCGGCCGACGCCGCCGGCCTTGCTGATCACCTCGCGGCAGGTCTGCAGCGTCGCGGCCCACATCTCGGCCGCGTCATGCTCGACCCAGCCTGACCGGGGGAAATGCTGTTCCAGCGCGATCTGGCTGACCGCCACGGGATGCAGCCCCCTGTCCGCCCTCAGTTCGAAGGCGATGGCCCGGGTCGAGGTCGTGCCCTGGTCGATGGCGAGGATGCAGGTCGTCATGGCTCTCAGCGTTTCCATCGTTTTCGCCACCTTACGCGGATGAACGGGATCGGGTTAAGTGCCCCCCATGTCCGACCGCACCGCTTCCTATGAAGGCGTCCTCGACGCCGCCCGCCAGATCGCCCCGGCGGCGGTCCGCACCCCCCTGATCGAGAGCCCGGCGCTGAATGAGCGGATGGGCGGGCGCGTCCTGCTCAAGGCCGAGACGTTTCAAGTCGCGGGCGCCTTCAAATTCCGGGGCGCCTACAACCGGATCAGCCGCTTCAGCCCCGCCGAGCTGGCCGCCGGCGTCGTCGCCTTCTCATCGGGCAACCATGCCCAGGGCGTCGCCGCTGCCGCGAAAATGATGGGAACCCGCGCCGTCATCGTCATGCCGGCCGACAGCCCCGCCATCAAGATCGCCGGAGTGAAGGCTTTCGGCGGCGAGGTCCGCCTCTATGACCGCTGGACCGAGAGCCGCGAGGAGATCGGCGCCCAGGTGGCCAGGGATCGCGGCTCCGTCCTCGTCCCCCCGTTCGACGACCCTTATGTGATCGAGGGCCAGGGCACCACGGCCCTGGAGCTGCTGGACCAGGCCGACGGCCCGATCGACCAGCTGCTGTGCTGCTGCTCCGGCGGCGGACTGATGGCCGGCATCAATCTGGTCATGGAGGCCCGCAGTCCGCAGACGAAGACCTGGGCGGTCGAGCCCGAGGCCTATGACGACACCGCCCGCTCCCTGGCCGCCGGCGAACGCATGGGCCACCCGTCCGGTCCCCCCTCGATCTGCGACTCGCTCCAGACCCCGGTCCCCGGCGTCCTGACCTTCCCGATCAACCGGCGCGTCCTCTCAGGAGCCCTGTCGATCAGTGACGCGGAGGCGGCCGAGGCTGTCGCCTATGCCTTCGGCGCCCTGAAACTGGTGGTCGAACCCGGCGGCGCTGCGGCCCTGGCCGCCGTCCTCGCCGGCAAGATCGAGACGAAGGGGCGCACCACCGCCGTCATCCTGTCCGGGGGCAATATCGACCCCGGCCTGTTCGCCGACATCATCGAAGGCCGGTTCGTCCCGGCGACCCAAGAAGGAGCCGCCGCGTGACCAAACCGTCCGACCTGCAATCCCTGATCGGAACCGAGATCGGCGTCTCGAAATGGATTCTCGTCGACCAGGCCCGGATCGACGCCTTCGCCGAGATCACCGAGGACCGCCAGTTCATCCATATCGATCCCGAGGCGGCGAAACAGACGCCCTTCGGCGGCACGATTGCACATGGGTTCCTGACCCTCAGCCTCGCCTCGGCCATGTCCTATGACGCGGTCAAGCCGCTGGAAGGCGTGGTGATGGGCGTCAACTACGGGTTCGACAAACTGCGTTTCCTCGCCCCCGTGCCCGCAGGCTCCAATGTCCGCGGCCGCTTCAAACTGCTGTCCGCCGAGGACAAGGGCGCCAATGGGGGCGTCACCCGCTGGCTGCTCAAGCACGAACTGACCGTCGAGATCGAAGGCGCCGACAAGCCCGCCCTGATCGCCGAATGGCTCAGCATGCAGATGGTCGGCGGCTGACCGGATTGAATTGGACCATCGGTTGGTCCATCTTTAGTCCATGATCGAAATTCCTGTTTCCGCCGCCAAGGCCCGTCTCACGGCTCTCGTCCGCCAGGCCGAAGGCGGCGCCGACGTGTTCCTGACGCGTAACGGCCGCCGGGTGGCGCAAATCACGGCGACGAAGGAGCGCCGCGTCCTCACGCCCGAAGAAAAGCTGGAGGTGATCCGCAAGGCGCAGGCGAGCGCGAGAGGCAAGTTCGAACCGGGCTTCGACGCGGCTCGCAGCGCCGATTTCCTGTACGGCGATGATGGCATGCCGGGGTGATTGCGCTCGACAGCTCGGCCCTGATCGAAGTCGTTGCGCAACAGCCTCGAGCTGAGCGCTGTTCCCGGATACTTAGCGATGCGGAACTGATCATATCGGCCGCCACCCTGACGGAGGCGCTGATCGTCGGCAGTCGCAAACGCGTCCTTGCGGAGCTTGAGGACATCCTCGGCGCCCTGACGCTCACGGTCGAAGAGGTCGACGCCGAGTTCGCCGAACGCGCCGCCGCCGCCTACCGGCGCTGGGGCAAGGGTTTCCACCGCGCTGACCTGAACTACGGCGACAGCTTCAGCTATGCCCTCGCGGAAATGTACGACTGCCCACTACTCTACGTGGGCGATGACTTCGCCCGAACCGACATTCGCAGCGCCTTGGCGTGATGCCGAAACTGGACGCGACCGCGTCTGCTGTGAATAGTTCACCGCCCTCCTGACGAGCCTCCCCTTTGCACCATCACGGCGCGACCTTCCTGCTTCTGGCCTATGCGGTCGCTGCGCTCGCCGCCTGGACGGCGCTCGACCTGTTCCAGCGGCTCAAGGGGCGTGAGGGGCGCGATCGCGCCCCCTGGCTGGGAGCCGCCGCCCTGTCCATGGGCGGCGGCGTCTGGTCGATGCATTTCATCGCCATGCTCGGCTTCGATCCGGGAGCCCCGGTCCGCTACGACCCCGGGCTGACCCTCCTGTCCTTCCTGCTCGCCGTGGCGGGAACGGCGGGCGCCTTCTTCGCCGCCGCACGCGAATCGCTGGGCGCGGGTCGCCTTCCCGTCGCCGGTGTTGTCATGGGGCTGGCCATCGCACTGATGCACTATGTCGGCATGGCCGCCATGCGGACCGCCGCGACGGTCGGCTGGCGGGTCGATCTGGTCGTCGCCTCAGTCCTGATCGCCATCGCAGCCTCGACCGCCGCCCTGTGGGCTTCGCGACGCGAGGCCTCCATCCCCTGGCGCGCGGCGGCGGCGGCCATCCTCGGCGTCGCGGTCGTCGGCATGCATTACACCGGCATGGCGGCGCTCGACCTCGCCCCGGTCGCCAGCGTGCTGGCCGAGGACGGCGCCCCGCCGCTCGCCATCGCGGTCAGCATCGCCGCGATAACCGCCGTCATCCTGTTCATGGCCCTGGCCGCCTCCATGGCCGACGAGCGGTCGCGGCTGGTCTCGGTCCTCGCCGCCGCCGGGGTCGGCTATTGGGAGGTCAGCCTCAAGGACCGCAGCTTCGCCCTGTCGCCCCGCGCGCGCGAACTGATCGCGCTTCCAACGGATCGGCCCGACGGGGACGTGATGAACCCGGCCTGGGTGGAGGACGACGAGCATCTGGCGCGGCGTCGGTCTGCTCTGGAAGCCGCCCTTGCGGGTGAGGCCGACTATGACGTGGAGTATCCCATCGCGGGCACGGATCGCTGGGTGCAATCGCGCGGCAGCCTGGTCCGCTCCCGCTCCGGCCGTCCGCTGAAACTGGCCGGGGTGGTTTCCGACATCACCGACCGCCGCCGCGCCCACGTGGCGCTGGAGACCAGCGAGCGGCGCCAGAAGCTGCTGATCAACGAGCTCAATCACCGGGTGAAGAACACCCTGGCGACCCTCCAGTCGATCGCCGCCCTGACCGCCCGCCGCGCGACCTCGGTGGAGGAGTTCACCACCCTGTTCGAGGCCCGCCTGATGGCCCTGTCGGACACCCATAATCTGCTGACCGCCACGGGTTGGGAGCGGGCGACCCTGGCCGATCTGCTGAACAAGGAGCTGCGGCCCTATTCGCCCGAAAAGTTCCGCCTGATCGGCCCCGACGTGCTGTTCGAGCCGCCCCAGGCCCTGGCCATGGGAATGATCGTCCACGAACTGGCCACCAACGCCGCCAAGCACGGCGCCCTCAGCAACGCCGACGGCTGTGTGACCGTGACCTGGTCGGAGCCGGACGCGGACGGCCGCACCACACTGGACTGGATCGAGACCGGCGGTCCCGCCGTGACCAGGCCCAGCCGGACCGGCTTCGGTTCCCGCCTGATCGCCACCAGTCTGAAGGGCGACCTCGGCGGCGCGGCCGACCTCGCCTATGCGGCGGACGGGCTCAGGGCGCGGCTGACCTTCCGGCCACAGAAGGGAACCGGGTGAGGTCTGTCCTTCGAGTGATGACGCTCGCGAATCGGGCGGGCACACTATCGACGAGCCAACCCTCCGCCGCCGTTGTCCGAAGACGCAGAAGGCAATCCGCGAGGCACTATCTGCGGCCGATGCGTCCATCCTCACTGACAACAGTCGAGGTACGGACAAGGCTTTTACCGTATGTCGCGTTCAATTGGCCGCAAGATCACTTTTCGACGTGCGTCTGCTGTCCACGCCGCCCTCCATCCTCATTTCGTCTTGGCTTGATATCGTCGCGCCTCAAGCTTGAGCAGCGCCCTCCGTGATGCGGAAGACCCTGCCGTCGACGACGTTCTCCGGATCGCCGCCGGGGCGCAGGATCGGATGGTGGGTCAGGCCGCCCCCGGCGATGACCTCCGGGTCGGGGATCTCGATCTGGCCCAGGACGAAGCCGACGAGGCTGCCGGCTGTCCCTTGCAGGAGACGGCCGAAACCGGCCTGCTGGACGGCCGGATCCTGAAGCGTGCCGTAGGAGAAGAGGAGAACCTCCGCCACGGCGCGCGTCTTACGCCGCCTGTTTCTTGCGGCCGGGCGCGATCATCAGCTTCTTGGTCTCGGCGATGGCCTTGGCCGGGTTCAGGCCCTTGGGGCAGACCTGGGCGCAGTTCATGATCGTGTGGCAGCGATAGAGTTTGAACGGGTCCTCGAGGTCGTCGAGCCGCGCCTGGGTCGCGTCGTCACGGCTGTCGGAGATCCAGCGATAGGATTGCAGCAGGGCGGCGGGGCCGAGGTACTCGGTCTGGTTCCACCAGTAGCTGGGGCACGAGGTCGAGCAGCAGGCGCACAGGATGCACTCGTACAGACCGTCCAGTTTGGCGCGGTCTTCAGGGCTTTGCAGACGCTCGGTGGTCGGGTCCGGATCGTCGGACTGGAGGTAGGGTTTGATCGAGTCGTACTGGGCGTAGAACAGGGTCAGGTCGGTGACCAGATCCTTGACCACCGGCTGGTGCGGCAGGGGGCCGATGGCGATGGTCGAGGACGAGCACTCGTCCCAGCCCTTGGTGCAGGCCAGGGTGTTGCGGCCGTCGATATTCATCGAGCAGGAGCCGCAGATGCCCTCGCGGCACGACTTGCGGAACGACAGGGTCGGGTCGATCTCGTTCTTGATGTAGATCAGGGCGTCCAGAAGCATAGGGCCGTGATCGTCGGCCGAGACCTCGAAGACGTCCCAGGATGGGTTGGCGTCGACGTTGGGGTCGTAGCGATAGACCTTGTAGGTCTTGACGTTCTTCGCGCCGGCCGGGGCCTTGTGGACCTTGCCCTTTGTGGGCGCGGAGCCGCGCGGGAGGGTAAGCTGGACCATCTCAGTAAACCCTCGCCTTGGGCTTGATGTACTCGATATCCGAGGACATCGTGTAGGTGTGCACGGGACGGTAGTCGATCGTCACGCCCTCGCCGGGTTTGCGCCAGGCCAGGGTGTGTTTCATCCACTCCTCGTCGTGACGGTCGGGGAAGTCCTCGCGGGCGTGGGCGCCGCGGCTTTCCTTGCGGTTCGCCGCGCTCTCGATCGTGACCAGGGCCTGGTCGATGAGGTTGTCGTATTCCAGAGCCTCGACCAGGTCGGTGTTCCAGATCAGACCGCGGTCTGTGACCTTGATGTCGGCCGAGCGCCTGTGGATGTCGCGCAGCTTGGCGACGCCCTCGTCCAGGGTCTCGCCGGTGCGGAAGACGGCCGCATCGGACTGCATCGCGTGCTGCATCTCGTTGCGCAGTTTCGCGGTCGGGTTGGCGCCTGAGGCGAACCGCATCCTGTCGAAGCGGGCGATGTGAGCCGCGGTCGCCGAAGCCGGCGCCGCCGGGACGGGGGCGGCCTTGTCGACCACCTCGCCCGCACGGAGACCGGCGGCGCGGCCGAAGACGACCAGGTCGGTCAGGCTGTTCGAGCCCAGACGGTTGGCGCCGTGGACCGAGACGCAGGCCGCCTCGCCGACGGCCATCAGGCCGGGGACCACGGTGTCGGCATTGTCGCCGACCTTGGTCAGGACCTCGCCATGATAGTTGGTGGGGATGCCGCCCATATTGTAGTGGACGGTCGGGATGACTGGGATCGGCTCCTTCGTCACATCGACGCCGGCGAAGATCTTGGCGCTCTCTGAGATGCCGGGCAGCCGCTCGTGCAGCACGGCCGGGTCGAGGTGATCCAGATGCAGGTTGATGTGGTCCTTGTTGGGACCCACGCCCCGACCCTCGCGGATCTCCATCGTCATGGAGCGGCTGACGACGTCGCGTGAGGCCAGATCCTTGGCCGACGGGGCGTAGCGTTCCATGAACCGCTCGCCCTCGGAGTTTGTCAGATAGCCGCCCTCGCCCCGGGCGCCCTCGGTGATCAGACAGCCGGCGCCGTAGATGCCGGTCGGGTGGAACTGGACGAACTCCATGTCCTGCAGCGGCAGGCCGGCGCGCAGCACCATGGCATTGCCGTCGCCGGTGCAGGTGTGGGCCGAGGTGGCCGAGAAATAGGCGCGGCCGTAGCCGCCGGTGGCCAGGATGACGAGCTTGGCGCGGAACTGGTGCAGGGTGCCGTCGTCGAGCTTCCAGGCGGTGACGCCCGTGCATCTGCCGTCCTGCATGATCAGGTCGAGGGCGAAATACTCGATGAAGAACTCGACCTCGCGGCGCACCGACTGGCCGTAGAGGGTGTGCAGGATGGCGTGGCCGGTGCGGTCGGCGGCGGCGCAGGTGCGCTGGACCGGGCCCTCGCCGTAGTTCTTCGTCATGCCGCCGAAGGCACGCTGATAGATCTTGCCTTCGTCGGTGCGCGAGAAGGGCACACCCCAGTGTTCGAGCTCGTAGACGGCCTTGGGGGCCTCGCGGACCAGATATTCGATGGCGTCCTGGTCACCCAGCCAGTCCGACCCCTTGACGGTGTCGTACATGTGCCATTTCCACGAATCCTCGCCCATGTTGCCGAGCGAGGCGGAGATGCCGCCCTGGGCCGCCACGGTGTGGGAGCGGGTGGGGAAGACCTTGGTGACGCAGGCGACCTTCAGCCCCTGCTGCGCCGCTCCGAGGGCTGCGCGGAGGCCGGAGCCCCCGGCGCCGACGACGACGACGTCGTATTCGTGATCGACGATTTGATAGTCAGCCATTTTTCTCGATCAGATCCCGAAACCGGCCGGAAGCGGCGCCGAACCCAGCGCCAGCCGCACGATGAAGAAGACGCTGGCGGCGGCCAGCGCGAGGAAGATCAGGTTCAGCAGGCCCAGCAGCAGGGCCTTGTTCCCGGGACGGTGGATGTAGTCCTCGACGATCACCTTCCAGGCCAGGCTGGCGAAGCCGAAGAAGACCAGGGCCGTGGCGATCAGGAGGCCTGCGTTCAGCCGGCTGGCGAACCACTGAAGGACGACGTCGTATTCGGAGCCGGCCAGGGTGAAGGCGGTGGACAGCAGCCAGACGCCGAGCGGCATCATCAGGGCCAGAAGGATTTTTTCCAGCGTCCACTCGCCGGCGCCGTGGCGCTCGGAGACCTTCACGCCGTTTCTGAACTGAACCGGACCGCTCACAGCGAAACCCTCCCGGTGGCGAACAGGACGACCCAGAACAGGATCGCCAGGGGGACGGGGCCGTAGACGGCGATCGAGGACAGCAGGTTGGCGGGCTTGATCGTCAGGGCGCGGCCGGCGTCGTTGATCAGGTGGCGGGATCCGTTCAGCAGGAGGGAGAACAGAACCACCGTCAGGCCGAAGCCGACGAACAGGCCCAGGGGGGAGCTCGCCAGACCGAGGGCGACGGCCCAGGCGTCCGGCCCGAAGGCGGCGGCGGCGATCCAGGCGACCACGAAGATCGCGCCCACGCTGGCCGCGCCGATGGTGGCCCGGAACAGGATCGAGGCCGTCATGGTGATATGCCAGCGCCAGGTCTGCAGGTGCGGAGACAGGGGACGGGGGCGGCCGTTGGGCTGGGGGACGAAGCGACCGGTCTGGTCGTCAGCCGCGTCGCCGACAGGGTTCGACATGCGAATGGTTCTCAAAAAGCTGAGACGGATCAAGGCGTCAGGTGCGATTGGCACAGGCTTTACGGACGGTCACGGGCCGGTGTCAACGCGAGTGTGCAGTGCAAAACGGCCCTACGGCGCCGCTGTTCACGCCGCTCGGGGTACGGATCACAATTTCGCGTGTTGAACGTCGGCCCTAGCCATCACCGCCGCGAGACGACACTCTCGCCGCCATGCTGGTCTTCTCACTGATTTCGCTCGCCCTTTCACCGCTTCAGTCGGGACCGGTGGCCTATACGGCCCAGGTCTATCAGGCGCCGGTGGTGCGACCGTTTGAGCCACCCTCAAATTTCGGGCGGGTGACGGAAGAAGGCGACGGCGGGGGCGATACCCGCATCCGGGTCATTCCGGCGCCGGTCACCGTCGAAGCCTACCGCCGCAGCTACGAGCACGCGCCGTCGCGGGCGGACAACGCCTATGACGCGGGCGTCGAGAACGCCGAGCGCACCATGGATGCGCGGATGGGGCCGCTGGACGGCCGCTGGCGGCTGAAGGACGAGGCGGGGCGCGAGCTGATGACCCTGTCGCTGATGGATCAGGGCGAGACGAAACCGCTGGAAGGCGCCTATCGCACGACCGACGCCCAGGCCGAGGTCGGTCCGCTGACGGCGGCGGAACGGTCGGCGGCGGCCCTGGTGCTGGATCTGGACGACGGGCGGTTGTCGCTGTCGCCGTCCGGCGAAGGGTGGACGGGGACCCTGACCGAGGGCGGGCGCGAGCGGGCGGTCACGCTGGTTCGCTAGCCGACCCGGTTCCTATCCGAGGTCGATCAGATCGAGGGCGCGCGCTGTCGCGGCCGGATCCCGGGCCAGGGCCGAACCGCGCCCCCAGACCGGATCGGGCCACAGGCCGTCGTCGCGGCGGCGGCCGACCACATGGACATGCAGCTGCGCAGTGACATTGCCGAGGGCGGCGACGTTGAGCTTGTCTATGGGCCGGTCTGCGGCCTCGGCCAGGGCGCGGACGATCTCTCCGGCGCGGATCGTCTCCTCCATCAGGACGGCGCGGTCAGAGACCGGCAGATGCTCCAGCTCCGTCGCGCCCGCGACCCGGGGGATCAGGATCAGCCAGGGGAACCGGGCATCGTCCTGCAGCCGGACATCGCACAGGGGCCAGTCGGCGGCGAATACGGACCCGGCCGCGAAGGCCGGGTCGACGACGAACTCCGCCATTAGTTGAGGCCGTAGACCACGCAGGCCTCGTCAGTGAGGACCTGGAGCGGTGGCTGCAAGGCCAGCCGCGCCGCCTCGATCTGCGCCTCGCTGGGCGCCTGGCCCGGAGCGGGCGGGGGCGGCGGGGGCGGCGGGGCCATGCCGGCTCGCATCATCCGGCTGCCGGTGACGACGACCTCCTCATCGACCGTGGTGGCCTGCGACACGCCCGAGCCATAGGAGGGCCAGCCGGCGAGGACGTCGGTCTGGCAGGCGCGACCGGTCGGATCGATCACTCGGACCGAACCGAGGGTCGCCCCCGCGCCCTGGGTGGCCGCCTCGGCGCGGGCGCGGGCGTCGCGCATGGCCGCCGCCGCGAGGTTGGACTTGGCGACGTTGTCGGGCTCCAGACTGAAATAGACCTGGCTGATGGAGTTGGGCTGGGAAGCGACGACGGTGGCGTAGATCCGCTCCAGCTGGCGCACATCGCGGACGTTCAGACTGACGGTCGCCTGGGCCTGATAGCGTTCGATGCGGTCGGCGCGGGTGTTGTCGCGCAGGATGCCGTTCTCGTCGCGATACTGGTCGTACAGCGGCTGGGTGGTCAGGCTGGTCTCGACGCGGACCGTCTCGACGCCATAGGCGGCCAGGGTCTGCGAGAGGGCGCGCACCTGATCGGCGGCCTTGCGGGAGGCCTCCGCGACGCTGCGGTCCACGACCTGGAAGGTGGCGTTGAAGCCGGCGCGGTTGGCCTGGAGCTCGACCCGGACATAGCCGATCGAGGCGATCACCGGATCGCGCATCCACCACGGAGCAGGGACATACTGCTGGCCGATGGTGGCGGGGGGTGTCTGGGCGACCGCAGGAGCGGCCAGACCTGCGGCCGGCGCAAGTGCGGCTATCAGGGCGAATCCGGAACGTCTGACCATGGCGATGATCCCTGTCGAGTTAAGGATCGACCTTGCCCCCGGCGGAGGGCGGGGTAAAGCGGCCGTCAGTCGGCCACGCTGTCCGCCTCGGCCAGCCAGCGCATGCGGCAGGCCATGATCGCCGTCTCGCCCAGACGTTCGACCAGCCGCCAGTTGACCGCCGCCCCGATCGGGGCGCCGACCACGGGGATCAACTGGGCCATCTTGGCCAGGTCGATATAGTCCCGGTACTCGATCTGGAAACCACGCCAGTCGTAGTCGGCGATGGCCTCGGGCTGGTCGATCGCGGCGATCCACCGCTCCAGTTCCGCCAGAGCATCCGGCCGCCGCCGGGCGCTTGCGAAGGCGAGGTGGAAGATGTGGAGGACGAACAGCCGCTCGCGCACCGATCCGCCGCCCCAGCCGTAGGCGGCGACGATCTCGCCCAGCATCCGCACCTTGATCGCCATCAGGGCCGGGAAGTCGACCGCCGCCAGAACGAAGCCCCCCGCACCGGCGACTCCGCCCTCGACGCTGGCGGTGTTGCGATGGGCGGTGATCGCGGATCGGGCCTTCAGCTCGCGGGCGGCCAGGGCGCCGTCAATCAAGGGCCGTGCCTTCAGCAGCTCCGAGCCGGACAGGATGCCCCGGGTCATCGCCTCGACGCCGGCCGTGATGACGGCGTGGACGCGTTCGGGAATGATCCGGTTGATCCGGTCCTGGGCGCCGCGCGTGGCCTTGTCCCACAGGCCGGGGGCCTTCAGCACCCGGGCGCGCCAGGCGGCGACCTCGGCCCGCACCGTGGTCTCGTCGGCGACGGTCAGCAGGCCGTCGGGCACATCGGCGGGGGGTACGAAATCGGGCAGGGTTCGGGTCATGGTCGGGTAAACCTCACGCGGCGTCACGGTTGCAGGGGAAAGCCGGCGGGTCTAGACCGCCGCGCGACATCGGTATCGCACCGCACACCCCCCTCACGGAGACTGCCTTATGGCTCGCGCGAAGATCGCCCTCATCGGCGCCGGTATGATCGGCGGCACCCTGGCCCATGTGGCCGCGCGCGAAGCCCTGGGCGACGTGATCCTGTTCGACATCGCCGAGGGCACGCCCCAGGGCAAGGCGCTCGACATCGCCGAAGCCACAGCCGTGTTCGGCTCCTCGGTCTCGCTGAAGGGCGCCAATGACTACGCCGCCATCGCGGGCGCCGACGTCTGCATCGTCACCGCCGGCGTGCCCCGCAAGGACGGCATGAGCCGCGACGACCTGGTCTCCATCAACCTGAAGGTCATGAAGGCCGTCGGCGAGGGCATCAAGGCCCACGCCCCGAACGCCTTCGTCATCTGCATCACCAACCCGCTCGACGCCATGGTCTGGGCCCTTCAGAAATTCTCGGGTCTGCCGCACGAGAAGGTCGTGGGCATGGCGGGCGTGCTGGACTCGGCCCGCTTCGCCTACTTCCTGTCGGAAAAGACCGGCGTCTCGGTGCAGGACATCCACGCCTGGACCCTGGGCGGCCACGGCGACGACATGGTGCCGATGGTGCGTCACTCGACCATCGGCGGCCTGCCCCTGCCTGACGCGGTCGCGGCCGGCTTCCTGTCGCAGGCGGACCTGGACGCCATCGTCACCCGCACCCGCAAGGGCGGCGGCGAGATCGTGGCCCTGCTGAAGACCGGCTCGGCCTTCTACGCCCCGGCCGAGAGCGCCATCGCCATGGCCAAGTCCTATCTGCTGGACCAGAAGCGCGTCCTGCCCTGCGCCGTCTGGCTGTCGGGCGAATACGGCCTGTCGGATCTGTATGTGGGCGTCCCGGCCCTGCTGGGCGCCGGCGGTGTCGAGAAGATCATCGAGTTCACTACCAACGACGAAGAGAAGGCGATGTTCGCCAAGTCGGTGGCCTCGGTCCAGGGCCTGCTTCAGGCCTGCAAGGACATTGATTCCTCGCTGGCATAAGAGCGCAACCGCTCGCTCTTCCGGTCTCCTCCCTGTTCGCCGCTTGGCGAATGGGGAGGTGGCGCGGCGCTTCTTCGGCGCCGTGACGGAGGGGGCGAGGCGACGTGTGGTGTGACGGGCGTGGGTCGGTGAGACCGGGTCGCCCCCTCCGTCAGCTCGCGAAGGGCTCGCTGCCACCTCCCCATCGCTGCGCGACAGGGAGGAGACAGACCAAGAGGGTCGCGGATCGCTCCGCGGCCCTTTTTCCTTACTGGGCCGCCGCCCCGGCCGGCTGTTCCGTCGTGACGGTGCGGCCGAGGTCGGTGGCGAGGCTGCGCCAGACCTGGATGGGGTCGTCGAGCTGCTGAGGGCCAGCGCCGGCGCTGAGGAGGACATCGTACTGGGCCACGGCCTGGGGGTCGCCGCCCTCTTCCTCGGGAGCGGCATGGAAGGCCTTCACGAAGCGGCGGACGCCGTTCCAGCGCGAGACGATGTCCGGCGTGGCGTTGGCCCCGGAGAAGACGGCCGTGAACTGGACGTCCGGGCAGCTGCCGTTGGTGCAGGAGAACAGGGTCATTACCCAGCGCAGGGGGCCGTCGTCGACGCGCAGATAGATCCGGTCATTGTTGGTCTGGGGCGGGGCCACGACGAGGCCGGCGGCGGTCAGGCGACCGGTCACCTCGGCCACCGTCAGACCGCTCCAGCGGGCGGGCGCGGCCTCAGCGGCCGGCGCGGAAGGCGCGGTCTGGGCGAAGGCCGGGGCGGCGAGCGCCACGAGGGCGGCGGCGAGGGCGATGGATTTCATGATCGGCTTCCGTTGATCCGGCCACCCTAGGCGGCTTTGCGGCGAACCGATGGCTGTCAGTCCGCGTGGGCGGCCGTCTCCAGCCAGGATTGGGACGACATTTCGTTGAGGCGGGACACCGTCCGTTCGAACTCGAAGGCGCCGTCCCCGGCGGGATAGAGCTGCTCCGGGGCGCCCGCCGCTATGGCGACCAGCCGGGTCTTCGCCTCGTACAGGGCGTCGATCAGGGTGACGAAGCGACGGGCGGCCTGACGATTGTCGGGCGTCAGCAGCGGCACGCCGTCGAGGAACAGGGTGTGGAACCGTTCGGCGATGGCCAGATAGTCCTGCGGCCCCAGGGGCTGTTCGCACAGTTCGGCGAACGCAGCCCGGGCCAGGCCGCCGGCGGTGCGCTCGATGACCACGTCGCGGCCCAGAACGGCCAGATGGGCCGGGCATTCGGGCATGTCGCCCTTCAGGTCGGTCCACAGCTGTTCGAAGCCCTCGCGCCGGGCGCCGGCTTCTCCGCCCTCCTGCCTGCCGAGATCGTACCAGACGCGCGAGGCCTTGATCCGGTCCAGACGCCAGTCGCGGGCGCCGGACAGTTCGACCACCTGGCAGCGTTCCTTGATGCGCTCGATGAAGGGGACGAACAGGGGCCGGTTGATGCCGTCCTTGTAGAGGGCGTCCGGGGCGCGGTTGGAGGTGATGCAGACCACGACCTTGCGCTCGAACAGGGCGTCGAACAGCCGGCCCAGGATCATGGCGTCGGCGATGTCGGTGACCTGAAGCTCGTCGAAGCACAACAGGCGGGCCTCGGACGCAATCAGGGCCGCCACGGGCTCGATGGGATCGTCGCCTCTGTAGGTCCCGAAGACCTCCTGACGGGCCTTTTTGTCGCCCTCGCGCCACTGGCGGATCAGGTCGTGGACGCGGGCCATGAAGGCGTGGAAGTGGGCGCGGCTCTTTCGCGGCTCCGGCGCATTGGCGCAGAACAGGTCCATCAGGATGGATTTGCCGCGCCCGGGCGGACCCCAGAGATAGACGCCGCGCACCTCGGGGACGCCGCCGAAGAGGCGGCGCCTGCCGAGGTCCTTCTCCAGCCGGGTCAGGGTGTCGATGGCCGCCTTTTGCGCTGGATCGGCGGTCCACTGGCCGGACTTGAGGCGATCGGCATAAGCGCGGGCGATGTGTGACGGCATGGAACTGGGGCATAAACGGCCTGCCCAGGCCTGAAAAGCGGTTGCTTCGCACACGCGAAGGCCTAATTGCGAAGTCAGGAGATAAACTCTCCTAACCTCCCCACCAAAATCGCGCTCAAGCAGCGAGGCTCCGCGAGCCGAGCGTTAGCGCGTCCGAAGGACTGACCAAGATGGGCTATTCCGTCGCTATCGTAGGCGCCACCGGCAATGTCGGGCGCGAAATGCTGACCATCCTGGAGGAACTGGAGTTCCCCGTTTCGGAAATGCACGCGGTGGCTTCGCGAAAATCCAAGGGCATGGACGTCGCCTGGGGCGACAAGACCATCAAATGCCAGGACATCGAAAGCTTCGACTTCTCGCAGGTCGACATCGTCCTGATGTCGGCGGGCGGGGACGTGTCGCGGGCCTGGTCCGAGAAGATCGGCAAGCTGGGCCCGATGGTGATCGACAACTCGTCGGCCTTCCGCAAGGACCCGGACGTGCCCCTGATCGTGCCCGAGGTGAACCCGGATGCGATCAAGCTGGCGGGCAAGAAGAACATCATCGCCAACCCGAACTGCTCGACGGCCCAGCTGGTCGTGGCGCTGAAGCCCCTGCATGACGCCGCAAAGGCGACGCGGGTGGTGGTCTCGACCTATCAATCGGTGTCGGGCGCCGGCAAGGAAGGCATGGACGAGCTGTGGAACCAGACCAAGGCCATCTATGGCCTGGGCGACGCCAAGCCGAAGAAATTCCCCAAGCAGATCGCCTTCAACGTCATCCCCTACATCGGGTCGTTCAACGAGGACGGCTATACCGACGAAGAGACAAAGATGTGGGACGAGACCCACAAGATGCTGGATCCGAACATCAAGCTGACGGTCACCTGCGTCCGCGTGCCGGTCTTCGTCGGCCACTCCGAGGCCGTGACGGTCGAGTTCGAAAAGCCCATCAGCCCCGACGAGGCGCGC
>NZ_JANODA010000031.1:0-18517 GCF_031412435.1 Brevundimonas sp.
TGTTGCGCGCAACCTCGACCACTGTCTCGGACGACAGTGCATTGACCACACTAACTCTGACGCCGTGCAGCCCGCCCGACGTCGCATAAGCCTTCCCATCGAACTTCCCGCCCGAATGCAGCGTTGTCATTATGACTTCAAGTGCCGACTTGTCGGGAAATTTCGGGTGCGGATCGACCGGAATGCCGCGCCCGTTGTCGGTGACGGTCAAACGATTGCCCGCCTCGAGCGAAATCTCGATCCGTGTCGCATGGCCCGCCACCGCCTCGTCCATCGCATTGTCGATCACCTCGGCGGCCAGGTGATGCAACGCCCGCTCGTCGGTGCCGCCGACATACATGCCGGGGCGACGGCGAACCGGCTCCAGCCCCTCCAGCACCTCGATCGACGAAGCGGAGTAGCTGCCGGGGATGTGGGCCTGGACAGGCTGCGCGGGCGCCGCGGCCTGGGGCTTCAGGGCCGGTTCGACAGCAGGCGCAGGCGCGGGTTCCGCAGCCGCCGGCTTCGGCGCCTCGGGGATGTCATCGAACAGGGACGGGACGGTGGACGCGGGCATGGGCGGAGTGTGCGGCGATTCGGGGAGCCGTCTGGTAGGCCCCTGACCGCGCTCTCGCAAGCGGCGCGCGGACCGGATCGGGCTCGAACGCCAGGGCCCGCGCCAGGATGGCCAGCAGCAGGGTCCAGGGCAGGTTGGCGTGGCTCAGCAACACGCTCTCCGACAGGCTCAGCAGCAGGAAGACCAGCAGGTAGCCGACGGCCCAGTAGCCTTCCCGCGCGCCCGAGCCGGGGATGCGGAACAGGGTCACGATAGTGGCGACGGCGACCGTCAGCCCCACCGTGAACGCGCCGGGCCAGCCGAGCTGGATCAGCAGGTCGATCCAGCCGTTGTGCGCCGACGGCACCGGCCACTGGGTCTCGGCGCGGATGAAGGCGGCGGGGACGGACTCGCGCCCCCAGAAGGCCTGGTAGCCGAAGCCGGTCCAAGGCCGTTCGGCGACCTCTCGCATCAGGGCCGCCCAGATGTCGGTCCGGCCTGTCAGGGACGGGTCCTTGCCCAACGCCGTCAGCACCATGGCCGGGTCGGTGATGAAGACATAGGTCGCGCCCGCCGCCAGGACGACGCCGAACCAGAGGGCGACGATGGAGAAGGCCGCGCCGCCGCGCTTCATGGCCCACAGCCCTCCGACCGCGCCGACGCCGAGCATCAGGCAGAGGAGGGAGGTCTTGGACTGGGTCGCCAGCACCAGCAGCGTGCAGACGGCCAGGGTGATGGCGGGAAGAAGCCGTCGCTGATCCCCGGAGGCGAGGCAGGCGGCGGCGGCCACGGCGCCGGCCGACATGACCAGTCCCATCTGGTTCTTCTCGTACCAGAGGCCGCGCCACAGGCCGGCGTTCTCCAGCTGGTGCACGCCGATGCTCGGATTGACGAAGACCATGACGAGACTGCCCAGCCCCATGATCAGCGAGGCCAGCATCAGCATGCGGGGCAGGTGGCGGCCCTGAAAGGCGACGCCCAGATAGATGGCGAAGGCGCTCGAAATGGCCATCGCGATGACGCGCCTCTGGGTCACACCCGGATCGATCGACCACCATTTGGAGGCGAAGGCCTGGAGCACCAGCAGGGCCAGGATCAGCCAGGCCGGCCAGGCGCGGACCAGCACAGCAGGGCGCAGGGCGATCAGACCGGCGATGATCGCATAGACCGGCAGCCAGACCAGACGCAGGACGGGTGTCTCTTCCTGGGTCGGGGCGAAGACCGGGCCGATGAAGGCCTGGGTCAGCATCATGATGACGACGATGGCCGCCGCCTGTTCCCACAGGGGCGGACCGGGGTCGATCAGGTCAGGGGATTCGCCGGACGGTCGCACGATGCAGAGGGTCGGCGATCGCCGCTAACGAACCGTTAGCTCACCAACGCGCCAGCAGGGTGTCGAGGCGCGCGACGGCGGCGGGGTCGCCGCCGAGGGTTTCGCGCAGCTCGCGCGCCTCGGCCAGCAGTTCGTCACCGCAACGCAATTCGTCCATTCGGGCGTTGATCGCCCGGTCCTGAGCGGAGTTGTCGCCGCCGAACTCGCTGCCCAGGAAGTCGCAGCGAACCCCGCGCCACAGGATGGCCTCGACCGGGTCGGAGGGCTGGACGTTGACCGCCAGATAGCGGTCCTGCTCGGCGGACCAGGCGACCTCCGCGGCGGTTTGGGGCGGGGCAGGGGCGGCCGGGGCGGCGGGTTCCGCAGGGGCCGCCGGTTCGGCGACGGGCTTGCAGGCCGTGAGAACGAGAGCCGTCAGGCCGATGGCGAAACTGCGGGTCATGACCCTACTCGCCGTCGTGACGGGAAATGAAGGCGTCGAGGCGGGCGACCGCCGCGGTGTCGGTCATGCGCGTGGCGCGCAGGGCCTGGGCGTCCTCGAGCTGCCGGAAGCAGCCGATGTCCTCGATACGGGCGTTGACGGTCTTGTCCTGCTCCGGATCGCCGCCGATCTCTCCGCCCAGGAAGTTGCACTGGACCTCGCGCCACTCGAGTTCCTCGATCGGATCGGTCGGGACCATTTCCATGCCGAGGTAGCGCTCTTCGAGGGCCGCCCAGACGGCGTCCTGGGCGGCCTGGTCCGTCGCCGCGCTCGCATTGGCGGCGGGCGCGGGGGCCGCGGGCTCGGTCGCCGGCTGACAGGCCGACAGAACGAGGGCCGTCAGGCCGATGACGATGCTGCGAACCATGGTCAGCCCTCCCCAGGCTATTGAAAACGCACTGTGATCGGAAAATCAGGACGGCGATAGGGTGTGCTGGACGAAACGCGCCGGGCGCGGCACGCTCGGGGTCGAGACGGGGGGATGCCGAATGACCAGCCTGCTGCGCCAACGCGACGGCCAACCTGCGCGGGTGGGCTTCGTCGAACTCTTCTTCGACCTGGTCTTCGTGTTCGCGGTGACCCAGATCTCGCACACCCTGCTGGCGCATCTGACGCCCCTGGGCGCGCTGCAGGCGGCGATGATGGCGGCGGCGGTTTGGTGGGCCTGGATCTACACCAGCTGGGTCACCAACTGGCTGGACCCGGAGCGCGCGCCGGTGCGGATCGCCCTGTTCGCGGTCATGGGGGCCGGTCTCCTGCTGTCGACATCCTTGCCCGAAGCGTTCGGCGCCAAGGGATTGTGGTTCGCCCTGGCCTTCGTCTCGATCCAGGTCGGACGCAGCCTGTTCATGCTGTGGGCGGTGCGTAGCGACCCGGTGCTGAGCCGGAACTTCCTGCGCATCCTGTGCTGGTCGTCGCTGTCCGGCCTGTTCTGGATCGCGGGCGGACTCGTGGAGGGGCAGACGCGGCTCTGGCTCTGGCTGGCGGCGCTGGCGATCGAGTACATCTCGCCGGCCCTGTCGTTCCGCGTGCCAGGCCTCGGCAAGGCTGTCACCGCCGACTGGACGGTTGAGGGCGGCCATATCGCCGAGCGGGTGGGCCTGTTCATCATCATCTGCCTCGGCGAGTCGATCCTCGTCACCGGGGCGACCTTCTCCGGCCTGGAGTGGACGGCTCAGGCGGTGATGGCGGCCGTGGTCGCCTTCCTGGGCGCACTGGCGATGTGGTGGCTGTATTTCAGCGCCTCGCACGAGGCGGCGTCAGAAGTCATTGCAAACGCGGACGACCCCGGAAAGCTTGCCCGCCGGGCCTACACCTACTGTCCCATACTGATCGTCGCCGGGATCATCGTCACGGCGGTGGGGGACGAGCTGTCGCTGACGCACCCGACCGGTCCTGTCGCGCCCGAGGCGGCGGCCGTGCTGATCGGCGGGCCGCTGCTGTTCATGCTCGGAGGCCTGCTGGCCAAACTGGCGGTGTTCGAGCGCTGGGCCATGCCGAGGATCGCGGGCGTGGTCGCGCTTGCAGCGCTGTGGCTCGTCGTCCCGCTTACGACGCCGCTGGGGCTGGCGGCGATGACGACGGCGGTGATGGTGGCGGTGGCGGCGTGGGAGACGGTGGTGAAGCGACCGGAGGCGAAGGCCTAGTCCCCCGCCTTCTCCACGAAGGTGTCGATGACCTTCTTCTCGCCGGCCTTTTCGAACTCGACGGTCAGCTTGTTGCCTTCAATCACCCGCACCGAGCCGTAGCCGAACTTCTGGTGGAACACGCGTTGCCCCTTCACGAATCCGGAGCCGGATTTCGGGTCTGCCGTCGCCACCAACCGGCCTTCGCCCTCGATGACGGTATTGCGCGCGGGACGGGCGCCGGGGGCTCTGGACGCGGTGACGGCCTGGGCGCGCTGCCAGCCGGGGGAGGTGTAGCCGGCGCCGAAGGAGGGGGCGTCGTCCCAGCGGGATTTGGCCTCCTTCATGCCGGCGGATGCGCCGTAGTAGCCGGTATCCGACTCGGCCTCGACGTGGGCGATGGGCAGCTCGTCGACGAATCGGCTGGGCAGTTGCGAGGTCCAGCGGCCGTAGACCAAACGGTTGGCGGCGAACGAGATCCGCGCGTCCTGTTTCGCCCGGGTGACGCCGACATAGGCGAGGCGGCGTTCCTCCTCGAGACCCTTCTCGCCCTTCTCGTCGATGCTGCGCTGGCTGGGGAAGACGCCTTCCTCCCAGCCCGGCAGGAAGACGAGGGGGAACTCCAGCCCCTTGGCGCCGTGCAGGGTCATGATCTGGACGGCGTCCGACGACGGGCCGCGGTCGAGATCCATGACGAGGGAGACGTGTTCGAGATAGGCGCCGAGCGTCTCGAACGACTGCATCGCCTGGGTCAATTCCTTGAGGTTGTCGAGGCGGGTCGGACCGGTGACCCGGTCGGCCTTCTGCATGTCGGTGTAACCGCTCTCTTCCAGCACAGTTTCTGTCAGCAGCCAGTGACGGGTGTCGGCCGCCAGCGCCCGCCAGCGGTCGAGATCGCGCACGAAGGTCGACAGGGCGGTGCGGGTGCGGGGCTGGAGCTCGTCCGAGGTGATCAGGTCGCGCACGGCGGTCATGGCCGAGACGCCGTTGTGGCGGGCGATCTGGAGGATCTTCTGGACCGAGGTGTCGCCGATGCCGCGCTTGGGCACATTGACGATCCGCTCGAAGGCCAGGTCGTCGTCCTCGGACTGGATCAGGCGCAGATAGGCGTGGGCGTCGCGGATCTCGGCGCGCTCGAAGAAGCGCGGGCCGCCGATGACCGTATAGGGGATGGCCAGAAGGACGAACCGCTCCTCGAAGGCGCGCATCTGAAATGACGCGCGAACAAGGACGGCCATATCCTTGTATTTGATGCCATCTCGCTTCGCCGTCTCGATCTCGTCGGCGATCAGACGGCTCTCGGCCTCGCCGTCCCAGACGCCGCGCACCCGGACCTTGTCGCCGCTCTTGTCCTCGGTCCACAGGGTCTTGCCCAGACGGTCGCGATTGGCCGCGATCAGGCCGGAGGCGGCCCCGAGGATATGGCTGGTCGAACGATAGTTGCGCTCCAGCTTGACGATCTTCGCGCCCGGAAAATCCTTTTCGAAGCGCAGGATGTTGTCGACCTCGGCGCCGCGCCAGCCGTAGATCGACTGATCGTCGTCGCCGACGCAGCAGACGTTGCCGGTCGAGGAGGTCAGCAGCCGCAGCCACAGGTACTGGGCGACGTTGGTGTCCTGGTATTCGTCGACCAGGATGTAGCGGAACCGGTTTCGATATTCCTCAGCGATATCGGAGTGTTTCGACAGGATCGTCAGATTGTGCAGCAACAGATCGCCGAAGTCGCAGGCGTTCAGGGTGGCCAGTCGCGACTGATAGGCGGCGTACAGTGTCTGGCCCTTGCCGTTGGCGAAATCCTCGCCGGGCGGCAGTTTCTCGGGCGTCCAGCCGCGGTTCTTCCAGTGATCGATCAGCCCGGCCAGCGACTTGGGCGTCCAGCGTTTGGTGTCGATGTTGGCGGCCTCAAGCAGCTGTTTCAGCAGCCGCTCCTGGTCGTCGGTGTCGAGGATGGTGAAGGTCGACTTCAGCCCGACCAGTTCGGCGTGGCGACGCAGGATCTGGGCCGCGACCGAGTGGAAGGTGCCGAGCCAACGCAGCCCCTCGGCCGACGGACCGATCAGGTGGGTGATCCGCTCGCGCATCTCGCGCGCGGCCTTGTTGGTGAAGGTGACGACCAGCAGCTCCCACGGCCGGGCGCGACCGGTGGCGAGGATGTGGGCGAGGCGGGTGGTCAGGACGCGCGTCTTGCCGGTGCCGGCGCCCGCGAGGACCAGGACGGGGCCTTCGGTCGTCTCGACGGCCTCGCGCTGTTCGGGGTTCAGGCCGCCCAGATAGTCGGGCGTCGCTCGATCAGAATTGGGCGCGACGCCGCCTGGACCGCACGAGCGGGCAAGGTCGGAGATACGCGGTGCGGGCACAGAGTCGGTCAAGCGGCGGTCTCGAAGGCGGGCGGGATTCGGAGAACATAATGAGCACATGAGGCAAAGTCAGGCCCTCGTCAGCGCCTCTCCCGGAACCGGCAAGCGTGGCCGGAGTTTGGTCGGCTCAGGGGAAGCTTCTGAGAGGGAAAAACAATGGCTGAGAATACAAACGGCGGCGGCGGCAACGCGGGTCTCGCCTTCATCGTGGGCGCCGTCGTGGTCGTGCTGGCGATCGTGGCGTATTTCGTCTTCGCACGCGGCGGCATGGGTGGAGACACCAAGGACGTGAACGTCGACGTCAACCTGCCGTCGGTCGAAGCGCCTGCCGTCCCGGGGACCAACTAGATGACGGACCCCAATATGCCCCCCGAACGCGTCGTAGTCGTCGATCCGCCGCGCCAGACCACCGTCAACGTCCAGCCTGAGCGGCGCGGCGGGGGCGGCGCGATGGCCTTCATCGTCGGCGGCCTGCTGGTCGTCGTCGCGGTCATCGCCTTCTTCGTCTGGAACGGCGGCGGCGTCACAACCCCTGATACGGCGGACACCACCGTCGATGTCGACGTGAACCTGCCGAGCCTGCCGGAAGCGCCCAAGATGCCCGACCTTCCGAACGTCGAGCCGCCGACCTTGCCGGCGCCGGGACCGGCTCCTTCGAACTGACCATGAAAAACGCCCGCCGGGATCACCCGGCGGGCGTTCTTCTTTTCGCGGCGTCCTAGCGCAGCTGGTAGGTCACCGTGGCGACAACGCGGACGCGTTTGTCGAGCGAGGTTGATTCCGAATCGACGTCCTCGCGGGCGAGGATCTCGAACGAGCCCTGGGTCGCCTGTTTGATGGGGCCGAGCGGCGCGCCGGAATCCTTGGCGAACTGTTCGGCGCCCGAGCGGGCCGAGGCCGTGGCCTCAGCGATCATCTCCGGCCGCACCTCGTTCAGCTTGGTGAACACATAGGTCGGGGCGGTGAAGTCCAGCAGCACACCCTGACGCACCAGATCGTTCAGGGCGCGCTCGGTCTGGGCGACGCGGGCGACGTCCGTGGTGCGGACCGTGACCGTCTGGGCGACGATGTAGCGGGGCGTGCCCGGCGAAGGGGCGTAGCTCTGCGACTGGGTGTCGGTGACCTCAAGCCGGCCGATGGTGACGATGTCGTCGCCGTAGCCCTGCTGCTGCAGGAAGGTGCGCACCTTGGTCAGGTCGGCGTCGATCTGGCCCTGAACGCCCGGCAGCTCCTCGCCGGCCACGGTGAAGCGCAGCGACAGGATGGCCAGGTCGGCGGTGACGTTGCGCTCGGCGACGCCGCGCACGGTGACCTGGCGGTTGCCGGTGTTGGCGTTGACCACGCCCCCGCCGACCGCGATGCCGGCCCCGATGAGGCCGATGGCGATGAGGCCGCCGATGATGGCGGGCGGAATGAGACTGCGGTCGATCTGCACGGCGGTTACCCCTTGTTGAGGCGGCCACCCTGCGCCTGAACATCAGGGTTCGACAATGATCGTTTCTGACGCTGCGTAAGCCAGGGCCAGAAGGCGGCAGGCGGAGGCGAGCGGGCGGCGGCCACGGGTCTCGTCGACCCAGGTCAGGAAGCCGGCGTGGCTCAGTCCGCGCGCCTCCGCCATCCGGTCCAGCACGGTCCAGAACTCAGGCTCCAGCGCCACGGAGGTGGCGTGGCCGGCGAGGACGACAGAGCGTTTCTTGAGCACAGGATCTCCGGCGGAACGGCTTTGAGCGGACGGTGGGTTGCGATAGGATACGCGAGTACGAGCAGGATGTTTTCGATGACGATGGACGCCGCCGTCTACCCGGACGAGTTCGAGGTTCTGAAACCGCAGCGCATGCGGCCGATGACGGCCTTTCGCGCCTTCCGCAAGCTGATCCGCGACAAGGAGGACACCGCCCAGGTGTTCGAGATCATGCGGGCCCTGACCGGACAGTCGGGCGCCAAGGGCTACAACCGTCTGCTGAGGACGGTCGAGGGCGGGCGTCAGGCCTTCCTGCGCGACGAGCTTGCGCTGAAGCTGGACGATCCGGACTGGCTGGCCCGGTTCGGCCCGGGGACGGTCGGCGCGGAATACAAGGCGTTCCGCGAACTGCGCGGCTTCACCGCTGACGGCCTCGCCGAGACGGCGCGCGAAGTGGCCCCCGAGATCGACGCGCTGCATCCGGTCGTCTGGTACTCGCGCCGGCTTCGGGACGTGCACGATATCTGGCACGTGCTGACCGGCTACGGCACTGACGCGCTGGGCGAGGCCTGCGTGGTCAGTTTCTCCTACGGCCAGACGCACAATCTCGGCTTTGGCTTCATCGGGTACGGCGCGGCGCGGGAGATCCAGCGGGAGAAACGATCCATCCCGGCGCGGCGGGCGGTTCTGCAGGCCTGGCGCAACGGCCGACGGGCCCAGTGGCTGCCGGGGCTGGACTACGAGGCTCTGTTCGCCGAGCCGCTGGAGACGGCGCGGGCGCGGCTGGGCATCCGGCCGGCCACCGTCTACGCCGCCGTGCCCGCGGCGGACCGGGCCGCGCTGAAGCTTCGCGCCTGACATAAGCCGGACTTGTCAGCAGTCTTGCGGATCGGTGTTGCACCGGTCACGCCCGGAGCGCATGTCGGGCAATCCTCTCCCTGCGTTTCCGTGAGCCCGCCTTGACCCTTTCCGAGCTGCGTCGGCCGTCCGCCGGCGTTCTGGCCGTCGCCGGCGTGGTGCTCTGCGCGGTCATCTGGGGCACGACCTGGTACGCCATCACCTGGCAACTGGGCACGGTCGACGAGGTGGCGTCCCTGACCTGGCGCTTCGGTCTGGCGGCCCTGATCATTCTCGTCGGCTGCGCGCTCACCGGCCGGTCGCTCACACTCACGAAGGGCCAGCATCTGGCGGCGCTCGGGCAGGGGGCCTTCGTCTTCGCCATCTCCTACACCTTCACCTATGCGGCGGAAGGGCATGTCACCTCGGCCATCGTCGCCGTGGTCTTCGCCTCCCTGGCCTTCCTGAATCTCGTTCTGTTCCGGGTCGTGGTGCGCCAGACCGCGTCGCGCGAGGCCTGGATCGGGGCGACGCTCGGCATCGTCGGGGTCGCGGTCCTGTCAGGCGGCGAAGCGATGCGCGCCGGCTTCGACGCGCGCGCCCTGACCGGGATCGGTCTGGCGGTGCTCGCGGTCATGAGCTCCGCCGTCGGCAACTACTATTCGTGGAAGGGCCAGCAACTCGGGACGGCCATCCTGCCCCAGACCGGCTGGGCCATGGCTTACGGGACCGCGATGCTGGTGGTGCACGGGCTGGTCACCGGTGCGCAGTTCACCATCGACCTGTCGCCCGGATACCTGATTTCGCTGGCGCATTTGTCGATCCTCGGATCGGTCGTGGCCTTCCTGGTCTATTTCGCGGTGGCGCGGGCGCGAGGCTATGCCCTGGCCAGCTATATTTCCGCCCTGACCCCGCCGATCGCCATGCTGGTGTCGGTGCTGTTCGAGGATGCGCGCTTCGGATGGACGGCGCTGGTCGGCCTGCTGCTGGTGCTGGCCGGGCAGGCGCTGCTGATCCGGGCCCCGAAGGTGGTCTAGCGGAACCAGCCGCGCGTCTTCGGCTTCGCTTCGACCTTCGCCGCCGTCTTCGCCTCGCGGTCGGCCTCTTCCTTCTCCCGACGCTCGCGCATGGCCCTGGCCTGACGGATCGCGATCAGGGCGATGAGGCCGTAACGGGTCCGTGACGATGTCGTCGGGGTGTAGGTCGCGCCCATGGGTCAGTCCTCGCGCTTCGTCTGATCGAGAAGTCGCGACAGCCGCTCCCGTTCCGCCTTCGCCATCTCGCGCTGGGCTTTCGTCAGGCCGTGGGTGACGCGATTGGCCGCGGCATCCGTCTTCCCCGCGGCCTTGTCGCGAGCTTTCCGGGCACGGTTCAGATTGACGATCTCGGCCATCGGTTCCTCGCAACCGGCTCAAGCAAGCGGCGTTTCAGGGTCTCACCATTCGACAGGAGACACCCGATGGTAGACCTCAGCCTCATCAAGGAACACCTCGAAGTCGTCGGCTCCGACGGCGGCCACGTCGGCCGCGTCGATCATGTCCTCGGCGACCAGATCGAACTGGCCAAGCTGGATCTCGCCGGCGGCTTCAAACATCACATGATCCCGACCAGCTGGGTCGACCATGTCGATGACGAAAAGGTCCGCCTGACCCTGACCAAGGATCAGGCCAAGGCGCAGTGGACCGAAAAGCAATCCCACTAGATCTCGCCACACGACTAACCGCGAATTCACGAGGGCCCTGCTGAACAAGCGGGGCCTTTCGTCTATCCATGTCGGGTCGGTGAACCGCCGACGGGGAGAGACGCGCGTGATCCGACTGATCCTGAACATCCTGTGGTTCATCCTCGGCGGCTGGATCTCGGGCCTGCTGTGGCTGCTGGGCGGCGCGGTGCTGGCCCTGACGGTCGTCGGCCTGCCGTGGAGCTTCGCGGCCTGGCGGATCGCCAGCTATTCCTTCTGGCCGTTCGGACGCGAAGTCGTCTGGGGCGGCGAGGCGGACGGCAAGGACATCGGCTGTTTTGGCGTCGGCCTGAACATCATCTGGTTCGTGTTCGCGGGCTGGTACATCGCCCTGTCGCACGTGCTGATCGCCTTCGCCGAGGCCATCACCATCATCGGCATCCCCTTCGCCCTGAAGGATCTGGAACTGGCCAAGCTGGCTCTTGCCCCGGTCGGAGCGACGATCCGGAACAAGCCCTGACAGCCGATCAGTCGTCCTTCAGGAGGACGTCCAGCATCCTCTCGCGCCGGGTCAGGAAGTTCTTCGTCACCTGATAGTGGTCGGTGTCCTCGTACTCGATCCGGTCGAGGCCATGCTCCGAGGCCTGATAGATCCAGGCGTTCGGATAGCCGAGCAGGATCGGCGAATGGGTGGCGATGATCAGCTGGGACCTCGCCAGCACCAGCTCATGCATCCGCGCCAGGAACGACAGCTGCCGCGTCGGCGACAGGGCGGCTTCCGGCTCGTCGAGAATGTACAGCCCGTCGCCGATGAAGCGGTTGTCAAACAGGGCAAAGAAGCTTTCGCCATGAGATTGCTCGTGCAGCGATTTACGCCCGTAGCGGTTGGCACCGGCGTCTTCCAGATAGCTGGCCACGGTGAAGAAGCTCTCGGCCCTGAGAAAGAATCCGTCCTGAAGCCGCTGCGGTGATTTGATCGGCCGCACAAACCGGTGCAACGGCGAATGGCTCTCGCGGGTGCCGAAGCGATGCTCCCGCCCGCCACCCTCGGCATTGAAGCCCCAGGCGACCGCAAGCGCCTCGACCAGGGTCGACTTGCCCGAGCCGTTCTCCCCGACCAGAAAGGTCACATTGGGATGGAACTTCAGGCTGTGCAGCGACCGCACCGCCGGCAGGTTGAACGGATAGAGGGCTTCGTCCCACCCCTCGCGCCGTTCGAACAGCGCCTCGATCCAGTAGGGGCGGGTCAGGGCGGTCATCTCAGAAGCCCGTGAACAGCCGGTCGAGGGCGCGACGGATATCGTCTTCATGGGCGGCGAGGGAGCCGACGTGCTGTTTCAGGGTCCCGGTCCTGACAGCGGCAAGCCCTGTCAATACGACCAGAAGATCGGCATCCTCGACAAGGACGCGGATTTCGAGACCGTTCACCGTCGTCTTTCGCCCGGCGAAAACCGGGGCGACGATCGTCTCGGTCACATCATCCAGATAATGCGATGACAGCACCACGACATAGGGTGCCGCTGTGCGCATCGAGGCGTTCGGATTGATGAAGAGGTCGAACTGTCGCAATCACCAGGTCCGGAAGTGGTCGGACAGCAATCCATCTTCCTCGACGAACCGGTTATGTTCCTTGATCGCCTCGGCGTTCTCCTCGGCCCAGCGTTTGGCCCGCGCTTCGGCTCCGGCCGGATCGACCTTCTGCAGGTGCAGCCGCAGCGCACGTTCGTCCATCCCGGCGATGGAGATGCCCAGCCGCTGCGCCTGTTCGATCAGCTCAGGATCGATGCCGATGTTCAGTTCGACCTTGCCCATGAGACGAGGGTAACCCCAAATCGGATAGGTCCCAAATCGGTACCTACTGGGTGTAGTAGACCTCGCGGACAGCACAGGTCCTGACATCAACGATCGCGTGAGGCGTGCCGCCCGGCCCCGTATGTGGAAGGGGGTAAAACCCGACCATGACTTCATCATATTGGGTCATGGCGAATTCAGCCGCGGGGACAAACCTGGGATACCGGGCGGTGATCGCGTCTTTAGCGACCTGCTGGTAGTCGCAATCACCTCGCAGTATCGGCCATGCGGAGGCGCATGACGAAGTCGTGAGCACCGCCGCTAGGATGGCCGCTGCCTGTCCCGGCCTCATCGCACTCACCCCGGCGAGATCATCTTCTCGGGCCGCACCGCCTCGTCGAACTCGGCGTCGGTCAGATAACCGCCGCCGACGGCCTCCTGACGCAGGGTGGTCCCGTTCTTGTGGGCCGTCTTGGCGATCTTGGCGCACAGGTCATAGCCCAGCTTGCCGTTCAGGGCCGTCACCAGCATCAGCGAGTTGTTCAGGCCGCGCGCGATGTTGTCCTCGCGCGCCTCGATGCCGACGACGCAGTTGTCGGTGAAGCTGATGGCCGCGTCGGCGACCAGGCGGACCGACTGCAGGAAGTTGTAGGCCATCACCGGGTTATAGACGTTCAGCTCGAAATGCCCCTGCGAGCCGGCAAACGTGAGCGCTGCGTTGTTGCCGAACACCTGGACGCAGACCTGGGTCAGGGCCTCGCACTGTGTCGGATTGACCTTGCCCGGCATGATCGACGAGCCGGGCTCGTTCTCCGGCAGGGCCAGTTCGCCGAGGCCCGAACGGGGGCCGGAGCCGAGGAATCGGATGTCGTTGGCGATCTTGAACAGGCTGGCGGCGACCGTGTTGATCGCGCCGTGCGAGAAGACCATGGCGTCATGGGCGGCCAGGGCCTCGAACTTGTTCGGAGCCGTGGTGAAGGGCAGGCCGGTGATGCCGGCGATCTGTTCGGCGACTTTCTCGGCGAAGCCGACGGGTGCGTTCAGGCCGGTGCCGACGGCGGTGCCGCCCTGGGCCAGTTCCATCAGGGCCGGCAGGGTCTGTTCGATGCGGGCGATGCCGTTGGCGACCTGCTGCGTATAGCCGCCGAACTCCTGACCGAGGGTCAAGGGGGTGGCGTCCTGGGTATGGGTGCGGCCGATCTTGATGATGTGGGCCCAGGCCTTGGACTTGGCGTCCAGGGCGGCGTGCAGATGTTTCAGCGCCGGCAGCAGGTCGTTGACCACCTGTTCGGCGCAGGCGACGTGCATGGCCGTGGGATAGGTGTCGTTGGACGATTGGCTCATGTTGACGTGGTCATTGGGGTGGACCGGCTTCTTGGAGCCCATCTCGCCGCCCAGCATCTCGATGGCGCGGTTCGAGATCACCTCGTTGGCGTTCATGTTCGACTGGGTGCCGGAACCCGTCTGCCAGACGACCAGCGGGAAGTGGTCGTTGAGCTTGCCTTCGATCACTTCGTTCGCGGCGGCGATGATGGCGTTCGCGATCGTCGGGTCCAGCTTGCCCAGGGCCATGTTGGTCTCGGCGGCGGCGCGCTTGACGATGCCCAGGGCGCGGACGACCGGCAGGGGCTGTTTCTCCCAGCCGATTTTGAAGTTGCCGAGCGAACGCTGGGCCTGGGCTCCCCAGTATTTGGAGTTGTCGACCTCGATGGGGCCGAAGGTGTCGGTCTCGGTGCGGCAGGCGGTCATCGGCTTCGGCTCTTCAGGGCGTGGCAGGAGGATGCGCGGCGGTGTAGCACGGAGGAACGACCGGGCAAGCGTGGGCCTTTGGAGGCGTGGGATGAGCGTGATCAAGAGAGCTGTCGCGGCCCTGGCGGCCACGATGCTGGCGAGCGCAAGCCCGGCTCTCGCCCAGTCGGATCAGCCCCTCGTCATCCTGCACACGGCACAGGGCGATGTGATCCTTCGTCTCGACGCCGAACATGCGCCGATCACGACCTGCAACTTCCTGCGCTATGTCCAGGAGGGCCGCTATGCGGGCGGCGGTTTCTTCCGGACGGTCGTAGCCGAGACCAACGACAATCCCAATCCGATCGACGTGATCCAGGCGGCCACGACGGCCGGCAGCGACGATCCCGGCCTGGGCCCGATACCACTGGAGCGAACGATCGACACCGGCGTGCGGCACACGGGCGGCGCCATCTCCATGGCGCGCGACGGCCCGGATACGGCGACCTCGAGCTTCTTCATCGTGACCAGCGACACGCCCGCTCTGGATTTCGGCGGCGGTCGCAACCCGGATGGTCAGGGGTTCGCGGCGTTCGGCAGAGTGATCTCCGGCATGGAGATCATCCACGCGATCCATTCGGCCCCGGCCGAGGACGAGCAACTGGTCAGCCCGGTGGTCATCGGCGCGGCCACCTTGGCGACGGCCCTGCCTGCGGTCTGCCGCACGTGAACGACGACTGGATCGTCTCCGGCAAGGTCCGGGCCCGCGAGGAAGGCGACGCTGTCGTCGTGATGATCGACGGCCTGACGACCCAGGCGAAATACTACAAGCCGCTGGTCTACGAGTTCTTCCGCAAGGAATGGCGCGGGTCCCGGCCGGCCTACGGCGATTTCGTCGTGGAGATCACGATGGAGCACATCGGCGATCCGCCATGGATGGATCTCGACAACCTGGCCAAGGCGCTGCTGGACGCGATCAAGGGCTACCTGTTCCACGACGACGCCCAGGTGGCGCGGCTGCTGGTCGAGCGGCGCGAGGGCGACCGCGAGCGGATCACGATCAAGGCCTATCCGCGCAAGACCTAACCCGGCGGGCGGTTGAAGCGCAGGGTCGGCAGCAGCAGCTGCATATTGGCCCCGATCGAGACCTGCGGCTCGGAGGCCGGCGACAGGCCTTCGGCATCCTCACGCGTCTTGACGCAGGCTCGCACCCCGTTGGCCAAGGCGATGAAGTCGCTGGCCATCGGCAGGGTCTGGATCATGCAGGCGTCGAAATAGGGATAGGTCGCATCCTCGCTGCAGCCGAAGGAAGACCGGTCGCGGCGAGCCGCGGTCATGATCATCCGGTTGGGTGCGGCGAGGGAGTCCACGAAGATTCCGGAGTAGCAGGCCGAGAGGACCACGACCGTCGGCCGGTCCTGGCACCAGCCGCGCACCAGCGTCACCATACTGGTCGGGCTCAGGATCCGGTCCGGCCCAAAGACAATCCCCTGGGGGCCGCCGTGGGAGGTGAAGTAGAGCAGGCAGCCGCGTGTGGCCCGCGTCGTGGCCTCGGCGATGCCGCGAGCGGCGGCCACGTCGGTGGTCACCGGCGTCACGTCGGGACGCAGGCTGTAGTCGACCATGTCGGCGCGCGAGAAGCCGGCCGTGAGGAATCCCGCCGTCAGGTCGCGGCGCGCATTGTCGAAGGCCTGGATCGGCGCGCCCTGGCTGGTGCGCCATTCTGCAGCGACAACGGCTGAAGCCCAGCCGTCGAAGCGGCTCTGGGCATGGGTCGCGCCCGCGCCGAGCCACAACAGGATGACGATGACGGCGGATCTCGGCACGCGTCCCTCCCACGCTGGAAGAAGCTTAGCGCGGCATGACGGCCTGAAAAGCCTACTTCTTCCGGAACTGGTCCAGAGACACGACCTTGGGACCGTCGTCGCCGGACGGCGGCGTCTCCGGCCGGGTCGGCGCCGGCAGTTCGGCGACGGGTTCCGGCACCGGCTCCGGCGCCTCGAACTGCAGCAGGAACTGGACGCTGGGGTCGTAGAAGCGGGTCACGGCCGTATAGGGCACGGTCAGCACCTTGGGCATGCCGCCGAACTTCAGCATGACCGAGAACAGGTCGTGCTCGACCGCGAGGTCCCAGTACTGGTGCTGGAGAACGACGGTCATCTCGTCGGGATATTTGGCGATCACGTCCGGCGGCACGGATACGCCGGGGCCGCGGGTCTTGAAGGTGATGTAGAAATGGTGCGCGCCGGGGATGCCCGACGGGCTGGCCGCGCGTTCGAGCGCGGAACGGATCACCCCGCGCAGGGCGTCCTGCGCGAGCTTCTCGTACTGCATCTCGTCGACGGGCGGGGTCTCTTCGGCCATGGGCGTCCTGCTGATTGGGAACGGGTGTAGCCGCGCCGGTACCGCGACGAAAGCAGGAATTTGTCCGGCGCGACCCGCAGCGGCTCAGCGCAGCCGTTCGACCGGGATTCCGCGCGCCTCCAGCTGGCGTTGCACGCTGTCCTCGCCGGCCAGGTGCAGCACCCCGACGGCGATGAAGGTCGTGCCGGCGCCCGCCAGACGCGCCGCGATCTGGTCGGTCCAGGCCTGGTTCCGCTCGACCAGCAGGGCCTGGTACAGACGCTCGCTGCGCGCTCGCATGGGGGCCACGGTCGAGGCGTTGATGGCGTCGATGTCGCCCCGGCTCCAGGCGTCGACCAGCGCTTCCAGCTCCACCGGCGCGGCTTCGAAAGCCTCGAGGGCGCGGCGCAGGCCGATCAGCTGCCCCTCTTCGGGAAAGCCCGACAGCATGCGAATCTGGGTGTCCGGCGTCTCCAGCCCGCTGACCGTCTTGCCTCCGGCCAGCGCCGTAGCTCGGAGCGCCAGATCGACACCGGAACCCGGGGCGAAGCCGGCCCGGATCGTCGGCGCGGACGACAGGATGACCGTGGCCAGCCACGGCCGCATCGGATCCATCTGCGCCGCGCTCTGGCCCATGCTCCGCGCTGCGGTGTCAAGCGACGTCAGCTCGCCGGCGGTCAGCAGACTGGACAGCGGCCGCTCGGGCGACAGGCCGTGGGCCTGGATCAGCGGCATCACGGCCGAGGTATCGTTGACGTCGGCGATCTCCAGCACCAGCTCTGAGGCCGACTCAAGGGCGGCGTCGATCCGGGCGTCGCGCCACCTCGTGTCGGACCGCAGGAAATGCAGGGTGCCGAACAGGTACAGGGTCGAGTCGGCGTCGCGGACCACCCAAAGAGCCGGTGCGGACGCCGCCGCCTCGGGCTCCGGCGGCGCTTCGGCCAAGGCCATCGGGGGGGGCGCCAGACCCAAACACAAGACGAGGGCGAGGCCGAGTACCGTCCGTTTCGGCATCGTCAGGACGCGGGCGAGGGATGAGGAACAGCGCATGGTCGAGATCCTTTTCGGGCAGGGGGGAGCGCACGGGCCCGGAGACGGCGCGCGTGGAGTCAGAAGTGACGGGACAGGCGGGAGGGGGGCGCCGCGGGGCGGCGTCCGGTCAGTGCGGCGCGGGGATCCGTGCCGGACGACAGGCCCACAGGCCCAGGCCGATGGCAGTCGCCAGGGCCGCGGCCACGGCCAGCATCCCCAGCGGCCGGGCGACAGCTTCGGGCGCGACCATCCACGATCCGGCCCAGACCAGACCGGCCAGGGTCAGGGTCCAGCCGGTGGTGCGCAGGGCGGCCTGGGTCCGGCGCTCGGCCTCGGGGGTGGCGCGGGGCCGGCCCAGCTTTTTGGGCAGGACATTGCCGTAGCCGACCAGCACCAGCCCCATCAGCACCTGGACGATCCGGGCGGCCGTGTCGGAGTCGATTAGTTCGCTACCGGCGGCGAATTTCAGCCCGAGGGCCGCAGCGATGAAGGCGCCAGCCAGAGCCAGCGGGGCGGCGTAACGTTTGATCATTTGGAGGGTCCTTCCTCAGAGGCGTGGTCGGCTTCGGAGTCCGGCGCGCCGATGCCGAAGATCTGGCCAAACCCCAGCAGGGCTTCCTCCAGCACCGACAGCTTCAGGCGATAGGTGATCGAGACCCCCTGTTTGTGGGCTTCGATCAAGCCGGCTTCGCGCAGTACGTTGAAATGGGCCGACATGGTCGGGCGCGAAACGCTGAACTGCTCGCTCAGCGCCCCGGCCGTCATCGGCTGGCGCCGCAACAGCTCCAGCACCTTGCGGCGGGTCGGGTCGGCGAGCGCCTTGAAGACCATATTCATAAGTCAGTATTTAGCTAAACATCGAATAATGTCAACCGGCGCTTTTTCGCGGGTGCGACCAGGGCGGTTCGGGATGAAGAAAAAGTGCCGGGATTCTGTTGGCAGGCTCCCGACAGGCCCCGCCTAAGGATCTGAACCCCTAGGACTTAAGATTCGAAATCAACCGAACCGCATTACGCGGCGAGGCGGACTTCTCCAGCGAAGTTATCGTTCGCAGTTAGAAAATGGCCCGATACGGTGGGCCAGGACGGGCAAA
>NZ_JANODA010000032.1:0-48391 GCF_031412435.1 Brevundimonas sp.
AGGGTGTAGACGAAGAACGGCTGCGGCCCGCCGTCGACCCGGACGATGCCGCAAAGCCCGTGCGCTCCGTCCAGCCCAGCGGGCATGGCCTGAACATGGCTTGCCAGCACCACAGCGCCGGGAATGTGTTCGGCCACGAGCGCCAGCATCGCCTCGTCGGAGGGGCGGGGCGGCTGCGGGTCGATCCCCATCGTTAAAACCGAAAGTCCGAAAATCAGCATCGCCCAAGTCCGGGATGAATCCTCACCCCACCTTCACCCGCGTCGCCGCCTCGGGCAAATCCTCCCCGAACGCGAGCTGGTAGAATTCCGCGATGGTCGGGCGTTCCAGTTCGTCGCACTTGTTCAGGAAGGTCAGGCGGAAGGCCAACCCCACGTCGTCGTTGAAGATGATCGCGTTCTGGACCCAGGTGATGACGGTGCGGGGGCTCATGACGGTGGAGATGTCGCCGTTCATGAAGGCGTTGCGGGTCATGTCGGCGACGCGGACCATGGCGGCGATCTTGCGACGACCCTCGGCGTCGGACCATTCCGGCACTTTGGCGGAGACGATGTCGGCCTCCACGTCATGATCGAGGTAGTTCAGGGTGGTGACGATGTTCCAGCGGTCCATCTGACCCTGATTGATCTGCTGGGTGCCATGATACAGGCCCGAGGTGTCGCCCAGGCCGATGGTGTTGGTCGTGGCGAACAGGCGGAACCATTTGTTGGGGCGGATGACGCGGTTCTGGTCCAGCAGGGTCAGTCGACCCTGGGCCTCCAGCACGCGCTGGATGACGAACATCACGTCGGGGCGGCCGGCGTCGTATTCGTCGAAACACAGGGCGATCGGGCGTTGCAGGGCCCAGGGCAGCATGCCCTCGCGGAACTCGGTGATCTGTTTGCCGTCCTTGAGGACGATGGCGTCCTTGCCGACCAGGTCGATGCGGCTGACGTGGCTGTCCAGGTTCACCCGGATGGTCGGCCAGTTCAGCTTGGCCGCGACCTGTTCGATATGGGTCGACTTGCCGGTGCCGTGATAGCCTTGGACCATGACGCGACGGTCGAAGGCGAAGCCGGCGCAGATGGCCAGGGTCGTCTGGGGATCGAACCGGTAGGCGGGATCGACCTCGGGCACATGACTGTCGACCGTGTCGAACATCGGCACGACCATGTCGGAGTCGATGCCGAAGACCTCGCGCACCGAGACCTTGCGGTGGGGTTCGAACGTCAGCAGCGGATCGGGGGTCGCGTCGAGGGGGGAGGCCATGCGCCTGCGATTATCGTACCGCCGTCGGGTGGTCGAGACCCATCCCGCGCTTAAGCGCCTGATCGATGAATCCGGGGATGGTGGCGGCGACCGACGGGGCGATCCGCTTGAGGGTGCGGACGGGCAGGGACTGGCTGGCGACGAAGCCGGTCAAGCCGCGCGAGGTGTTCACCCAGGCGGCGTCGACGGCGTGGCGGACCCGGGCATAGTCGGCGATGCGCGACAGGTCTCCGTTCAGGGCGTCCACAGTGCAGGCGGCGAAGACGTAAGCGTCCTCGATGCCCAGGTTCATGCCCCGCCCGCCGATGGGGGAGTGGATGTGGGCGGCGTCTCCGGCCAGGGCGACGCGGCCGACGGCCATGGTCGGGACCATCCGGTGCGAGACCTTGAAGTCCGACTGCCACAGGATCGGCCCGGCCTTCCAGCCGGCGGGCAGGCGGGGCAGCAGGTCGGCGCCGAAGCCGATGATGCGGAACACGCCGCCCGAGAAGGGCAGGGTGATCAGCGGCCCCGCGCGCTGGAACTCGATCCGGGCCTCGTCGAGCGGCGCGCCCTCGATCGCGACGTCCATCAGATGCCAGGGCTCGTCCGAGGCGTCGCCGGGGAAGTCGAGATCGAGGGCGTGGCGCGTCTCCGAATGGGCTCCGTCGGCGCCGAGCAGCAGGTCGGCGGAGACGGTCTCGCCGGTGGACAGGCCGGCGGTGACGCTGTCGGCGGTCTGGGTCAGGCCGGTCAAACCGGCGCCGTACTCGGGCCGGACGCCCAGGTCGGCGAGCGCCTCCGCCAGCAGCGCCTCGGTCCGGGCCTGGGGCAGGATGGTCATGGGGCGGCCGGGCGCGATCCGATCCCAGTGGGGACGGAAGGTGGCGGTCGTCCGGCCCTCGTGGGCGACGCGGATGGTGTCGATCCGCTGGCCCTCCTGACGAATGCGGGCGGTGACGCCGGTCGGCTCGAGCAGTTCCAGACTGCGCGGATTGACGGCGAGGGCCTTGGAGGTGGTGGTCGGGCCAGTCGCCTCATCGACAATGCGGACGGCGATGCCCAGCCGCGTCAGGAACAGCGCCGCCGCCAGTCCCGTGGGACCGGCGCCGACGATCAGAACCTGAACGGACGGGGCGCTCATGCCGTGAAGCCTATTCCGCCGACAGATCCACGTCGACGTTGCCGCGGGTGGCGTTGGAATAGGGGCAGACCTGATGCGCGGCCTGGATCAGGGCGTCGATGGTCGCCTTGTCGAGGCCGTGGTCGGTGACCTTGATGGCGATGTCGAGGTTGAAGCCTTCGCCGCGCGTGTTCGGGCCGATGCCGACGGCGGTGTGGATCTTCGTGTCCGGACCGACCGGCGTGCCCGCCTTGCCCGAGACCAGCCGCAGGGCGCCCATGTAGCAGGCGGCGTAACCGGCCGCGAACAGCTGTTCCGGGTTGGTGCCCGCGCCGCCCTTGCCGCCCATTTCGGCGGGCAGGGACAAAAGGACGTCGATCTTGCCGTCGTCGGTGGTCGAACGGCCTTCGTCGCGACCGCCGCCGGTCGAGGTGGCGTGGGCCTTGTAGAGAATGTTCATCGGGATGCTCCTGAGTATGGAGAGCATTAGATAGTGACTCCCTCTCCTTGCGGGAGAGGGTCGTCAGGCCGCCAGACCCGCCTTCTTCAGCGTCTTGTAGGCCTTGATCACGCGCTGGAGCTTGGCTTCGGCGCCGCGATCGCCCTGGTTCAGGTCGGGGTGGAAGCGTTTCAAGAGCTCATGATAGCGCGCCTTGATCCCCGGCTTGTCGGTGCGAAGGTCAAGATCCAGGTCGGCCAGGGCCTGGCGTTCCAGCTTGCCGATTCGCAGGGTGTCCTCGTCATGGACCGCCTGTTCGCGGACGCGGCGGCCGAACAGACCGAAACTGTCCTGCCAGGAGCCGGCGGCGCCTTCCGCCCGGGTGGCGCCCATCTTCGAGGCGAAGGCGGCGGCCTCGCGCGAGTTCTTGCCGGCCTTCATCTCCCAGGTGGGACGGCCGCCGGTCATGGCCTCGTTTTCCTTGGCCGCGCGGACCTGGGCCTCGTTCATGCCGGCGTAGAAGTTCCAGCTCTTGTTGTACTCGGCCGCGTGCGCCTGGCAGAATTCGTAGAAGTCGTTCAGCCGCTCGCGCGACTTCGGCGCCCTCGCCGTCGCCGCTTTCAGGCAGTCGGGGTAATCGCACGGCTTCTCGCCGGGCTTCAGGTGCAGAACATCGGCCTCGGCTTCGGCTTCGCCGGCCTTGGGCGGTTTGATCCGCATGTCCTTGAAACGGGGTTTGTAATCGAATGACGCTGGCATTGACCCCAGTGTAGGGTCGAATTGGTCACCATCAAGGAAACCGACATGCCGGAAGGCCCTATCGCGTCGATTATGCGGGAAAAACTGACGGCCGCGTTCCAGCCGACACGGCTGGAGCTCGAAGATGACAGCGCCAGGCATGCCGGACACCATCATGAAGGCGGCATGGACGCCACGCCCGGCGGCGAAAGCCACTTCAATCTGACCATCGTGTCACAGGCCTTCGCGGGCCAGGGGCGGGTGCAGCGGCAGCGTTCGGTCAATGCTGTGCTGGCGGTAGAGCTGGCCGGCCCGGTCCACGCACTGTCGATCAAGGTCCAGACCCCCGACGAAACCGGTGATTGAGGAAAGATCAGCGTTCACTTCGTCTTAGAAGGTTCGTCATAGCGTCACGCCGGTTAGTTTGTGGGACGTTGGGGGACGTATGGTCGGATCCGAGGATATCGGCAAAAGCCTCGACTCGGGTCGGTCGGCGGGAGTCAGCGCCAGCGAGGCTGCGCAGGCCCTGACGGCGATTCTGCAGACCCAGTATCTGCGCTACATCATCATCGGCAGCTGGGCGATCGGCCTGCTGGGCACGGTTGGCTGGGTCCAGGCCGTCGTCTGGTTCATCGGCACGATCGGCGCCGGAGCTATCCGCGGCAAGTTCGAAAAGAGCATGGCCGGCCGGGTCGAGGCGGGCTGGGGCCTGCTGTTCCCCGCCGTGGCCACCGTGACCACCGCCGCCTGGGCCTCTGCGCCCCTGATGGCCTGGTTCGCGCCCCATCCATTCGGCCAGCCGCTTGCCGTGGCCCTGCTGGTCAGCGGCTATGTGCTCGTCTTCGCCCAGCTTAGAAGCTCGCCGAAGCAGGCGGTCGTGATCTCGTCCCCCTATACGGCGGTGGCGCTCATCATTGCGGCCAGCCTGTGGGGCGGGTCGCTATTCTGGCCTTTCGTGGCCATCATGCCCTTCACCTCGGCCGGCATGTTCGTGCTGGTGACCATGACCATGCTGCGTGAGGAGCGGATCAAGGCCTTCCAGGAGCATCAGGCCCATCTGATCGAGGAGCTGCAGACCGCTCGCGACAAGGCCGACGCGGCCAACCAGGCCAAATCGAACTTCCTCGGCGTCATCTCGCACGAGCTGCGCACGCCGATGAACGGGGTGCTGGGCGCGGCCCAGCTTCTGGGCGCGACACGTCTGGAGACGACCCAGCGGGAATATCTGTCGATCATCCGCAACTCGGGCGACAATCTGCTGAGCCTGCTGAACGACATCCTCGACATGACCAAGATCGAGGCGGGCAAGATGACGTTCGAGATCATCGACGTCTCGCTGGACGATCTGCACCGTCGCGTGACCGGGCCGTTCGTGGCCCAGGCCGAGGCCAAGGGGCTGGAGTTCCGCTCCACCTTTGTCGGAGAGACGCCGGCCGTGGTGAAGGGCGATCCCCTGCGCGTCTGTCAGGTTATCCAGAACCTGCTGTCCAACGCGGTGAAGTTCACCGATTCCGGCCTGATCGACTATCGCGTCGAATCGACCCGGATCAACGACCGCCGCGTGGCCTTCGCCTTCTCGGTGACCGACAGCGGGTCGGGTATCGCAGAGTCCGATCTCGAAACCCTGTTCCAGCCCTTCACCCAGGCCGACGCCTCCTCGACCCGCCGGTTCGGCGGCACGGGCCTGGGCCTGACCATCGCCCGGCGCATGGCCAACATCATGGGCGGCGACATCACCGTGACCTCCACCCTCGGCCAAGGTTCGACCTTTACCCTGGTGGTCGAGGCGGATGTGGTCGAATGGCAGGCTGTGACCGAGGCCGAGGCCATCCATGCCGACGTCGGCGACGGGGAGTGCCTGCAAGTGCTGGTGGTCGAAGATCACCCGGTCAACCGGATGATCCTTGAAGCCTGGCTGGGTTCGGCCGGGCACTGCACCGCCACCGCCGAGAATGGCCAGATCGCCGTCGACATGGCGGGCCAGCAGCGGTTCGACCTGATCATCATGGACGTCAACATGCCGGTCATGGACGGTCTGAGCGCGACGCGGCTGATCCGCACCAGGGGCGTCAACGCCGAGACGCCGATCGCCGTCCTGTCCGCCTCGGCGCGGAACGAAGACCACGAGGCGGGTCTGGAAGCCGGGGCTGACGCCTATCTGAACAAGCCGATCGACTTCGCCGCGCTGGCGCAGCTGATGCAGCGCGTGCGAGGTGGTCGGGCCAGCCTGCGAGCGGCGGCGGAACTGGGCGAAACTGCGGCGGCCGCCTGAACCGGAGCTGAGCGGCGTCGTTCAGACCCGGCTCAAACGCTGGATCCTAGTGTTGGGGCAAGTCGGAAGTCCCCGACCAACAGGAGAGTTCGCTGTGAAGAAGTTCACCACCGCCGCACTGGCCGCCCTGATCGCCGCCGGCTCCATGGGCGTCGCCTCGGCCGCCGACGCCCAGTCGCGTTACGAGCGCAATGACCGTCAGGAACAGCGTCAGGATCGCCGCGACGATCGTCGTGATGACCGCCGCGATGATCGGTCGGACCGTCGTGACGACCGTCGGGAATGGCGTCAGGACAACCGCGACGACCGTCGCGAATATCGTCAGGACGTCCGCGCCTATGACCGTTGGCAGCGGTCGGAACGACGCTACAACGCCGGCCGCTACGCGCCGCCGCGCGGCTATCACGTCCGTCAGTGGAGCTATGGCCAGCGGATCCCGAGCTACTATTCGCGCGGCTATGTCGTGAACGACTACAGCCGTTACGGCCTGCGCGCTCCGCCCCGTGGATACCACTATGTCCGCAGCGGCAATGACGTGGTCCTGGCCGCAGTCGCCGGTGGTCTGATCACCGCCGTGATCGCCGGCCTGTTCAACTAGGAACGGGTCCGCGCCGAAAGCTGCGCCCCGGAGGGAGACCTCCGGGGCGTTTTCGCGTTTGGTGTTGGCTGTGCCCTAACGAGGTTGAATGCGCGCCTTCGCCGAACTGCTGGACCGCCTGGCGCTGACCGGGTCGCGGAACGCCAAGCTGGTGTTGCTGCGCGACTATCTGCGCGCCACGCCCGATCCGGACCGGGGCTGGGCGCTGGCGGCTCTGACCGGCGAACTGGTCTTCACCGACGCCAAGCCGGCGATGATCCGCAGGGCTGTGGAGGCGCGGGTCGATCCGGTGCTGTTCGGCTGGTCCTACGACTATGTCGGCGACCTGGCCGAGACTGTGGCCCTGATCTGGCCGACCGTTCCCGCCTACCGGCCGAACCGGGAGCCGGAACTGGGCGAGGTGGTCGATGCCTTGACCCAGGCGAAGCGCGGCGAGGTTCAGGGACTGATCGAGGGCTGGCTGGACGCGCTGGCGCCGAAGGGGCGGTGGGCGCTGCTGAAGCTGGTGACAGGCGGGATGCGGGTCGGCCTGTCGGCGCAGCTGGCGCGGACGGCGGTCGCGATGATGCGGCCGGAAACGGTGACCGAGGCGCCGGAGCCGGAGGGCGGGGAGGCGACGACGGCGCTGGAACCTCTGACCGCCGCCGACATCGTCGAGGTCTGGCATGCGGTGAAGCCGCCCTATGCCAAACTGTTCGCCTGGGTCGAGGGGCGGGCCGAACGGCCGGACACCGAGGCGCCTGGCCGGTTCCGTCAGGTCATGCTGGCCGTCGCCATCGACGAGGCGGTGGACTTCGACCGGCTCGATCCCGCCCACTACGCCGCCGAATGGAAGTGGGACGGCATCCGGGTGCAGGCGGTGCGAGAGGATGGGGTGGCGCGGCTTTATTCGCGCCACGGCGACGAGATCACCAACGCCTTCCCCGACCTGATGAACGCATTGACTTTCGAGGGGGCGATCGACGGTGAACTGCTGGTCATGCGGGAAGGGGCTGTGGCGCCGTTCGGGGATCTGCAGCAGCGACTGAACCGCAAGACCGTCGATGCGAAGATGATGGCCGCGTATCCGGCATCGCTCTACGCCTACGACCTGCTGGGCGAGGCGGGCGAGGACCTGCGCGGGCTCCCGCTCCAGGAACGCAGGGCGAGGCTCGAGGCGGTCGTCGCCGGCCATACCGGCGACCGGCTGCATCTGTCGCCCGTCGTCGATTTCGACAGCTGGGACGGCCTCGGCGTCCTGCGCGCCGATCCACCGGTGGGGGCGGCGGCCGAAGGGCTGATGCTGAAGCGCTGGGACAGTCCCTACATCGCCGGGCGGCCGAAGGGCCCCTGGTTCAAGTGGAAGCGCGATCCGCACACCATCGATTGCGTGATGATGTACGCCCAGCGCGGACACGGGAAGCGCTCCAGCTTCTATTCCGACTACACCTTCGGGGTCTGGACCCCGGAGGGAACGCTGACGCCCGTAGGCAAGGCCTATTTCGGCTTTACCGACGAGGAGCTGAAACAGCTCGACAAGTTCGTGCGCGATCACACGGTGGAACGGTTCGGCCCCGTGCGGTCGGTCCGCGCCGAGCGGGATTTCGGCCTTGTGCTGGAAATCGCTTTCGAAGGCCTGCAGCGGTCGCCGCGGCACAAGTCGGGGGTGGCGATGCGGTTCCCCCGCGTCAGCCGCATCCGCTGGGACAAGCCGGCGCGGGAGGCCAATACGCTCGACGACGTGATGGACCTGCTGGACTCGCTGGAGAGCGGCGGCGGCCGGGTGGCGAAGGTCTAGACGACCTTGCGGCGTGTGCGCCAGGCCTTGTCGATCTGGTCGGTCACGCCGCACAGCTGCAGGAAGGTGACCACCGCGACCGGTGCGGCGACGGTCGCGACGGCCAGCAGGGCGAAGCCAGCGGGCAGCGGCGCCACGGCCTCGATCATCAGGGGGATCAGACCCCAGCGGACGGGAAAGGGCTGGACGTCGATGGCCGGTTCGGCGCGCAGATGCGGGCAATGCTGCAGCGACCGGTCGGAGCAATCGCGGTGAAGGGGAGCGATGGCGCCCGCATCGACGATGATCTGCTCATCGGCGATAGTCGACGGCAGATCGGCCCGGCCCGAGGCGCGCAGCTTCCCGGCGGCGACGCGCCGGGCGACCTGGGTCACCCGATTGCCGGGCGTCGTCGGCTGGCCGCACATCGGACAGAGCATGCGGGTCATGCTGAGACGCTGACGCAGCAGGTGGTTCTTCGAATACTCCGGCTTGCCGAAGCCGGCCGCCTCGGCCTGCACCAGCGCCAGCTGGCCGCCAACCGAGGGGCAGGGGCGGACGCCCTCGATCGGCTCGGCGGTCCAGCTTGTGACCCACGGCACGTCGACGCCGACGACCAGTGACGATTGACGCAAAGCCTTGCTCCTCCCCAGGAAGTCTCACCCTGCGCTCCTGGCGAGGCAGCGTCGAGAGGCCTTAAAAGTGAAGCTGGCGGGTTCCAAATCGGGGGTTAGGCGTTAGACCCCGCTCATGTCTTCGACCCTCAATACTCTCGACACCCTCATCTCCACGGGCCAGCAGGTTGCGGCCGTCGATGCGGTGATGCTGGCCAAGCTGACCCAGATCGCGGGCGACTTCGCGGTCAATCTGTCTGTCGCCCTGGTCATTCTGGTCGCCACGGTCTTCGCGGCGCGTTGGGCGTCGTCGGCGACCCGCAGGGCCCTCGGCCGCGTGCGCGGCTTCCGCCACGACCCGACGGTGCTCAGCTTCGCCGTTCAGGTGGTGCGGGTCGTCGTCTTCCTGATCGGCTTCATCGCCGTCCTGCAGCGGCTGGGCGTGCAGACGACCTCGATCATCGCCGTTCTGGGGGCGGCATCACTGGCCGTCGGACTGGCCCTGCAGGGCACACTGTCGAACGTGGCGGCGGGCGTGATGCTTCTGGTGCTGAGGCCCTATCGCGTCGGCGACCTGGTCAACATCAGCGGTAACGTCGGCAAGGTGCAGCGGCTGGACCTGTTCTTCACCCAGCTGTCGGACGCCAACAATGTGAAGATCATGGCCCCGAACGGGAAGGTGTTCGGCGACATCATCCTGAACCTGTCGGGCCAGAAGAACCGGCGGATGGAGCTGAAGCTCGGGGTTGGCTACGGCGACAACCTGAACACCGTCAAGGAGGCGCTGGTCGGGGCGGCAAGCGGCATCGAAGCGGTCCTGGCCGATCCGGCGCCCTGGGCCGGGGTGACCGATCTGCTGGACAGTTCGGTGGAGATGACCCTGACGGCGTGGACCAGCTCGGACGACTACTGGCAGGCCCGGGCCGATGTCTTCCAGGCCGCCAAGGAGGCGCTGGACGCGGCGGGCATCGAGATTCCGTTCCCGCACCAGGTGGCCGTGCCCTACGGGGATGAGGATGCGCCGATGCCGAAGGCGGCGGAGGGGAAGCATGGTTTGCGCGGCCGGACGAATCCGCGCAGCGCGGGCTTCGACACCCATGCCGACGAATACCAGAACGAGGCCTGAGCCGCGATGCGCTACGATTTTGGATCGGACAATACCGCCGGTATGGCGCCCACTGCCCTGCAGGGGCTGATCGACGCCAACGCCGGGTACGCCCGGGCCTATGGTGCGGACGACGTCACCGCTCGCGCGGCCGATCAGATCCGCCGCAGGCTGGATGCGGACGCCGAGATCCGGTTCGTCTTCTCCGGTACGGCGGCCAACGCCATCGCCCTGTCGATGCTGGCGTATCCGCATGAGGCGGTGCTGGCTCACAACGCCGCCCACGTCTGCACCGACGAGACCGGCGCGCCGGGCTTCTTCGGCCAGGGCGTCGGCCTGATCGGCCTGCCGGGCCTGTCCGGCAAGATCGACCAGAAGGCGCTGGACGCCGCGCTCGACGAGCCGGAGGTCGGCCACCGTCAGCCGCCGGCGGCCCTGTCCCTGACCCAGTCCACCGAATACGGCGCTGTCTACACCGAGGAAGAGTTGCGCCACCTGATCGAGCCGGTGAAGGCGCTGGGATATGGCGTGCACATGGACGGCGCGCGACTGGCCAATGCTGCGGCGGCGGGGTTCGACCTGACCCAGATCGCGCGTCTGGGCGTCGATGTCCTGGTCTTCGGCGGGGCCAAGGCCGGCGGTCTCTGCACCGAGGCCCTCGTCATGTTCGACAAGTCCCTGGCCCGGCGCGTGGACAACCGGCTGAAACAGGCCGGGCAGACCGCGTCCAAGGGGAGATTCCTCGCCGCTCCCTTCCTCGGCATGCTGGAAACCAACGCCTGGGAGGACGGCGCCGCCCACGCCAACCTGATGGCTCAACGGCTGGCCGCCGGCATTGCAACCCGCTCGCCGTATGTGCTGGCCCATCCGGTCGAGGCCAATGCCGTCTTCGTGCGTATGCCGGCCAAGGCGCATGCGAAGCTGAACTCCCTGGGCTGGGCCTGCTACCGCTTCGACGACGGGTCGGTGCGGTTCGTCTGTTCCTGGGCGACAGGGGAAGCGGCGGTGGATGAAGTCATCGAGGCGATCGCGGGCCTTTCGTGAGCCACCGGCGCAGTCCATATCGGTCGCATGGCGCGTGGTGAACGATCGGGACAACGAGGCAGGGGCGGCATAGAGGCGAAGGCGCAGAACGCCGGCGCTGCGGCCGAACCGCCGGCGGATCCCGCGACGATCCCTGCGCTGATGGATCTGGTCCGGCTGGTGGGCCGATCCGGCGCGCCGCAACTGCGGCTGCGGCTGGTCGTTTCGATCCTGCTGACCATCGCTGGCAAGGCGTTGGGCGTGCTGGCTCCACTGGTTCTCGGGGCAGCGGTCAATCATCTGGCGGCGGATCAGCCGCCGGGCGTTTCGATCGGACTCGGGTTCGCCGGTTTCGCAGTCGGTTGGGCGGTCGTGCGGTTCCTGTCGTCAGCGGCCCCGCAACTGTCCGACGTGGTGTTCGCCCCCGTGCGGGCCGCGGCGCAACGGACGGCGGCGACCGAGACCTTCGCCCACGCGCTGAGCCTGTCGCTGGATTTCCACCAGACCAAACGGTCCGGCGCCCTGTCGCGGACAGTGGACCGGGGCTCGCGTTCGGTCGACTTTCTGCTGCGGATACTGGCCTTCAACCTCGTGCCGACGGGGCTGGAGCTGATCCTCGCCGCCGGCGTGCTGGGCGGGGCCTATGACTGGCGGTTTGCGGCCGTCGCGGTGGTGGTGGTGATCGTCTACACGGTCTTCACCTTCTCGATTTCGAACTGGCGGATCGAGCATCGGCGCACGATGAACACCGCCGATACCGAGGCTGCGGGGCAGGTCGTGGACGCCCTGATCAACTATGAGACAGTGAAGTCGTTCGGGGCCGAGGCGCGGGCGGCGCTCGGCTATGACCGTGCCCTGGGCGCCTACAACGAGGCCGCGCTGAAGGCGAACAGTTCGCTGGCGCTGCTGAACGCGGTGCAGGCCCTGATCATGAATGTGGGCCTCGGCGTCATGGCCGTGATGGCGGGGTTCGAGGCGGCGGCCGGGCGGATGGGGCCGGGCGACGTGACGGCGGCGGTGCTGATCCTGATCTCGCTGTATGCGCCGCTGAACATCCTGGGCTTCGCCTATCGCGAAATCCGTCAGTCCTTCATCGACATGGAAGAGATGCTGAAGGTCACGCGCCAGACGGCTCAGGTCGCCGATGCGCCGGGCGCAGCGGACCTCGTGCGGCCCGAGGGGCAGAGGGGCGGGGCGCTGGCGTTCGAGGACGTCTCCTTCCGCCACGACGCGCGGGCCAACGGGCTGGAGGACGTGTCCTTCACCGTCCGGCCGGGGACGACGACGGCGCTGGTCGGGCCTTCCGGGTCGGGCAAGTCGACGATCGTCAAACTGGCGCTGCGGCTGCTGGACCCGCAGGTCGGACGTGTGGTGATTGACGGGGCCGATGTGCGGGACGTGACCCAGGCGTCGCTGCGTCGGGCGGTGGCCCTGGTTCCGCAGGACGTGGCCCTGTTCAACGATACCCTGGCGGTCAACATCGCCTTCGCTCGCCCCGAGGCGACCGGGGAAGAAATCTGGGCGGCCGCCGAGTCCGCCGAGCTGGCGGAGTTCATCCGCAGCCTGCCGGACGGAATGGAGACCCGGGTGGGCGAGCGCGGGCTGAAGCTGTCGGGCGGAGAGCGTCAGCGGGTGGGCATCGCCCGCGCCCTGCTGGCAGATCCCTGCATCCTGATCCTGGACGAGGCGACCAGTGCATTGGACAGCCGCACCGAGGCCGCGATCCAGAAAACGCTGAGAAAGGCCAAGGCGGGACGCACCACACTGGTGGTGGCGCACCGATTGTCGACCATCGCCGACGCCGAGCAGATCCTGGTCCTGAAGGCCGGGCGGATCGTGGAGCGGGGCGCGCACCACGAACTGGTGGCTCGGGTCGGCGGGGAATACGCGGCCCTGTGGAAGAAGCAGACGCGCGGCGCGCGGCTCGGCCTCGACGGCGAGCGTCAGTCCGCAGACTGATCCGCGGTCGGGATCTTCTGCTTCACCATCTGATCCAGATTGGCGAGAATCTCGGTGCGCACCGCGTCGGCTTCCGGCGGCAGACCGAGGATAAGCTGCAGCGCCTGGGCGTGGACGGTGACGATCCGCCAGTCGAAGGCCGCGCCCTGTTCCGCCGCATCGATCAGGTCGCAAAGACCCGCTGCGGCCTTGCACAGGTCGTCGCGATCAAAGGGGCCGGCGGCGTCGATGACGGCCCGGCCGATCTCATAGGCCTCGTTCAGCGCGAGGATCGGGTCATGACCGGCGACTGGTGGGCGCAGGGCGGCCAGGCGGGCGATGCGCTCGGCCACGATTTCCTGGCCCTGGGCTTTCAAGGCCTCGAGATTGTCGCGGGCCTGGGCCATGGCGACGCCGACGCTGAGGCCGCCCGGGGTGTCGATGATCGCCGACAGCCGCGAGGTGCGGGGCTTCCACATGACGAGGCTCACGACACGGACTCCTGGTTTGCAGCGGCCTGATGGGACAGGTGCTCGCCCAGTCGGAGCATGTCGGCGCGGCGCTCGTTCTCGTCGCGCGGCTTCGAAGCCTTGAAGCGACGGTCGGGGCCGGAATAGTCGCCGGTCTCGAGGAAGGGCCGGTTGTCGCGGGCGACCCAGATGATCCGCTCCAGCACCACAGCGGCGCTGAACGGCTTGGTGACCAAGAAGTTGGCGCCGCAGTCGCGCACGTCGGCGACGCGGGACCTGCGCACATGGCTGGCGGTCATTATGACCGGGACATAGGCATTGGGCTCGAGACCCGACCGACGCAGCCATCGTACCAGCTCATGGCCGTCCATCTCGCAATCGACCAGCAGGAGGTCGATCGAGTAAAGTTTCAGGATTTCAATCGCTTCGGCAGCATTTCTGACAGCATATTTCACACGGATGCCGAAGCCCTGCAGGGCCTGGATGGTGACTTCCATGCTGAAAGGGGAATCGTCCACGACCATGACGACGGCGCCGGTCAGGTTGAAGACGGCGCTCTCGCGTAGCGGCTCATCAGCGGCGCTCACGCACGCCGCCGGGTCTTGGCCGTCGGAAGTGGCATCGGGGAGGAAACTCGGGTCACTAACGGCCCCAAAGTCGCCGTTTCGCCTCTACGCGAGGTTAACGGCTCAGCTGCTGCGGCCGATGGCGTAGAACCGGTCCGAACGCTGCTTGCGCAGCTCGGCGGGCGACAGGGGCAGGAGCTGCTGCAACTCGTCCCAGACGGCGTCGCCGACGGCTTCGATGGCGGCCTCGCGGTTCGAATGAGCTCCGCCGACGGGCTCGGGGATGATGCGGTCGACGATCTTCATCGCCAGCAGGTCGGGGCCGGTGATCTTCATGGCGTTGGCGGCGTCCTTCGCCCGCGCGCCGTCGCGCCAAAGGATGCCGGCGGCGCCTTCGGGCGAGATGACCGAATAGATCGAGTGTTCGAGGATCAGCACGCGGTTGGCGGCGGCCAGGGCGATGGCGCCGCCCGACCCACCTTCGCCCGTGACTGTGGCGATCATGGGCGTGCCCAGGATCAGGCCGCGCTCCGTCGAGCGGGCGATGGCCTCGGCCTGGCCGCGTTCCTCGGCGCCGAGGCCGGGGTAGGCGCCGGCCGTGTCGACAAACGTAAGCACCGGCAGGCCGAAGCGATCGGCCATGTCCATAAGGCGGACCGCCTTGCGATAGCCCTCGGGCCGCGCCATGCCGAAATTGTGCGTCAGGCGGGTGGCGGTGTCGTGGCCCTTTTCATGGCCCATGACGACCACGGCCTGGCCCCGGAAGCGGGCGAGACCGCCCAGAATGGCCTGGTCGTCGCCGAACTGGCGATCGCCGCGCAGTTCGACATAGTCGGTGAACAGGGCGTCCAGATAGTCGATGAAATGCGGGCGCTGGGGGTGGCGGGCGACCTGGGTCTTCTTCCACGGGTCCAGCTCGGCATAGGTCTTCCTGCGAAGCTGCTCGGCCTTCTTGCGCAGGCCCTCGATCTCTGTCTCGAACGAGCCGGAGGTGGCCGACAACAGACCGAGTTCCTCGATCTTGGCCTCCAGATCGGCGATCGGCTTTTCGAATTCGAGATAGTGGGTGGCCATGAGGCGTCCGGAAGGGGCGGGCGAAACGGCCCTGTCGCAAGGCGGCGGAACCTAGAGAGGTCAACGCGTCTGGGCAAGCGGGGGTTCAGGAGAACGCAGTTCTGATCGACGCGTGAGCCCGATGGCGTCGAGGAAGGCCTCGTCGTGGCTGACGACGAGAAGCGCTCCGTCATAGGCCTTCAGGCCCGCCTCCACCGCCTCGATCGAATCGATGTCGAGATGGTTGGTGGGCTCGTCGAGGATCAGGAAGGGCGGGGGTGTGGGCCCGCCCAGCACGCAGGCGAGGCCGGCACGAAGCCTCTGGCCGCCGGACAGGTCGCCGACGATCTGAAGCGCGGCGTCCGCGCGGAACATGAAACGGGCGAGAGCGGCTCGGCAGGCGTTCTCGTCGACATCCGGGTGCAGGCGGCGGAAATTATCGCGGATCGACAGGGTCGGTTCAAGGACGGCGACCTGCTGATCCAGCACGGCGACGGGTGTCGAGAGTCGGACACTGCCTGACGTCGGGGCGAGGGCGCCGGTGATCACGGCAAGCAGGGTGGTCTTGCCGGAGCCGTTGGGTCCCGTGACCGCGACGCGCTCCGGCCCGGTGATGCGCAGGCTGAAGTCGGTGAGGACAGGGCGATCGGGCGCGTATCCGGCAGTCACCCTGTCGAGTGTCAGCACCTCGCGCCCGATGGGCAGGCCGGTCGGGGGCAAGGTCACGGTGAGGGGCCGGAGCACCTCAATCCGTTCGCGGGCGGCGGAAGCGGCGCCTTCGGCCTGTTCACGGCGTCGTTCGGCGAGTCGCGCGTTCTCGCCGCCGGTGTCCTCGGCGCGGTCCTTGCGCATGCCCAGCAGGATCTTCGGCTGATCGCCGCGCGCGGCCGTGGCGCGACCGGCCTTGTCGGAGCGGGCCTTGCGTTCAGCGGTCTGTTGCGCTGTGCGGGCGAGGTCGCTCAGCCGTTTGTCGGCGTGGGCGAGGTCGCGCTGGACGGCCAGCAGTTCCAGCGCCTTGCGGGCGCGATACGCAGACCAGGCGCCGCCGTACCGCGTCGCGCCGAGCGTGGTCAGTTCGACGATGGCGTCCATCGTTTCCAGCAGTTCCCGGTCGTGGCTGACGACGACGGCGCCGGACCGCCATCCCGCCAGCAGGTCGATCACGGCCTGACGCCCCTCGCGGTCGAGGTTGTTGGTCGGCTCGTCGAGGATCAGCCAGTCGGGCTTGGCGAACACCAGGGCGGCCAGACCGGCGCGGGTGCGCTGACCGCCGGACAGGGTCGTAAGGCGGGTGTCGGGCGTTGCGTCGAGGTTCAGCCGTCCGAGGGCCGAGGCCATTCGGGCCTCAAGCGTCCAGTCGGCGCGGGCCAGGTCGTCGGCATCGGCCGCTCCGGCCCCGGCGCGCGCGAGGACGGCGAGGGCGTCGCGGGCGTCGAACAGGTCGGCGACGGTTTCCTGCTCATCGACCTGAATGGTCTGACGCAGGACAGCGAGGCGGCCTCGGACCGTCACGCCCCCGGCCTGGGGCGTGAGACGGCCGTCGATCAGGCGCAGCAGCGTGGTCTTGCCCACGCCATTGCGGCCGACAAGGCCGGTACGCTCGGGCCCGAAGACGAGGTTGAGGTCTGAGAAGAGAAGCGATCCGCCGGGTGGCGCCCAAGCGAGATCGTTGACGACGATGGAGGCGGACATGGCTATCCCGATGCAAGGCTTTGAGGGGCGGTTGCGGTCGGGAGCGGATCACATGGGCGGCGCGGGCCTTCGTCTAGGGTTGAGCGTCAGAAGCTAGGGGAGGCGCTTGGTGGGATCAAGGCGATCACTCGTCCTGCGCCAGAGGATGGTGCCGATTGACCACCTGGGTCAGGCGGTCGGTGGCGACGTGGGTATAGATCTGGGTCGTGGCGATGTCGGCGTGGCCGAGAAGGGTCTGGACGACGCGCAGGTCGGCGCCGCCTTCCAGCAGATGGGTCGCGAAGGCGTGGCGCAACACATGGGGGCTGACGCGCGCCGGGTCGATGTTGGCGTCCAACGCCGCCTGATCCAGCATCTGTGCGAACCGGCGCGGGGTCAGGTGGCTGGCGGTCGTGCCGGACGGAAACAGCCACGGGCTGTCGGGCGTCTTTTCAGGGCGAGCGGCGTCGCGGACGATCAGCCAGGCCTTCACGGCCTCCCGCGCCGAGGCGTTCAAGGGCGCCAGCCGCTCCTTGCCGCCCTTGCCGCGCACGATCAAGTAGGCAGGGTCGCGGCGGACGGCCTCGGCCCGCAACGCCAGCAGTTCCGACACCCGCAGGCCCGAGGCGTAGGCCAGTTCGACGAGGGCGATCATCCGCACGCCGGACGCGCCGTCGCGCGCGGCGGAGGCGGTCAGCAGGGCGAGGACCTCTTCCCGCGTCAGGGTGCGGGGCAGGGACCGGCCCTGTTTGGGCGCATCAAGGCGGCGCGACGGATCGTCGGCGCGCCAGCCCTCGCCCATGCAGAACCGATAGAACTGGCGCACGGCCGAGCGACGACGGGCTGCGGTGGCGGCGGACAGGCCCCGCGTTGACAGGCTCGCATACCAGACCTCGATGGCGGGCTCGTCGGCGCCCATGAGGCCGGCGGCGCCGAGCGAGGCTTCCGCGTCGGCGAGATCGCGGGCGTAGGCGCTGAGGGTGTGGGGCGATGCGTCCCGCTCGACCGCCATCATCTCGAGGAAGGCTTCAACCTGTGGCGTGGTCATCGCGCGGATGCGGTCCGCGGGCGCTGGCGAGCGGCGACGCTTGGTGTAGAGACTGAAGCGACCATGGCTTGCCTTAACTCCTCCCGCCGAGACCGACCGTGAGCGCCAGACCGTCGGCCGCCGCGATTCCCGTGCCGACCCGCACCATAGCTCTGGTGGGGCTTATGGGGGTGGGCAAATCGACCGTGGGGCGCCGACTGGCGCAACGGCTGGGTCTGCCTTTCGTCGACGGCGATGACGCCATCGAGACGGCGGCGCGGATGACGGTGTCCGAAATCTTCGCCCAGCTGGGAGAGGCCGAATTCCGGGCCGGCGAGGCGCGGGTCATGCGCCGCCTGCTGGAAGGGCCGCCCATCGTGCTGGCCACCGGAGGCGGCGCCGTGCTGAACCCCGAGACGCGCGAGCTGATGAAGGAACACGCGACCGCCGTCTGGCTGCGGGCCGACCTGAAGGTGGTGGCCCAGCGCGTGCAGCGGCGCGACACCCGGCCCCTGCTGCGCGGCAAGGACCCTCTGGTGGCGTTGAAGGCGATGGCGGAGGTCCGCTACCCCGTTTACGAGGCGACCGCCGACGTCATCGTCGATGTCGGCGCGGGCGCGCACAATCAGGCGGTCGAGGCGATCGTGGCGGCGTTGAACGACTACTGGACCAGCGGAGCGACGGCATGACGACGGTTTCGGTCTCCGGCGGATCGTTCGCGGCCTATGACGTCGTGGTCCGACGCGGGCTGCTGGGCGAGGCGGGCGCACGGATCGCGCCGCTGGCGCGCGGGCGCACCGTGATCGTCTCTGACGAGACAGTGGCGGCGATCCACGGCCCGGCGCTGCAGGCCTCGCTGGCGGCGGCGGGCGTGCAGTCGGAGATCGTGGCGGTTCCAGCGGGGGAGGCGTCCAAGTCTTTCGCCGAGCTTGAGCGGCTGATGGACCGGCTGCTGGCGGCCGGGCTGGATCGCAAGGATGTGGTCGTGGCCTTCGGCGGCGGCGTCGTCGGCGACCTGGCCGGTCTGGCGGCGGCCCTCTACATGCGCGGGATCGATTTCGTACAGGTCCCGACGACCCTTCTGGCCCAGGTGGACTCGTCGGTCGGCGGCAAGACGGCGATCGACACGCCGCGTGGCAAAAACCTCGTCGGCGCCTTCCACCAGCCCCGGCTGGTGCTGGCCGATATCGACGTCCTGGCGACCCTGCCGGAAGTTCAGCTGCGGTCCGGCTGGGCAGAGGTGCTGAAACACGGGCTGATCTGCGACGCGGCCTTCTTCGACTGGCTGGCCGGCGATGGGGCGGACGGCGTGCGCGGTGATCCGGCGGCGCTGGAGCGGGCCGTGGTGCGCTCGGTCGAGATCAAGTCGGCGATCGTCGGCGAGGACGAGAAGGAGGCCGGCCGCCGCGCCCTGCTGAACCTCGGCCACACCTTCGGTCACGCCATCGAGGCGGAACTGGGCTTCGAGGAGGCGGCGCTCGCGCATGGCGAGGCCGTGGCGCTCGGCTGCTGTATGGCCTTCCGCTTCTCGGTACGTCAGGGCCTCTGCGACGCAGCGGATGCGGAGCGGGTCGAGACGGTGATTGCCGCCGCCGGCTTGCCGACGCGTCTGGATCAGGCGGGGGCCTTCCAGGCCGAGCGGCTGATCGCCCTCATGGCCGGGGACAAGAAGGCAGAAGGCGGGGGCATCACCCTGATCCTGGCGCGCCGCATCGGCGAGGCCTTCATGCAGAAGACGGTCGACGTCGATGTGCTGCGGGCCTTCCTGGGAGAAGAGGGCGCGGACTGAACGCCTGGATCGGCCGCAGTGATCGAGGTTGCGCCTGGGACAGTGCAAAGCCCAGGCCTAGCAGCAGGGACCAGAAGGCCTCGAACGACGGGGTGTTGAGCGGCACGTCCACAGCCGCGTGAAGGAGAACGACGACCGAGGCGGCCAACAGGCCCGCCACCAGCGTCCGGTTTCGGGGACGGCGCACCGCCCGCCAGGCTGTCGCTCCAAGGATGATGGCGATCAGGGCGAACATGGGCGCCGCGCCAAGCAGTCCCGCCTCTTCCAGCCACTGCAGATAGGCGTTGTGCTGGACCACGCTGACCGACAGCGCCGCTGCGTTCGAGGCCGTCATGATCTGGTTGTTGACCTGGGGGTAGCTGCCGAGCCCATAGCCGAGCAGCGGAGAGTCCAGGAAGGCGCGCCAGTGAGCCGCCGCCACAGCCGAGCGCGTGCCATCGCCCAGCGCGAGACTTCCGAAGCGGTCGACGAACAGGGTGTTTCCCTGAACCAGAAACAGCACCGCAATCAGGATTGCCAGGCCGCCCAGCGCCAGGAGGGGCCAACGCGATCGGCGATTGTCCAGCGCTGACCAGCCCAGGAACATCACGGCCGCCACAACGGTCGCGGTGATCGCGGCCCTCGATGCGGTCAGGAGCAGACAGGCGGAAAAGAGGATCAGCAGAGCCGCTACCGGCGCCAGCACGGCGACGCGACCCATCGGCGTCTGACCTGAAGCCTGCGCCCACTGGCGAACCATCCAGGCCGAGCACAGGACGACAAGGACGCCGAACTGGGTGCCGGCGACATTGGGCGTGTAGAAGCCGCCGGCCAGACGTCCGCCGCCCGAGGCGATCTGGCCGCCGCCCAGGAACAGTCCCAGGCTGAAGATCGCATAGATGCCTCCGAGGCCCAGGATCAGGCCGAAGACGGCCCGTCCTCTCTCGGAGGTCGCGCCGAGCACACAGCCCAGGGTGAAGACGCTGCCCAGGCCCAGCAGTTTCAAGATTTCGATCACGGTCGCCGACTTGTTGATCGTGGAGGCCGGCGACATGCCCGCCCACACCCAGATCGGATGCGGCCCTCCGGGCGTTGCGGGGGTCAGGGTCCAGGCGGCCACGAGAACAACGACCGCAAACGAAAGAAAGACCGCTCCCGTGGGGGTGAGGCGCGCCAGATCCGCCCGCGCCCGCCCCGAGATCAGCGCGATCGACAGCATGGTCGACAAGGCGGCGAAGAGCACCAGGGCCGGTAGATCGAGGGCGGCTCCGTAGAAAAAATGGGCCAGGAAAACGGTCGCCGGAACCAGGCCGAGCGTGGCCATGCGCACTCCGGATGAAACGGCCGGCGGCATCCCGACAGCAAGGCCCGATCCCCGCAGTCCCGCCCGGCGCACGCGCGGATCCGTCGGCATCAGGCCGTGTAGTACGACTTGTAGGCCCCGTAGTAGTAGCCGGCGTCACCGTCAGTCGTGGCTGGCGATTGGTCGATATCATCAGCGCGCTGGTGTCGACGCCGGTCCAGCGTGTTCTCTTCCCCGCCTTCGCAAAACTGCGGGGCGATACGCTCCGCGCGCGCGCCGTCATGGAGAGCGCCCTGCGCCTGGGTCTGCCGATTTTCGGAATTGCCGCCGTGGCCGCCGCGCTGCACGCGCCTGCCATTGTCCGACTTCTGCTCGGGCCGGCCTGGCTCGAAGTGATCCCGATCCTGCAGTTGCTGGCGCTCGGTCTGCTGCCCCGCTGCGCCTACAAGGTGACGGAGAGCGTGGCTTTCGGGCTGGGGGGATCGACCGGAACGGCGGTGAGGTCAGCCATCCAGGCGGCTTTGCTGGTCGGCGCGGCCTTCATTGGCGGCCTGTTCGGTCTGCTGCATGTCGCGGCCTTCCTGTCTGCGGCGATGTGGATCTACTACCTGATCTCGGTTGGCTACGCCGGGTCGCTGGTGGCCATTCCCGTCGGCGAACTTCTAAGGTTGCATGCGAGAGCGTTGCTGCCGGTCGCCATTTTCGGGATCGTTGACGGCCTGGCCGCGATGGCGGTCCCCGAGACCTGGTTCTGGGTCAGACACCTCTTCGGCGGCGGCGCCGGGCTGCTGGCCGCCGCCCTGTTCCTGGCGATTGCGCCGAGGGTCTTGCTTGGCCCCGAATGGTCGAACGCGCGGGATCATTTCGCGCGATCCGTCGTCGGCGTCGTCCGTCGCGCGCGTGCCCAGGCGTGACCTTCGAACCCCTGACCCCGTGAGTGACCGACCATGCACATCGCGCTGATTGTTCCAGGCTGCTTGCAGGAAAACTACGGGGGGGCGGAGCGACAGGCGGAGCTTCTGGCCCGCGCGATGGCTGCGCTGGGCGTCCGGGTGACGATCGTGGCTCCGTGCCGCCTGTCCGGGTCCGCAGAAGTCGCGACCGATTTCGGCGCGAACCTAACGGTAAGGCTGCGGGACTACCCCAACTTCGGCGGCCGTCGCATAGGGTCCACGATCGCATGGACGATCAGGGTGCTTGCCTGGGTGAGGCGGCGACGCGACATCGACGCCGTCTATGTGTTTCACGCCCGCCTGCACGCCCTTCCGGGGCTGTTGTCCCGGATGGCGCTGGGAAAGCCTCTGTTCATCAAACTCGGCGGCGGCGGTGAGGTTGGTGACTTCAAGGCGCTGGAGTCAAAGGCGGGGGGGTACGGACGTCTGATCGCAGGCCTGATCCGGGCGCACGCCGACGGATTTGTCGCCAACAGCCGGGAAATCGTCGCCGATCTGAAGGGCTACGGCGTGCCGGGCGCAAAGATCATCGAGATATCCAATGGTGTCCAGGCGCCGACGCGGGACATGTTCGAGGCGTTTCAGGCGACCAGAACCGGACATCGATTCCTGTACACCGGGCGTATCGAGCCGGACAAGAACGTCCCGGTGCTCGTCGAGGCGCTGGCGCTGTCTCGGGCGCAGGGATACGTCGCCGACCTCACCATCGTGGGGACCGGCTCCGATATCGGGAACGTGGCGGAACGCGCGTCCAGTCTGGGTGTCGCAGAGTTCGTCCATCTCCCGGGCAGGCAGGACGATGTTCAACCCTATCTGACGCAAGGCGACTTCTTCCTGTCGGCTTCGCAAGCCGAGGGCCAGTCCAACTCGTTGCTCGAGGCGATGGCACATGGGCTCATTCCGGTCGTTGCCGAAGCGAGCGGCGTGCGAGACCTGGTTTCCGACGGCGAGTGGGGGTTCGTCGCGGCGACGGCGGACCCCGCAGAGTTGTCCGTGTTGATGCAGTGCGCGATGGCGCTCCCGGACGCCGAGCGCCGCGTCATGGCGGCGAAGGCCTATGACTACATCGCGGGACAGTTCGCGATCGACCATGTCGCCCGGCGGACCCTTGAGGTCATTTCCAGCCACATGGGTGCACTGCAAAACGGTTGAAAACCGTGGGTCTGCGAGCACAGCCCAGGCTGCGGATATGGCCTATGCTGGATCATCTCTGGAGGAGTGCATCATGTCGGTCGCGATAGAGCGTTACACGGGCGTCGGAGGTGAGGCTTACCATGCGCGCAGGGCGAGTGGACGCTCGGCCGAAGAACAGCAGGTTCGCGCGGTCTATTTCGAAGGCGTCACCACGGCCTCCGATACGGTTTTGGACTTTGGCTGCGCGACGGGCGGAATCGTTTCGTCCTTGCCGGCCGCGAAGCGGATCGGAGTAGAGGTCAGCGAGGTGTCGGGCGCTGAAGCGCGCAAGGTTCTTGATCGGGTGGTGGGCCATCTGGATGAGATCGAGGACGCCAGCATCGACGTGGCGATCAGTTTCCATGCGCTGGAGCATGTCCCCAATCCGCAGGCGGTGCTTCTGGGCCTTCGCCGTGTCCTCCGTCCCTCAGGGCGGCTTCGTCTGATCGTGCCCTACGAGGATGTGCTGTTGAACCGTCAGCATCGCCAATGGTCGGCGAGCGACCCTGATCAGCACCTGTTCACCTGGACGCCCATGGCCCTGGGCAATCTCCTGTCGGTGAGCGGTTTCAAGGTCGAACAGGCGCGATTCACCCACTGGGCGCGACCCGGCACACTGGGGCGGCTGATCGGCGCCGAGCAGGCGCGCTGGTTCAAGGCGATCCGGGCCGGGCGGCTGCAGGTGGTCGCGGATGCAACCTGCGCCTAGCCTCCGTTCGGGTCCCAGGACGTCCTATGGCTTTCGCAGGACCGCAACGGACACCTGATACGGCCTGAAGAGAAAGGTCAGTCGGTGAAGGCGAGACAGGCTCTCTCGCCAGCCCCCGCGGAGCATGAGTACGCGGACCACTGACTTCAGCACCCCGACAGGCCGTCGGTCGAGATCCGTCCAGAACGATCCCCCGACTACGGGTTCGGCGACCTGCACCTCGTAGCCCGGAAAAAGGTCGACCAGCTCTTCAGGGGCCGGCCGGTACATCGTGTCGATGGGGTCGAGATGGTAAGGGTAGCGGTAGGGGACGCTGACGATGATGAAGCCGCCCGGCCGCAGGATCTCGTCGCAGATCGACGCGAAGTTCGATCGGTCGGTCACGTGTTCGAAGATGTTGCAGCAGAGCACGGTGTTCGCGCCCAGTGACGCCAGGCGTTCCCGCACATCGGGCTCGTAGATGTCGCCGCTGACATCGATGCCGTCACCGTCGCGAAGATCTGTGTGAACGACCTTGACGCCACGCGCCCGCAGGGGCGCATGGATGAACCGGTCAATGTGGGGTTGCTGAACGGTGCGGAATGTCGTCGTGGACGAGCCCAGCTCGATGACGGGACTGATGTCCCCGGGAAGCTCCGCCAGCAACCGGCCGATTTTCTCAGCTTCCTCAAAGCGCATGGCCGGACCTTCCTCGACGGTGAATGGGTAGGCAGAGGCCGCAGCCAAACTGCTCGGCTATCGACCCGCACCGCTAGATTGAAGTATAGAAGAAATACAACCATGAGAAGGGCATGCCGCTCGCGCTTCACCGGATCCGCGTAGCGGGTCCAGCACGTCGCCCTCGGGGCCGAGGATGCGTCACAGGTCGCGCCTCCCGCTCATCCGCGCGGGCATTCTTGACCATGAGGGATTGGAAGGGTGGTGCCGGCTGCAGGAATCGAACCCGCGACATCCAGTTTACAAAACTGGCGCTCTACCAACTGAGCTAAGCCGGCCCCAGGACCACCGAAGGCGGTGATCAGGCGCGGGGTTTAGCTGGCGCGAGGGCGAGGGCGCAAGCTAACAAACGCCATGCCGAACCCGTCCTATGTCTTGCCCGTGGTCATGCTGGTGCTGTCGAACGTCTTCATGACCTTCGCCTGGTACGGCCATCTGAAGTTCGGGTCCAAGCCGCTGTGGATCGTGGTGATCGTCAGCTGGGGCATCGCCTTCTTCGAATACTGTCTGGCGGTGCCGGCGAACCGGATCGGGCATCAGGTCTATTCGGCGGCCGAATTGAAGACGATGCAGGAGGTGATCACCCTGCTGGTCTTCGCCGTCTTCTCGGTGACGGTGCTGGGCGAGAAGCTGACGCTGAACCACGCCTGCGGCTTCGCCCTGATCTTCGCAGGGGCCTGGTTCGTGTTCCGCGGACCGTTCTAGAGGGCGGCCGCGATCCTGGCCGCAGTCGCCTTCAGGTCCTCGATATCGGCCATGCCGGCCTGGCCGTGGCCCTGCAGAGGGCGGTCGGACCAGCGGGGGATGACGTGGAAATGCAGGTGAAAGACGGTCTGGCCACCGGCCTCGCCGTTGAACTGCATGATCGAGAAGCCGTCGGGGCCGAGGGCTTTCTCAACCGCGCGGGCGGTGCGCTGGGTCGCGGCAATTAGCGTCGTCAGGGTCTCGGGCTCGACCTCCAGCAGGTTGCGGGCGGTGGAGGTCTTGGAGATGACCAGGACGTGGCCCTCGGACTGGGGGAAGACGTCCATGAAGGCGAGGACGGCGTCGTCTTCCCACACCGTGACCCTGGGGATCTCGCCGGCCAGGATCCTGGCGAAGATATTGGACGGGTCGTAGGGTGCGTGCAGGGTCATGGGGATCGACCTGATATCCTTCGGCGCGCGGCGCAGACGGGAAGTTGGCGAAAGGGCCTAGGCGTAGCGCCTGCGCTTCTCGGCGGAGATCAGCGTGGATCGCACGAAGTCGGCGGGCGGGTCGGTCTCGGCCAGCACCGCTTCCTTGATGGCGCGGGGTTCGCCGAAGAGGTGGCCCTGTCCCATGGAGATATCGAGTTCGAGAATGTCGACGATCTGGCGTTCCGACTCACACTTTTCGGCGATGACCTCGATGCCGTAGCGGCGGGTCAGCTGGGCGAAGTCAGCGGCCTGGATGTCGCGCAGGGACGGGATCGGCGAGCCGCCGTCGAGGTCGAGGAGCTGTTCGATCAGCAGGTCGGCGGCGACTTTCACGAACCGGACGTCGGACCGCTGCAGGTCGTTGAAATCGAGATCCAGCGTCTGGACCTTGTCGATCGAGAAGCGGAAGCCGAGATCGGCCAGCTTGGCCATGTTGCGCGCCTCGACCGCGCCGCGGGCGTCGAAGGTCGCCTGACCCAGCTCGAAGATCAGGGCCTGGTTCAGGTCGCGGTTCTCGCTGAGGAACTCCAGGAACTGCGGGAAGAAGGTCTCGTCGCCGAGGGACGACAGGGCGACGTTGCAGAAGACCCCGACCTTGCGATCCTGACGGGCCAGACGGCGGACGATCTGGGCGCAGCGGAAGAGCAGCAGGTTATCAATCGCCGGGACCAGACCCTCTCCCTCGGCGATCGACAGATACTCGGCCGGCATCATGACGCGGTCGGTCGAATCGCGCAGGCGGGTGAAGCTCTCGTAGAAGACCGTGCGGCGCTGGGGCAGGGTGACGACGGGCTGGAGATACAGGTCGACGCGGTTCTCGGAGAGGGCGTCGTGGACGGTCTTGAGCAGCAGGTTCGACTGGTGGTGACGGCGGGCCTCGACGCTGTCGGGGGCGACCATGGGGGCGACCTTGAGCCGCTCGTCGATCGAGACGCTCATCTGCTGGATCAGGTCTTCCAGCATGCGGACTTCGCCGGTCAGTTCGTCGGTGCGCGACAGGGCCCCGGCCTCGATGGCGGTGGCCAGATCGCCCAGCGCGGTCTGGGTCTGCTCCATGGCGTCCGCCAGCAGGCGGTGGGCCTCGCGGACCTGACCGATCTCGGCGCGCAGGGCCTTGCGTTCGCCGATACCGGTGAAGATCGCGTGGACGGCGGTCAGGACGCCGAGAACGCCCAGCGTCGCCGCCACGCCCGGTCCGATGCCGAGACCCGCCCGCCACAGGAAGGCGCCGACCGTCATCGCGAGGAAGACGTAGCCGAAGAACAGGAAACCGTTGGTCAGTGCGCGCATGGGAACGGTGAAGTCCGACTTCCCGGATGGAATCGTCCGAGTATCGGGGTATCAGGACGAAACAGCTAGGGTGTGCGGAACAGAAAGCACGCCGAAACAGGGGATACGCATGGAATTGTTCGATCTGAGCGGCAAGGTCGCCGTTATCACCGGCTCCTCCAAGGGTATCGGCAAGGCGATTGCCGAACGGATGGCCGAGCATGGAGCCAGGGTCGTGATCTCTTCGCGCAAGGCCGGACCTTGCGAAGAGGTCGTCCAGGAAATCAACGGCAAGTACGGCGAGGGCCGGGCCATGGCGATCCCGGCGAATATCGCGTCGAAGGGGGACCTGCAGAGGCTGGTCGACGAGACCAACGCGGCCTGGGGCAAGATCGACATCCTGGTCTGCAACGCCGCCTCCAACCCCTATGCCGGACCGATGGCGGGCATCGCCGACGAGCAGTTCCAGAAGATCTTCCAGAACAACGTCCTGTCGAACCACTGGCTGACCCAGATGGTCGCGCCGCAGATGCTGGAGCGGAAGGACGGTGCAATCCTGATCATCTCGTCCATCGGAGGGCTGCGCGGCAACGCCCTGATCGGCGCCTACAACGTCTCGAAGGCGGCGGACATGCAGCTGGCGCGAAATCTGGCCGTCGAGTGGGGGCCGTCGAACGTGCGGGTCAACTGCATCGCTCCGGGCCTGATCCAGACCGACTTCGCCAAATACCTGTGGGAGAACGAGGAAGTCCTGAAGGCGACGGTCGAGCCCAATCCGATGAAGCGTATCGGTCAGCCGGACGAGATCGCGGGCACGGCCGTCTATCTGTGCTCGAAGGCGGGGTCCTATGTGACCGGTCAAACCCTTGTGGTGGACGGCGGGCTGACGATTGCCTGGTGAGGTCGTCAAGGGCCCGGGCCTTCGCCAGGACCTTATCTGGCGGCTGGAAGCGGCAGCGTTCGCCGGTTTCATCGGCCTGATGCGGCTGATCGGGCTGCAACGGGCTTCCAACTTCGGCGGCTGGCTTCTGCGAACGTTGGGGCCGATCACGGGGACGCAGAAGACCGTCCTTCGGAACCTGCGGATCGCCTTCCCTGACATTGGGGAGGACGAGCGTCAGAGACTGGCCCTGGCGCAATGGGAACAGACGGGACGAACCTTCGCTGAAACGGCGGTGATGGACAGACTGACCCCGGCGTCAGGGCGGATCGACATCGTCGGGGCCGAGCGGCTGGAGGCCATCCGGGCATCCGGCAAGCCGGTCGTGTTTGTCTCCGGCCACCTGGCGAATATCGAGACGATGGCGGCGGTGCTGGTGGCCTCGGGCGTGCCGGTGCAGGTCACCTATCGCGCGGCCAACAACCCCTATGTGGACGCCCAGATCATCGCGGCGCGGGCGCGTTACGGCATCAAACTGTTCGCACCGAAGGGCGGGGACGGGGCGCGCGAGCTGCTGGCCGGGATGGCGCGGGGCGAGAGCGTCGCCCTGATGAACGACCAGAAATTCTCGGAAGGGCCGGAGGTGGTGTTCTTCGGCCAGCCGGTGAACGCGGCGCCGGGGCCGAGCCGGCTGGCGCTGCGTTTCGGGACTGTGCTGCAGCCGATGTCGGTGGTGCGGCTGCCTGGCGTGCGGTTCCTGGTTACGGCGCACGAGCCGATCGAACTGGCGAACACCGGCGACCGGGCGGGTGACATCGCTCGCGGGGTGCAGGCGATCACGACCTTTATCGAAGAGAGGGTGCGCGAGCATCCGGTGGACTGGTTCTGGGTCCACAAGCGGTGGCCCGACCGGGTCTACATGGCGCTGGAGCAGGACGCCTGAGCGCTCAGGCTGTGCCGACGCCGTCGATGTCCGTCGAAGCGGATTGCGCCACGTCGGTCGAGCGCCGTCGCGGGCCCCGATAGTTGAGAGCGGTCGCGGTTCGTCTCCGGTCCGGGCCGAAATAGCCCTGTGTCTTCACGAACGGACGCGGGCGCAGGATCACGGCCTGGATGCGGTCAAAGACGGCTTTGGCGGTGATCGGTTTGACCACGAACTCGGTCACCCCGGCGTCGCGGGCCTCGACCACGCGATGCTTTTCCGAATGTCCGGTCATCATGATGATCGGCAGATAGGGGTTGGCGCTGTCGAGGCTGTTGCGGACCAGGCGGGTGAACTCCACCCCGTCCAGCGGGAACATGTTGAAATCGACAATGGCCAGATCGACCTCGTGATCGCGCACGACGTCGAGCGCCATCGCGCCGTCCGACACCTCACGGATGTTGCGGATACCGGCCGATTGCAGGATGGCGGACGTGATGGCTCGCATGTGCTGGTTATCGTCGACCAGCAGGATATTGAGCGATTGAAGGGCAGACATTTGGTGACAGGCCGGCGCCGCCCCTACGGCGGTCTGGTCGGCGATGCTACGGGTAAAGCGCGGCAAGGTCCACGCGGAACAAGAGCCTAGCGGGTTGAGTAACCGGTTTCCGGCGCCGATTGCCCCACCATGAGAGACGGATCGCAGTTCCGATCGCGCCATTTCATGCGCCAGCACAGGTGGGGGCCGGTGGCGCGGCCGGTCATTCCGACCCGGCCGATGACGTCGCCACGTGTGATTCGCTGGTTCGGCAGGACGTCGATCCGCGACTGATGCAGGTAGGCGGTGATCAGACCCTGACCGTGGTCGATCAGGGTCAGGCCGCCCTCGAAATGCATGCCGGGGCGCGCGAAGGTGACCACCCCGTTCGCAGGCGCCCGGATGGGTGACCCGGTGGGCGCGGCCAGGTCGATGCCGAAGTGCGGCCGGGCGGGCGTGCCGTTCAGGACCCGTTGGGAGCCCCACAGACTGGTGACGCGATAGGTATCCAGCGGCCAGGTGAAGCCGGACTGGAAGTCGTCGGTTTCCGTGCGGCTGGCGAAGCCCTCGGTCTTCAGCGCGATCTCCTGCTGGATGCGGGCGAGGAGGGCGGGGTCCGACGGTTCCACCGTCGACTGCGGCAGGCCGTTGACGCGGGTCGAGGGGAAGGTCCCGCGCGCGACGGCCAGGGTGCGGCGGGCGACATGGTTCTGGCTACGCACCTCCAACTGGACCGAGGGCGGGGCGTCGCGGTCGAAACCGACGACGAACAGGCCGGCGGCGGAGGCGGTGGTCAGGGCCTCGCCGTCCACGAAGACCATGGCGCGCGGCGCCGACCGGCCCATGACGAAGCCGCCCTGGACGAAGCGGCCGTTCAGGGCGAGGCCATCGTTCGTCTGGGCTGAAGCGGGACCGGCGAGAGATGCGGCGCCGGCGCCCAGGATCAGGCCGCGCCGCGAAGGCGTCACTGATCGACCATCCGCGACAGGGCTTCGGTCGGGCTGAAATAGGGTTCCTGATGCTCGACGGACCAGTAGCGCAGGATTTCGAGCGGGATCGGGCGGCCGGAGACGGCGCACAGGACGAACGGGCCGGGCTTCAGCACGGCGAACTCGCCGTCGCCGTAGTGCAGCGTCGCGGGGGAGGGGGCGGAGGTCATGGGATGAGATTAGCCGCTTCGTCGGTTGCAGACCACTGACTAGAACAGATCGCCTTGCGTCGCCGGAGCCGCCTTCGGTTTGACGACGGGCCTGGGCCGGGGCGGGCCGTCGCCCTCGATCCACGCACCCTTTGACCCGTCCGGGAAGACCAGGGTCACGGCCTGCCCGGGCGACAGGGCGGCGGCGGACGACACCATGGCGCCGGTTTCGTCGTCGATACGGGCGAAGCCGGGCTTGGGACGTTTCGGGTCGAGGGTGGCCAGGGCGCGGGCGAGGGCGGCGAGGCGGATTTCGGCCCGCTCCAGCGACTGGGGGATGGGGCGGGACAGACGGGCCGCGACGGTCTCCAGTCGGGCGACCCGCTGGTCGAGACGGCGGTGGATCGGCTCGAGGGTCAGCCGAGCTGCGACACGCAGCAGGCGGCGTTCGTGCACCGCGGCGTTGGCGCCCAGTCCGGCCATCAACCGGGTCGACTGGCCTTCAAGCCGGGCCTTTCGCTTCTCGATGGCGCGATCGAGCAGGGCGGACCCGAACCGGCCGCCGACGGCGACGAGTCGCCGATGGTGCAGTTCGGTGTTACGGCCCAGACCCGAGGCCAGTCGGCTGGAGGCGTGGTCGAGGCGCTGCTGGGCCAGGGCGACAAGTTCCTCGGGCCGGGCGGGCAGGCCGCGCGCGACAGAGCGCAGGCGCACGCGACGGTCTTCCAGCAGCCGCGCGCCTGCCCGGTCCAGACGACGCTCCAGATCTGTGACGAAGGCGCGCAGGTCAGCGAGGACGGGCGTAGCGAGTTCGGCGGCGCCGGTGGGCGTCGGCGCGCGGCGGTCGGAGACGAAGTCGATCAGGGTGGTGTCGGTCTCGTGTCCCACGGCCGAGATGATCGGAATGGTCGCCGCCGCCACGGTGCGGGCCAGGCCCTCGTCGTTGAAGCACCACAGGTCCTCCACCGAGCCGCCGCCGCGCGCCACGATCAGCAGGTCGGGGCGGGGAATCAATCCGCCCGGCGTCATGGCGTCAAAGCCGCGGATGGCCGCGCTGACCTGACCGCAGGCGGCGTCGCCCTGGACCACCACCGGCCAGACGATCACCCGGCAGGGCCAGCGCTCGGCGATGCGGTGCAGGATGTCGCGGATCACCGCGCCCGTCGGACTGGTGATCACCCCGATGGTACGGGGGTAGACGGGAATGGGCGTCTTGCGGCCCGCCTCGAACAGGCCTTCGTCGCTGAGCTTGATCTTCAGCCGCTCGAGCTGGGCCAGCAGTGCGCCGGCGCCGGCCGCCTCCATCGATTCGATGACGATCTGGTAGGACGAGCGAGCCGGGTAGGAGGTGATCTTGCCGGTGACGATGACCTCCAGGCCCGTCTCCGGCTGGACGCCGAGGCCGCGGACCGAGCCCTTCCAGACCACGCCGTCGATGGCCGACTTGTCGTCCTTCAGCGTCAGATAGATGTGGCCCGAGGCGTGGCGGTTGACCTTGGACACCTCTCCCCGCAGGCGGACATGGCCGAACCGGTCCTCCAGCGTGCGCTTCAGGGCGAAGGACAGCTCCGAGATCGACAGGGGAGGGTTGTTGTCGCGGGCCGGAGCCGGTTCGGCGTCGGCGGGGCCTGCGAAGACATAGTCGTCAGTCATGGCGTCACTCTAGCGGCGCGTCGGGGGTGCGCAAACCGCCGCATTCGCCCTATATCGAGCGATGATGAATGACGAGCACATGCCGCCCCGTGAAGACGACGATCCGCGGGAACGCGATCTGTCGCGGCGTAGCAATACGCCCGCCGTCAGCCTCTGGCTCGTCGTGTTCCTGATGGTGATGCTGGCGGCCGTCGTCTATGTGATTTCCGCCGTCCTGTAGGCGTCTGCGGCCTTGACCATCGGGGCCGGCGCGGCCATTCCGCGCCCATGGATATCCTGCTGGTCGGATCGGGAGGGCGCGAGCACGCCCTGGCCTGGAAAATGCGTCAATCGCCGCTGGTCGAGCGGTTGTTCTGCGCGCCCGGAAATCCCGGCATCGCCAAGGTCGCAGAGTGTATCGCCGATGTGCGCGCCGACGACGCCGAAGGTCTGGCGCGGCTGGCGCGCGAACTGAAGGTCGGGCTGGTCGTCGTCGGGCCGGAAGTCGCCCTGGCGGCCGGCCTCGCGGACCTGCTGAACGCGGCCGGCATTCCTTGTTTCGGGCCAAGCGCCAAGGCGGCGCAGCTGGAGACGTCCAAGGCCTTCTCCAAGGCCTTCCTTGAGCGGCACGAGATCCCGACAGCCCATTACGGCGTCTATGATCGGGTCAAGGACGCCAAGGCCGCGCTGCAGGTCTTCAAACCGCCCTATGTGATCAAGGCCGACGGTCTGGCGGCCGGCAAGGGCGTGGCGATCAGCCCGGACCGGCGCGACGCCGAGGCCGAGATCGAGCGGATGCTGGGCGGGCGTTTCGGCTCGGCCGGATCGCGCGTCGTCATCGAGGAGTTCATGGAGGGCGAGGAGGGGTCTCTGTTCGCCCTGTGCGACGGCAAGCGCGCTGTCCTGTTCGGCGGCGCCCAGGACCACAAGCGGGCCTTCGACGGCGACTTGGGACCCAATACGGGCGGCATGGGCGCCTATTCACCCGCGCCGGTGTTCGACGAGGCCATGGTGACGACGGCGAACCGTCGGATCGTGCAGCCTGCGCTGAAGGCGATGGCGGCCGAGGGCGCGCCCTACAAGGGTGTGCTCTACGTCGGGCTGATGTCGACGGAAGAGGGTCCCAAGGTCGTGGAGTTCAACGCCCGCTTCGGCGACCCGGAATGCCAGGTCCTGATGATGCGGATGGCCGGGGACATCGTTCCCTACCTGCTGGCCTGCGCGCGGGGGGATGTGTCGCGCCTGCTGGAGCCCGAGTTCAAGCCGCAGACGGTGATCTGCGTGGTGATGGCCGCAAAGGGCTATCCCGACAGCCCTCTGGAAGGTTCGATCATCCGGGGCGCGGAGCAGGACTTCGGCCCGCATGTGCAGGTTTTCCACGCGGGCACCCAGCGACGTGAGGACGGGACGCTTGTCTCGGTCGGCGGGCGGGTGCTGAGCGTCTGCGCCGAGGGCGACGACATCGCCGAGGCGCGCGAGCGGGCCTATGCGGCGGTTCGGAAGATTGACTGGCCCGGCGGTTTCAACCGCACCGACATCGGCTGGCGCGCGCTGGAGCGCGAATAGACCCTAGGCGTAGGCGAACAGCAGGCGGCCTTCGCCCATGCGCTCACGCAGCATCGGCAAGTCGGTGTGGGCGGTGGAGAAGCAGCCGTAGCTGCGGCCGAGCTTGCCTTCGCGAGCCAGGAAGTCCGGGTCGGCATAGTCGGCGCCGTGGACGATGATGGCGCGGTCGCGAGCCAGGTTGTTGGAATACTCCAGCCCGTCGAGCAGGACGTTCGGACCCTGCTGCGCGCCCCAGCCGGCGCCGGCGGTCGCATAGGCGCCGACCGAGGACATGTAGCTTTCCGGCGTGTTCGAGAACCGGCGAGCGAACCCGGAGTGTTCCGGATCCGAGCCGCGGCCGTGGCAGGTGCGGAAGGCGGTGACGCGGCCGCCGATCAGGTCGACCTCGAACATGCGGGCGTCACCAGAGAATTTCTGGAAGTCGACCAGGTACATCCGGTCGCGCAGGGTGATGCGGTGGCTGTGTACGTCGAGCGCGGCCATCGCGCGGCTCATGAGCTCCGGACGGACCAGACGGCGCGGATCGAGCGGCGGCGGCGTGATCTGCGGGATACGCGGAAGCGGCGGCGGCGGCGCCGCGGCGGCCAGCACGATCGGGGTTTCGACGATGGCGGGTGCGGTTGCGCAGCCGGCGAGCATCGCCGAACCACCCAGAATCAATCCCCGTCTCGATAGCCGCATGCGACGCCCTTCGTAGCGGTTATGCCGAAGCAAAGAGTTGTTTCACAAATGCGCCGCCGGGTTCAACCGAAGCCTTGGCCGAAATCCGCTGACGCGTATGGTGACGCCACAGTATCAGGGAGAGGTTTATGAAGTTCGTCGCACTTGCGGTCGCCGCCGTTTTCGCGCTCGCCACGCCTTCGCAGGCGCAGCAGGGCCCCGCCTCACAGGCTTTTCCCGCGAACGGGGAAACGACGTTCGTTCAGGCGGGGCGGCTTCTGGCGGACCCCGAGAGCGGTGTTGTGCTGCGAGATAAAACTCTCGTGATCGTCGGGAACCAGATCACGGAAATCCGCGACGGCTTCGTCGGCGAGGGTCAGAACGTCGTCGACCTGCGTGATTCCTTCGTCCTGCCGGGGCTGATCGACAGCCATGTCCACCTGACCTCGCAGCAGAGCCCGACGGGGCGGCTGGATGCTGTGACGCGGGACGCGGCGGACGGAGCGATCATTGGCGCGGGCTTCGCACGGAAGACCCTCATGGCCGGGTTCACCACCGTGGCGGACCTGGGCGCCAGCAACGACTCCATCTTCGCGCTCCGTGACGGTATCCGGCGCGGCGACGTGGCGGGACCGCGCATCATCGCCTCGGGCTCGTCCGTCTCGATCCACGGCGGGCATGGCGACGTGAACGGGTACACCGACGACATCATGCATCTGCTGTCGTCCGAGAGCGTCTGCTCGGGGCCGGAGGACTGCATGCGGGCGGTGCGGACCCAGGTGCGGTCGGGCGCTGACATCATCAAGATCACGGCGACCGGCGGGGTCCTGTCGAACACGGCGGCGGGCTTGGCCCAGCAGTTCACCGACGCCGAACTGGCCGCCATCGTCGAGGTGGCCCACCGGATGGGGCGGCAGGTGACGGCGCACGCGCACGGTGTCGACGGGATCAACGCCTTCCTGCGGGCCGGCGGCGACTCGATCGAGCACGGCACCTATCTGGACGATGAGTCGATCCGGCTGTTCCGGCGCGAGGGCGTCTATCTGGTGCCGACCCTGCTGGCCGGCGACTTCGTGGCGCGGGTGGCGTCGAGCCCGACGAACTTCTTCACCCCCGCCCAGACGGCCAAGGCGCTGGAGGCCGGACCGAAGATGCTGGACATGGCGCGACGGGCGCATGAGGGCGGCGTCCGGATCGCGTTCGGCACCGACACGGGCGTCTCGGCGCATGGCGACAACGCCCAGGAGTTCGCGCTTCTGGTGCAGGCGGGGATGACGCCGCTGGAGGCGATCCAGGCGGCGACGGTGGTGGCGGCCGACCATCTTCGCATCGCCGACCAGGCCGGTCTGATCGCGCCGGGGCGGCCGGCGGACATCGTGGCGGTCGAGGGCGATCCCCTGACCGACGTCACGACGCTGGAGCAGATGGCCTTCGTGATGAAGGGCGGGGTGGTTTACCGCAACGACTGAGTCAGGAAGCCTGCGAAGCCCGCCTCGTCCTCGAACCGGGCGGCGACGGGCCATGAGACCACACGGGTCCGCCAGTCCGGAGGCAGGCGGACCCAGTCCTTTTCGGTGGTGACCAGACCGGCCTCGAACAGGGCGGCGCGGTCGGCGAGGAAGGCGAGGTCTTCCGGCCGGTATTCGGCATGGTCGGGGAAGGGCGCGAAATCCTTCAAGTCGCAGCCGGCGGCGATCAGGGCGCGTTCGACCTTCCAAGGCTTGGCGATGCCGGCGAACCCGACCTGGGGGCCGGACGGTGGCGGACGGTCGGGCTCCAGCCGGGCGATGAAAGTCGGCAGGTCGCCGAATACGGCCAGCAGTTCAGGATCTGCGGGCGGGCTGTCGGCGGGCAGCAGGACGACGACGGCGCCGGCGCGGGCCAGACCGGCCTTGAGCGGCTCGCGCATCGGGCCGGAGGGGAAGACCGAGCCGTCGCCGAACGGCCATTCGTCCTCGCGCGTCTCGCCGTCGACGACGATCAGGCTGAGGGTCTTCTTCAGGGCCGGGTTCTGATGGGCATCGTCGAGGACAATGGCGTGAGCGCCGGCATCGACCGCCGCGCGGGCGCCGGTGACGCGGTCGGCGGATATCCAGGCGGGGGCGTCGCCGGACAGCATCAGGGGCTCGTCGCCGACATCGGCGGCGGTGTGGACGGCGGGATCGACGCGGAGCGGGCCGGTCAGGCGACCGCCATAGCCGCGCGACAGGGCGTGGGCGTTGACGCCGTTCCGATACAACAGCCGCAGGACCTCGCGTGCGACGGGGGTCTTTCCGGAGCCGCCGACGGTCAGGTTGCCGATCGAGATGACGGGGATGCCGACATCGACCGCGGTGGCGCGGGCGATGCGGCGGGCCGTGGCGGCGGCCCAGATCCAGGACACGGGCTTCAGCAGCGTCCGGGCGACGCGGCCGTGGCGAGCGTCGCGTTGGTACCACCAGCGGGGGGTGGAGACCTTCATCGGCGCGGCCGGGGCGGGGGCGGCAGGAGCGGCTGAAGCGCGTCCCACAGGCGGTCGAGACCGGCGCCGACATCGGCGGCCGCGCGGCGGGCGCGCTCGCCCATGGCGCGGGCGGCGGCCGGGTCGCTCAGCAGGGGGAAGACGACGCGAGGCAGATCGCCGGGCGTGGCGACGAGCTCAAGTCCGGCCGCTGACACCAGATCGGCGGTGACGGCCTGCCAGTTGGAGGCGTCGGGGCCGGCGACGGCGGGCTTGGCCAGGCGCGCGGGCTCCAGCGGATTGTGCCCGCCCCAAGGCTCGCGACGGAGGAAGGATCCGAATGATCCGCCCATGACCACGACATCGGCCAGCCGCAGGAACAGACCGAGCTCGCCCAAGGTGTCGGCGACATAGATGTCTGTTTCGGGATTCGGCTGGTTGCCCCGCGACCGCAGGGCGAACCGATAGCCATCGCGGGTCAGGGCGGTGGCGATCTCGGGCCCGCGCTCCGGGTGACGGGGCACGAGGATCAGGCACAGCCGTTCGGCGATGTGGTCGAGGGCGCGGACGATCGCGATCTCCTCGCCTTCGTGGGTCGAGGCGGCGACGACCACGGGCCGGTCGCCGATGGCGGCGCTGAGGGCGGTGAAGGCCGAGGCGTCGTGGGGCAGGGGCGCGCCGGAAAGCTTCAGGTTCACCTGCCCGTGGACCTTGGCTCCGAGGTTCTGCAGTCGGGCGGCCGAGGTGTCGTCCTGTGGCATCACGACCCGGAATGCGGAGAGCAACTCCCGAGCGGAAGCCGGGAACCGCGCCCAGCCGGCGGCGGTCTTTTCCGTGATGCGGGCGCTGACCAGGGCCAGCGGGATCGTCCGGTCGCGGGCGGACAGGATCAGGTTGGGCCAGAGCTCGGACTCGACGAAGACGCCCAGTGACGGGCGCCAGTGGTCGAGAAAGGCGGCGACCGCGCCAGGCGTGTCCACGGGCGCGAACTGATGGATGACCCCGGGCGGAAGGCGGCGGGCAAGAAGCTCGGCCGAGGTGACCGTGCCGGAGGTCACGAGGATGGTCAGGTCGGGCCGGGCTTTGACGAACCGCTCAACCACGGGCAGCAGGGACAGGGTCTCGCCGACGCTGACACCGTGCAGCCAGACGAGGTCGCCTTCGGGACGGGCGACGCGGGTGGCCCCGAGGCGTTCGTCGACGCGGACAGCGTCCTCCTTGCCCTGTTTGACCCGGGCGTCGAGCAGGCGGGGTGCGAGGGGCTCCAGCAGGCGGGTCAGCAGCCGGTAGGAGACGAGCGGCAGGGTCACAGCCGCTTCAGCCCGGTGATGGCGTCCGCGCGGGCTTCCACGGCTGTCAGGCGCCCCGTCCAGGGCCCGGTGACGTCGGACAGGGCGGTGCCTGCCGGGAAACGGGCGATGTCATAGACTATGGCTCCCCGGCCGAAGGGCAGCGGCAGGAGGGCGCGGTCCCAGCTGTTCAGGCGCACGGCCGGATTGCAGCTCATGCCGATGAATAGCACCGGCGCGCCGGACATCCTGGCCATCAGGGGCAGGCCCTCGGCCATCACCCGCACCGGGCCGCGCGGACCGTCCGGCGTGACCGCGAGCGCGCCGATCTTCAGCTGCTTCAGGCCGTCACGCAGCGCCTGCGATCCGCCCTTCGCCGCGTCCGCCTTGTCCTTGTTGGCCGAGGAGCCCCGGACGGCGGGGAAGCCCTGGAGCGCCACGGCCCTGGCGATGAACTGGCCGTCCGGGCTGAGCGAGATCAGGGCCTTGGCCGATTGCGCACGGTCGAGAGGCCAGCACGACGGCGAGAGCCCGATGCGCGAATGCCAGAACGTACAGAGCACCCCTCCGCCTGCGGCCCAGACCCCCTCGGCATGCTCGCGGCCCTCCCAGGTCCAGCGGATGGTGGCAAAGCAGAACCGCATCCAGGCGGCGAGCACGGACGACAGGATGATCTGAATGACGGGGTTGCGCAGCGGTCTCACGTCACGCGACCGTGGCGACGGCGGGTGCGCCATCCAGCGACTGCTGGCGGGCGAGGCGGCTGTAGAGCCCGCCTTTCCTGACGAGGGCGGAGTGGGTGCCGCTTTCGACGATGCGCCCGGCCTCGAGCACCAGGATGCGGTCGGCGCGCTGCACGGTTGACAGCCTGTGGGCAATCATCAACGTCGACCGACCCGCCATCAACCGCTCCAGCGCCGCCTGGACCAGGGCCTCGCTTTCGGTGTCGAGCGCGGAGGTGGCCTCGTCGAGCAGCAGAATCGGTGCGTCTTTCAGAAAGGCGCGGGCAATGGCGATCCGTTGGCGCTGGCCGCCCGACAGCCGCATGCCGGCCTCTCCGGCACGGGTCTGGTAGCCGTCGGGCAATGCGGTGATGAAGTCGTGGGCGGCTGCAGATCGGGCCGCCTCTGAGATATGTTCAGGCGTGGCCCCGGGCCGGCCGTAGGCAATATTGGCTTCTATGGTGTCGTCGAACAGGAAGGGCTCCTGCGTCACCAGGGCGATGCGGGCGCGCAGGTCGGTCAGGCTGAGCTCACGCAGGTCGATGCCGTTGATCGTGATGGTCCCGGCCGTCACATCGTAGAAGCGGGGCAGAAGGCTGAGCAGGGTCGACTTGCCTCCACCCGACGGACCGACAAGGGCCACTGTCTCGCCGGGTGCGACCGTCAGCGATACGTCCGAGATCGTCGGGGCGGCGGAGGCGTAGGAGAACGAGACACCGTCGAAGACGACGGTGGCCGGGCCTTCGGGCAGGGCCACGGGCGAGGCGGCCTGGCGGATTTCCGGCTCGATATCCAGCGAGGCGAACAGCCGGCGGGCGGCGGTCAGGCCCTCGATCATCACGGTCTGCAGGTTCACGACCTGGCGCAGCGACTGGCCCGCCAGCATCAGCAGACCGATGAAGGCGGCGAAGGCCCCAACGCTCATCTGGCCGTCGCGCGACTTCCAGCCGGCGTAGACCATGACGGTGGCGACGATGATCATGGCGACCAGGTTGCTGAAAGGCCCGGCGAAGGCGCGGCTGTCGGCGCTCTTGATGACGTGCCTCTGGCGGCGAGCGACGACGTCGCCGACCCGGGCCTGTTCGGCGGCCTCCCGGTTTTCCAGCTTGATGAGGCGCACACCGTCGAGGTTTTCCATCAGGGCGGTCGAGAGTGTCTCGGTTTCCCTCATCGCGCCCACGGTGGCCTTGCGCGTGCGCTTCGAGAAGCGGCGGAGGACGAAGCTGATGAGCGGCACACCCAGAAGCACGACCAGCGTCAGCTGCCAGTCGATGAAGGCCATGCCGACGATGACTGCCAGAAGAGTCACCGCATTCTGCGTGTAGTTGACGACGCCTGAGGTGAAGGCCTCGCGCACCAGATTGGCATCGAACAGGACGGACGACACAAAACTTCCGGTGTGCTGGCTGCGCAGGCGGGCCAGGTCGGCGCGGATCATCGCTCCGAACAGACGGACCTGGATGTCGCCGACGATCCCGTGGCCCAGGCGATTGACGAGGGCGGCCTGGCCCAGCGACGCAAGGGTCCACACGAACGCCACGGCGACGATCGCGGCGGGGATCCAGATCAGACTCTGCCCAGGCGGGATGGGAAACAGGCCCCACAGCCTGATCGGCGCGTCCGGATCGACGAACAGGCCGTTGATCGCAGGCTCCAGCAGCTTCAGGGTCAGGGCGTTCAGGCCGCCGGCGGCCACCGCGCACAGGATCGACGCGAACAGCGCGGACTTGTGATGCGAGAGATAGTCGCGCCAGATCCGCACCAGCAGCGGGCGCAGGGGGGCTTTCTCGTCGTTCACGGGCGAACTCATGGGGCGGAGGTCGGACGCGTCGCCCCGCAAGTCAAGGGATCACTCGGCCGGCGCTGCGATGTCGGCGTCGGTGATGACGACCGTGCCCTGCGCGCCGACCAGGGCCTCGTCTGGCGGAAACCGTGGATAGGACTGACCGTCGAAGGCCAGCTTCGCTTCATAGGCCGGCGGGCCGCCGCCACCGGACACGAGGACCCCGAGGTCGGGCAGGCCGTTGGTGGAGGTCGCCAGGACCCGGACCGGTGCACCAGACCGCGCGACGTTGCCGACCTCGGCCCAACCGTTTGTCGTCTGGCGAAGGATGAGAAGGTTGCACCCGCCGCTACCGCACCAGTCGGATCCGACGAGATAGACCAGCGCCAAAGGGGGCGTCTGGCCCGGGGCGAACCGGACGACAAGGCGGGTATTCTCCGCCGAATCGCCCAGCGCCTGCGCAATCGCAGCGCCGAGTGCGGGGTCGCTGCCCGGGTCCATCTGGCCCGAACCAGCGGCTGGCGGAGCGGCTGTCGACCCTGTCACCGTGGCAACGTCATCGTCGGGCGGCGAACAGGCACCGGCGAGAACGGGCAGCAGGACCAGGGCGAGAACAGAGAGGCGCATGGGACACTTCAGAAGGCTGCGGGGCGGTGCGATGATCCTGCACGGGATGACGCGGCGTGTCGCCCTGTCTATGTCTCACCAGATGAGCAGATTTGACCTGAGCACGCAGGCCGGCCTGAAGGCAGCGGAGCGGGACCTTTTCTGGAACGATCACGCCTTCCTGAGGCTGGCGTTTTCGAACGCCCACTGGATCGGGCCGGATCTGGTCCGGACCAACCAGCCATCGCCGCGCCAGCTCGAAGGCTGGGCCCGGCGGGGCATCAAGACGGTCATCAATCTGCGCGGCGAGCGTGACGAAGGCTATTACTGGCTCGAGAAGGCGGCGTGCGAGAGGCTGGGCCTGACGCTGATCGACGCCCCGCTCGACTCGCGCGATCCGCCGTCCAGGGACCGCGTGCAGCGGGCGCGCGACCTGTTCGCCTCGATCGAGTATCCCGCCCTGATCCATTGCAAATCGGGCGCGGACCGGGCGGGGCTGATGGCGGTGTTCTATCGGCACTTTCACCTCGGCGAGCCGATCTCCGAAGCGAAGCGCGAGCTGTCCAAGCGCTACCTGCACAGCCGTGAGGGGCTGACGGGGGTGCTGGACTATTTCGTCGAGACCTACATCAACGAGGTGGAGCCGACCGGCGTGGGGTTCATGGAGTGGGTCGAGTCCGATGCCTATGACCCCTGGGCGATGCGCCAGCGCTTCCGGGCGTCCTGGTGGGGAACCCTGCTGACCGAACGGCTGCTGAAGCGGGAGTAGCCGTCAGCCCCAGGGTCCGGTCGGGGGCTTGTCGGGGTCGCTTGCCGGAGGGGCCTTGCCGGCTTCGTGCCGCGCCTTGCGATCCGCTTCCCTGGCCTTGAACCAGCGGGCATAGCCCCGCTCGCGGCCGAAGGCTCCGATCCAGAGCCCAAGAACAGCCAGCAGTCCGATGAGGCTTGCGATCTGGCCGCCGTCCAGTGTGGTGCCGAAAAGGGTCATGCGTGCGGCTCGGTGGTGCGCACGGGGTCGACGACCGCCATCTGGGGCGCGTGGGCGAAGGGGTCTTCGCTCGTGGAGACGTTGGCGGGCGTGATCGGATCGTTCCAGCCGGTCTGGGGATCGAGGGGCGCCGGTGCTGCGCCCGGTCCGCGATGCCGCGTGGCAAAGGCCACGATGGCCACGCCGAAGGCCAGAAATCCCAGAACGATAAGGGTCGGAATCATCGTGTCGCTCCTGTGGCCAGACAAGCTAACGCCCGAATGTGGCGAGGATTCAACCGCTGATCGCCTCGCCGCGGGGATCGATCATCCGGTGGGCGTGAAGGATGAAGAAGCGCATGTGGGCGTTGTCGACCGTGGCCTGGGCGCGGGCCTTCCAGGCGGCCTTGGCCTCGGCATAGTTGGGGAAGGCACCGACGAACTCGACCTTGGACAGGTCCCGGAAGACGGGCGCATCCAGGTGGCGGAGTTCTCCACCGATGACGAGGTGAAGCAGCTGCGGATCGGCGGTATTGGGGGCGTCGGTCATGAATGGCTTTCCGGCGGGAGCGGAGGGGTCAGGTCGCCAGCGGGATAGGCCCTGTGCGCCGCAGGATCAACGGGTGCAGCGCCGGCGCGGAGCAGACCAGGCTGGCCTGACGGGGATCGGGCTGGTTGAACCGCCAGGGGCGGCCGTGATGATCGCTGACTTTCGCACCCGCTTCGGTGGCGATCAGGGCCCCCGCGCAGACGTCCCAGTCCCATTTGGGCGTCAGGGCGATAGCGGCGTCGAAGGCTCCCGACGCGACCAGGGCCATACGATAGGCCAGGGCATTGCGCTTCTCGTAGCGCATGGGCGGCCAGGGCTCGGGCCAGTGGGGTCCCTCCATGAGGCGGGCATCGGCGAGGACAGCCGCGTCATCAAGCGTGTCGACGTCCGACGCCATGATCGTGCGGCCGTTCAGGCGCGCGCCGCCTTCCAGGGTCGCCTCGAAGGTCTCGTTCAAGGCCGGCACGTGGATGACGGCTGCTATGGGCACGCCATCCTCGACGATGGCGATGGGCACGCACCACCAGGGCTGGTTCTTCATATAGGCGACGGTGCCGTCGATCGGATCGACGACGAAGATGCGCGCTTTCGAAAGGCGCCCGGGTGTGTCGGGCGTCTCCTCGGACAGCCAGCCGTAATCGGGCCGGGCAGTCAGCAGTTCGGCCTTCAGCATGGCGTCCACGGCGAGGTCGGCGTTGGTGACGGGGGAACCCCCGACCTTGTGATCGATCCGAAGGCCGCGGTCGCGCTCGGCCTCGGCCAGGGCACCGGCGCGCAGGGCGGCCGCGCGGATCAGGTGAAGGTCGGAGCCCAGGTCGGTCATTTGCCCGCGATGGCGACGGCGTCGATCAGCAGGGACGGGCTGTTGAAGCTCGACCGGAACTCCAGGTCCGACCCGGGCACCATGCGGGCCCAGAGGTCGATCAGGTTGCCGGCGACGGTGATCTCGCTGACCGGCCAGGCGATCTCGCCGTTCTCGAACCACAGGCCCGAGACGCCGGCGGACCAGTCCCCGGTGTTGGCGTTCAGCGAGGGGCCGAACATGGAGGTGATGATCAGGCCCGCGCCCGCGCGCTTCATCAGGCCGTCGCGGTCTAGGTCGCCGGGCGTCAGGTGGACGTTGTGCGTCGAGACCCCGGGCGGTCCCGCCAGCCCCCTCGAGGCGTGGCCGGTGCTCTCTAGGCCGAGCTGGGCGGCGGCCGAGGCGTTCAGCAGCCATGTGGTCAGGACGCCGTCATCGACCAGGCTCCGGGCCGTGACCGGTGAGCCCTCGTCGTCGAAGGGCGCGGAGCCTAGGCCGCGCATCCGGAAGGGATCCTCGACCAGGCTGACCCCGCGGGGCAGGACGGACTGACCCATCCGATCCTTGAGGAAGGAGGTGCCGCGGGCGATCGACGGGCCGGAGATGGCCCCGAGGAGTGGCGACAGCACCTGTCCGGCGACGCGGCGATCGAAGATGACCGGTGCCGTGGTCGAGGCGATCTTGCGGGGCGACAGGCGCTCGATGGCGCGGCGACCGGCCTCGGCACCGATGCTGGCGGCATCCGGCAGGTCCGACAGCCAGCGGGTCGAGCGGCTTTCGCCGCCGCGCTCCATCGCCCCGTCCTTTTCGGCGATGACGCCTGCGCCCAGAGAAAAGCCCGTGGCACCATAGGCTCCTTCGAAGCCCTCGGACGTGACCAGACGCCATCGGCTGGAGGCGGTCGAGGCATGGCCACCCTCCGAGCGCGCGACGCCGGGGACGGCGAGGGCAGCCGATTCGGTTTCGGCCGCGACACGTTCCAGTTCGGCGGCGGATCGCTCGGACGGATCGTACAGCTGCAGGTCCGCGAAGGGGCCCCGTGCCAGACGGTCTGCGGGGACGAGGGCCGACCAGGGGTCTTCGGGCGCGAGACGGGCCATGGCGACCGCGCGCTCGATCAGGCGGGCCCGGGTCGCGGGGGAAAGGTCGGAGGCCGACACGGAGGCTTGGCGGCGGCCCACGAAGACCCGCAGGCCCAGATCGCGGCTTTCCTCGCGTTCGACGTCTTCCAGGGCCTCGTTGCGGACACCCACTGAGAGGGAGGCGCGCTCGGCCGTCACGGCCTCGGCGGCATCGGCCCCGGCCCGGAGGGCGGCGGCCACAAGGTCGTGCAGGATGTCGGGGGACGTCAGGCTGTCAGGCATGGCCCGATATGGCGGACCCGGGCCTTGCCCGCAACGGCCCTAGCCGTGCGGTGTGCCGATGAAGGCGTGAACCACCAGCATGCCTCCGGCACCGAACAGGGCGAACAGGGTCAGGGTCATGCCGATGACGCGACCGATCGTCGGTTTCCTGTTGCTGAGGCTGAAGGCATGGATCAGGCGACCCAGGAATAGCATGCCGCCGACGACATGGATGGCGGGCCCGGGCATGCCAAGCAGGGTCAGCAACGCCAGGGCACCGATGCCGGCGGGGATGTACTCCGACGCATTGCCGAAGATACGGCTGGCCAGGCTGAGCTCGGCGTTTCCGCCGTCTCCGAGCAGAACGCGGTTGGCCCGGCGGGTCATGATCACGCGCGAGGCGAGGAAGACCATAAGGAGGACCATGAGGCCGCTCCACAGGGCCGCGGCCTGGGCGGCGGTCATGTCGGTCAGGAGGGCCATGGATCAGTTCTCGCGTGCAACGGGATAGAGCCGGTAGCGGTCATCATAGAACGGGGTTCGTTCGTAGAACCATGACAATCTGGCGTCTCCGTTCGCTGCGAAGGCGGGATCGGACGCCACCTTCGCTTCGAACGCGGCCCTGAGCGCCGGATCGGCCGCCATCATGGCTTCGGCGAGCGGTGCGATCGCATAGCCCTCGATGTATTCGACGCGGCTGAGGATTTCCGGGAACAGGCCCCAGGCGAAGAAGCTCTCTGACGACTGCGGCTCCAGCAGCAGGACGGCGATGTCGCCCAGCGGCTGATCCGTCGGCACGCGAACCGATCCGGGCGCAAAGGTCCAGTGGCGCTGCATGGGCGTGACGTCGGTGACGGCCATCTGGACGTGACCCTCATTGGCCCGCGTGGCGATCGTGGGATCGTTGAGGCGCAACATCTCGACCGCAACGGTGCGCGGGGCATCCAGCGTTTCCAAGGCGAGCCCGTGCAGGCGCAGGCGCTCGATCAGGTCGGTGCGATAGGCCGGGACCCAGTAGGCGGTCGGGCGGCGCAGGCTGAGCGACGGACGGGAGCCATAGTAGGGCAACTGCCATACCTCGGTGTCCGGGCGACCCAGCCAGCGGATCTCTTGCCGACCCGAGGCCGGACTGTCGTAGGTTTCGTAAAGCACGCCCTTGAAGGCGCGGGTCTGGTGCGGGACGGGGTCGGCCTCGAAGTTGGCGGGGATCTCGGCCGGGCGCAGGGCCTGATCGGCGGTGATGGCAGCGCGCAGGGGCCCGGCCTGTTCGGCGAGGAGGCGCAGCGACGCCTCCATGAAAACATAGGTGCCCAGCACGCGCTGCGCATAGGGCTTGAGGCTGTGGTTCTCGATCAGGACCGTCGGGACATGGGCGGCCGCCCCCCAGCCGTTGGAGAAGCGCTCGCCCAGGCCGCCGTCATTCAGACCGGCGCGGGGGTTCTGGTCGTCGATGCCGAACACCAGCCGGCCGGGGATGTGGCCCTCGGCCTCCAGCGCCGCGTCGAGCGCGGGCTTGAACACGTCGTCCAGCCAGGCGGACGAGGCCGGGGAGCGGCTGTAGGAGTCGAACTCGCCGTTGAAGCCGTAGGTGATGTCGTACTGGTAATCCATGCCGTCGGTGACGTGGATGTCCAGATACAGCTCCGGCTTCAGGGCGTTGATGAAGGTGCGGAGGGCCCGCATCTCGGGCTGGTCCAGCTTGAGGAAGTCGCGGTTCAGGTTCTGGTTGGTGCTGGTGTTGCGCCAGCCCTGGATGCGGGGGCCGCGCTGGTTGGGGCGGCTGTAGGGAGAGGCCCGCTCATGGCCGTCGACCGACAGGATGGGGATCAGCACGAGGTTGGCACGGTCCAGCAGGTCGCCCTTGTCGCCGAACGCGATGTCTCGCAGCAGCATCATGCCCGCGTCCTTGCCGTCGATCTCGCCGGGGTGGATGCCGGCGTGGGCCAGAAGGACGGGCTTGGCCGGATCGAGGGTCGCGCCGTCGCGGGAGGCGATGACGGCATAGATCGGACGGCCCTCGGGCGAGATGCCAAACTGTTCGATCCGGATCAGGTCGGAGGCGGCGTCCAGACGGTCGAACCAGGCGCGGGTGGCCGCGTAGTCAGGGCTGACGTCACGGGCCGGGTCGCGCTCGAAATCGGTGATCCAGGGGTTGGACGGGTCGGCCAGAAGGGCCCGGCTGGCACCGTTCCAATCGAGGGCGGGGGGCAGGAAGGGCTGGTCCCAGGCGGCGGTGTTTGTGAGCGACTGGGACATGGCGGGACTCGAACACAGGGCGGCCAGGGCCGCGAACAGGAGGGCGGTGCGCATGGCCCTTCGTCGTCCCATAGGGTCGATCTTGCAAGCCTTGGTGGCGTCAAACGGGCGGCGACCATGCTCCTGCGGCGATGAGCTGCGAGCCTGCCCGCACCATGTTCCACAGTGTGTAGGCAAGAACCACGATGAGCGCCCCGATCACGACGCTTCGCTGCGGCGCAAACGCGGCCGTCGCATTGCAGACGGCGAACAGGATGACACCGAAGATGAGGCGCGGGGTCCAGAATGCGGACCAGGCCGGGTCGGCGAGAGCCAGAAGGCCAAGCAGCGCCCAGACCATGGCATTGGCGGCCAAGACGCAGCCGAACACCACGCGGCGATGGGCCCAGAAATGGTCGTCGAGGTCGATCCGGGTCTCGACCCCCTCGGCCGTCACGCGCGGGAAGGTGACGCTGGCGGCGATGTAGAAGGTAGCCGCGATAACCAGGCCGATCAGGAGCAGGGCCGGATTGAAGGGGGCGTCCCGGAAGAAGCGCCAGGCCTGGTTCCAGAACGTCGCCAGGTCGAGGGCCACAAACAGGGCCAGCAGGGGCGTCAGCCAGCCGAAGCGCACCCGCTGGCGCTCATGAAGCACCCGCGAGAACCCGCCGACCAGCTCGGCGACCGAAAGACCCAGCAGCAGGCCGTAGAAGCTAAAGAAGAACTCGAAGTCGCTCAAATCGCCCCCCAGGCGGTTTTCAACGCGGATTCTACTTCCAGATCGGCGTCCCGTCGCCCGGTAATCCGAGGCGATCCCACATCGTCGAGACGCGGTCTATGACTTCGCGGTCCATGCGGATTTCCTCGCCCCATTCGCGCTTCGTCTCGGGCGGCCATTTGTCGGTGGCGTCCAGGCCGATCTTGGAGCCGAGGCCGCTCTCGGGGCTGGCGAAGTCGAGGTAGTCGATCGGGGTGTTCTCGATCAGGGTGATATCGCGGGCCGGATCCATCTTGGTGGCCATGGCCCACATGACCTGTTTCCAGTCTCGGGCGTCGATGTCGTCGTCCACGACGATGACCCATTTGGTGTACATGAACTGGCGCAGATAGCTCCAGACGCCCATCATCACGCGCTTGGCGTGGCCGGGGTAGGCCTTCTTCATCGACACCACGGCGATGCGGTAGCTGCAGCCCTCGGGCGGCAGCCAGAAGTCGGTGATCTCGGGGAACTGCGCGCGCAGCAGGGGGATGAAGACCTCGTTCAGCGCCTCGCCCAGCACCGAGGGCTCGTCGGGCGGGCGGCCGGTGAAGGTGGTCAGATAGATGGGGTCCCTCCGCATGGTGATGGCGGTGACCTGGAAGACCGGGAAGGTCTCGACCGAGTTGTAGTAGCCGGTGTGGTCGCCGTAGGGGCCCTCAGCGGCGTGCTCGTCGAACAGAACGTGGCCTTCCAGCACGATCTCGGCGTTGGCGGGGACCATCAGGGGCACGGTCTTGCAGGGAACCAGTTCGGCCTTCTGGCCGCGCATCAGACCGGCGAACTGATATTCCGACAGGGTGTCGGGCACTGGCGTCACGGCCGCCAGGATCGTGCCCGGATCGGCGCCCAGCACGACGGCGCAGGGCAGG